>CAYPGQ010000042.1:0-34067 GCA_964410125.1 uncultured Eubacteriales bacterium | reverse complement strand
TGGGAGTTTTGTTGAGAGGGACGGATAAGGATGAGGTAGAGAGAGGGATGGTGTTAGCGCATCCTGGGTCGATAAAACCGCATACGAAGTGCAAGGCATCGATATACGCCTTGAAGAAGGAGGAAGGCGGGAGGCACACGCCGTTTTTTGCTGGGTACAGGCCTCAGTTTTATTTTTCGACGACGGATGTGACGGGGACGGTGAAGTTGTCCCAAGGCGTAGAGATGGTGATGCCCGGAGACAATGTGAATTTGGAGATCAATCTGATCACTAACGTGGCGATGGAGAAGGGGATGCGGTTTGCGATCCGAGAGGGCGGCCGTACAGTCGGTGCCGGCTCTGTCACCGATATCACCGAATAGGCATGGAGAGAAATAAAGAGGAGTTTGAGCTAAATTAACGAGGAGAACGGAGTACTTGAAATGGAAAAAATAAGGATTAGGCTACAGTCATTTGATCATCGTCTGCTGGATCAGTCTGTGAAAGAAATTGTCATCAAAGCCAAAAGAACGGGTGCGAACCTCTCTGGGCCCATTCCTCTGCCCACACGCATTCATCGGTTTTGTGTTTTGCGTTCTCCTCATGTGGATAAGAAGTCCAGAGAACATTTTGAAATGAGAATTCATAAGCGGCTGATCGATATTAGCGATTATAACAACGAGACGATAGAGGAACTGCAAAAGCTGGATCTCCCGGCAGGGATCGATGTGGAGATTCAGGCCTTTGGAACCGGAGGAGAATGACCATGGTCGAGGGTTTGATCGGGAAGAAAATAGGTATTACGCAGAGCTTTGATGAACAAGGAAATGTCTTTTCTGTGACAGTGATTCAAGCAGGTCCCTGCACAGTCTTCCAGAAAAAAACCGAAAAAAAGGATGGATACTCTTCGATTCAAATAGGTTTTATAGAAAAAAAAGTCCGAAAAAAGCCCAACAAACCGCTGACCGGCCATTCCGAAAAAGCGGGTGTTCCCCCTCCGAAAATTTTGCGTGAATTCCGTTTCATCGAGCAGACGGAGGTAAAAGTAGGAGACCAATTTTTTGTGGATATCTTTGAAAAAGGAGAAAAAGTCCATATCACGGGACGTAGCAAAGGCAAAGGATTTGCAGGTGTTGTCAAACGCTGGGGGTATCATGGCGGCAAGAAAAGTCATGGTTCCATGTTTCATAGACGTCCTGGTTCGATCGGAGCCTCGGCATACCCATCCCGTGTTGTTAAAGGAAAAAAACTTCCAGGGCATTTGGGTGATGACAAGGTAACAGTTAGGAATCTGATAGTTGTCCGAGCGGATAAGGAAAATAATCTACTGGTGGTCAAGGGATCGATCCCCGGAGCAAACGGTGGATACCTGTTGATCAAAAAGGCTGATTTCGAGCCAACGGCTGTTCCAGCAAAACCAACGCCTTCTGATGAAAAAAATACCGAAGATAAAAAAACCGAAGATAAAAAGTAAGAGAAAATAATGGCAAAAGTTCAGATTTTAGACCAAACCGGCAAGAAAACCAAAGAGATAAATGCGCCAGAAGATATCCTGTCCTATCCAGTGAAAGAGCATTTGATATACGAGGCTGTCGTTAATTATCGAGCCAACCAGAGGCGAGGTACGGCTTCGACAAAGACTCGAGCTGAGGTGAGGGGAGGGGGCCGAAAGCCTTGGAGACAAAAAGGAACGGGCAGAGCTAGGGCAGGCAGTACCCGGTCTCCGCTCTGGAGATCAGGAGGGATTACCTTTGGCCCTAAACCGAGGGATTATTCTTACAAAATGCCCAGAAAGGCAAAGAGAAATGCCCTGAAATCTGCATTGGCCATGAAGTTTGCAGAAAAACAAATAATGATTTTGGACAGCCTTAAATTCAAAGAGCCAAAGACAAAAGAAGGACTGAGTTTCTTAAAGAAACTCAAAATTGAATCTGCGCTTGTTATCGATAATCAGGAAAACAAGAATTTATTCCTTTCTCTGCGAAATATCCCTAAAGTAAAGGTAGTCGATTTCAATCAAGTCAATATTTATGATGTTTTGAATCATAAATCGCTTGTGTTTACGCAAAAAGCTTTCGAGTCACTGATGGAGAGATTAAAGTGAACAAGGATCCGTATGAAATCATCTTGAGACCTGTCATAACAGAAAAAAGTTCCTGGTTGAAGGAGAAAAATCGAGAGGTTTGCTTCGAAGTGGACTCGAGGGCCAACAAAATTGAGATCAAGGAAGCCGCTGAGAAGCTTTTCAAAGTCAAGGTGGATAGAGTCCGCATCGTTAAAAAGAAGGGGAAGAAAAAAAAAGTTGGCAGGAATGAGGGATGGACAAAAGACTGGAAGAAAGCGTACGTGAAGCTCAAAGAAGGCGAAAAAATGATCGAATACTTCGAGGCTGTGTAAAATGGGGATAAAGACATACAGACCTGTGACATCGAGTTTGCGCCAGAAGACAGGACTTACGTTTGAAGAGCTTACCACTCGTGAACCACATAAGCCTCTCGTACAGTCGCTAAAAAAATCCGGAGGGCGGAATTTGCGAGGGAGAATTTCGATTCGTCATCGTGGCGGCGGTCACAAAAGGCTTTACCGAATCATGGATTTTAAGCGTGATAAGATCGATATTCCTGGAATTGTCGAGACGATTGAATATGATCCCAACCGGTCTGCTTTTATTTCGTTGATCAAATACAGAGACGGTGAACGACGTTACATTCTGTCGCCCGAGAACCTTCAGGTTGGACAGACAGTGATATCAGCCGACAGACAGCTGGATATCCTCCCTGGAAATGCCATGCCGCTCAGGTATATTCCGATGGGAACCATCATCCACAACATCGAAATGAGAAAGGCGAAGGGAGGGCAGATGGCCAAAGCGGCAGGTTCCGGTGCTCAAATCCTCGCCAAGGAAGGCGATTACGCACAACTTCGCCTTCCCTCATCGGAAATACGGAAAATACACCTCGACTGCCGTGCAACTGTCGGACAGGTCGGTAATATCAATCATCAGAATATTTCGATAGGAAAGGCAGGGAGAAACCGCTGGAAAGGGAAAAGACCTCATGTGCGTGGAACAGCCATGAATCCGATCGACCATCCTCATGGCGGAGGCGAAGGAAAGGCAAAGGGCGGTCGTGATCCTGTTTCTCCTTGGGGCCAGCCCACAAAGGGATACAAGACAAGAAGAAACAAAAGAACACAAAAGTATATTGTTCGGAGAAGGAGTAAGTAGTCATGGGTAGATCTCTGAAGAAGGGTCCGTATATTGAGGATAAGTTACTGAAAAGGGTTAATGATCTGTCTTCTCAAAGAGGAAAGAAACAGATTATAAAGACTTGGTCCCGCCGATCTACAGTCATTCCGGAAATGGTTGGATTGACGATAGCTGTATACAATGGAAAGAGGTTTATACCTGTTTTTATCACGGAAAATATGGTTGGACATAAACTCGGGGAATTCTCTCCAACCCGGACTTTTAAAGGACATACATCGAAAACCGCAAGAACTATCAGGATGAAGAAATAAATGGACGAAAAAAATATCGTTGCTCAAGCCGTTACGAAATATGCGAGGATGTCGCCTCAGAAGTGCCGGCTGGTGACCGACCTCATCAGAGAAAGATTCGTAGGTGAAGCTCTCACCATCCTTCATTTTTCGAAGAAAAAAAAAGCGAGCGCCATCACCGAAAAAACTCTGCGCTCAGCCATTGCCAATGCCCAGCAAAAGGTTCCTAATATTGACGTGGACAATCTGTTTGTATCCGAGATTTTTGTCAATGCAGGGCCTCATTGGAAAAGATGGAAAGCGGCTCCGATGGGGAGGGCCGCGAGAATACTGAAACGGACAAGTCATGTCCATGTATATTTAGAAGAAAGGAAAGGAAAATAAAGTGGGCCAGAAAACACACCCTCACGGATTTCGATTGGGTTTTAACAAGCAATGGAGTTCTCGCTGGTTTGCCAAAGGATCCGAGTATCGCCGGCTTATTCATGAAGACCTGAAGATGAAAAAAATCATCAAGAAGAGATACTATCATGCCGGGATTTCGGAAGTCGATGTCGAACGCGTCGGACCAAAAATCAGAGTGATCGTTCACACGGCCCGTCCCGGAATCGTGATCGGACGTGGCGGAAAGGAAATCGAAAGCCTCAAGACTTTTCTTCAAGAAATCGCTCAAAAAGAGGTTTACATCGATATTCGGGAAGTTGATAAACCTGAGCAAAATGCCCTGCTTGTCGCCGAAGGAATTGCCATACAGCTGGAAAAAAGAATAGCCTACCGTAGAGCCATGAGGAGGGCTGTGGAAATGTCCATGAAAATGGGGGCCAAGGGAATAAAAGTCATGTGTTCGGGTCGATTAGGGGGTGTCGAAATAGCCCGATCAGAGTGGTATCTAAGAGGGCAGTTGCCGTTGCAAACCCTGAAAGCCAACATAGATTATGGTTTTACCGAAGCATTCACGACATACGGCCAGATCGGCATTAAAGTCTGGATCTATACAGGAGATGTGGAGAAAGAAAAGATGACTTCCCAGACAGGAGATGTTGAGGAGATTTAGCCATGCTTATGCCAAAAAAGGTCAAGTACCGAAAACAGCAAAGAGGTCGGATGAGGGGCAAAGCTGATCGTGGAGCTCATTTATCGTTTGGTGAATTTGGACTACAAGCTATGGAACCATGTTGGATCACAGCCAGGCAAATCGAAGCAGGACGGATCGCTATCACACGTCATGCCAAAAGAAAGGGGAAACTGTGGATTCGCGTATTTCCCTGGAAACCCGTGACAAAAAAACCCACAGAGGTCAGGATGGGAAAGGGCAAGGGCGATCCCGAGTTTTGGGTAGATGTGATCAAGCCCGGATGTATTTTGTATGAAGTAGAGGGTATATCAGAAGAAGTCGCAAGAGAAGCCATGCGGTTGGCTTCCCATAAGCTTCCGATTAGAACGAGATTCGTTTCGAGAGAAAGCAGGGAGTGGAGATGAAACCTACAGAATTGAGAGAGCTATCTGATGAAGAGCTGATACAAAAGGATGAAGAATTGAAAGATCAGCTCTTCAAGCTGAAGTTTCAGCATGCCTTAGGTCAGTTGGAAGATGCCACGAAGTTGAACAACCTCAAACGGGACAGAGCAAGAATCTTGACCATATTGAAGGAAAGGAAGGAAGGGAAACAAGAAGAATGAATAATAAAGGAAGACGAACAACGAAAGTGGGTGTGGTCATCGGAAATAATATGAAAAAAACAGTGACTGTTCTCATCGAGCGTCAGGTGAGGCATCCTTTTTATAAGAAAATCGTGAAACGGCGGAAGAAATTCCTTGCTCATGATGAGTATGAAAAGTGCAAGGTCGGTGATCTGGTTAAAATTGTTGAAACGAGACCTTTGAGCAAGAGAAAGAAGTGGAGGGTTCAAGAGATATTGGGATTATCCTCGTCCGATGCCGAAAAAGAATTCGAGGTCAATAAAGAATGATTCAATCAGAAACGATGCTCAAGGTAGCTGATAATTCAGGAGCCCGAAAAATTCTGTGCATAACTCCTCTTGGCGGGGGAGTGGGCAAGACGGCCTCCATCGGCGATATTATTTCCGCATCTGTGAAGGAAGCCGAGCCTGAGAGCAAAATACCCAAGGGAAAGGTGGTTCGGGCTGTTGTCGTGAGGACAAAAAAGGAAGTCAGAAGAAGAGATGGGTCCTATATCCGTTTTGATGATAATGCGGCGGTTATCATAAGCCCACAGGGTGAGCCCATCGGTACACGCGTATTTGGCCCTGTTGGAAGGGAGTTGCGGGAAAAAAAATTCATGAAAATCGTTTCCCTCGCTCCGGAGGTTCTTTGATGAATAAGCTGATGCTCAAGAAAAATGATACTGTCATGGTCATTAGCGGAAAAGACAAAGGAAAAACGGGAAAAATTCTCAAGGTATTCCCGGAGAAAGATAAGGTTATTGTTGAAAAGGTCAATTTTATCAAGGAGTTTATCCGTCGAGATCAGAGTCGAAACATACAGGGTGGCGTGATGGAAAAGGAATCACCGATCCATGTTTCCAATTTGATGCTGTATTGTTCGGAATGTGGCAGAGGGATCAGAGCGAAGAAAAAAAAACTGGGGGATGGAAGCAACATCCGAGTATGCAACAGATGTGAATCGACCATTGAATAGGAAAGGTGAGGTATAAGGAATGAGTCGTCTTCAAGAAAAGTACCAAAAGGAAATTCTTCCTGAGCTGCAAAAGGAGTTGTCCATAAAAAACAAAATGGCAGTTCCGAGCCTTGAGAAGGTTGTTATAAACGTCGGAGTCGGTGATGCTCTCCAGAATATCAAGTTGCTGGACACCGCAAAAGAAGAATTGAGTTTGATCACGGGGCAGTGCCCCGCCATAGGAAGAGCCAAAAAGTCCATATCATCCTTTAAGCTCCGACAGGGGCAAGCCATAGCCTGCTATGTGACTCTGCGAGGAAAAAGAATGTATGAATTTATGGACCGTTTGGTCAACATCGTTCTTCCCCGTGTACGGGATTTCCGGGGTGTTTCCTCTAGGGCGTTTGATGGAAGAGGCAATTACACGTTGGGCATAAAAGAACAACTGGTTTTTCCTGAGATAGACTACACAAAAGTGGAAAGGCCAAGGGGAATGAACATCACTATCGTAACCTGTGCTGAAAGCGATGAACAGGCATTTGCCTTGTTAAAAAAACTTGGTATGCCTTTTAGCGAAGAAATATAAGGAAAAAGAGATGGCAAGAAAAGCAATGGTGGCAAAATATCTGAGAGAACCCAAGTTTCCGACTAGAAAGAAGTCCAGATGTCGGATATGTGGACGTTCCAAAGGATACTACAGGAAATTTGATATGTGCCGTTTGTGTTTTCGAGAGCTTGCTTTAAAGGGAGAAATTCCCGGAATAATAAAGGCATCATGGTAATTTGAGGGAGAAGATATGAGTTTAACAGATCCAATCGCAGACATGCTGACAAGGATACGTAATGCCTTGCTTGTCAAGAAAAAAGACGTAACCATGCCCTCTTCTCGATTGAAAGTGGAAGTCGCAAAAATCCTAAAGGAAGAAGGGTATATCAAAAACTTCAAGGTTATTGACGATAACAAACAGGGAAGCCTGATCATAACCTTGAAATATACAGAAAACAGCCGCAGCGTCATCACGGGACTTCAGAAGATCAGTAAGCCAGGTTGTCGAATTTATTGCAAGAGAGATGTCATACCCAAGGTTCTGGATGGCCTTGGGATTGCGATCGTTTCCACATCCCAGGGTTTAGTTTCAGGGAAGAAGTGTGAAGAAAAAGGCGTAGGCGGAGAGGTCTTGTGCTATATCTGGTAACTTAAGATGAGAGGGAAAGTAAGATGTCAAGAGTAGGAAAACAGCCGGTGCTGATACCAGAAGGAATAAAGGTCAGCATCCTTACTGATCATATCGAGGTGGAAGGTCCAAAAGGTAAGCTGACTTCCCCCTTGTTCTCTGGAATCATCGTAGAAATTGAAGACAATCATGTAGTTTTTACCCGGTCGTCCGATTCTCCCCAGCATAGATCTATGCACGGCCTATGTCGGACACTAGCCCACAACGCCGTGATGGGTGTATCCACAGGTTTCACGAAAGCGTTGGAGATAGTCGGAGTCGGGTATAGGGCTAAAATGGATAAAAATAAGCTTGAATTGAGCCTGGGCTATTCAAAGCCCGTCATCTATGAAATTCCAGAGGATATTGAAATCGTGTTGGAAAAACCCACTCTGATCAGAGTGAAAGGAATCGACAAACAACGAGTTGGACAGGAAGCGCACAAGATTCGAAGTTTTCGAAAACCGGATCCTTACAAACTGAAAGGGATCCGGTATGTTGGGGAGCATTTGCGCAAAAAAGAACGCAAGGCAGGAGTGGTCGGTGTTTAAGAAAAAGACTTTACTGAAGAAAGAATCAAGAAGAAAAATACGCAAGCGTATTCGGAAAAAGATCAGAGGGACGGCAGAGCGTCCAAGAGTTTTTGTATTCAAATCCAACCGGTATATCTACTCCCAGGCTATTAACGACATTACAGGAACGGTCTTGGCCGCAGCTTCAAGCGTTGAGAAGGAGTATCGAGAGAAAAAGAAAAAAACAAAAAATGTAGAAGCGTCAAAAACAGTCGGCGAGATGATTGCCAAAAGATTGAAAAAGAAAAGGATCAAACAGGTGGTCTTCGATAGAGGCGTGTATCCCTATCATGGCCGCGTCAAAGCCTTGGCTGAAGCGATGAGGAAAGAAGGCCTCATTTTTTAGGTATTGTATTAAGGAGGAAAAAGAGTGCGCGAGGAAGCAAAAAAGGAAGAAGCCGAGTTAAAGGATCATGTGATTTCTATCCGCAGAGTAACCAAGGTCGTGAAAGGCGGCAAAAACCTCAGCTTTTCAGCTTTGGTGGCAGTGGGGAATGAAAACGGATTGGTCGGAATCGGGAAGGGCAAAGCCCGGGAGGTCCCCGTAGCAATTTCCAAGGCCGCACAAGATGCCAAAAAGAAACTGATCGAGGTCCCGATTTTGGACACGACGATTCCTCACTTCATAAAGGGAACACACGGAGGAGGAGAAGTCGTTCTTCGCCCGGCATCAAAAGGAACAGGTGTCATTGCCGGTGGAGCGGTGCGGATTATCATGGAGTTAGCCGGAATCAAGGATATTTTGACCAAATCCATTCGCAGTAACAATCCGATAAGTGTTGCACATGCCACTATAGATGGCCTGAAAAGACTTAAAAGTCCCGAAGGCGTATCGAAAATAAGAGGGAAAGAAAAGGAAATGATATGGCAGTAAAAGAAACAGTCCCTAAACCGGAAAAAAACGTGACCGAGCTCAAAATTCAGCTCGTCCGCAGCGTTATTGGCCGGCCCAGAAAGCAGAGAGAGGTTGTGAAGGGGCTTGGACTGAGGAGAATAGACTCAGTGGTGATTCGCAAGAATTGTCCTGAGATAAGAGGAATGATAAACAAGATATCCCACTTGGTGAATGTGGAAGTTTTGGAGAAAAAATGAATTTGAGCAACCTTCATCCCGCAAAGATGTCTCGCAAAGAAAGGAAGCGTGTGGGCCGGGGACCGGGTTCGGGCAGGGGGAAAACGGCAGGACGTGGAACAAAAGGCCAAAAATCCATTTCCGGATATTCTCGGAAGCGCAGTTTTGAAGGGGGACAGATGCCTCTCTCTCGGAGGGTCCCCAAACGAGGATTCACGAATATTTTCAAAAAAGAATACAACGAGATCAACTTGGATCGCCTCGAGCGGGTCAAAAAAGACAAAATTATGCCAAAGGATCTGGTTGAGGCTGGTCTCCTCAAGAGGGAATCGCAGATCATAAAGATTTTAGGAAGAGGCGAACTCAAATCAGCCAAAGAAATACACGCCCATAAATTTACTCAATCCGCTCAAGAAAAGATAGAAAAGACGGGCGGAAAAGCCGTTCAAATTGGAAGTAAGTGATGTTAGACAGCATAAGGAACATATTCAGCATTCCTGAGCTAAGAAGAAGGGTTATCTTCACGCTGGTCCTGTTGGCAGTCTATCGCATAGGAGCTCAAATTCCCAGCCCTGGCATAAGCGCACCTGCGCTTGAAGAGTTTTGGCAGATGCAGAAAGGAACGATCCTGGGATTTGTGGATTTGTTTACCGGAAGAAGCATGTCCAGGATGACCATTTTTGCCTTGGGCATCATGCCATACATCAGTGCGTCCATTATCCTGCAGCTTCTTCAAGTGGTTTGGCCATACTTGGAAAAATTGTCCAAAGAAGGAGAGTTAGGGCGTAAAAAAATCACCCAGTACACCCGGTATGGCACCCTTTTAATCTGCTTGATCCAGTCCTTCGGAATCAGTATTTTTTTGGAAAGCCTGAGAAGCCCCGTGAGCAATCTTCCGATCGTCCCGAATAAGGGTTGGGGATTCAGGCTTCTGACGATTCTCACCATGACCACAGGTACTGTTTTTATCATGTGGCTGGGAGAACAGATTTCAGAAAGAGGGATCGGAAACGGCATATCTCTTATTATATTTGCAGGAATCGTGGTCAGTCTGCCCAGCGGTATTCAGAGCATAGTAGGAAGCATCTCCTCGGGAGATATGTCTCCGTTAAGAGCCCTCTTTCTTTTGGTCTTGATGCTGGGGGTCATCGTTGTTATTGTGTTTGTGGAACGGGGGCAAAGGAGAATACCTGTCTCCTATGCCAAGAGAGTCGTCGGCCGGAAAATATACGGAGGACAGAGCACTCACCTGCCTTTGAGAGTAAATACGGGGGGAGTTATCCCTATAATATTTGCTGCCTCTATTGTCACCATCCCCTCCACAATTGCCCAAATGGTTAAGGTGCCGTTTATCCAAAATATAGCCATGCAGTTCGGTATGGGCATGCCCCTTTACAATTTGCTCTACATCGCAGCGATCATTTTCTTCACCTATTTTTATGTGTCGATCATTTTTAATCCAACGGATGTGGCAGACAACTTGAGAAAGTACGGTGGATTCATCCCCGGAATCAGACCGGGGAAAAACACCTCCGACTTCATCGATGGCGTGCTCTCACGCATCACTTTGATAGGAGCTATCTATCTTGCTGCTGTGGCTGTGATGCCGGAATTTATGATCACAGGCTTCAAGGTGAGCGCGCTGCCGTTTATCGGCGATTTTTTGGATGCCAATTTGCCTAGATGGTTCACCCAGGGATTAAATGTGAATTTTTATTTTGGAGGAACCTCCATCCTCATCGTTGTGGGTGTGGCCATGGATACCATGCAACAGATCGAAGCTCAGCTCGTCATGCGCCATTATGACGGATTTATGCGTCGCGGGCGGTTAAAAGGAAGGAGAGGATGAGAATTATCTTGCTCGGCCTTCCTGGTAGCGGTAAAGGCACACAGGGGGATTTAATCGAGCAAAATTATGGCTTTCCCAAGATTTCGACGGGAGACCTTCTGCGTGAGTCCGTTCAAAAAAATACGCCTTTGGGAAAAAAGGCCGAAGCTTCCATGAACAGAGGAGATTTGGTAAATGATGAGATAGTGATGCAGATGGTTGAAGCGAGGCTATCCAGAGAAGACTGCCAGAAAGGGTATATTTTGGATGGGTTTCCACGAAATATCAATCAAGCGTTCTTGCTGGAGGAAATCTCCAGTCAACAAGCTGAGGTTGTTTTAGATATCCGACTGAGCGAGAAAAAATTGATAGAAAGGTTATCCTCCCGGAGGATCTGCTCCCAGTGTGGAAATATTTATAATCTTTTTGTGAAGGCTCCGAATCGGCCCGATGAATGTGATGTATGCAGAGCAAGGCTTGTGCAGAGACAGGACGATATGCCCGAAGTAATTATGGAACGGTTGAGGATATATCGTCAGGAGACCGAGCCGTTGATCGTGTATTATCGAAAAAAGGCAAACTATCACCCAATCGAAGGAGATAAGAATATAGAATCGGTTTTCAAGGATATCCAAGCGGTTTTAGAGGCTGAATTGACAAAATCCAACAGATCAGAGGCTATGCGATGATCGTGCTCAAGAGTGAGAAAGAGATCGTTTCCATCAGAAAGAGCAACCGCATCGTGGCTCAAATCTTGGCAGATCTCCGCAACATGGCAGAACCAGGAATTGCGACGAAAGACTTGGATGCTTTTGCGGAAAAAAAAGCCAGAGAGATGGGTGCGATTCCAGCTTTTAAAGGCTATCGGGGATATCCTGCCTCTCTTTGCACATCCATAAATGAAGAGATTGTTCATGGGATACCATCCTCTCGCAAGTTGCAGGGGGGGGATATCCTCGGCTTGGATTTTGGAGTTGTCTACGACGGTTATTATGGAGATGCGGCGGTGACCTATCCGATTGGAGAAGTCAATCTGGAGGCAAGCAGGCTTATCGAAGCTGCTGAGAAGGCCTTTTTTAAAGGATTTGAGAAAATTCGGGAGGGATATCGGATATCTGACATTTCCCATGCCATCCAGAATTCTGTCGAAGCACAGGGATTTTCCGTCATCCGTGCCTTTGTAGGGCACGGAATCGGGACATCTCTCCATGAAGAGCCCCAGATCCCTAATTTTGGTCCTCCAGGACGAGGCCCGAAAATAAAAAGAGGATTGGTTTTGGCCATAGAGCCGATGATTGCGGCGGGAGACTGGAATGTCGAGATCAAGGATGATAATTGGACGGCGATCACCAAAGACAGAAGCCTCTCTGCTCACTATGAGCACACAGTTGCTCTTACCCAGCGAGGCGCCGAGATATTGAGCATTAGGGAAGAAGGAAATTCTAAGGAGTCACCTTATGCCTAAGCAGGATGTATTCGAAACAGAAGGAACCGTCATCGAGACGCTCCCGAATGCGATGTTCCGTGTGGAACTGGCCAATAAACACGTCATCCTTGCCCACATTTCTGGCAGAATGCGCAAATATTTTATCCGCATCCTGCCCGGAGATAAGGTTCTTCTCGAACTTTCTCCCTACGATTTGACAAAGGGAAGGATAACCTATCGATATAAATAGAGGAAGAGAACGATGAAAGTCAGGGCATCTGTAAAAAAAATGTGCAGAAATTGCAGAATTATTAAAAGAAAAGGAATTCTTCGAGTCATATGCACAAATCCTAAGCATAAACAAAAACAAGGATAAATGAGGTAAAAATGGCAAGAATAGCTGGAATCACACTCCCTCCAGACAAAAGGGTTGAAATCGGTTTGACCTATATTTATGGGATAGGTCGCTCGAAAGCCAATAAAATACTCGAGGCGGCTAAGATAGACAAAGATAAAAAAGTTAAAGCTCTGAGTGAGGATGAAGTCAACAAGATACGAAAAATCATCGAGACTCAAGAAAAAATCGAAGGAGACCTGAGAAAAGAACTTACTCTTAACATCAAAAGGTTGATGGATATTGGTTCATACAAGGGATTGAGGCACAGGCGGAGACTTCCGGTTAGAGGACAAAGGACAAAAACCAATGCACGCACACGCAAAGGGCCTCGCGGACATACGATAAAGAAGAAGTAGGAGGGGTTTGAAATGGCAAGACCGAGAAAAAAAACCAAAAAAAAGAAAGTTAAAAAGGAAATCGGATTTGGCATAGCTTATATTCGATCAACATTTAATAACACGATCATCACCATAACCGATCAACAAGGCAATTCCCTTTGCTGGGCCAGTTCAGGCACGGTAGGTTTTAAAGGGGCGCGAAAGGGAACTCCTTTTGCAGCGCAATTGGCCGCCAAAGAGGCTTCATTAAAGGCCAGGCAATTTGGAGTGCGGTATATCGATGTCAGGGTCAAAGGCCCCGGTGCAGGACGGGAATCCGCCATAAGAGCCCTACAGGCAGATGGCATGGAGATAAAATCCATCAGAGACGTTACCCCGATTCCCCACAACGGCTGCCGGGTAAGAAAGAGAAGAAGAGTATAGCTATGGAAAAGCAAGGAGAAGAGGATGTCAAGATATAGAGAACCAGTTTGTCGCCAATGCCGGGCAGAGCGGGAAAAACTTTTTTTGAAGGGGAACAAGTGTTTGACTGAAAAATGTCCAATCGAACGGAGGCCATATCCTCCGGGTGAACATGGAAGAGCCAGAAGAAGAATATTGGGTTACGGCATTCAGCTCAGGGAAAAACAAAAGCTCAAACGTTACTACAGCATGTCGGAAAGGCAGTTTCGCCTGTACTTCCAGAGAGCGGAAAGGAAAAAAGGCATCACAGGGGAAAACCTTTTGCAGATGCTGGAGAGAAGACTTGATAATGTTGTTTTCCTTTCTGGGTTTGCCCATTCGAGGGCCCATGCTCGTCAGCTCATCACTCATGGCCATTACCGGATTAACGATAAAAAAGTCAATGTTCCCTCTCAATTGGTGAATATGGGAGATGTTCTCTCCTTTCGGGATAAATCAAAAAAGCATGAAGAGTTGAAGGCGATCGTCGATTTCCACAAAGGAAAAACTGTGCCAGGTTGGATCGAAGTCGATAGAGGCAGCATGGAAGTGAAAGTCCTGGCATTTCCAGAACGGGAAGAAATCCCGATTCCTGTAGAAGAGCATCTGGTTGTCGAGCTCTATTCAAAGTAGACCTTTTCCGAAAGTTAGCAAGGATCGAAATAAAAAGGAGGAAGCATGATAGAAACAGGCTTTCAGAGACCGAAATACTTGGAATGCGATTATGAAACACGGACAGAAACTTATGGCAAATTTTCCGCCCAGCCTTTTGAGCGAGGTTATGGAATTACCATTGGAAACGCGCTCCGTCGAATTCTTCTTTCCTCCATAACTGGTGCCGCCATCACCAATGTCCGAATTCAAGGCGTTCTTCATGAATTCTCTACCCTTCCCGGAGTTGTTGAAGATGTGACCGATATCGTCCTCAACATCAAAAGCATCCCGCTGAAGATGGAAAGGGGGGAGGAGCCCATAACGCTTACTTTAAAGAAAATAGGCCCTAGTGAGGCTACGGCAGCCGATATCACTGGCGATACGGATATAGAAATTCTCGACAAAGACGTCCATATCGCATCCCTGGACAAAGACGGGAAATTGGACATGGAAATAATCGTTCAGAACAACAGAGGATACATCCCTGCAGATCGAAATTTCGATGAAGAATTGAGTGTGGATTTTATCCCGGTGGATTCTTCTCATTCACCAGTCCTGAAGGTTAATTACAAGGTGGGTCCGGCAAGGGTGGGAAAGCGAGTCGATTACGAAAACCTTACTCTCGAAATCTGGACCACAGGGGCGATCTCCCCTCAAGATGCTTTGAGCCAAGCAGCAAAAATTTTCAGAGACCATCTGGTCATCTTTCTCAATATCGTTGATGAACCCCTAGTAAGAGAACAGCTCCCAGAACGAATGGAAACCCCGTATTTTTCTCAAAAAGATATGCTTTCAAAATCCATCGATCATCTGGAACTCTCCGTCAGGTCAAACAACTGTCTCAGGTCTGCTGGAATAGAGAAAATCTACGAGCTTGTTCAGAAAACGGAAGAGGGTCTTCTGAAAACGAAAAACTTTGGCCGTAAATCTTTAACAGAAATCAAGGAAACCCTGCAAGAATTGGGCTTAGGCCTAAGCTTGGACCTCCATCCAACTCTTTTAGAGCTGATTGAAGGAGAAAAGCAGGAAAAAGAGGAAGAGGTTGAAGAATGAGGCACCGAGTCAAAGGAAAAAAACTCAGTAGAGATTCTGCTCAAAGGAAGGCGCTATTGCGAAGTTTGGTCACGTCCTTTCTGGAAAAAGAAAGAATCAGAACAACCCTGGCTAAAGCCAAGGCCACTAGACCTATTGCTGAAAAAATGATCACTCTGGCTAAAAAAGATTCCCTCCACTCCCGTCGGCTCGCTCTCAGATTTATCTACAAAAGAGAAGTCACGAAAAAACTCTTTAGCGATATTGGTCCGCGGTTCAGCGAAAGGCCGGGGGGATACACTCGGATAATCAAAATCGGTCCTCGAGCAGGCGATGGAGCCGAAATGGCCCTTCTCGAGCTTGTCGGCACAGAGTTCAAGAAAAAAGAAAAGAAAAAGACGGCGGCAAAAAAAGCTAAGGAAATTGCAAAGTCAAAACGATAAAATCCTACTTATCGTTATCATTGGTCACCCAGAGCTGTTGTCCCGGGTAAATTTTCGATCGTGTGCTGAGCCCGTTTAAAGCAAGTAAGTAGTTCAGATTCATGCCGTATCTTTTAGCAATCTTGTAAGGTGTATCCCCTGATTTGACAGTGTAAGGAACCGCTCCTGCTGGCGTTCCCGATTGGATGATCAGTTTTTGTCCCACACGAAGCATGTTACTCTGAAGATTGTTCTGATTTTTTATCTCTTGGACGGTCGTGTTGAAAGATTTAGCGATTATATATAGGCTGTCCCCTTTTTTCACACTATAAACCAGTCTTTCGCCTTCTTTAGTGAGAGAGCGAGGTTGATAAGATGTGAAACTGCTGCCTCGTCCAGGTATCCTGAGCCTTTGCCCGACTCGAATGAGATACTTCCGTCCGAGACGATTCGCGCGAGCGATGGCAGAGACAGAGGTTCCGTAGCGTCGGGCAATAACAGAAACAGTCTCCCCCCTGCGTACATAATGATTCCTATATGTGGCTTCGGGAGGAACATACCGGGCTATGGATTCTAAAGAAGCCAGCACTTTGTCTCCATAACCTTCAGGAACTCGGAGCTGGTACTCACTATTTGGAGTGGATTTGTTCCTTAATTCGGGATTGAGCAAGATCAAAGCCTCTGCATCGAGTCCGAGAGAACTGGAAAGTGATGTGAGTTTGACAGGACGATTTATGCGGACTGTATCGTAGCTTAGTAGAGGTTCTGGTTGAGGAAGGCTAAAACCGTATTTTTTCGGGTTCTGGACGATGAGGAGTGTTGCAATAAATCGTGGGACAAAGCGGGATGTTTCGCGAGGAAGCATCAGATAGAGGTCCCAAAAGTTGTCCATGTATTCCAGTCTTTGAGACCGGATGACTCTTTGGACCCTGAATTCTCCGCAATTATAGGCTGCCAGTGCTGTCGTCCAATCTCCAAACATAGCGTGGAGTTCGTCCAGGTATTTTATGGCAGCATCAGTCGCTTTCTCGAAATCCATCCGCTCATCGATCCAGCGGTCTCTTTTCAGGCCGAATCGAACTCCGGTCGAAGAGATGAATTGCCATAAACCCAAAGCCCGAGCGCGGGAGTAGGCTGTGACTTTGAACCAGCTTTCGATCATCGGCATCCAGGCGAGTTCCTCGGGGAGTCCTGCTTTCTGCATTTTTCCCTGGATCATATCGACGTACCGGCCAGAACGATTAAAGGCTTGTTCGAATTCTTTTCTCTCTACAGTCTGGAAACTCTTGATTTCTTTTTGAACGTGTTGGTTCTCTGTGAGGGGGATTGTACCGTTGTTCCCGCTTAGAACAATGAAGCGCGATGCATGAATTTCTTGAATTCTTCTGGCGATCAAAAGACGCAGGTCGTTTTTTTCTTGAATCAAAGGAGAATCCAACGGGAGGTCGAGTTTGAGGAGAATGCTGTAAGCTTCGTCAAGAGCGACAAGTGCTGTTTCTAGATCCCCTCTATCCCAAGCCAGTCGGGCATCTTGGTAGGCATCAAAGGCTTCTTCGAGAAGTTGTGAAGGTTCAACCTGTTCTTCGGGATAGGATTCTTCCTCTAAAGGGAGCTCTTCCACATCCTGTTCCTCCAGTGGTTCTCCTTTTATTTCTTCCTCGACAGCTGGGACTTCTTCTGGTGGTTTTATCTCCTGAGTTGTCTGTTCTGCTGCAGGTTTTTGCACAGGAATATTCGGAGTTTCTACCGGAGGTTTGCGATGGCCGGAACAACTCCACAGTAAGATCATCAGAAAAATCGCGATCGCTACACCGAGATAATTTTTCTTTTTTTTCACTTTTTTATTCCTAAAAGGTTTAATTTATATCATTTATAGACACACCGAGTCAAATCACTTCCTCTGAATCATTTATAAAAACTGCTGATATTGTTTTCCATACAAAAAGCAACAATTTTCATATTTATTAAAAATATTCATCAGCAGTTTTTACCCTACGGGCGAGCCGATCTCACCACATCGGCTTCGTTGTGGCCCATTTGCGGTAGTTTACTACAGCTGCATGAGCCATGTCCTTGCCGCTGCAGCAATTTCGGCTCGTAAATGATCCAGACCAAGAATCATGAATAAAAACTGCCGGATACCCTTTTTCGTTACAAACAGAAATCGGCATTTTTACCTTTCAGGCAGTCCAAGCTTGCCACTTTGTGCGATAAAAACCAGGAAACATAATTTAGTCGGAGAATTTCCACAGAAATTGTGCGGGATTTTTCTCGTGAAGGAGGTTATTCGTGTTTGGATATTTTTTGATGCCAATTCCAGGCTGTTTCGATGATCGTGTCCAGGTCTGAATGTTTCAAACCCCACTGGAGCAGTTGTTTAGCCTTTTCCCTTGAAGCCAAAAGCACATCCACATCCCCTTTTCTTTTAGGTTTCACGGAAAAGGACACCTTTTGACCGGTTACAGTTTCCACTTTTTTGATCACTTCCATGACGGAATACCCCTTATTGGCCCCCAGGTTGATAAACTCACTGTTTTTAAGTGCGGGGAGTTTTTTTAGAGCCAGCACATGGGCTTTTGCCAAATCTGTAACATGGATGTAGTCGCGGATGGCCGTTCCATCCTTTGTGGAATAGTCTTTTCCATACAGGCTGAAATCCTTCTTTTTTCCCAGGAGAAACAACAGGATATTGGGGATAAGATGTGTTTCCGGTTCATGCATCTCTCCCATTCGGCCTTCAGGATCTGCTCCTGCCGCGTTAAAATACCGCAGCGATATAAACTTCAACCCGTATGCCCGCTCGTAATCCAATAGGATTTTTTCGACGAATAACTTAGTCAGACCATAAGGATTTGAGGGATTCAACGGATGGGATTCAGGGATAGGGATCTGTTCTGGGATTCCGTAAACCGCCGCACTTGAGGAAAAGATGAAAAGCTTTACGTTCGCCTGGAGCATAGCGTGGAGAAGATTCAAACTGGTGATCAGGTTATGCCTGTAATATTTCTGAGGATCGATGTAGGATTCACCGACTTGAATAAGGGAAGCAAAATGGAGTACTCCATGAAAATCGTGCAGACGAAAGATCCTTTCAAGGTCTGATACATCCCGCAGGTCTCCCTCGATCACTTTTCCGCCAGGAACCAGCTTTCTCTTTCCTGTAGAAAAATTGTCGAGAATGACAACTTCAAATCCCTGTTGGATCAACTCCTGGACGGTGTGGCAACCGATGTATCCCGCTCCTCCGGCGATGAGAATTTTCATGGATGTCCTTTCTTTACCATTTTTTTAGCTAAGATTAATCCTTTTTCTTTGGTTTCGAATTCATTATCCAGCTGCATATGATACAGCTTCTTAAGGTGCTTTCCCATCAGAGGGCCAGGGGAAACACCCATTTTGATCAAGTCTCTCCCCATGATAAGCGGTTGAATGGTTTCTTTGGAAACATTCCATTCTTCGAATTTTTTAAGCAACCACCGGCCTTCTCGGTCCAGATTCTGAACGGCTTTCTTTTTTCTCCCTGCTCGATCGGCTGCATCCAGATAGACAAGAAGCTCAATCTCTCCGTCTACATCGGCAGCTAGACGATTAAAAGCTTTTTTGGTTACAACCTCTCGATTCTGCCACAGCTCTGATGTTCGATGGTGACATTTGATCAAAGAAGGAATCATCCTTCTCAGGTTGCAATTGTTCCAAGAAAAAATTTTCAACCGGCCAAGAATTCTTTTGGCAATCTTTGCACTGGCAATGTCATGACCGTTGCTGGTGATCACCATTCTTCCCCGCTTAAATTTCCACTGAGTTGTATCGGGCTTGCCCACATCATGGAAAAGTGCGGCCAGAAGCAGGGTGAGAGATTTTTGTTTGTCCAGATGAAATTGTTCCGTCAATCTTTTCGCCTGGTCAATTGTGATTAGGGTGTGGGCCCAGACAGTGTGGTGGCCGAAGACATCTTTTTCGGGATGGAAAACAGAATCCTGGATACAGAGCGTGAGCCTGTAGAGTTCAGGAAAAAGCTGGTGCAGGGCACCTAACTTAAATAATTCGTCAAAACCAGACGAAGGTTGAGGGGAAAAGAGCATTATTTTAAACAGCTCTTCCTTAGTCCTCTCCTCGCTTATTCCACTGAGATCGATATCTTTTGCTACCTCATAGATCTTGGGATCCAAAGAAAAATCGAGAACCGATGCGAAACGGGCAGCCCGAAGAACGCGGAGAGGATCATCAGGAAACGCCTGGGAATTTGTCAGCTTTATGACCTTATCCGCGATGTCATTTTGCCCTTTGAAGGGATCGAAGATTTTTCCATCAGCAAGCCGGACAGCAATGCTGTTGCACCGAAAATCCCTTCGCTCCAGGTCTTTTTCGAGAGGCATATTCGGGTCAGCAGAGATGATGAAATCCTTATGTTTGCGAATTTTTGCCCGTTTAGGCCTGTCCTTTCTTGGTAACGCAATGTCGTAAGTCTTCCCTTCGATAGTTAATTTGATAACCCCGAAGCTTTTCCCGACAACGTCAACTTTACCATGGGGTTCCAATTTTTCGATGATCTCGTCAACCGTATGGTGTGTGATCAGAATGTCGACATCTTCCGATGGATCTCCCCGTATCTGATCCCGCACATAGCCGCCAACAGCATAGACATCCCGGCCGAAAAGCTCGATGAATAATCTATTTTCTCTAAAGTCCATAGGAGCAGTCCTTCTTCATTTCCATTATTGCCATGTTTATCATTCGGGATTTTATTCATTTTACAGGAATTGGATAACTTATGAAAGTCTGATCCCTCTTGAGCTCTTAGCCGCAATATTGTATGCTAGAGCATCGGTGTTTTGTGGAGTCAAAGAATGAAAAAGAAAGCGATCTTTCTGGTTGTCCTTCTCATGGCTTCTGTTCATTTTTCCTTACCCGCTTCTCTGACAAAAGACCTGAAAATTACAGTGGGGGAAAAAAGGATTCGGAACTTCAGCCTGGATGGCCTAACTCTCGCCTTTTATGTGAACATCGCAAATTCTTCTTCGAAGGACTATTTTCTCTCAGGTTATGAGTATCGCTTTATCGTCAATCAGACGGATTATCTTCAGCTTCAGACAGGATTGGAAGAAGGCATCAGGATTGAAGCGCGAGGCGAAATCCTTGTGGCGTTTCCCGTAAAGATCACGTATGAGAATCTTTTCCGGACTATTCCAGAGATGGAAAATGAGCTTCATGCCACATGTAATCTAATTGGCTGGGCGAGGTTTTCGGATGGACGAAGAGAAAGGGGAAAGCTTGCTCTGGCTTTTACAGGAGATTTTCCGATATTTTGGAAACCAGAGCTCCAGCTTGTCCGGCTTCAAGTGAATACCCTAACCATCGGAGGCGCGGATATAGAATTTGCGGTGAAGTTTCAGAATAAAAACAGGTTCGAACTGATGGTGGACCGAATGAGTTACACCTTGACCTTGGCAGGTTATGAAATTGAAAAGGGAACCATCGCTGGGGATAAAAACATCGACAAGCAAGGAGAAAAGCTTTTTTCCTTGCCGTTGCTGTTGGATTTTTTTGATGTGGGGAAAGAAGTTTATAATGTTCTCGATAAATCCTCAACGCAGAGCCGCTTTTCTGGTGTTGTAGAGGTGCAGACTGTGTGGGGACGATTGACTATTCCGTTCGATGAGCAGGAGTTGCTTACCATAAAGCGAATCCCATAATTTTCCTGGATTATTTGAAAAAAATGCCTCTACTTTCTATTACAACAATATCAGGAAATTTTCCTGTCGCAGTCAATGATTAGTGTTATCATTCCGACCTATAACCGGGCATCCTATTTATCGGAAGCTATCCAATCCGTACTCGAACAGGATTATTTTAGGAATTGTCCGGCAGATCCTTGTTTTGAATTTTGGGTGATCGATGACGGCTCGACAGATGAGACAAAAAAAGTCGTCCGATCCTATGGTGGGAAGGTGAGATATTGCTTCCAGCCGCACCAGGGAGTCAGTGCGGCCAGAAATAAAGGGCTCCGTCTTTCGTCCGGAAATTATATCGCGTTTTTAGATTCTGATGATCTGTGGATGGCCAATAAGATGAGATCCCAGATGAGTTACATGGAGGCATACCCGAAGGCCATGATCTGTTATACCGAAGAAGTTTGGAAACGCAATGGTGTGTTTGTCAATCCAAGAAAGAGGCACAAGAAATATTCGGGATGGATCTTCGAAAAAGTTTTGCCTTTATGTCTATTGAGTCTTTCATCCGCTCTCTTCAGAAGGGAAGTTTTCGAGGTCGTCGGCTCTTTTGATGAGAGCATGCCCGCCTGTGAGGACTATGATCTGGGTATCCGGTTGGCGCATAAGGTTCCGATCCATTTGATCGATTTGCCTTTGATTGTCAAACGGGGAGGGCATGCAGATCAGCTTTCCAGACAGTACTGGGGGATGGATAGGTTTCGCGTTTATGCTTTGGAAAAGGCGTTGAAGTTGGATCTGACCCCAGAGCAGGAATGTCTGGTCAGGCGCGAAGTTGTGAAAAAATGCCGCTTATTAATCAAGGGTTTCCGGAAAAGAAATAAGCTTCAGGAAGAACAGAAATATCTTTCGCTTGTTCAGAAATATCAAGACAAACAGGAGGAGAAATGAGCATCTTGAAAGTCATCAAAGAGAGGAGAAGCGTGCGCAGATACAAGGCTGATCCAATTGCAGAAGATGTTCTTCATCGTGTGTTGGAGGCTGCGCGGTTTTCTCCTTCCGGAAAAAATCTCCAGCCATGGAAATTTATCCTTGTTCATGATAAATCTTTAAAACAACGTCTTGCCGAAGCCGCCTTAAGGCAAACTTTTATCGCTGAAGCCCCGGTTGTTGTAGTGGCATGCGGATATCCTGACAGGTGTTATTCTCGGATGGGCAACTACATGAAATCATGGGCTGTCGATGTTGCCATCGCTTTCGAGCATTTGGTTCTGCAGGCCCAGGAAGATGGGCTTGGCACATGTTGGATAGGCGCTTTTGAAGAAAAGGATGTCAAATCCATATTGAACGTTCCAGAGGGAGTAAAAGTTTTGGCTTTAACCCCCCTGGGCTACCCGGCCGAAAATCCTGTGCCCAGGGGACGTAAAAGCATAGAAGATATCGTTTCTTATAACTCTTATTAAAACCAGTAGTTCATACCGATGGAGATCTGATAGCCGCTGAGGTCAAACGGCTCAAATCCTAGAAAAGCTTCGGTGAAATCAGCCATAGCATGGTTGTACTTAAATTCTGCTTCGAGGCTTATCCGGTTTGCCAGAGGAACCATGATGCCCGCAAACCCCTGAAAGCCCACTCTGAGTTTGTTTTCCTCTCTAGAATCGACACTGTAAATGGGATAAATAGGATCAACAATGATATCCTCATCTTCATAGTAAAAACTATCGTCACTGAAATCTATAAAATCCCCAAATAACCTGACAGTCCAGAGATAGACTCCCACACCTCCTCCGATGTAGGGGATAATTTTCATGCGTCTTCCCAAGGGGGCGATCTTTATGGAAAGTTGGAAGGGAGTGATCGATACACTGAAAGTATGGCTTGGGAAAAAATCCCCCTCGAAATCAACCGGAAAAGCGAAATCTCCATCATCAAATGAGTAACCCACATAATCTATGTATTGTCCCAACTTGTTTTTGGAATAACTGTCGATATTTAGAACAAAACTTAGATGGTTGGAAAAAAAATACTCGTAGCTGAATCCAAAGTTTGTAGTCTGATAACTGCTGGGTTTGAAAGTCATCTGGTCGAATTCGATCCACCACAGATCATCTGGTCTGGCGTTGCTAATGTCATAACTTGCACCACGAGGCATAAAATAGCCAACCTTAAATGTCACAAGATCGGAAAAGACAAAGCCCGGTATTATCAGAATCAATGCTGTCAGTAGAATCAGTGTTTTTTTCATTTTTCTCACCTCAATTTTTGTTATATGCAAAATCTATGCCAATAATTGCTTATCCTGTTTCAGAGGAAATCTATGGTCTTAGTGTTTCTAAAAAAGGTCAATTGTCCACTTAATATCATAAATATTTACTAATTCTTGTTTATAGAATAGAATTCCCAAGGAGTCAAGTACTTTAGCATCTCTATTTCCGTGATACCAAAAGGCTTTATATGGGCTTTTAGGAATGTTTTTGCTCCCGTGAAGATTTTATACGCCATTCCTCACCGCTCTTCTCGGCGGCTGTGGAACTCCGCTCGTTAACTCCCAATCTCTTCTACTCCAGCCTCTGTTCCCGTGCTTGCCCGCATCTCTAATCCTTTAGCAAACTCGTGCTCAATACATCCTCGCCGTCTGACTGCGTCAGATTTCCTCGAGGAACGGGTCGGAATGGCTAAATCTTCAATGGTCGCTTCAATCATCCCCAAAAGCCCCATTTATCACGGAAATAGAGATGCTTCTAGTCCTTTACAAGTCCTTGCTAGGTTTTTTAATATATAATCAGCACACGACATGAAAACAAGAGTTATAAAAATCTCTCCTGATATCATCGCGATCGACAAGATCGAGGAGATTGCTGGGGTTTTACAGAGAGATGGTGTTATTGTTTATCCCACAGAGACATTCTACGGACTGGGTGCAAATGGGTTTTCTGCAGAAGCCATCAAAAAGGTGTATCGTTTGAAAAAACGGGAGCCTCTGAAACCTCTCTCTGTTGTGATTTCTGACTTCTCGATGCTTCGCCAGATCATTTCCGGAGATCCTTTGTCATTTCAGCAGCTGATTTCAGAGTTCTGGCCGGGACCTTTAACCATTATTTTCAAGGCTTCTCCTGCAGTCCCGATTGAATTACTCGGAGAAGACGGGACTGTCGGCGTGCGTCTGACAGAACATCAATGGGTGAGAACTTTGGTGCGCCAGGCCCGTTTTCCGATTACGGCCACGAGCGCCAATATCTCAGGAGAAATGCCAATCTCTGATCCTGAAAAAGCGAGGGAATTATTCGAAGGGGCAGTCGATCTTTTCGTGGATGGAGGAGAGACCAAAGGTCTTTTGCCATCAACGGTTGTGGATTTATCCGGGAAGGAGCCTCGCTTGGTCCGTGAGGGCGCGATTCCTACAACCCGGCTGAATAAACATTTGCCATCCTTATCGGATTCCTCTTCATAAAGAGAATTCCATCCTGTCTTCTGCTAAAGCAAATGTGTTTTTTTCGATGATTTTTCTAGCGTCACCGTCAGGATCGAGGGCTAGATTGGAATGGTTCAAGTGTGTGAAGAAGATCTGGATTTTTCCACTCTGTGCAATTTCCGATAAGATTTTCATGGAATCTAAGATAAACGGATGTCCTATGGAGTTCAGATCGCGTGAAGGCAATTCCTTTGGAGAAAAGAACGTTCCATCGAGCAAAGCAATGTCGACCTTTTGGACCTCTTCGACGACCGAGCGATCCCAAATCTTCCAGTTGTGAATATCGGGTATGTAAAGGAGTGATCTGTTCGGACCTTTGATCTGGAACCCAAGAGTATCGCTGTATTCGTCTCGATGAGGAACTTGAAGGGCCATGATGGAAATTTGGGATGTGACCGAGAATCTCTGTCCCGGGCTGATTGTTCTAGCGACGATGTTCTTTTGGCTCACAAGTTGACTCCAGGGACCGTTTTGGGTTAGAAAATCATTCATCCGTTTGGAACAATAAACGGGAAGTTTGTCTGTCGATAGGCCTTCATACCCATAAAACATCAATCCTGTGTAGTGACCGATATGTGCATGAGTCAAAAGAATCCCATCAGGCCAATATCTATTTGTCGTCTTTTTTGGGTTCATACGCTCTCGAATCATCATAGTTTGGGCTCGTATGTCAGGAGTGGCATCGACAAGAATGGTTTTGGTTTCGGTGAGGTCGAACAGCGCAAGGGATGAGATGAAACGGGAGAACTGAGGTTTTTTCCAGGCACGTTGGCAGTTTGAACAAAAACATCCGATATGGGGAATGCCTCCATCCTGAGCGGTTCCGATAACTTTGACTAAGACGCTTTTTGCCTGTTTAGGCTTCTCCGAAATGTGTCCAGGATGGGATTTGGGTTTGCCGGAGAGAAATTCTGCTTTTAATCCAGCAACAGCCCCAAAACAAGAGTGAAAAAAGGTTCTTCGTCTCATGCTTTAGCGGACTTTTGCGCCCGCTGGGACATCTTCTGTGAAAACAGGAATGATGGCCTTTCCACCCACTTCGGCGGCCAGAAGCATGCCTTGGGATTCGATTCCTCGGATAACCGCAGGCTTCAAGTTAACGATCACGATAACTTTTTTCCCCACCAGTTCCTCAGGTGCATACATATCAGCGATGCCGCCGATCATCTGTCTCGTTTCTGTTCCGATGTTGACCTGCATCTTCACGAGCTTATCTGTTCCCTCAACGCGTTCGGCTTCTATGATTTCCCCGACTCTCAGATCCATTCTTTTAAATTCATCAAACGTGATGATGTCCATGCTTTCCTCCTTGAGAGGGGAAACCTTTTGGCTTTCCTCCTCTTGTAAGAAATCTTTGAGATCGACTCTTGGGAATAACGGCTCGGATTTTTGGGTTTTTTGATCCGGTTTGAGGTTGAAAAATGCTAATTCGGAGTAGGATTCTTCCTCAAGAGGTTTCTTTTCCCCGAGTAATTGCCACAATTTTTTGGATGATTCAGGGAGGACCGGATACACAAGATAGCTGATTCCTCGCAATGCACATGTGGCTTGATACAAGGTGCGCCCCAGTCTTGCTCTTTGGGAATCATCTTTCGCCAGTTTCCAGGGCTCGTTGACTGCGAGGTATTTGTTCACAGAATTGATGAAAACCCAAATCTCCTCCAAGGCTTTGTTGATAGCGTAATCTTCGAAGTGATGGCTCACCTTTTCTTTTATGGCATCAAATTCAAGGCGAAGGTTTATATCTGTGTCTGTTTCCTCACCCAGGGAATTGATTTGTCCGCCGAAATAGTTATGAATCATTGTCAGAAGGCGTTGGGCAAGATTCCCCAAGTCATTGGCCAGATCAGAATTCACCCGGTGGATGAAACCCTCGTGAGAAAAATTGCCGTCAAGACCGATCGGGATTTCTCGCAGCAAGAAATAGCGCAATGGATCTGACCCGAAGGCATTCAGAATGATCCATGGATCAAGGATATTGCCTCTTGATTTCGACATTTTGGTCTCGTCTTTAAGCCACCATCCATGGGCATAGACAGTCTTTGGGAGGGGGAATCCGGCGGCTATAAGAAAAGCAGGCCAGAAAACAGCATGATGTCGGAGGATATCTTTTCCGATAAGATGAACGGTTGCCGGCCAATACCTATCAAAGTGTTGTGAGTCCCAATCATATCCTATGCCGGTTAGATAGTTGTGGAGAGCATCAAACCAGACATAGATCGTATGGGAGGAATCGTCAGGAAGGGAGATGCCCCATTTGACCGTTGTCCGGGTTATGCTCAAATCCTTCAATCCCTGGCGGACAAAACTGACCACTTCGTTCATCCGGCTCTGTGGCCGGACAAAAGTCGGATTTTTCTGATAAAAATCGATCAGCGGTTTCTCGTAGGCTGAAAGTTTGAAAAAGTAGCATTCTTCAGAAACGATATTAGCTTTTTTCCCGCAATCGGGACATATTTTGTGTCCGCCATCCTCCAAAGGCACGTCTTCCGAGAGGAAGGTCTCGTCGGATACACAGTACCATCCTTCATATATTCCTTTGTAGATATCTCCCTTATCCTGCAGTTTTTGAAAGATTTTTTGGACACCCTGTTCATGGGAAGGTTGAGTGGTGCGGATAAAGGAGTCAAACGCAATATCCAAGGCATCCCAAAGCTTTTTAAACCTTACCACGACCTTGTCGGCCAATTGGATGGGTGTCATACTCTTTTCTGCGGCGGCTTTTTCGACTTTCTGGCCATGCTCGTCGGTCCCTGTGAGGAAAAAGACATCATATCCGGCCAGTTTTTTGAACCGGCTGATCGCATCCGCAATGATAGTTGTGTATGCGTTCCCGATATGAGGGACGTCATTCACATAATAGATGGGAGTCGTGATATAAAAGGATGTTTTAGAGTTCTCTTCCACCGGACAATCCTCCTCTGATCAGGGCGATGGCTTCTGAACGGGTTGCGTTGCTGGTTCTAAACGATCCTCTGACGGCCGATGTGACGGTTAAAGATTTGGGCTTTTTGGCTCCCCTCATGGACATGCACATGTGTTCAGCTTCAATGACGACCATCACTCCGAGGGGTTTGAGATGGACATCAATCAGGTCAGCGATCTGCTTTGTGAGACGTTCTTGGACTTGTAGCCGCCGCGAGAGAACGTCCACAACTCGGGCGATTTTGCTCAGGCCCACGATCCTCCCTTCTTTGGGAATGTAGGCCACGTGTGCCACTCCTGCAAAAGGAAGCAGATGATGCTCGCACATAGAGTAGAGGGGAATATTTTTAATCAAGACCATCTCATCATGCTTGTCTCCCAGAGTGACCCGGAGATGCACGGCGGGATCCTCTCTGATTCCTCCCAAAATCTCTGAAAACATCGCAGCTACACGGATGGGTGTTTGTTTTAGGCCGGGACGCAGGGGGTCTTCTCCTATTCCTTCCAGGATGGACTTTACGCCGCGTTCGATCTTTTTTAGATCAATCTTTTTTTCTTTGGGCTTTTCCGACATGGGATTGTATGGAACTCCTTTTTTGTTTGTTTGCTTTTTCGTATTCTTTCAAAGCAAGTTGCATGATTTCTCGTAATGGTCGGTTGGCTTTTTTGGCAGCCTTCTGACAAGCGGAAAATTCAGGCTGAATATTTATCTCATTTTCTCCGAGCTGGGCCACTTTTACCGGAATTTCTGTTCCGAGGACTTGGACTTTCCGCATTTTTCTCTCCAATACTCTCCGGTGCACAGGATAATATCTGACTCCTATGGTGCTTGTTTCTAGAAATAGGGCCCGAATGAGAGTATCTATTTTACCAAGCTCCGCCAAGATAGCCAATTTTGTTGCGGGCCTGTTTTTTTTCGTGAAAACTGGGGTGAAAAACACATCTAAAGCTCCCAATTTTAAGGCTAAATCCAGAAAATGGCCCAGAACTTGAGGATTTTCATCATCGATGTTGGTCTCGATCATGTGTATTTTGTTATCCGTGTTGATATCTTCCGTTTCCCCATAAAAAATGCGCAGGATATTCGGAAAATCCGGGAAGTCCTTTGTTCCGGCTCCATATCCGATTTTCTGATAACAAAGCTCGGGGAAAGGAAGAAATTTTGTCACCAGAGTGGAGAGGATGGCCGCTCCGGTTGGGGTGACGAGCTCATTCTCCATGTGTGCCGAGTAAACCGGGATGTTTTTGAGAAGCTCACCGACCGCGGGAGGAGGAACGTGAAGAATGCCGTGGGATGTCTTCACCCATCCTCGTCCAAGATTTAAAGGTGAGGCATAAAACTTCCGGATGCCCAGCTCCTCGATCAGCCAGCAACTGCCGGCGATATCGATGAGCGCATCATCGGCTCCGGCTTCATGGAGATGGGTCTCGCCGAATTTCCGGCCATGGACATGGGCTTCCGCTTCGAATAACCTGTGGAAAATGCTGCTTGCCCGGTTTTTACTGACAGGCAAGAGAGGGCTTTTTTTAAGAATATTTTGGATGTCAGACCATTTTCTTGTGACGTTCTTTTTTGATTTTACCCTAACATCGACTTTGAGTCCCCGAAGGGAAGCCCTTTTGACTTCCTTGATCGTGATTTCCGCAGGCAGTTTCAGTTCAGCCATTTTCTTTTGAAAAGCCGAGGGCGCTATCCCGAGATCCATAAGTGCGCCCAGGATCATATCTCCACTCGCACCGGAGGAAGCGTCGAAATAGACATATTTCATGCGTGTTATCCCTTTTTCTGTTTCGTCTGCCTTTTGAGTTCTTTGTCCAAAATGGGCAAAAACTCCCCAGATTTTGCCCGGAAGGAAAAGTCGGCAGAACCCGTAAGAGGCGTTGGATCAGGATTTATCTCGATGACTTTTGCCCCTGCTTCTGCTGCACTCAGAGGAAGGGAAGCTGCGGGTTGAACCACCGCCGAGGTCCCTATCGAAAACATCACATCACAGCCTGAACTTAGCTGGAACGATTTATGAAGGATGGAACCGTCGAGAGATTCCCCGAACCAGACCACATGAGGTCTCAGGAGGGCGCCGCATTTGTCGCAACGCGGAGGGATTTCTTTGAGCGGCACATCATGATTTTCGGTGATGGTGGTTTCATCTATGCACCTATGTTTCCATATGTTTCCATGGAGCTCTATGACATTTTTAGAGCCTGCCCGTTGGTGGAGTCCGTCGATGTTTTGTGTGATTAATGTAAAATGAGGAAAAAGCTCTTCCCACTCAGCAAGCACC
Source organism: uncultured Eubacteriales bacterium (assembly GCA_964410125.1). Lineage (GTDB taxonomy): Bacteria > Acidobacteriota > Aminicenantia > Aminicenantales > Aminicenantaceae. Next base: position 4,211 of record CAYPGQ010000042.1, on the reverse strand, counting down.
TTGTGACCTGCATTGGGTTCTTTGGAAGCGATTATTCCTCTTCTCCAGTCATACCATTCCCAGACCAATTTGGGATCTTGGATAAATGCCTGGAATGTCGCGAGCTGTTCGGCTCTGTATGTTTTCCACAAGCCTTCTTCTCCGCGGAATGTCGGGATACCTGATTCCGCAGAAATCCCAGCTCCCGTAAGCAAACAGACATTTTTTGCAGCCAGTATGATATCACAGACGGGCCCAACCTCTGACTGGACATCCATTTTTCTTGTTACCTCTGGTCCTAAGGATACCGGAATGCCGCCCAAAACTCAAATGATAGCTTTCTTTGTATGATTTCTCTGCTGTCTCTGAAAAGCTCAATCTCACTAAACACTAAAGAAATCATTTTTTGTTTTTTCTCATCATTCAAATGGGCATACTGTTTTTTGAGGTTGAAACAAATTTCCAAATTTTTAATTTAACTGTCATTTTTTAATAATTGCTGATATTCTTTTTCTCTCTCCCTTTTTTGAATGAATTCTGGATATTTATCATCCTTGGAATTATATCCCTATGCTAGTTTTTAATCTTTATTATATTCAAATTTTAATATTTCATTTTCTGATAGTCCAAAAAGAGTAGAACCATCATCAGAGATACGTATTCTTACGACTTTTTTATCTAATACAATTTGTTCTACAATTGTTCCTTTATTATCTAAAATATAAATGATATTGCTAAAATTAGGCCGGTTATTGTCTTTATTGTATCGATACTCTCCTGAATATAGCAAAAATAATCTATCTAGCTTTTTGTTATAGCAAATGTCAAGATATCCAAATCTGGTTTTTTTATTATAAGTCATTGTATAGGATTCACCAGCTGGTACTATCTCGTATTCAGGAAAAAATGAATCAGGACCAAGAAAAGTTGAAATTAATTTTCCATTTTCTATGTTATAGTTTTCAACTATAGCACCATATCTAGTTGCTATAAATATTTCTTTAAAATTATTTTTTAAAATAAATCTTCCACTAAAACCATGTGAATGTTGAGAACTAAATCTTCCATTTTTTAAAACAACAGGAATTTTACCAACACTTCTTATAAAATCCCCATTCATATTATAGATTGATATTCTACCCTTAAAAAAAATCCCAACTGCGATTATTTTGTCATCTGGTGTAATTATTAGTTGGCTAGAAGGTCCATCTCCTCCACTTATTTTAATGATTTTTTCAGGTTCAAATTTATTACTGAGGACTTTATTTATATTATACTTCTTTAGTTTTCTTGCTGTAATATCAAATATCCAGAATATATTTTTATCTTTTGGATCAGGAATTATATCTGATGCTCCAATAAATTCGCTTGGACCTTGTCCTCGGTCACCAAAGGATTTTAATAATTTATATGATTTTAAATCAAAAATCTTTATAACTTTGTCAGCTTTTTTATCGATTAATAATAAATAATTATTTATTAGTGCGAAACTACTTGAATAATAAATATTATTACTTTTAATTACTACAGTTGAATGCAGCCTTACTTTATTATTAGGTCTTTTTAGTTCTTTATAATTGATATAGTTGTATTTTTCAGATTTGCCCCAACATTCTGTAAATATGGTTAAAAAAATGATTAAATATAGTAATGACTTCCAACCTAATTTTAATATCATATTTCCCTCTTTTGCCTTAAATTTTCCTTTTGATTTTGGACAAACTTGTTTTGGTTTTTAATGTTAAAGATAATAAGATTGACATCATCAATAGCAATAGCAATAAATCTCTAAATGCAATAAGTGTTTTGTTGTTTGTGTATAAAAATTGATATTTTTATTTTATCCTCCTATAACATACCTTCTTTTATTTTAATACTTATACTTAGAAGGAAATGTTAAGATAAGCCAGAAAAATATTAATTATATTGCATTTTAGTAGAATGATATAATACCCACGGCTCTCTTATACAGGCTGGAGAGAGTTCACATCTTTTGGTTCCCATCAATTACCCCCTTTTGCTGAAACAGCCGGCATTTAATCCAAAAAAATGTGAAAAAAGCATGTGTTTCTTAAAGAATGGGTAGGTAAAAATTACAGAATTTACTGACTCTTCAACCCATCCAGCCTCTTCTTCGCATCCTCAACTTCAGCAATACCTGGATCAGCGTTTTTCCAGAGGTTGAGGAATTTAACATTACCCATTTGGTTTAATCAATTCCTTAAACCGAGGATAGTCCTGAAGAGGTTCAAAATCCATCACTGGATGAAGTCCTGTATCTTCTTCTGTGTCCGTGAGGTACATTTTTCCTTTATCGTGAATTCCTCCACTAATCTGATTTTGCCTGTCTTATAAATTTCTGCTAAAGGCCGGCCTCACCCCACTCAGCATAGTAGCTTCCAGTGGCAGGCACAAACCACCACTGCTTGAATATTTTATTATTTCTTTGACTTTTTTCTCATTTCCACCCAGATAGATATATTTGTCAAAATAGAAGGTCGCTTTTTTTTGATCTTTTAACTCAAAATATATTTTCCCCACTTCAAAGTAAGGACCCGGCTCCTGTGGCTCAAGTTCGATGGCTTTAATGAATTCATCCAGAGCTTTTTCTTTTAAATTTTTTCGTAAATAGAGGTGGCCTAAAGATTTATGGGCCTCGAAGGATATCGGCCATACTTTAACTGTTATGTCTAAACTAAGTTCTTCCTGCGAAGATTTATCTTTCTCTTCAGCCTGTTTTATTTTTTGTTCATTTTTGATTGCTTTTCTCCAATGTCCCTCCGCTTTCTCATAGTCTTTCATTGCAAAACAGACACATCCCAGGTTGAAATGACTCATGGCATCTTTGGGATCGAATTCGATGACTTTTTCATAGAATTTAACAGACTCTTCAAAATCCTCCAATTTGAAGAAAATGCTTGCGACCAAGTCATGGGCATCTTTGTAATCCTCTTTAAGTTCTTTGGCTCTCCAGGCATATTGTAATGCTTTTCCCAGGCTTTTATTTGTCTCGTATAGTTTTGCCAGGTTGTAATTAAGCTCAGGCGAAAGGTCATGGATCTCCAAAAAGTTTTGCATCAAGTTTCCTGCTGCGTTGATTCTTCCGGCTTTTATAAGATCCAGAGCCGAGTAGTTTATACCAAAAACAACATCGTTGACATCCGCCACAAAATCATACTTGTACTCCAGCTCTAACTCGTCTATAAAATCCTTACTCAGTTTCGTACTGGTCTTTTCAATCTTTTTTGGTTCTGCTCCTGTTGCCTGCCTCAGCAATGCCTGCCTCAGCAATGAATATGTCTCTTGATCGAAGGCCCCCATTTTGAGGACTTTTCGCAAGAGAAGGATGGCATTCTTAAACTCCCCCTGGCCGATATATATCTTGGCCAGATTTTCCAATGATTCGCTTAGATAGGGTTTAAGCTCAATAGACTTTTTAAAACACCTTACGGCATTTTCTGTCTCTCCGAGATGGTGATATGAAAATCCCATTAAAAAATTGAATTCTGCTTGCGGACCCTCTGCCTCCAGAGCTTCTTGAGACTTACTCAAGGCTCCCTGCCAGTTTTCCTTTACGAGCTCAACATCGATCAACTGAGTGTGACATTCAACCGGATCATATCCCCACTCAAGAGCGTATTCAAAATTATTAGCCGCTTTCCTGAAGTTCCCGCTTTTCTTGTAAGAAAAACCGAGGATAAAATAAGGCAGGCAAAAATTCGAATTTTTGGTACGGACTTTTCCGATAAAATATTGATGTTTCCTGGAAAATATGACCAGGTGGCTTTTTTGTAAAAGATCCAATCCATGCTTCTTTGCCTCGGCTTTTGCCGCCTTCTCAACCACAGCCTCAAAATCATGGCAAGTGCTGGCAGCTTCATCATAATGTCCTTGCTTGAAGTATATATATCCTAGAAGAATGAAGGCATTGAGGCTGTCGGGAAAAAGAACAAGTTCCTCTTTTAAAGCTCGTGTCGCTTCCTCATATTTGCCCATCCTGGAATAGGCAAATGCAAGGTGTATTCTTACATCCTTCTGGCTTGGCTCCTCTGACAGGGCTTGCTTCAGAAAGCTTATTGCTTGCTTATACGACATATAGTCCATACTCCTCCTGGCGCTCTTGATCAATTTTGTCTCTGCCTGGAGAAATGGGTAAACAACCGCGATGGAAAAGAATAAAGAGAAGACTGGAAGAAGTTTCTTCATTCCTCTAATTCAGGTTTGAGAAGCTT
>CAYPGQ010000041.1:0-34244 GCA_964410125.1 uncultured Eubacteriales bacterium | reverse complement strand
TCTCCGTACTCTAGCCCAATACTCATATCTTCTTTGAAAGTAAATTTTTTATTTTTATCCTTTGGAAATAAAAAGATAGAATAGATTGTCATAAAAAATATGAAAATGAGTAATGCTACACTTGCCCTTTTCATCTCTCACACCTCATTGCGATTAATAGGAAACAAGCTAACGATATTGAAATTTCTCTTTTCATTTTTTCCTCTCCTGTTAATAACAAACCAAATTTTTTAGATTTTAGTTTCATAAAAAAATTATTCGAAAGTTTTTTACCTTTTCCCACTAAAGAATCTGGTTCCTCGGGCAAGACTCGGAGCTGTGTGACCGCCTTGATAATTTGATAATTATATCACCAAATAGGTTTACACAGTTTTTCGGACAGTCCCTCTATGCGTCACGCGAAAAGTCAAAAAACATGGTACGCCCGGCAGGATTCGAACCTACGGCCTTCTGATTCGTAGTCAGACGCTCTATCCAGGGGTGATAGGGGCCAACAGGCTGGTTTTAAGTCTCATCGTTAAGCAGAAGTAGGCAGCTTTAATCATTTTCTGTCACCTATACGTCACCGATTAGGTGCGGAGGGAGAAGTTTGTCCCTTCTAGTTTGAGTCAGTTTCTTCTTCGTGAGAGCCTTACAATCCAATATGATATGACCAAGATATAGGTTGACTTCGGGGGGGGAAGTCAGATTTAATTAATGTCACTTAAGGGATTATCTCAATTTAAAAGGAGGTTTTCTATGAGAAACAAAACAATCGTGGGGACAATTCTTATTATTTTTCTTTTCTCAAGCACCATTGTTGCTCAAGAGAAAAAACAAAAAGTTGAAGCACCTCAATTAACACTGGAACAGAAATGGCAACGTGCTGAATCTAATCTGACCATGATATTCATTGCAGGTATAGCCTATGCCAAGTCTCTGGGAAAATCGTCATCACACTATGGCAAGTACATGGGGGAGATGTTTGCGACAAGCTGGGACGGACAATTTAGCGTGGCTGACTTTATAGAGGCAATGCATTGGAATTGGCAAATTTGGGGCGATTTCCAGATTGAAGACTTGGAAGAATCTGAGAACTTTTATAAAGCGAAGGTTAAAGGATTAGGAGAAAAACACGTCACAGGATGGACAGACTCAGGAGTCACATTAAACGAATATTATGATTGCTGGGGGCAGGTGATGACACAGATAGCAAAGTCCTTAGGCTTGGAGTACGAACAGAAAGTCGAAGATGATTGGATTGTATTTACAGTTACAGAGAAAAAATAGATACACACGATATACAAAACACAACTTCCTAAGCCTGAGATTGTCATGAAGACGGTGAAAGGTTCAGTCTAGACATTTCATACATACGCAAAAAATAATTAACTTTTAAGCATAGGAGGTAAAGGATGAAAAAACTGTTTATGATTTTGCCTTTGGTCTTTCTGCTTTGTTTTACTTTTAGCTGCCAGAAGCAAGCAGAAGAAGGAATCACTGAAGAAGATGCACAGGCTTTTACTGACCGTATTTTGGCAATGTGGAATGAAGCCAACCTTACTATAGTAGACGAGGTCTATGCTCCTGAGATTGTACGGCATGACTGCGGTGTACCAGAAGACATTGTAGGTCTCGAAAATATGAAGAATTACTTTGAAAATCTCTTCAATGCTTTTCCTGACCTAAATCTTACTGTTGACGAGATGATTGTAGCAGGTAATAAAATGGTTCAACGATGGACGATGACAGGGACAAACACAGGCTCTATGAATGACATGCCTCCTACAGGCAGAAGTGTGCGGTTTTCAGGGGTATCTATTGGTCACTTTGTTAACGGAAAAGCGGTTGAGATATGGGATTTTTATAATGCGTTGGATATGATGCAACAGCTCGGCTTTGCACTTACTCCTCCACAGTCTCCAGAACCACCAGAAGAGAAAAAGTAGCTAACCAGGAATCAAGTTTTAATAGGAGAAAAAGATGAAAAAACTTTACATGATTCTACCTTTGGCTCTGATTCTATGCTTTATGTTCGGCTGTCAAGACAAGGCAGCGATGGCAGAGCTTGAAGCGTTCAAAGCCCAGAAAGAGGTTGAGGAACAGAATAAGGAGATTGTTAACCGTCTCTTTGAAGAATTAAACAAAGGGAATGTTGAGATTTGGAAGGAACTATGTGCACCCGAATTTTTATACTACTACCCATCTGAAACCACTGAGCCAATGTCACTTGAACAAAACTATGAACATTTTCAGATGGCTTTTAAGAGTTTTCCTGACTTTAATTTGAAGACCCATGAACTAATTGCAAAGGGAGATAAAGTCATCGCCAGGCAAACTGTCACAGGTACTCATGAAGGAGATTATCACGGTATCCCTGCTACCGGCAATAAAATTAAATTTAGTGTAATTCTGATACTCCAATTTAAAGATGGAAAGTGTATTGAGACAAGGGACGAGGGAGATTATTTAGGCTTCATGCAGCAACTCGGCATGGAGCTAAAGCCGAAGGAGGGGGAGAAATAGAGGCTGGTTCCGCCCAGACCTTTTTTATATCCCTAAAAAGAAGCAGATTGTAAAAAAAATGATTCAATGTAAACGAGGTATAGGTTGCGGTGAAATACCATTTTGACTGTGTGTTTTATTATGTAACCGATATGGAAAGGGCAATTTCGTTTTATACTGACATTCTTGGCCTAAAGCTAGTCTCAAAGGATGTTGTTGCACGTTTTGATATAGATGGAGTTTTATTTGAGCTTGTTCCCGCTTCAGATAAAACGAAGCTTCATGGAAGTGGCAATGCCCGGCTCTGCCTTAAAGTTGATAACATCCATCAAGCCTTGGAAGAGTTGCGCAAGAAAGGTATTCATTCAAGCCATGTACATGAAGCTGAAAACGGGATGCTTGCTTCCTTTAATGACCCAGATGGAAACGAAATTTATCTCTGGCAGTATTGCAAAGGAAAGGAAAAGTAAGTGTGAGTGTGAGTTCGACTCCCTCCACCTGAACTCCTGTTGCTCCTCATTTGAATCCCCCTTCCCGTTGTGATATAAATCAAATAGATACAGCTTGGGAACAAGATGAATCTAGAAGGGAGGGAAAGATGAAAAAATCACATGTTATTGGCATTCGTTGGTTTGCTCGAATACTGGGTTCAATAATATTACTGTTAGTTTTGTTAATGGTTATCGGAGAGGTATTACTTATGGAGCCTCCACCTGGTTCTACAGGTAAGTTGGGAGAAGGGGATATTCCTTTTATGACAGGGATGATTGTTATGCTTGTAGGCATTGTTGTCGCTTGGTTTCGTGAAGGTATTGGGGGATTGCTGATGATTGGAGGATTTATCCCATTTTTAGTAGACGAGCTAAAATCTGGGTTTAATGCTTGGTTTCTTGTAATCTTTCCGATAATCGGTCTTCTTCATTTGTTTTGTTGGTGGCAATCCAGAAGATTAAAGCCCAAGAAAGCCTAAAACTCTTGCATGGTGGAGCTATGAACAGGCTGGTTCCGTCCAGGTTTTTTTTACATTCGCGAGGGAAAGTAAACCAATTTTAAGAGGTGTAAGATGAAAAAACTACTTTTGATTACTCCTTTGGTCATTCTGCTTTGTTTTACTTTTGGCTGCCAAAAGCAAGTCGAAGAAGGAATCCCTGAAGAAGAAGCGAAAGCCATTGGTGATGTTTATGTACATGAAGTTTTTCCTGATTTACATGCTACAATTGATGAGACAATTATTAAAGGTGATAAGATTATCTGGGTGTGGTCATTCACCGCAACCAATACAGGTCCGTTTCACACTCCTCTAGGCGATGTCCCTGCGACAGGAAAGAAGGTTCAGTTTTCAGGAGTCGCTACTGAAAAGACGGAAAAGGAGAAGGCAAATAGAATAGTAAGGGAGATATGGAAATGAGACGATTGTTCATTCTGGTTTTTCTGTTTATTCTGTTCTTTGCAACTGCTCACGAACAGAAAGAGCAATTCATTCTAAAACCGATTGGCATGATTAGTAAGGTTAAAGAAAGCACGAAGCTCATATTGGAGAAAAAATATGAGCCAGCTTTAAAGGGGCTCGACAAAAATTCTCATGTGTGGGTGTTTTGGTGGTTTGACCGCAACGATAGTGTTGAAAAACGTTCTATCCTTCAAGTGCATCCATGTGGTAATTCTGAAAACCCATTGACGGGTGTTTTCGCCTGTCGCTCTCCCTTTCGTCCCAATCTTATTGCGCTGAGTCTGTGTCGTATTTTGTCTGTGGAAAATAATGTAGTGGAGCTGGAAAAAATTGATGCATTCGATGAAACGCCCATTCTTGACCTCAAGCCTTACATTCCGGGCTACGATTCAACTGATGATGCTGTGACTTCTAAATGGATAAGGTAAAAAGAGTACGCCCGGCAGGATTCGAACCTACGGCCTTCTGATTCGTAGTCAGACGCTCTATCCAGCTGAGCTACGGGCGCACCTTAAAAGTCCTATCAATATAACCTAAAGGGGACTCGTTTTCAATACGGCGGCGCCGTCGATTTTGCTGTCTTTCATGAGCTTGAGGATTTTTATCATTCTTTCTCGCTTATCGGAGTCAAATCGACATGCTTGGCAAAAAAATACAGATAGCGGCGCAATCGGTCCAACTGGTGGCGAGGTTCACGGATACCATGTCCTTCCCTTGGATACTTCACAAAGGTGACATCTTTTCCTAAGTCACGAAGCGCCTGGTAAAACTCTACGGACTGGGTTACGGGTACTCGTGCATCCTCAGCACCGTGCAAGATTAAGACCGGGCTTTTAACATTTTTCACATGGCGGATAGCAGAAAGCTTCTCATACAGCTCCTCGTAATCCCAAGGAGTCCCAAAAAACCAAGCCATATAATTGGGAATGTCGGTGGTGCTGTACATGCTGTAGAGATTGGGCAGTCCTGCCCCAGGAGAAACAGCTTTAAACCGATCGGTCTGTGTCACGATCCAGAAGCTCATGTATCCCCCATAGCTCCATCCATAACATATCAGCCGATCCGGATCGGCCCAGCCTTTTTCGATGCAAAAATCCACACCCGTCATGCAGTCATCATAATCCACGATGCCCCATTTGCCCCGGTTGGCATTGACAAATTCCTGTCCGTAATTGACACTTCCCCGGAAATTCGGTTGGAAAACAAAAAAGCCGTTCCCTGCGAAAAATTGATTGGACGTGCTGAATGTTTCGATCCTGACGCCGCTGGGCCCTCCGTGGGGATTGAGAATGAGCGGATATTTATTTCCGAGTTGATAATTGACCGGATACGTGAGCACCCCCTCGATCTCCTGTCTGTCGCTGTTTTCCCAATTTATGGTTTCGACTTTTCCCAGCTTGACCTCTTCCTCACGCAGCCAGGGATTGACATCTGTTAATACAACCAGATCCTTTAAATTGATATCGGATGCATAAATTTCAGCCGGCCACGTCGCAGGTGTATGAATCCAAACCCATCGCGTTCCATCTTTGGCAAGTTCCCAAGACGAATTTCTCCCTCGGGGAGGCGTAAACTTTTTAACTTTACCGGATTGAACATCCACGGAAAAAAGGTTTGTTGTCGTACGATCTCCGGTCGACCAAAAGACCGTTTTTCCATCAGGAGACCAGATCGGATTGGAAAAGTCCAGGTCGAAATCTCCGAGCAGGACTCGGGCCCCACCGCCATCAGCCGGGATCAGATGGAGCTTGCTGTACCAGGTGGTGGTGCTTGTGTAAGGATGAGAAGCAAAAGCAACGGTTTTACCATCGGGCGACCAGCGGGGGCTGGAATCAGGGCCCGGATTTTCAAAGAGCATTTTCGGTTTCATCTCTTCCACATCGACAACCCAGATATCGGTGTTCCATCCTTCATCGACTTTAGTGTTTGGACGGCGCACATAAGCAATCCTCTTGGAATCGGGTGACCAACGGAAATCCCCAACCGTAAATTTTCCCTTGGTTAATCGCACAGCCTTTTTGCTTTCCATTCCAAAAATCCAGAGATGGGACATGCGGAACTTCTCATCGACTACCACGGCATCGTCCTTGTCCTTTTGTTTCTTTTTTTCATCTTCACTCAAAGCATCTCTGGCTGTGTAGGCGATCTTTTTTCCATCGGGAGAGATCCGGAAGGATTGGATATTTTCTTTATGTTCGGTCAACTGCCACGCCTCTCCCCCATCGACATACATCAAGAAAATCTGAGTTCTTGTCTCTTTTTTGGCATCCTCCTTCTCTTCGATGCGCACTTGTCCACGGGACGAAAGAAAGGCAACGGCTTTCCCGCAGGGAAACCACGCCGGGGATGTGCAGCTTTCCTCTCCGTAGGTCATCTGCCTTTTAGCCGCTCCATCCACTTTGACTTTCCAGATGTGGGTGGTACTTTTGTAATCCTTATCTTCCATATCCCTCATGTTCATGGTGTAGACCACCCACTGCCCATCAGGTGAAAGATGGGGACTGGACACCTGATTAATGCGCAGGGTGTCTAGAGCAGACAGCACTCGTGGACCGACCGGCCTCGCCACTTCTTGGCTATTTTCAGCAATGAGCGGTGGGGACAAAAGAATAAAAGCAAAAATGACAATAAAAAATGATTTTCGGATTGACCGTAGATTCATAATCCCTCCTCAAGACTTGTCTTTTTGTTGTTTGATTTTGCGTCGCAGCCTTTCCAGGCGGTAGGAAAAATCCTTCTCATAATAAGAGGAAATGCCTTTCGAAAGGACAAATCCTTCCTCGGCGATCCGTTTGGCCTCTTTGTAGTTTTTCAACCGGTGCTCGAGGTGCATGGCCAATTCCCGGAAGGAAAAAAACTGAGCCGGGATTACGACATTTGTCGAGGTCATCTCCTCCCATATCGGAACGGCCTTGTTCCAATCCTGCTGTTTCTTGAAATGGGCAGCAAGGCGTTTTTTGGTTTCGATAGACACTTCATCGGTCAATTTCCCGTCCAACGCTTTTTGGAAGAATTGGACGGACTTTTCCACATCTCCGGCGTTTGCCATGACTTTCCCGGCGCCGAAAAAATCCATGGCATCACCCATGCAAAGTTCGGGATCTTCGGAAAATATGTGCGCACCGATGACCACAACACCCAGAAGGGACAGGATATCCTCCTGGTTGTGATACAGGATGGGCTCGATCAGATCATAATTGCCGGTATGGAGATACTGGAAATACCGCCAGGGAATCTCAGCAGAAGGGATATCCTCGGTCCGGCCAGTCTGCACCACATTGAGGGCCAGGTGAAACAGGCGGCAGTTTTCGTACTTGTGGCTCCAGAGCCTGCGGGCCGGAAACAGAAAATCTAGATGGGGAAGTCCGCTCAGCAGAAACGGCTGCCTGTGAAGGATAAACCGGGTTTCCAGCAGGGGGATGTCGAAGCTTTTGCCGTTGTAGGTCACCACCGACTGAAAATTCATTTCCTTAAAAAACTCCCCGAGCTCCTGGATCATCCTTTCCTCTTCGGCCATTTCTCCCAGGAAATATTGGCCGACCACAAATTTGTCATCCCGGTAATACCCCATGCCGATGTTGAAGGGAATTACCCCTGCTCCTCCGGACAATCCGGTGGTTTCCAGGTCGATGAATAGAGCCGTGGACAGGTCAAGTTCCTTGAATGCGTTATCCCGGCTGAGACAAGCAAGGACCTCGCCGCTTATCCCGAGACCAGCAGCGAGTTTGATCCTCCCGTACCTCACATCCAGGGCGTAGCTGTTTTCCAGCCATTGAAGAGGCTCTCTGGGAAGAGGCTCAAAAGTTGGAGATTTGGATTCTTTCGGCTTTTCCTGGCGGGTGAGATTGATCAGACGTTCGAGTTTTTCTTTGGTGGATAGGTCTTCCTCCTCCTGGATCTTTCTCCAGGTGTTGGACACTTGATGGGACTTGGAACGGGTTTGGCGTTCCTTCCTGATTCTGTCCAGTTTGTCCTTGATGTCCGTCATTATTCCCCTATAAACTGGAGAGTGATCGTCCTGTTGCGCGCCCGGTTGTCAAAATCGATAAAGATGATCTGCTGCCATGTCCCAAGGGTCAACTGGCCGTTGTTAAACGGAACGGTAAGAGAGGGGCCGAGAAGAGCAGACCGAACATGGGAAAAACCGTTGCCGTCCCCCCACCGGGCATCATGATGGTAGGTAACATCGCTAGGGATAATTTTTTCCATAAATTCCGTGAAATCCTTTACCAGGCCGGATTCATACTCGATGGTTGTGAATCCGCCGGTGGAGCCTGGTACAAATAGCGTGACCGTGCCGTTTTTTAGTCCATTCTCGGTCAGCTTATGAGAAACCTCTGTGGTGATGTCGATCATGTCGTTGAAACCACCTGTCGAAAAGCTCAAACTATCGCTCAATACCTTCATTTTAAAACTCCTGTATAATGATATTTCATTTAAATAAAGACGTAAAGCATAAAGCTCAATTCGGGGACAGGATACTCTTTCACTTAATTAACCTGAATTATTCATGGCTGAGCCTAAAATCAAGGGACACGTTACCGATTTCGGAAAATCGGTACATGTCCCTGATTTCAATGCATTAGCATTAAATCCCGGAAAAAATAGTCATGTTTATGAATTATTCAGGTTAATATTGAGATTCAAAAAAAATAGGTGAAAGAGTATCCTGTCCCCAAAAAAAATGTCAACGAAAAGGCTAAAAATTACGTTATGATAGGTGAAATACAAAGAATGACTGAAAGAGCTATTGTGCAATCGGCCCAACAGGGCGACACGGAGGCATTTCGTATGCTTTTTGAACAGAACCGAAAACGAATCTTCTCGCTGGCTTACCAGTATACGAAAAACAAAGAGGATGCCGAAGACATCCTCCAGGAAACCTTTATCAAAACATACAACTACCTGGATAAATACAAGGTCGAAAACGAAAGCAATTTCTCCTCCTGGATCTACCGGATCGGCATCAACTGCAGCATCGATTATCTGCGAAAAAAGAAAAACAAAAAAGAGCATTTCTCGGACTGGGACAAATGGGAGAAAACGATCGGGAGCAACCATTCCAACCCAGAACATACAATCGGACTCGAACAGCTTCGAGAGAAAATAAACCATCTCGTGGAGAGGCTTTCACCCAGGCAGAGGATGGTCTTCATCCTCAAGCACTACCAACAATTCAGCATCAAAGAAATCGCCGAATATCTCGACTGCTCGGAGGGAAGCGTGAAAAAACAACTCTTCCGGGCGGTATCAGCCATTAGAAATCCCTTGAAAAAATATCTGTGGGAGAAGGACTATGGCATGCAAAAAATATAAGGAAAAAATCGTTTTGCATCTTTATGGTGAGCTGGGAGAAAACGAGACTAAAAATCTTATGGCTCACATCGAGGAATGTGACGAATGTGCAGAGGAATTCGCATACACCAAAAAGATCTTCAAGGTTCTTGATGAGACAAAAACCGACGATGTCCCCGAGGCAAATTGGGAAAATTGCTGGAACACAATCGATGTCAGGATCCAAGACAAAGAGCACAAGAAAAAAAGTTTTCTCTTGTACCCCAGATGGGCATACGCCTCAGCTGCCCTGCTCATCGTGTTTACCGTGGGATTTTTCCTCGGGAGAATAGCGTTTCTTCAGCCCGGCAAGAGCAGCCCGGTGCAACTGGAAGGCAGCCAGAGTGCTATGTATCCCTCAATACAGGAACATTTCGAGAGTCTGAAGCCTGTCCTGGTTGAATACGCCAATTACACAGCATCCCCCGAAAATGGCACGATCACGATAGACAAAAATATCGTCCGCAATTTGATCATCCAGAACATCCTTCTCAAGAGATTGATCGCGGATGAGAACCCCGCTACGAGAGAGATCCTTGAAGATGTGGATCTCGTCCTCCGAGAAATCGCCAATCAAGAAGGGGACGATGCCCACACGCTTTCGATGATCAAGGAGCTTATCCAAGAAAGAGGGATCCTTTACGAATTGGAAGTTTCAAAGACAATATAAGGAGTCATATCATGAGATACGCAAAATTCTTTTCCATCCTGTTGGTTTTGTGCTTGACTTTCACGGGTGCGATTTTCGCCCAGGAAGCCAACGAACAAGAAAAACAGAAGCAAACCTATGAACAAGCCAAACAAGCTTACGAATTGGCCAAACAATATGTGAACAAAAAAAGTTGGGAGCAAGCTGTCGAAGCCTTCCAGAAAGCCATTAAGTTGTATCAAAAAAGCGAATATATGGATGGATCCCTTTACTATCTGGGATACAGCCAGAACATGTATAGCAATCAGATGAAAAATCTCGAAAAACAGATCGAGGCCAAACAGGAGGCCATCGATAACCTGAATCGGCTGATCAAGCAGTATAGGGAAAGTCCATGGGTCGACGATGCCAAAGTCCTCAGGTTGGAGATAGCTGAAGAGTTGGTTAAAAAGGGAATGCCAGATTTCCGCCTCTACATCAACGGAACTCTGAGATCTTTGGAAGCCTTGAAGTCCCTGGAATCCCTGAAGGCCTTGAAATCTATCAAAGGGATCGAAGGTCTCGAAAGCTTGGAAGATCTCAAAGCATTGGAAATAGACGAGATCGAAGGCCTGGAAGAATTGGACAGACTCAAATTGGAGGAAGCCCTAATAGGGATAGAAGGACTGGAAGCATTGGAAGGGATTGAAGGAATTGTGGCCCTGGAAGGGCTCGAGGATCTGCCGGTCCTGGGCATTATCGGAGGAATAGAGGGTGGCATTGAAGGCGGCATTATCGGAGGAATCCTCGGTGGTATAGAGGACGAAGATGTCGATCCTGAGATCGAACTCAAGCTGGTTGCGCTCGACGCCTTGATGAATATGGAGGAAGAAAAGGCCTTTCCTATACTGGAAAAGATCGTCAAAGAAAACGAAAATGCCAAACTTCGGAGGCGGGCAATGCTTATCCTGAGCCGGTCTAAAAATCCGAAAGTTTTTCCTCTTTTGGTTGAGATCGCCAAAAACGATCCGGATGATAAGGTCAGGCAGCAAGCCATCATGCAAATGGGCCAGAAGAAAAGTCCGGAATACCTGGATGCGCTGATCGATATTTATGACACGGTTGAAGACACAAAATCGAAGCAGGTCCTGATCCACGCGATTTCCCGATACCAAGAAAAGAAGGCGTTAGACAAGATAATCGAGATCGCTAAAAACGATCCGGATGCCCGTGCCAGGGAACAGGCCATCATGGGGATCGGGCAGAGGAAGGATAAAGCGACCACAGATCTTTTGATCGAGCTGTACGACGAAACCAAGGATCGCAAATTGAAAGATCAGCTCATCTATGTGATCTCTCAGAAAAGAGACGACGAAAAAGCTTTCAAGAAATTGCTGGATATTGCCAAAAACGATCCTGAAACAAGCGCCAGAAACAATGCGATCGTCTGGCTCGGACAGATGCGGAAAGACAATGCCGGAATACAGGCCTTGATCGACCTCTATGACTCTGAAAAAGAGGTCAAGATCAAAGAACAGCTCATCCATGCCTTCGCACAAAGCAAGAACAAAAAAGCAAAGGATAAACTCTTCGATATCGCCAGGCAAGATGCTGACGTCAAGGCCAGATCACAGGCCATCTTCTGGCTGGGGCAAGAAAAAAATGAGGAAATGCTGGATTACCTGATCGGCCTTTATCCCCAGGCAAAAGAAAAAGCCGTCAAAGAGCAGATTTTGTATTCTATCAGCCAACACAAGAGCAAAAAGGCGATCCGCGGTATGATCGACATGGCAAAAAAAGAACAAGATCCGAAAGTTAAAAAACAGCTCATCTACTGGTTGGGAAAAACTAAAGACGAAGAGGCGATGAAGTTCTTGCGGGAAATCATCGAGAAGTGAGTCGAGGAGGAGAAAAAGCGATGAAGAAAAAACTCATCATGGGTATTGCCATAACAGCTTTAATTTTAGGCTTGGGTGCAGTCCCATCAGCAGCAAATGACGCTGATGTGGTCCTGAAAGGCAAGGTCCAATATTTGGATAAGGAAGACCTTAACCTTGTTAAAAAAATGGACCGCGCTGCTAAAAAATTCAAGAAAACCGGAAAGGGTGACGCCTATTTCACAGGGTACGCTTTTCTGAGCAGACACGAAATCCATCAGGGAAGTTATGATGATGAATCAAGACCTTATATCATAACTGTCGATGAAGATAAGATCAGGCGGAAACGAGCCTATAAAACAAAAAGCGGAGAGACCTCCTCGACCAAGGAGGGAAACGAAGTTGTGGGCCTTGTTTTGCTGCACAAAGTTTCAGGCGGAAGCACACAGATTGCGGATGTGGAACTTATCGACCTGGATAATACCTACGAGTTTAACGATATGCCGATATACTGGTTCGGGGAGGCGGAAAACGATGAAAGTTTCCGCTATTTGTCGGATGAATTCCAATCGGGAGATTACAAACTTCGTAAAGACATGCTCTTCATTATAAGTTCTCATGTCCATCTTAAAGTCTATGATTTTCTTTTCAGCACTGCTCTCGGTGACTACGAATTGAAAGTCCGGGAAAATGCGATTTTTTGGATGGGAAGCTACAAGGATGACAGAAGCCTCAAAGGCCTCAAAGAAATTTATCAAAAAGTGGATGAAACAAAACTAAAAAAGCAGGTCGTTTTTGCCTACCAGATGAGCGACAAAACAGAAGCCGTCAAAGAATTGGTGCGGATAGCCAAGAAGGATGGGAACCAGAATATCCGGAAGGAAGCCATTTTCTGGCTGGGACAAAAAGCTTCTAAGGAGAGTGTCAAGGCACTCGAAGACGTTGTGAATGACTCGGATGAGGACACCAAAGTCAAGGAATCGGCCGTTTTCGCCATCAGCCAGCTTCCCACAGAAAAATCGGTTCCGATGTTGATCGACATCGCAAGGACGAACAAGAATCCCAAGGTGAAAAAACAGGCCATATTCTGGCTGGGACAAAAAGACGACGATTCCGCACTGAAGTTTTTCGAAGAAATCCTGCTCAAGAAAAAATAAGTATTGGGGACGTCCCATAAGGTACCACCCTATCCTTATCAATCGTTGAATTAAACCTATGTTTCTGAATAGGGTGGTACCTTATGGGACGTCCCCTATTCTTAGAGGATGGTCCAGGAGAGGGGCATGAAGAATCGTTCGTACAGGCGCAACGCATACCTATCTGTCATGCCGGCAATACAATCCCCTACCCTTTTTTCCAGGGGATCTTCGGCAGGATAGGGCTTGATGTAATCTTCCGGATTCTCCAAAAAATGATTATACAGGTCGGTTAATATTTTCTCCGTTTTTTCCAATTCACCCAGGGAATGGGGATTGTAATAAACCCTTTCATACAAAAAATCACGCAGATCTGTTACCGCCTCCATGATTTCAGGGCTCATGACGATTTTTTCCAATCCTAGGGCCAGGCTTGCTTTAATCACATCATCGACCATCGTATCGATCCGAGAAGCATGGTACTTTCCTAAGGTTTTATAAAGTCGTGAAGGGATGTCTTCCCGTTCGATCACTTCGGCACGCAGGGCATCATCCACATCGTGATTCACATAGGCGATCACATCCGAAATACGGACAACCTGCCCCTCCAGTGTTTGGGGCATCATTTGAGCGTCGGCGTTTAAAATCTCTCCCATACCCTTGGAATGCCGGGATATGCCGTCCCTGACCTCGAAGGTCAAGTTCAGGCCTTTGCCTTCGTACTCCAATTTTTCCACGACCCGGAGGCTCTGTTTGTAATGACTGAATCCTCCTTCGAGAAGATCATCCAATGCCTTTTCGCCTGCGTGCCCAAAGGGAGTGTGACCAATGTCATGCCCAAGGGCAATGGCTTCGGTCAAGTCCTCATTGAGCCGCAAGGCTTTAGCGATGGTGCGGGCAATTTGGGAAACCTCCAGCGTATGGGTCAACCGCGTTCGGTAGTGGTCGCCATAAGGCGAGAGAAACACCTGCGTTTTGTGCTTGAGCCGCCGGAAAGACTTGCAGTGGATGATCCGGTCCCTGTCGCGCTGGAACGCTGTCCGGAAATGATGGGGCCCCTCACGCCGCGTTCTCCCTCTTGTCTCTGTGCTTAAACAGGCTTTTTCTGAAAGATTGTCCTTCTCTATCCTTTCCAGTTTTTCTCTGATATTTTTCAATTTATTTCTCTATATTGCCATTTTATTCGATCAGCAAAAAAGCATACCGGTTCCTTTTCAAAATGGATTACCACGGCCTGGCTGTATTCCTGGAAAAAACGCTCACATTCCGAGATAGTGGGCACATTCGGCGTGTCCATTTATTCATCTCCATACTGTTTCCGGATTTTGAGCCGGTTATTGATGTATTTACGCAAAAACTTCACCGCCACGTCCGAACGCTTGAATGTGGGAACGCCCGCCTGCTCCAGACAATCCACCATCGACGCAAAGATATCTCCGGCATCGATGTTGACCACAAAAGGCTTGTCTGTCTTATTAAAAACGTCGATCAACCTCATGGCAATGCTCTGCGGGTGATACACGTTTTCTCCGTGAAATCGGTTGGGCACAAGGGTCTGCATGGACGGCGTCATCGGAACAGGGGACACGATCGCACAATCCACATTTTCATCCTTCAACATTGCCATGACACAATCTGCAAAAACAGCATCATCTGCCACAGGTGTTATATCCAGAGGATTTTTGACATCCTGGAGACGATGGATCCCTAATTTCTCCATCAATACAGCCATTTTGATTTTGGTATTCTTGGAGAGAGTGGCCAAAACGAACTCCTGATCGTTTTTCAGGTTGTCTGCCATGGTAACACACTCAAAACCGGCATTGCTTACGAGAGCGATCCGGTTGCCTCGAATAACCTTATCCGCCAAAAAGGATAGATTTTTCACATAGTTTTCAAAATCTAAGATGCTGTCGGCAACGATCACTCCGGCCCCTTCACAGATGGCTTTGGCCACGCTGTAATCCCCTGCCACAGAGGCTGTATGACTGGCCGTGGCCTGACGGCCTTCGGGGGTTCTGCCCGCCTTGTACAGCACAATGATTTTCCCTTCCTGCCTTACAATCTGGCAAGCGGCCTGGGCAAAAGCCAGGCCATCGGCAGGCAAAAATCCTTCCACATACACGCCAAAAACCTTGGCTTCCTCATCATCCTTGAAATAATTGAGATAGTCCGATACGGTCAGATCGATCTGGTTGCCGATGGAAACAGCATACAGCGGTTCAATGTTGGGGAGCTTGCTCATCCGGGATATCATGAAAGCTCCGCTCTGACTGATATAAACAAGATTCGTTTTTCGACCGGATATCCGGGGAAGCTTGTAATCGGGAACAAAAGTTGTGTCATATTTTCCGGGATTGGAGAAAATGCCCAAACAGTTACCCCCGTTCACGACGGGTGTCAGCTTGTGTTCCTCAATGCCATTGTGCAGCAGCTCCTTGATCTTATCCTCCAGAGCCTGTGTTCCCTTCTTCTCGCCCAATCCACCAGCAATGATGATCGCTGACCGGGCCTTTCCGTGCTCCACCAGTTCTTTGATAACGTCATAATTCTGTTCAGCGGCCACTGTGATCACGAAAAGATCCACAGTCCTCGGAAGATCTTTGATTCGTGGAACACAAACACAACCCTCGATCTCATCCACTCCTGGCTTGACCACATAAACGTTCCAATTGGGGAATCCCTGTTTGAGAATATTGTTCAAAATGATATGCCCGACATTCATTTTTTCCGACACCCCGATGATCCCGATCGTACGGGGTTTTACCAGATATCGGATGTTCTCGTATCGTTTGTCCCGGGATTCCACATGTTTTCTGGAAAACCGGCACATCCCATCCAGGGCAATCACTTTTTTATTCTGCGCCACAAAAGGATTGACCTCGGCCTCTTCGATGACATAGGGGTGATCGAACTTGTACGGAGAAAAATAAGCCCCAAGCTGGAGAAATCGAAAATATGTCTCGACCAACTCGTCCTTTGTGATCAAAGCATCCCTTCCCCTCACTTTACCCACAAGTTTGTCGTATATGGCAAGAGGTTCGAGAATCCGCGAAATATCTTTTTTGAAAAGAATATGAGGGGAACCGATGGAGACAGCCCTACCCTCCTTGATTCTTTCGCTTAAATACTCGATTTCTACTCCTCCCACTCCAATCGTAGCGATCGGGCCAAATTCCCGGGAATGACGAAGCCCCATCAAGAGCTCGGTCCCGAATCCTGTTTTATCGTATTCGACCATCTCACAGACCAGAAATCCTCTTATCTCTTGTTCAATTTGTTTGAGAGTCCACCTTTTCCCTTTTTTGGCCTCGGGAAATTTTTTGACCCAATCCTGAAATCTTTTGGGGATAGTCTCCAACATGGTCTTACAGGTTCTGTTTACTTTCGACGCATTCCTCTCCGTAAACTGAATCCCTCCGACATCTGTCTTGTGGACGATGAACGGATTGACGACCTTGACAACAAGACCAGACTTACGGAATGGGGTAAGGTCCTCCTGTTTGATCCTCTGCCCTTTTTTTACGAAGAGATACCTGGGTGTTTTGATTCCGACCTGTTTGAGTATATGGTAGACCTCATGCTCGAAGAGAAAATTGCGTCCTTCATTCTCGGCTGACCGGAAAATGTCGTTGATTCTTTCAAAATTTATTCGCATTGCCATATCCTTAGCCCTTGTTGGCAGCGGTTCTGCCAAGATCAAAAGCTTTCAGGTTAATCTCGACCATCTTTTCTCCGCGCGGCGCAAAAAGCACGCGGATGAACTCTGTGAGATTTGCCTCCTCGAGAATCAAATTGGGGGAAGCTGCTCCCAGCATAACCATGTTCTGAGCTTTAGGCGAACCTGCCTCTTTGGCCAGTTTATCAGAGTCCACGATAA
Organism: uncultured Eubacteriales bacterium; assembly: GCA_964410125.1. Taxonomy (GTDB): domain Bacteria; phylum Acidobacteriota; class Aminicenantia; order Aminicenantales; family Aminicenantaceae. The sequence continues at coordinate 17,455 of CAYPGQ010000041.1, read as the reverse complement.
CTCTGTTCGCAACGGTCTCGATTGCACCCAACACCTTATCGATATCGGGATAGTCGGGAATATTGACAAACGGGGAACGGCTGGTTATGACAATTCCCTCGGGTGAGAGGTAATCCAAATAGCGCACACACTCCATAGGCTCAACGCTTAGAATCATATCCGCAGCACCTTTGGGGATCAGATCGCTAAACACGGGCTTGTCCGAGATCCGGAGGTGAGACTGCACTGCGCCTCCCCTCTGGGCCATCCCGTGGACTTCGGCCTGTTTAAAGTCGAGACTCTGTTTCAAAGCCGCATTGTCGATGACAAAAGCTATCGAGAGGATCCCTTGTCCTCCGACCCCAGCCAGTATAATATCTTGTTTCATCAGGTCTTGCTCCTCTTTTTTTTGCGGGCCTGCTGGACACATTCTCTGGCTGCAATGACCACCGACAATCCTTGATAATCCAATTCCTGTTTCATGATCAGAACATTTTTGTCGTGATTCTTGGGGAGCGGCAGAATGGTCCGAGTATGCTCTTTTGCGACACCCATCCCTTCGATCACTTTTGCCAATTTTTCTCCCGAGAGAAATGTAGGCTGTCCACCGGTCATGGCAACAGTGGAATTATCCAGGATAAACACCGTCATGTTGGTGTTCGCAGCGGCCGCAGCCAGGAGCGGCGTGAGCCCGCTATGAGCGAATGTCGAATCGCCGATCACGGCTACAGAAGGATACACGCCTGCCTCTGCTCCTCCCTTGGCCATGCTTACACTTGCCCCCATGCAAACACAACTCTGGATGGCATTGTACGGTGGAAGAGCCCCGAGGGTGTAACACCCAATGTCGCTGAAAACGTTGGACTCCGGATAGGATTCCAGAGCCTCGTTCAAGGCTCTGTAGGTGTCGGCATGGGAACATCCTTGGCAGAGTTGAGGAGGTCTAGCTGCCATAGGGAAATCGACGATCTCTCTTTTCGGTAAAGCCTCTAATCCCAGACCCTGCCGAACGATTCCAGGGGATAGTTCCCCTGTTGAGGGCAGATGCCCGCTCAATTTCCCATGGATGTTTTTTCCAGCGACCCCAAACACACCCGATATATTCTTCTCGATAAAGGGGTATCCTTCTTCCACGATAAGGACTGTATCCACATGATCGACCAATCTTTTCACGAGATCCTCAGGAATAGGATACGTCGTCATTTTGAGGAAAGATGGCTGCTCCTGCACGTCTGCATAATTCTCGATAACATAATTGGCGGCGATTCCGGAAGCGATTATCCCGAGCGTTGTATTTTTGGGATTGATCTGGAGGGAATTAAATTCGGACCAATTCGAGACGCTGATCAGATCTTTTTGTTTATCCACAAGAATCTTGAAGCGCCTCCGCGCGTGCACGGGAAGAAGGATCCAGTCGGTACTCACTCCATATTTCAGGGGATTCTGCTGTTTAGGCGGACGTAGTTGCACTCGGGATCGGCTATGGGACAGCCGCGTAACCATCCTGATCATAACAGGAATCCCCAGCTTCTCCGAGAGTTCGAAGGCCTCCCTGGTCATGTCATAAGCTTCCTGATGATTGGATGGCTCGAAACAAAAGACCTTTGCGAACTCGGCATAGAACCGGCTGTCCTGCTCATTCTGGGAGCTGTGCATGCCGGGATCATCTGCCACGACCACCACAAGTCCTCCGTTGGCTCCGGTGATCGCCGAATTCATAAAGGGATCGGCGGCCACATTCAATCCGACATGCTTCATCGAAACCAGAGCTCGTTTGCCCGCGTAGGAGACACCCAGGGCTTCCTCATAAGCCACTTTTTCGTTCACTGACCAAGAGGCAACAAACGACTTATCCTGAGCAGAGGCTCTTATCAAATATTCCATGATTTCTGAAGCCGGGGTTCCTGGGTAGGAATAACCTCCAGATAGGCCGGCATGGATAGCCCCAAGAGCCACAGCTTCGTCGGCTAATAACACTTCTTGTTTCATACCTTGTTCCTAGGTGATGATTTTTTGTATTCGGGAAAGACTAATATCAATACAGCATGATTAAAATACAAGATACAAAGTCCCATCTCTTCTGTCAATAGTTGGTTGCTCACTCGACATCACCGTTAACATAAAGCATTGCTCAATACATGCTCAGAGTCCGGCTCTGCCGTGTACGCTCGAAGAACAACTCGTAAAGGCTAGATCCTCAATGGCGCTGCGGACATGCCTGATGTCTTTTTCATTTAGAACGTACCCACACAAAATGGAAGAGAAGCAAGGAAATATATGGGAAATAGGGCTATTTTCTGATCGTTTTCCAGCCGGAGACTTGTGTTTGGTGCACATTGCCCCATAGCCTAAAATGTGCAAATGCACCGTCCTTAAAAACAGCTCTCACCAGGGTGTATCGATCGGAAGCTATGGTTGTATCGCCCATATAGCTCCTTCCCCCTTCGCCTATTGTTCCGATTGAAGCATCCGTTGTCGCTTCTTTTTTTTGATAGTACAGGACGTGGTATTTCCCCTCTTCGGAAAATATCTGTTCTATTTCATCATCTGAAAATTTCACGACAGGACGATTATGATCTTTTATCACTTCAACCGAGGGATTTTCTTCTTGCCATATATACATCAGGCTAAATCCCCAATCCTTGAAGGTGGTCTCCATTTCTTCTGTTTCTTTACCGATCATGGTCTCGAGCTGACCTTGATAAATTTTTGCCTGTTTAGTTCCAGGACTGGCACAACATAGAAAAACACAAAGCACAATCAAAATCCCAATAATTTTAAATTTCATTTTGCCCCCCCCGATTTTGATGTTCTAGATTTCATGAGTTTGCAGGAAAATTTTATCACAAAATAATCTTTTTTCATATAGGACCCCCTTCTTCAATTTTTCTCAAAAAAAGGGGACGGTTCTATTTTTTTTTTGATATAATAACGGGGAAAATGAAATCCATTCGGGAAAAATAAAATGGCAAAACACAAAATCGGAATCATAGGTGCCGGTCCGGTAGGAAGCATCATGGCAGCCTATCTTGCTCAGAACGGTGAAAATATCTTTCTCGTCGACCTCAAAGAAGATTTGATTTCTGCTGTGGAAAAGAACGGCATCACCATCACAGGAAAGGATACCGAATTCACGACGCGTGTCCATGGCACAGGCAATTTCACGGCAAGCCTCAGACGTTTTGATCCCGATTTGATATTTATCACTGTCAAGTCCAACTATCTTGATCCTCTTCTCGAGGAAATCAAGATGATTTACAAACCAGGGCAAAAAATTCTGGTTATCCAGAATGGGATCGATAACGAAGACATAATCGCTGAAAAGTTCGGTCCGGATACAGTCATGAGGTTTGTCATCAACTATGCCGGCATGATTGTCGAACCTGGCATGATCAAGCTGTCCTTTTTTCACCCCCCCAACTACCTCGGCGTCATATCCCGCAATAACGAAGCGCTGGGCAAGGAGATTTCGGAATTCTTCACTCAAGCAGGCCTAGAAACACAATTTGTGCAGGACATCAAGAAATTCGAATGGAAAAAGACTATTCTCAATGCCGCTTTGATGCCGGTATGCGCCACCACAGGTTTGACCATGAAGGAAGCCATGGCCACCGGAGAAACCCGTTACCTTTGTGAACAAATTCTCGACGAAAGCATCAAAGTCGCAAAAAAAATGGGGTATGAATACGGAGATGATTTTTTCGAAAACAGCCTTGCCTATCTTTCTGGGGCGGGCCATCACAAGCCTTCCACCTCCCTTGACTTGGAAGCGGGAAACCCTATCGAATACATTTTCCAGCCCATCATCGATTACGGAAAGAAAATAGGAACGCCAACCCCATTCCTGGAATCGCTAACCAAGGTCATGCAGACCTTGGAGAGCCAAATCAGAAAAAAAGCCTAGCATAAGAGGTCATCATGAAAGCCATTCCCAACTATCCTCACTGTTTTGTGTGCGGAGACAAAAATAAAATAGGATTGAAGGTTGCATTTTTCTTTGACGAAGGAAAAGCCAAAGCCCAATACACGCCCACCCGAGAGTTCGAAGGTTACAAGGATATACTCCATGGCGGTATCCTATCCGCCTTGTTGGATGAGGTGATGATCTATTCCATAATCGCCCAGGGGATTATTACCGTTACAGTCCAGATGGAAGTAAAATTCAAAAAACCTGCCAAAATCGGGGAAACGCTCTTTCTGGAAGGACAGATTACAGAGGATAAAGGGAAGATCCTTTTTACCGAGGGAAAAATCTTTAAACAGGATGGGACAATTATCGCTGAGTCCAAAGGGAAGTTTTTCCGTGCAGAAGGCAAGAAAAAAAAAGAACTGGAAGTTAACAGGGATTTGCCGACAAAATCATGATGGACGGTTTTTAAAAAAGATCATCGATCTCTTCGTGTACATCTATTTAACAGGGCCGAGGTATTTGTCCAGCAATATGAGAGAATGTTTCATGACTTCGCTTAAAGGAACATTGTGGTCTGTATCGCACACAATATGATCTTTGTGCTCATCCGGAGTCCCTAAAAACCGAAACATCGGTTTCTGTGATCTTTCATAAGGAAATATGTAATCATAACGGCCATTTATCATCAATATGGGCATTTTGATGCGTGGAGCAAAGTTTATCTGGTCTGCCTGGGGGGTCATTTTCGATTCAGGCAATATTAAAAAACCTCCAGCAACGAGTATCCCCAACTTTAAACGACTTTCCAGAGCGAGATATATGGATCCCATCTGAGCTCCCCAACTCCATCCAAAGTAAGCCAGTCTATCTTGATCGATATCCGGACGCGTCGCCAAATAATCCAAAGACCGGGCCAAATCTTGATACCAGTACTCCACCCGTATGTGCCATGTCTGCAAAGTTCTAGGAGGAATGACATATCCATCCCTTCTCTCATATGTCGATTTATAAATCGGATACAACAATGCTCTTCCTGTCTTTGGGATAAATTCCAAGCTTCCTATCCCAACGTTCTCAAATGAGCTTCTGTTTGTCGCTCCGGCTCCTGGGAAATACACAACGGTCTGATAGGGACGTTTAGAATTTTTTGGAAGAAAAAGATACGCAATAATCCGCTCGTTTCCGTAAGCCGCATCGAATGAAATTTTTTGTCTGATCCAGAGTACGGCGGATTCATCGATCTCTTCCACAACAGAATTCAGATCGGTTTTTTCATACGTATAAAATTGTCTGAAAAGCTCAAAGGTTTCATTGTCCACAGGCTTTTCCTGGGCATAATCACGAAATTCTGCAAGAGGAAGAGGTTGAATCAGACCTTCTGGAAGAGGCTCTTCGGAAAGACTTTTCATGCAGCGAAAACCATTTGTGGCCGATCGGTCAAAAGGCGGTTTTATTTCAGGAATTTGAAATGCATACGTCGGTTCGTTCCACGCACCTCCCATGATATAACGCAATCCATCAGACTCATTCCAGCACCACTCCCTGACGTTCCCCGCCATATCATAAGCTCCAAAAGGACTCAAGCCCTGATATTTCCCGCAAGCAGCAGGATTGGTACCATTATAATTGCTCAACGGGATAAAATGACTGGCTTGATTCCAGCCTGATGCTCTTATCCAGTGATAGATGGTGGGGAGCTGTTTTCCGACAAACTCCGCATAGGCTGCCGCTTCATACCAGCTCATTCCTCTCACCGGATGATCGTCTTCACCCTCGGGAAAGCTGCCTAGCTCCCAGGCGGCCGGGCCGGACATGCCCGTTACATCCCTAAATTCAGCCATGGCTTTTTCCCAGGATAGAACTTGACCATCTTTGATGAACTCATGTTTCCAGTATTCCGGTTTTTTATACCCACCATTATCGATAAAATCTTTAAACTGTCTGTTTGAAACCTCGAATCGGTCAATCAAGAAGCCATTGACCGCAACAGGTTTCGTTTGCCCCACTGAGAGTATGACGAGGCTGGAAATCGCTCCCATCGGAACCTGTGTCATTCCCACAGGAATACTGCCTACACCATTCAGCCTGTATTTTATGGTTTGTGTTCTGGATTGATGGGCACGCGCGATTGTCTCGTACCCCTCTTTTTCAATTTTCCAGCGATAATACCCGATAGGCAATCGTTTCCCCTGGAAAGGAGTCTGTCCAAAGAGTTCCCAAGCCCTTTCAACATCTGCATAGCTCTTAAAAAAGATATTCGCTCCATCGGGTTCGGAGAGTACGGACATCTCCACCGACATTTTGGGCCACAACTCCAAGAGCAAAGGATATTCCGGGATATAATTTTCTGCCCGTTCAGCCAGCTTAAAGGCATCCAAATAATCCTCATGTTCGATGAGCTTGATGATTTCTGGCAGAGCCTCATTTCTTGCCCATCTCATCTTGGCAAACCGATTGAATAACAATGCCGCCCCTGTGCATATCAAAAGCGCAACAAAAATGATTGGGATCGCTATCTTGGGCTTCTTAATGAATCGCAAAAAGGATCGAAAATCTGTTATTCCCACTTTAGGTGCTTTGACGATTTTTTGATACTGCCTCAGATCTTTTAGCACCTCTGATGCCGACTGATAGCGGGATTCCAGTTTTTTTGCGAGGGCAAAATCGATGATCTTTTGCCATTCATCCGGAATTTCTGGATTGATATCCTTTGGGGATTTCGGCTGCTCATGAACAATCGCATAAAGAAACGAGGCCTCATCTTTTCCCTGGAAAGGCAAATGCCCTGTTAGCATCTCATACAGAACAACGCCAAAAGACCAGATGTCTGAGCGAAAATCGACCGGCTCTCCCCTGGCCTGTTCTGGAGACATGTAGGCCACTGTTCCGATTGCCGCGCCCTCTTGGGTCATCAAAGGATCCCCGGTAACTTTGGCCAAACCAAAATCCATGATCTTGGCCTGCCCTTTTTCTGTCACCATGATGTTTGCGCTCTTGATGTCCCTGTGGATGATGCCCTTTGCGTGCGCTTCTTCCAGACCTTCGATAATCTGAAGGGCAAACTCCAGGACTTCATCGGAATCCAACGGACCCATCTCGATTCTCTTCCTGAGGCTTAATCCCTGAATAAAAGCCATTGAGATGAAGGTTTTCCCCTCCGCCTCATCGATTTCATGCACCGTGCAGATATTGGGATGATCCAATGCAGCAGCCGCCTGAGCCTCACGGATAAACCGCTCCTTTGCATGCTCATGTCGAGCAAATTCAGTCGGGAGGAACTTGAGGGCGACAGTTCTTTTCAGTCTGGTATCTTCTGCCTTATAGACAATCCCCATTCCTCCTCTTCCGATTTCCTCGATGATTTTGTATCTTTCAGCAATAATGGTTCCGGGAGAAAACTCCTTATAGCGATCTTGAATGGTTCTGGTTATGGTAACGCCTTCAGGACCGATCTTAGTCCCGCAAAAACTGCAGAACCGCGAATCCTCTCCTAACTCCTTATCACATTGGGGACATTTCATTGATTATTTTCCCTTTTGCATCGTTGGTAAAAGCATATCAAGACAAGCAAAAAAAGGCAACTTCCTGATTTTTGCTTTTTCTTTAAAAAAAAATCGGGTATGCTATGTCCGTGCTCACCATCGATTTCCATATCCACATCGGGCTCAAAGAACACTGGCACGAATGGGTCCACGACTACCAGAAATCTTCCCCGTCTGAGTTTTACAAACGCTACGAAGAATTGATCGTTCCAGAAAAGTTTGCCAAATACCTCAAAAACAACAACATTTCCAAAGCCGTCATACTGCCCGATATATGTCCCATCACAACGGGAGTTGTCCCAAATGAGTATGTGTTGAAGTTCTGCGAAAGACAGGATATCTACATCCCTTTCTGCACTGTAAACCCTTCATTGGTTACCCATCCAGAATTGGAAGCGAAAAAATATATCCAAATGGGAGCTAAAGGAGTAAAACTCTATCCCTCCTACAATCACTTCTATCCAAACGATAAACAATTGTATCCCTTGTATTCCCTGGCCCAAGAGGAGAAGCTTCCGGTTCTCGTGCATACGGGATCTTCTGTGTTCAAGGGCTCGAAAATAAAATACGCCGATCCTCTTCACCTGGACGAGGTGGCGGCAGATTTCCCTGACCTTGTCCTTTTGATGGCGCATGGGGGAAGGGGCATTTGGTATGACCGGGCCTTTTTCCTTTCTCGGCTCCATCCCCATCTCTATCTGGAAATATCCGGGCTGCCTCCGAAGAATCTTTTGAACTATTTTCCAACTATGGAAAATAACATCAATAAATTCGTCTATGGATCGGACTGGCCAGCCATCAAAACCATATCCTCGAATATAGAGGCCATCAAAAAGCTCCCTCTGACAGAGGAATCAAAAAAGAAAATCCTTTATGGCAATGCGGCAAAAATTTTAGGATTAAAATAGAAGAGGATTATGATGACGGACAAAAGGAGCGGAAAAATCGTGGTCGTCTCTCATTGTATATTGAATGTTCATTCCCTGGAAGACAACCTGGCCATCTATCCCGGATTGGAACAGGAAGTCGTGGATCTCCTGATAAAAAAAGGAGTAGGGATTTATCAAATCCCCTGCCCTGAAATCGAGCTGTCGAGTATTTTCCGGAAGGCCCTTCCCAAAGAATCCTATGACCATCCGAAAATCAGAAAGGCCTATAGAAAATTAGCAGAGGAAATTACCCAAACCCTGAGCTCGTATACCAAAAAAGGGTATAAAATATCCGTAGTTCTCGGAGCAGAGGGCAGCCCCACATGCGGGATAGACTTTGTAGGCCGCTGGAAAAAAAACATCAAGGGAAAAAGAGAATTTCCTAGAGATGTTGAATTTGTTCCAGGAATGGGTGTTTTTATGGAGGAATTTAAAACTTGTTTCGAAAAGATCGATATTCATCCGGCCTGGGTTGGAATTCCCGGGAAATCGCTCCGGTCCATCGATCCAAAATCTTTTGATGAAACCTTAAAAAAGCTCGAAAAAATCCTTTAAATGTCACTATTTGATATACTTCATGAAACCGCGGCGAATTTTTCAGAAAAATGTGCGGTCACTTGCGAAGGAAAAAGATTCAGCTATAAACAACTGAAAGACAGGGTGGATAGGTTGTCTTCCAGCCTGCTCTCCTTGGGGATCCAGAAGAACGACAAAATCGCGATCATCCACAGGAATTGCCACAGGTACCTCGAGACCTATTATGCAGCCGCAAAAATCGGGGCTGTTCTCGTGCCAATCAACTACCGGTTGAGTGGCGAAGATTTTGTATTCATCCTGAATGACTCCCAGGCTAAATGGTTGATCGCCCAACCGGACCTTGTGTCCTGTCTTAAGGATAAAAAACACGAGCTTCCGATGTTGAGAGGCATCATTTTGACCGATTCTACAGCGGCTAAAAACTGGCCGGATTGCCTGCTACATGAAACCCTGATAGAAGAAGCCCAATTAAAAAAAGAGATATCCCTCGGTATCGCAGACTCGGATATTGCCCAAATTTATTACACAAGCGGCACCACAGGAAGGCCAAAGGGTGTGATCTTGACCCATAAAAACAATTCCGCCCATGCCGATGGAACCATTCACGAGCTGAAACTGGCACAGACCGACAAGTGGCTTCATGTCTCACCAATGTTTCATTTGGCCGATGCATGGGCTGTTTGGGCCTTGACTAAAGTGGGGGCAACCCATGTGATGGTTCCAGGGTTTGAAGAAAAACCAGTTCTGGAAGCCATCGAAAAACACAGGATCACTCTGAGCAACTTCATCCCCACTATGCTGAATCTTCTGGTGAATTTTCCAGGAGTCAAAAATTATGACTTCTCCTCTCTGAGGCTTATCATGAGCGGAGGAGCCCCGATCGCCAAAGAAGTGGTGAAAAAGATCCTCGAGGTTTTCGGATGCGATTATATCCAAACCTACGGGCTGACCGAAACCAGTCCTTTCCTGACCATGTCAATCCTAAGGGAGGGGATGAAATCATTGCGATTCGAACAAAAACTCCAATTCATGGTGACTACAGGAAGACCTTTTGAAACAGTTGAGCTCAAGGTGGTCAAAAAAAACGGAGAGGGGGTTCTTTCTGATGGTGAGGATGTGGGAGAGATCATCGCCAAAGGAGAAACCATCACACCGGGTTATTGGAGGCTTCCCGAAGAAACAAGCGAACGCATCGTAGGCGGCTGGCTTCACACCCGGGATCTGGCCGTGAAGAATCCTGAAGGGTATGTGACCATCGTCGACAGAATGGATGATGTCATCATTACCGGAGGGGAAAACATTTTTTCGATCGAAGTGGAGGATACATTGTATGCTTGCCAGGGCGTGCTGGAAGCGGCTGTCATAGGACTGCCAGATCCTGTATGGGGAGAAAAAGTCACAGCCGTGGTTGTGACAAAGAAGGGAGAGCATTGCGATGCCCAAGAAATAATCCGGTTCTGTAGGCAACACATGGCCCCATTCAAGGCCCCGAAAGAGGTGATTTTTTCTGACGAGCTTCCAAAGACCGGATCGGCAAAAATCTGCAAATACAAGCTTCGCAAAACGTATGGCTCAAAGTGAGGGAAAATGAATAACATCAAGGCTTTGGCAACGGACATCCAAAACGCCCAAAACATAGTGGCTTTCACAGGCGCCGGGATCTCTGCCGAAAGCGGTATCCCCACTTACAGAGGAGAAGGAGGACTCTGGACAAAATACGATCCCAGCAAGTATGCCAGCATCAGTTATTTCCTTCAAAATCCTTCCTACTACTGGAATTTTTTCAAGGATGTCCGCTACCCCATCCTGAAAAAAGTCAAACCCAACAAAGCCCATCTGGCGCTATTTGAAATGGAGAATATCGGGAATCTCAAAACCGTAATCACACAGAACATCGATGGACTCCACCAGGAAGCCGGTTCTTCCTTAGTCATCGAACTCCATGGCACAACCCGGACCATCATATGTACAGACTGCTCCAGAAAATACACGATCAGAGAGGCCTTCACCAAACTGGAAAGGCAAATCCCTCCTCTCTGTACCAAATGCAGCGGTATCTTGAGACCTGATGTGGTCTTTTTTGGGGAAATGCTCGACCCGGAAATCCTGCGAGATGCTTATGCATCAGCGGCATCCTGCGATTTCCTGCTCGCTGTAGGGAGTTCCCTTGTCGTCTATCCGGCCGCTGATATCCCCCTGAGAGCCAAGCAAGCAGGAGCCAAACTGGCCATCATTAACATAGACAGCACTCCCCTGGATTCGGTGGCCGATTATGTGATCAACGATGCGGCCGGAAAAGTCCTCCCCTTGATCATCAAAGATTGAGTCATCAAAAAAATTGTCACTTAAAAAACACTTTCATCCTGCAACTCTTCGATGTAAAATAACAAGGCAAAATTCTTCGATATGGAGGGAGAAATGGTCAGGGTTAGATTATATCTTAAGGTATGTTTGATAGGGCTTTTCCTTATTCCTTCTCTTTTAATTTTTGTTCCCGACAATTATGCCATCGATAAAAACGATGCCAGCTATTTTTCGGGATTAAAACCTCGCGCTATCGGTCCGGCTGGGATGAGCGGGAGAGTCGCCTGTGTCGATGTAGTGGTTACCAATCCCAAAATCATGTACGTGGGAACCGCCACAGGTGGAATCTGGAAATCCATAGACGGAGGCGTGACCTGGAAACCGATTTTCGATGATCAATCCACCTCCTCAATCGGCGATCTCACGATCGATCCCACCAATCCAGAGATCGTCTGGGTCGGTACCGGCGAGGCCAACCCCCGAAACAGTGTAGGTGTTGGAAGGGGGGTTTTTAAAACTCTAGACGGTGGAGAAAACTGGCAATTTTTAGGTTTGGAAAAAACGGAAAAAATCAGCCGTCTCCTTTTAGATCCCAACAATCCCAATATTGCTTACGTCGCGGCCATGGGAACAACATGGGGAGAAAATCCAGAGCGAGGTGTTTTCAAAACCGTGGATGGTGGAACGACCTGGGAAAAAATCTTGTTTGTCGATGATAAGACCGGAGCCGCTGACCTTGCCATGGATCTCAGCAATCCCAATCGGCTTTTAGCCGCCATGTGGGAACACCGGAGAAAGCCCTGGTTCTTCAACTCGGGAGGTCCGGGGAGCGGGCTGTATCTCAGCACTGACGGTGGAGAGACTTGGAAAAAACTCTCCCCCAAAGAAGGCCTTCCCGAAGGAGAGCTGGGCCGCATCGGAATCTCCTTTTCCCGCAGCCACCCGAATATTGTCTATGCATTGATCGAAGCCAAAAAAAGCGCCCTATGCCTGTCTGAAGATAGCGGCAGCACCTGGAAGATTATCAATGACAAACCAGGAGTCAGCCCCAGACCCTTTTATTATTCCGATATCCGGGTGCACCCAAAGCAGCCAAACATCGTCTACAGGCTATCCAGTCCTCTAGATGTCAGCATCGATGGCGGAAAGTCTTTTAAGCGGCTGATGGATTTTTTTGCTGTCCATGGAGATTTCCATGAGCTGTGGATCCATCCCGATGAGGGCAACTTTATGGTGGTCGGGGGCGACGGAGGTATCGGCATTAGCTATGACGAGGGAAAACATTGGAATTTTGTCCAGAACCTTCCTTTGGGACAGTACTACCACATCAGCGTGGACTTGGAAAATCCCTATAACATCTACGGAGGGCTTCAGGATAACGGTTCCTGGCGCGGCCCAAGCCGGGTGCTCCAGGGAACCGCCATATACAATTTCCACTGGCAGTCTGTGGGTTGGGGAGATGGATTCGGAACCTTGCCCATTCCTCGAGATCCCAAGCTCGGCTATTCCATGTCTCAAGGGGGATGGTTGGTCCGTTTCAACACAGTTACCGGTGAACAGAAAGATATCCGCCCCCCTGCCCCGTCGGGAGTTAAATTACGGTTCAACTGGAACGCTGCCATTGCCATCGATCCCCTGGATATCGGAACCTTGTATTATGGCAGCCAATTCTTGCATAGAAGCACAAATGAAGGACGGACATGGCAGATTATAAGCCCTGATCTGACCTCCAACAATCCCGAAAAACAAAAACAAGCGGAAAGCGGCGGATTGACCAAAGATGTCACCCATGCTGAGGACCACTGCACGATTATGACAATATCCCCCAGTCCTGTCCAAAACGATGTGATCTGGGTGGGCACGGACGATGGAAAAGTCCAGCTGACCAAAAACGGCGGACAAACCTGGAAAGATCTGTCCGGGAAAATAATCGGGATGAAAGATAAGGGCGTACCTTCCGGGACATGGTGCCCCCATATCGAAGCCTCCAACCACGAGCCGTCTACAGCTTTTGTGGTTTTTGACGACCACCGGCGGTCGAATTGGGCTCCCTACATTTTTATGACCACAGATTTTGGAGAAACCTGGAAAAATATGGCAACTCCGGTGATCGACGGATTTATACACGTGATCCGAGAAGATCCTGTTCAGAAAAATCTGCTTTTCCTAGGGACCGAGTTCGGATTGTATGTAAGCTTCGACCGGGGCAAGGGATGGATGAAGTGGACAAGCGGACTACCGACTGTTCCTGTCCGCGACATGATTATCCATCCGCTGGACAATGACCTTATCATCGGGACGCACGGCCGATCCGTTTATATCCTGGATGACATTCAGCCGCTTCGTGAAATTACAGAGGCCATCAAGGCTAAAAAACTACATCTTTTTAAAGTGGCCGACGCCTTCCAATTTCAGACTTCATTTTTCAGCCTCGGTTATCTTACCCCCGGAAATATGGAATTCCTGGGCCAGAACCGCCCCTACGGAGCCTTAATCACGTATTCCATAGGGAAACTACCGGCAGAGGTTCCAAAAAAAGACGAACAACTCGAGATCGCCATTCTTGGCAATCAAGGGAAGGTCATCCGGACGATCAAAGGGCCGAGGAATCCAGGCCTAAACCGCGTGAATTGGGATTTGCGGAGGGACCCATTTAAAACTTTGAGTGATCCCTACGAAGGATTCTTTCCTTCGGCTGGTCCCTTTGTCCTGCCAGGAACCTACAAAATCAGGATCGAACTGGATGATGTTATCGTCGAGGACAACCTGCAAGTTTTAGTTGATCCCAGATATCCTGTTTCCCAAGCAAACCGGAGGGCAAAATTCAACCTAATCCTGGAAAACGGAAAGTACATCGAAGCCGTGACGGTTGCCTACAAAAAAATTCAGGAGTCCATAGGAGCTTTGGATGAGGTGTTGAAGAGAATCGATCAATTGCAAGAAAAGCGCAAGGAGTATATCCGAATAAAGGCCACAGAATTTAAAAAAAGGCTTAAAAGTTATGCTGATCGTCTCTCCCCCCCTCAAGATCGTTCCGGCATCTTCGAAGAAACAGAACTATCCATGCGTTTGGTCATGCTCGGCTCCAGGTTGGAATCATCATTCGATGCACCGACAGAAGCACACCGTTTGGAGTTTCAAAAACTGAAAGCGGCTGTCCATCAAGAACTCTATAAAATAAACCGCTTCTTCAAGGAAGACTTCCCCAAATTCATCCAGGAGGTTAAGGGAGCAGGATTCAGCATATTCCCAAAAATCGAAGCGATCACGATAAAGGAATAGAAAGTCATTTCTTTTTTTTCGCGCTTTTAATCCGTGCGTATAGATCTGATCCGATGCATTTTTCAGCAGCTTCACACCAGTAGGCACACCCAAAATCTTTCAAGAGTTGGATGTCACTTTTCGAAACCTTCGTTCCGCACTCTGGACAAATACGATTTTTATCATCAAAAAAAAACTCCACTTCATAGCCACAAAAAGGACAAGGTAAATTACAGATAATATCTTCCAGCTTTTTCCGGCTGAGATCTTGACCAGGACATTTCTTAAAAACCATTGGTCCTCTCTTTTTAAGCCCTGGACTGTCAATTGTCAAGCTTTCCTGCAAGTCCTACTTTTTGACACTCTTTCGAAAGGATGCGAGATATGATACACTTTGCAGGAAAATGGCCTATACCATAAAGATCCTTAACCTCGGCAGTACAATCCGGGCAAAAAAGGGGGAATTGCTCGCAGATAAAATCTTGGAAAGCGGCATCGATCTCAGCCTTTATTGTCAGAAAAAAGGTGTGTGTGGAAAGTGTTTTGTCGAGATCCTCGAGGGATATTTGCCACCTCTCGATGAGACCGAAAATTTTTTAATCCAAAAAAGCAAACTGAGCCAAAAACACAGGCTTGCGTGCCAATACAAAGTTACAGGAAATTTGGTAATAAAAATTCCGCCTGAATCCCTTCTCCAGAAAACGCTCGTTCTTAAAACAGGGATAAAACTGCCACTTACTATAGAACCCTTCGTTAAAAAATACTTTATAGAACTCAAAAAACCAGAATTGGGTCATCCGCACTCTTTGATGGACGAACTGAAAAAGCATTTCCGACAGAAAAACCTGAATGCCCCTGTGAATTTGTTGAGATCACTGCCAGGGACACTAAAAAACAGCAAGTTCAGGGTCACAACCGTTATATACGATAATAACGAAATCCTTGCTGTCGAACCCGGCGATACGACGGAGAGAAGCTTCGGTTTGGCTGTCGATTTGGGAACGACAACGCTGGTTGTAGAGCTTATCGACTTAAACACCGGGAAAAGCATCGACACGGCAACCGGGAACAACAGCCAGATGAAATATGGGATGGATATCGTTTCCCGGATTTCTTTCACCTACCAAACCCCAGAAAATCTGCAAAAATTGCAGGCGGCCATATTAAAAACCTTATCCTTCATGATTAAACCGATCCTCGAAAGAAACCAGGTCTCGCAAGATCATATCTATGAGATCGTTTTCGCGGGAAACACCGCAATGAACCATTTACTACTCGGTATACCAGCCGACACACTGGCAGTTTCTCCATTCCATGCTGTGTTTCACGCGCTGCCAGAATTCACGGCAGATGAGCTCGACCTCCGATTAAATCCGAATGCAAAGGTTTATGTCGTTCCGAACATAAAAAGCTTTGTCGGCGGGGATATCTCAGCAGGACTCCAGGCTACAGACTTGGCAAACCGCAAAGGCAATCATCTGTTTGTTGACTTGGGAACAAATGGGGAAATCGTCCTGAAAACAGAAAATAAGTTTGTGGCAACATCCACCGCAGCCGGTCCAGCCTTTGAAGGGATGAACATCGGTTCAGGAATGCTTGCTTTGCCTGGAGCCATATATAAAGCCGAAAAAAAGAAGCGGCTCATTTTGCATACAATCAGAAAAGAAAAACCACAAGGAATATGCGGAACAGGACTCATCGATTTGATTGCACTATTCCTGAATGAAGGTAAAATCATGCCATCGGGCAAAATCGTTGGGAAAAAGGGTACAATCGGGATCACGGAGAAAATTGTCATTTCTCAACAGGATATTCGGCAGATCCAGTTAGCTGTGGCTGCTGTTAAAACGGGCATACTGTTGATTTGTGAAATGCACAAAATCAAGAAAGAAGATCTGGATAAGGTATTCATCGCAGGAGCTTTTGGAAATTATCTCAATACAAAAAACGCCATGAGAATCGGATTGCTTCCCAAGATAGATCCGGAAAAAATCGTCTACGTCGGAAACTCTTCTTTGGCGGGCGCCAGGGCTCTTTTACTATCAAAACCAGCTCGAAAAATAACGGAATCCCTGATTAAAAAAGTTAATTATATATCCCTGGCATCCGATCCACTTTTTCAAAAGTATTTTATCGATTCGCTGAATTTTGGAGACGAGAATAGCTCATGATTAAATTGGCCATTTCGGGAAAAGGGGGAACAGGAAAAACAACACTGGCTGGCATTTTGAGTCATTTATTCCGAAAGGATGGTTGTAAAATCTTGGCTGTGGATGCCGATCCAGATGCAAATCTTGCTTCAGCCATAGGAATTCCGCCGGAATGGCAAAACAAGATCAAACCGATCTCGGCACAACGCCAGTTGATCAAGGAAAGAACTGGCGCGAATCCGAGCGAATTCGGTCAACTATTTAAACTCAATCCTACAGTATCCGACATTCCTGATGATTTTTGCATCGACTTCCGAGGCATTAAGCTTCTTGTCATGGGATCTGTGCAAAAGGGAGGGGATGGTTGTGCCTGTCCGGAAAACGTACTCCTGAAGAGCCTATTATCCGAGATCATCCTGTACCGCAATGAAGTCGTGATTGTGGACATGGAAGCTGGAATAGAACATTTGGGACGATCCACAGCTGAATATGTCGACAAAATGCTGATTTGCATAGAGCCTGGTTCCCGCAGCATCGAAACAGCAAGAGCCATTATTAAGCTCGGGAAAGAAATCGGACTCCAGGATTTCGGGATTATCGGGAACAAAATTCGGAACAAAAAACAGAAGGATTGGATCGAAAAGCAGTTTGATACGAAAATGCTCTTCGGTTCTATCCCCTATTCAGAAACAATCCAGGAAGCCGACATCCAGCAGAAGTCGCTCTTCGATGTGATGGGGACAAGTTTGTCAACCGAATTCCAACATATCTACCAAAAACTGCTCTAACCTGAATTATTTATAAAAACGGCCAATACTTTCAGTCACTTTAAATACAATGAAA
>CAYPGQ010000040.1:0-34414 GCA_964410125.1 uncultured Eubacteriales bacterium | reverse complement strand
GAACAGCTGAAACCGTTAAAATCATAACACTTCTCGGGTTCGATGTACCATTTGAGTGTGCCGGGATTGTTTGAAGGAGACTTTCCTTCCCAGGTGCGGGGGCCATCGGTTATAGCGTTACTAGGACAGTGTTCTGCACACAACATACATGCTTCGCAAAATTCGGTCACCCCGAATTTGATCGGAGAATCGGGTAGAAGAGGCATATCCGTGATGACTTTAGCCAGCCGGACGCGGGGACCATATTTGGGCGTCATCAGCAAACCAAGGCGTCCCAGCTCTCCCAAACCGGCATCTATGGCCATCGGGATGCTGAGGCCCGTGCCGTTTCCCGCAGGAATGGCTCGGTAGCCGAGTTCTCGTATGAATTCTGCCAGCGTGCACGCTGTAAAAGCCATCCGGGAATACCCGTTTCCTACAGCAGCCGATGCCAGCCTTCCGGGAGAATTGGCAATGCCGTAATAATCCTCCTCGAATGCCAGGGCGATAACCCGATTCATCGAACTGGGGATATATAGGGCTTCGTCTGTCCGCTCGAACCGCTCTCCCTCGGAAAACACAGGGATGGCACGCGCCCGGTCCTCCATAGTGGGAGAAAAACTATCGGAGTAAAGCCAGAGGGGATTCAATTCGGCGATACCCGCCAGCGAGGCTCCGAAAAACAGCGAGGCATGTTTTACGGCAATAGATGCCTCTTCCCAGGTCATGCCCAGGTCAGAGGGATCCCAAGGGCCGAGATTGTCTCGTAATGCTCCGCGGGCTCCGGAATAGGATTCCCATCGGTAGGAGAGTCCGCCGCCTGATCGGGAGCCGTGCCATGCCGCTGTCATTAAAGCATAATCGAGACGCGTTTGGTTGCGAACTTTCCCTTCCCCTTCCACAAGATTGATATAAGTGAGGTTTTCCTTTGTCTCTGGCCGGTTCCGCCGGTCAGGATCCCAAACATTCCGGCTGAAGACTGTGGATTTTTCACTCATCCGCTTGATTTTTTCGGTGTCGTATTCGTACGGAAAATTTTTTGCATTGAGTTTTTCCACGAGGAAACCGCCATATTCACCGGGGGATTCGACCAGCGTCCCATCCCTTGTTTTGGCCATCGGTTTAGGGCCGGCGATTCCGAGGCCCAGTGAGGATGCACCTATTCCTATGAGCTTTAAAAAGTCGCGTCGGTTGACAGATGGATTAGACATATGATTTCTCCATTATTTTTAGGAATGAATAGTTGTCATGATTTGGGTTTGCGGGCGAAAACAAACCGGCCGAGCAGCACGGCCCATACGATGGAAATAAACCCGAGAGCAAGCCCCATAACCAGAGCAGCTCTGGCGGCTCCTTCTTCCAGGAAGCTGACGATAACCTCCAGGACAAAACCTGCATACAACAATCCAAGTATTGTCAGCATCCATTGCCACCAGGATACCCGAAACTGTTTTTTTCGAGCATGAAGAATCAAGAAAATAAAGAGGGCTGTTAGTATTGATCCGATGATTAAATGCGCCATTGTCGATCTCCAAGAGAAGGGATTTTATTTTTAGTTTATATCATATATCAGATGAAGCCTCCCCGGTCAACGCCTCTTTTAATTGGGGACAGGATACCCTTTCACCTATTTCTGGAAGAGAAAACAAATAGGTGAAAGGGTATCCTGTCCCCAATTAAAAAAAGAAATTTTTTGGGGTTTGGATTGTATATAAGGTTGGAGACAATGATGGAAGTTGAGGTAAAAAATTTAAAACAGGAGAAAGACATGAAAAAAACAAATTTAGGAAACATGGCAATCGGGATTCTTTTTGGACTGATGCTTTTTTTCGGGATTAGCCTGGCAGAAAATGTTGCATCCCTGGAAGGTGTTGTCATGGACACGAAAGGCATGGCGGTCTCTGGTGTTGAGGTTATCGCCAAAAACACAGCCACTCAGGTCATACACCGGACGAAAACCGACAAACAAGGGCACTACGCATTTCAAACTCTTCCCATCGGGATTTATGATGTTTGGGTGATTATGCCCGGTTTCCAAACGGTCAAGCAAACCGGTGTCAATATCCGGGGAAGCAAGGCTGCGGAGATCAATTTCACGCTTCAATTCGAGCGGAACGTGATTTCCCCCGCCAAGCCTGTAGAGCTAGAGCTTGCCGAAGAGAAGACAACTGACAAAATGAGCCGAAGTGTTCTGCCTAGTGTGCAGAGCGGCGTAGTGGGTGGTGTGATGGGAGGCGTGCGCAAAGAGGCACACTATCGGACCAGACCGGAGTGGAACACCGAGGAGTACAACCGGATCTACGAGAATCGATTTCTATTGGCGCTGCAAAACCCCCTTTCCACATTTTCTATCGATGTGGACACCGCTTCTTATTCCAATGTACGTCGGTTCATCAACAGCAACCAGTTTCCATACAAGGATGCGGTTCGGATCGAAGAGATGATCAATTACTTTTCTTACGATTACCCTCAACCCAAAAAAGATCATCCCTTTTCCATCACCACAGAAATTTCCGCATGCCCATGGAATACATCCCACCGGCTGATTCACATCGGACTCCAGGGGAAAACACTCGAATCCAAAAAACTTCCCCCGAGTAACCTGGTGTTTCTGCTTGATGTCTCCGGCTCGATGGGTTCTCCAAACAAGCTCCCTCTCTTGCAAAAGGCTTTCAGGCTTTTGGTCAATGAACTGGGATCCAACGATCGTGTTTCGATCGTGGTGTATGCAGGAGCAGCCGGTTTGGTCTTACCATCGACGGCAGCCTCCCAAAAAGATGCGATCGTTTCAGCGATCGAGCGCCTGAATGCAGGCGGATCGACCGCAGGCGGAGCGGGAATCAAACTGGCTTACAAAGTGGCCCAAGAGAATTTCATCCCGGAAGGAAACAACCGCATAATTCTGGCCACAGATGGCGACTTCAACGTGGGAGTTTCCAGCACATCCGAGTTGGTGCGCATGATCGAGGACTACCGCAAAAAGGGGATATCCCTCACGATTCTGGGTTTTGGCATGGGCAACTACAAAGACGGCCGCATGGAACAACTGGCGGACAAAGGGAACGGGAACTATTTCTATATCGACAACTTGATGGAGGCCAAAAAGGTCTTTGTCAATGACATGAGAGGAACCCTCTTTACCATTGCCAAAGATGTCAAGCTTCAGCTGGAGTTCAATCCGGCCAAGGTAAAAGCCTATCGGCTTATCGGTTATGAAAACCGCATGCTCAGCAAAGAAGATTTTGCCGACGACACAAAGGATGCAGGCGAATTGGGCTCAGGCCATACCGTTACAGCTCTTTATGAGATTATTCCTTTCGAATCGACTGAAGAAATTCCAGGTGTGGATGAACTTAAGTACCAGGATAACAAGATCAGTTCCAAAGCCTTTAAAAACAAGGAAATCCTCACGCTCAAGCTACGGTACAAAAAACCGGACGGCAAGAAGAGCAGGCTAATCGTACATCCTTTACAGGACAAAAATATTGTCCTTGCCAAAACTTCCGACAACTTCAAGTTTTCCGCCTCCGTGGCAGCCTTCGGCATGCTGCTTAGGGATTCCGAATTCAAGGGCGACGCAAGCTACAAAAGCATTATGGAGCTCGCTCGAGATGGAAAAGGCAAGGATTACTTCGGTTACAGAGCAGAATTTATCCAGCTGGTCGAAAAGTGCGGGCTGTTGGACAGCATCCGCTCCAAAGACAACTAACCCTCATTTCTTTCACTCAGGGACAGCTCTTTTCTTAGGGCTGTCCCCTTTTTTTTAGAAAAAATAGCCCCCAGATTCATCCCAAAAGGCGATTGCTCCCCTTCTAGCAATCCTGCTAGATTTTAGCTATTGAGCGAATAGGCTGCAACGAAACCGATGTAGTGAGATCGGCTTTCCCGCAGGAATATAAAGAGGAGAGTCATGTTTTTGATCATTCCGGTCGGCCATGAAAGCAATGAAGTCCGCCGTTTGCCATGGATCACATTCGGAATAATGGCCCTGTGCCTTGTCGCGCATATTTTCTTGTCCATAGAAGTGGGCGCAAAAGAGAAACAACTGGGGAGTTCTGCTGAAGATCTCGTCACCTATTATTTCAATCACCCCTATCTTGAGCTAAACCCGGAGATAAAAAAGCTGATGTTCAATAGAGGAGACGAAGAAAGACTCGAAATTATGCTGAGTGGTTACCGCCAAATGGTCCCCCGCCCTGACCGGCAGACTGTTGCCTTGGAGCAAGAGAAATTGGATCAACTGGGAACGGTATTGCTCAGCTCTTTGAATGATATCCCTTACAGAAAATGGGGATACATTCCCGCCGATAGGTCTTTCCTTGCCCTTCTGACATACATGTTTGTCCATGGAGGCTGGCTGCATCTTTTCGGGAATTTGCTTCTCCTGTATATAACAGGCCCTTTTATCGAGGATCTGTGGGGCAGGCCGATTTATGCCGCCTTTTACATGACTATAGGTGCACTTTCTGCCCTGATGTATGCGTCCCACTATCCCAACTTTACCGGTCCTCTGATCGGTGCCTCAGGAGCCATTGCAGGTGTTATGGGGGCCTTTCTGATCAATTTCTACAAAACAAAAATCAATTTTTTCTACTGGATCTTATTTTTCTTTCGGGGTACATTCGAGGCTCCGGCTTTTATCATGCTCCCACTGTGGGTGCTTCTTGAGTTTTTTAACGCCAGTGTTGTCGACTCCATCCAGGCTGAAGGCGGAGGTGGCGGTGTGGCCCACTGGGCCCATGTCTGGGGATTTGTGTTCGGAGTGCTCGTGGCATTGGGGATGAAACATCTCAAAATAGAAAAAAAATATATCCATCCTAAGATCGAAGCCAAAATTCAAAAAGGAGAAGGAGCAGTCGATGTTGTCATCACGGCTATGCATAAAAAGAATATGGGAAGGATAGACGAGGCATACGACATCCTGCTGGAAGAGGCGAGAAGGAACCCGATGCGGAAGGATGTCGTTGATGCACTGTGGGATGTGGGTATCGAGATGGGAAACGGAGAGGAAGCCGCCAAATTTTTTGTCAAACTTATCGAAAACGAGGTCAGGCATGACCAGTTGGCTGTGGCCTTGAAACGATTTATGGATCTGAAGTCAAAATTCCCACAAGCCACTATAAGCGCTACTTATAAATTGGCTCTGCTTAAATATCTGACTGAGCGCGGGGATGTGGAAGAAGCCAAAAAGCTGGCCGCAGAACTTCTGGATGAATTGGGTCCCAATTCCTCTTTTGTGATGCTGCAGAATTTTGCAGAACTCGCGAAAAAACTCAGACCATCACTTGCGAAAAAAACGATCGAACTGTGCCTTAGCCATCCTGAAATCCCGATGGACAAAAAAGATATGTTGAAGGACGATTTAAAGGGTTTAGAGGGAGGAACAGAGGCACCAGCCGAATTTTGATAGGCTTATTTATATCTAAGAGAATCCACTGGATTTCCAGAGGCCGCATTGATGGTCTGGGAAAATCGGATGACTATTCCCATGTGAAGAATACCTATAGAAAAGTCAAGGATAAATTAATTTTCCCTTTTTATACCGAAAAAGTTGTCACAAGAAACTTCTCTTGCGACAGGAGCGACTTCCAATTGTGCTGAAATGCCCGTGGCCACGAGGATCATCTCCTCCCCCTCATCCAAGGGTAATTCATACAAGCCATCTTGCCGCATTTGCAGCTTGAAGCATTCACCGCTCCGGTAGGCCAGCGGCTCCTCGATATCGGTCTGAAGAATGCATGGCTCCCCAGCCAGGCTGTTGATTCTCACCCAGGCTGTTTTCCCCTCCAACCTTCCGGCGCTTACCAGGAAGGCTCCTTCTGCTCGAAGATTGTGGAAACAAATGTCTTTCCAGATTGTTGGAACTGCCGGGAATATGCGAATCCTGTCTCCCCAACTCTGAAGCAAAATCTCCTGGATCGACGAAGCTCCGTGGAGGGGCGTCTCCATAACAGGCAGTGCTGCATCTCCTCCTTCGTAGTACATGGTGCTTGCACCCATATAAGGCAGAAAGCCGTTAAGATAGTCCAAAGCCTGGTCCCCTTCGTTCAATAGTGCGCGCATAGAAGCTCCGATCGTGAAGGAGTATCCAGCGAGAGCATCTGGAAAGGAGTGCCATCGATCGAGCGACCGCCGGATGATTTCCTCTCCTCCGTTCTCAGGATTCACGAGCCTCAACGGATAGATCATCAACAGATGGGACCAGTGGCGGTGGCTGCGGTCAAAGCCCAAGCCAGCCCCGACCATTAATCCGTTTTCATTTATGGGATGGTCAACAAGTTTGTCCTGGATTTTTTCCCACACAGGGATCATGTCTTTGTCCATCTGGAGCTTGCCGGCAAGCTCGATCAAGGTTAAGCAACCCCAGCGAATCAAACTCAGATCATAGTTGCAGTCGAGAGCGTTTCCGTATTCTGGGGAATGGGTAAGAGGCAAGTGCCATCGGCCATCCTTGTCTTCGATAAAAAAATGCCTGTAGTAGTTGACCGCCCGTTTGAGAGCCGGATACAAAAGGTCTTTCAACAGGCTTTCATCCCGGCTGCTCCGGTAGAGTGTATAAAGGTTGTGACATACCCACACCAAGTTCCCGACTTCACTGCCGATATCATTATTCGGATGTGCCCAACCTCCCGGCTTTCCGACCTTTCCTTTCAGGTCAAGCATGCTGGTGTTCCGGCTCAGCCCTGCAGAATCGTGGCGGTAAGGCTCATCGACGTTGTTGATCAAATTCTGAAAGTTATCCCTCAAGTGGCGGACCAAAGATTGACCAAGTTCAAGCCGATTGGAGCAAGGGACCGGTGAGTAGCTGAGCTGGACGTTCAGATTCCACCAGGTTCCGTTCCAAGGGGTGGACTGGAGCCAAGGTCCCTGGTTGTCGATTAAAGCCCTATCCTCCCGCGTGGCACAGGCCAGCTTGTACATTTGAATCCAGTAGAAGCTCTCCCAAACAGGATCGCTGATACTCAAGAAACTCCGGGTATAATACTCATGCCACCACATCCTGTGGGAATCGATCCAACCGGTTCGATCGATTTTTGCGACTTTGCTTAGCTCCGCCTCGGCCTTCTGTGTGGCATCGGTTTCCGGATAAGTATGTTGGCATGTGACAAGGATTGTTCTATTTCTACCTGCGATCTCCCATATCCATGCCGTTGTGGTTTTTCCTCCTGCGAATAGGGTTTGTTCACATGCCTGGATACCGTTATCCAGCTCGAGTATCCGGGGATCAGGATTGGGGGAGTATTCATCTAGAAAATCTTGAGGAAGGCTACTGCGGTTTTGTGTCAGCCGGCAGCTCTCGGCTTTCTCTGGGATAAACTGAAAACCGAAATCCTTTTCTCCCGCGCTCGGTGCCAATTCGGTCAGAAAAACCATATCCTCGGCATGGACCATTGTCCGCCATTCGATTTTTCCTTTTTCGGTTGTGATAATACCTGTAGCTTCTGCATTCCATAGGTCCAGCCGGATGGTCCCTCCCGTAATCGTCCCCTCTGTTTGGAGAACGAAATATCCGATCGGTAACCGGCCACGGTTGAGTATCTCGGGTGAACGCACCGAGTAATCATCAGGCTCCCGGTGGTCGTGAACAAAACTTTGTCCGACATCCCATCGGACTTCTTTCTCTCCGATTTTCCGGATAAGGGTTCCCAATTGGCCGTTTCCCATAAAAGGAGCGTCAAACCACTTTTCCGGCAATCTCTCCCATACAGGATCCTGACGTCTCATGAAATCCGCCCAGTTTATCTGCTCTTCGAACTTGACTGTATTGTTTTGGCAGGCAAGGCAAGTCATTATGATAACGAGCAGGAGCGCATATTTTTTAAAGGAAAATACAAGATAACTCATGGCTTTCTCTAGCCCTCCTTATCGGAAAAAGCTGCTGTGATTTTATATGAATATGTTGTTATTGCTTGTGTACAGAGAGATAACGCTCGTAGGCCTCACTGATTCGGCCGGTGGCAGCGGTTCCACGATGGATGTAAAGCCTGTAGCGCAGCGTAACAGGTAGGCCGGGTTGAAGAACGAAGGATTTGAGCCCGGGCCAGGAGATATTGCAAAATCCCGCATAGCTGTTGCGTACACACCAGGTGGGTGGAAAGTCAGGATGATCGGGTGAAACGAATATTGCCACGCCGGCTTCTTTGATCGACATATCCACCCAACGGAATTTTTTATTATTGGAATCCTTGTCCTCAAAGCCCTGATCGGTTGCCATTGTCATGCCTTTGAACATCGGTGCGCCACGAAGGCTCAGTCCTCCGTAACCCTTTTGTTGATCCTGAGAGCCTTGCAGAGTGAGCGGTCCACCTATGGCCTCTAGCGTAAGCTCCAGGTCGACAGCCCGACCCATGTCATCTGCCTGGTGAATTTGCAACGTGACGATTTCTTTGGCCACAATTTCCTGGCCATCCAGCTTCCATGCGTTTTCTACGCTGAGTGTAACCATCTTGCCTTTGACTTCACGCTTCATCCAGCGGACAAAATGTTGGCGGAGATTGGAGGGATGCCACGTCTGGGTGTCCTGTCCTCGGGTCTTGACGATCGGCCAGGTCCAGAATATGCCGTGGTGATGGAGATGATCCTCCGGGAAATCTTCTGTGAGAACCTTTCCATCCAGAGAATACAGGGGATGGATGTAGCACGACCGGGTTTGTTCGGGATCAAGACCATCCTTGAGCTGATCTCCAGAACGGTACGTTAAAACATCGACCTGTCCGTTCCTCACCGTCAGTGTGCCTTTTTTTGTATCCTCGATTATTTCCAGTTGTGTCGAAGCACCTGTTAGCGTCAGGCTGAGAAAAATTATTGCAATGAGTATTATTTTCATGACACGATCTTTTTTTGACCGCCGCTTCTTTTCATCAGATCGATAACCCTGTCTTCATCGACTTCGATGCCCAGTCCCGGCCCATCTGGCACATAGGCCATGCCGTTTTCAATACGCAGCGGCTTTTTAAGTACGTCGGCTGTAAGGAATTGGGGGCCGTTGAGTGCTGCAGGTTTTTTCAATCCGAAAGCTCCGTAAAGGCCCAGTGTGGCAGCCATCGCAATATCCGGGTCGGTTAGGCCGCTGCCCAACCACATAAGATTATGTTTTTGACAGAGTTCGATCTGGCGTTTGTTCGAGATCAATCCACCACATCGGGCAGGTTTCATTGCAACACCATCCAGCATGCCGAGTTTGATGAACTCTTCCAAGTCGGTAGGGGAGATCACACCCTCATCCATAAAAATCGGTAGAGCGCCCTGTTTTTTGAGGGCCTGGTAGCCGCTGATGTGGTTGGGCCGGAGCGGAGCTTCCAACACGTCCACGCCGGCATCGGCCAATCTGGGAGCGGCCTTCAATGCTGTTTCGGTATTATAGCCGCCGTTGGCATCGGCCCATAGGAATGATTCTGGAGATAACCGTCGAACTTCCTTGGCCAACGCCACATCGAATTTAGGATCAGGAGCGACTTTGATGTTGAAGTATCGGTACCCTCGTTTTTTCCCCAAGTCCATTAAGCTTCCGATGTCATCCAGGCTTGTCACGTTCACCGTCCAGCTGAGTGTTATCGGACTGCCTTTGGGTTTGTTCCACATCTGCGCCAGAGTTTTGCCCGACAACTTCCCTGTCAGATCGTGAAGTGCTAAGTCAATCCCGGCGCGGCTGATCGGCATGCCTGTGGTAAAACCCGGAGCCAATGCCCTATCCATCTCAGCATGGGCCCCACAGATGTCTGTCGGGTTGTGTCTGATGAGGACAGGGGCAAAGTATTTGTGCATAACAATCGTCGCTGTTTCCAAAGTTTCGTAGCTCCATTTGGCGATCGGGACCGATTGGCCCCATCCGGTTGTTCCATCATCAGCTGTGATTTTCACAACTACGGCAGCGCGACCCGCCGATCCATGCGGGCCGGTAAAAAATTTGAAATACCCGGTCATCGGATAGCGCATCGGGAAAAGGTCGATGCGATCGATCTTGACTTTCGATGGAGAGGTCTTTATCGAAGACCTCAAGCTTATAACGAGTCGGGCTTTATCTTTAGAAAAAATAGGGGGCATAAGTCCAAGCACAGCGGCGGCGGTTGATACTGCTCCGAGAAACTCACGCCGCTTCATCACTTCCACTTGCCTTGAATATACTGTTTATACCGCTCGGCGACTCGGCCGCTCTTTACATCTCCTCTGTGGACGAGGATGCCTACATGCTGAGTGATCGACTCTCCTTTTTTCAGGGTAAAAGGCTTGCCGTTTTGTTCTTCCGGGCGTCTCGGACCGAATATGCCGTATTCCCGCGTCAGCCAGCGGTGTTTCTTGCCGTCGGGAAACTGGAACACAGTTAAACCTTCTGTGATTTGTTCAACGGTGTTGGAGTAATCGATCCATCGGGCTGCCTTCATGTTGGTGTTAGCTTCGCCTGTGGCGCCATTATCAGCGGAGATCGTTCCTCCGTTTCCACCGCTGAAACGGGGGTGCATCCTAATAAAAGGCCAGGCATAATGCACGTCGTCGCTGACGAATGCCACATCCCCGTAGGCGGCGATCAGTTCAAAGGTCATATCGATCAGATACTCGCTTTTGCCCATCGAATGGATCACGAGATGCATTTGCTCTTCCAGCACTGGTATGTCATCATCCATTTCCCAAATAAGCTTAGTGCCGATCACCGCTCGGTTACCCTCCGCATCCAGACTTGTGAACTTTTCGTGGCGGATGTGATCGCGAAAGGGCGGTCCATAGCTTTCCGTGCCGATTAATTGACCGGAGTAAAGGGCGTTGTATGTGCTAACCTCTTTCATGCCGGTGAGCCGGACAGTGTCTGCCACGTAAAAAGACCTGTGATGGGGATAGGGTTTGGTCCGTTGCACCAGCATGTTTTTCCCCGACGGACTGTTCAGCGGCCAGATGTGCGGGATGTCGAGCCAACGAGTATATTGGTAAATGAAAGCCTCTTGTCCATCGATGATCACATGGAGGCGTCCGGTCTCATCATTCTGGCGCAGCTCGATAGTTCGTTGCGCGGGTATAGAATTGAGGGCCAGGGACATGCAGAGAAAGAAAAAAAACAGAATCTGAAGTTTACCTAAATGTTGCATATTTTCAAACAGGTCTAGATGTATTCAAACCGTCCATGGTTCACGGTGCGGATAATCCAGCCAGCAGTTGGCTTCATCATCATTGATGAAGCGTTCGGCTTCAGGATCCCATTCAAGCTTGCGATCGAGCTTCATCGCGATGTGTGTCATCGCGCAGATGGTATTCGAGCGGTGCCCCACCTCTACCGGTGCCACCGGCTCCTTCCGGCTTCGCATACATTCGAGGAAGTTCCTCATGTGGTTGGAGCTATGGTAAAGCTTGATTTCGTCATCCTGGACTTTCTGGCGGAGGATTTTCCTGTCGGATGCATCGATCGCGCCCCGCTTGACGAATATCCAGCCCTTATCACCCTCGAATCGGACACCCGCCGGATCTCCTGTTTCCTGGATCAGGCGGACACCATTGGCGTATTTCGCTTCAGAGCGATACGTGGTGTGAACGTCAAAAAGTCCTCTGTCAGGAAACTTGGCATTGGCCTGGATCACAACGGGGCCTGTATCCTCTGTGCCGTTACCCCACTGCGCGATGTCGTTCATGTGGGAGCCCCATCCTGTTATCATGCCGCGGCAGTACTGCTCGATCTGGAGCCATCCCGGCCGGCCATAGTTTCTCTGCGGGTGGACGCGATCCTCGGTGAATAGGGTTTGAGGCGCTGGACCAAGCCAAAAGTTATAATCGAGATTCTTGGGCACAGGCATCGGCTGCGGATCGCCGGTGCCCTGGTCCTCGGGCAACCAGACTTTTATCGTGTGCAGTTTGCCGATGCGCTGGTTGCGCACTAGTTCGCAGGCCATCAGAAAGTAGGTGGAGGAGCGTTGTTGAGAACCTACTTGGAGGATCCGTTTGTTTTTGTGTACTGCTTTGACAAGCTTCCGCCCTTCTGCAATCGAGTAAGTCAAGGGTTTTTCCAGGTAAATATCCTTGCCGGCGTTTGCGGCCGCGATTGCCTGCGCTGCATGCCAGTGATCGGGTGTGACAATCAGGACGCCGTCGATGTCCTCTCGGCCTAGCAGTTCACGGAAATCGGCATATGCAGCACAACCTTTGTAACTTCCTTTGTCGAGCTCTGTTGCATAAATCTTTTCTGCCAGCCACTGGGCATCCTCCATGCGGTGCCGGTCCACGTCACACACAGCTACGACACGTGCTCCGACATCTAAACCACGGTAGATCAATTCTTGCATATCGCCCTGGCCCTGTCGCCCTACCCCGATACATCCCATCTGAAGGGCGTTACCCGGGGCAAAACGCCCAAATACGGTGGATGGCACGATGGCCGGTGTCATAATCGTCACAGCGGCAGATTGGATAAAACGGCGACGTGTCATTTTTTTCTTTTTTTTATGTTGTGACATGACTTCTCCCATTCCCCACAAAGCTATCATGACAAAATAATCGATGTCAATGTTCTCGATTGACCTATCCTATTTTGATTTGATATGTTTATTCCAGTTTTTCATTTCTTTCCATTTTTTCTCTATATGAAAGAAGACCGAGAAATGTTGCGTCTATATAATTGAATGAAGAAGTTCTCTATCATTATGCGTGGATAAACTTTTATGGAAAAAGACATCGGCTATATCCGCAGCGACATTGAGGATTTAACCTTCCCGATATACCAAAAAAAATCCAAGGAGGCCGGGAAAAAGTGATAAAAACAAAAATTTCGCTCAAGCAACTTTTAATCTTTTCCCAGATTATGCTCTTGGCGGGTTGCGCTGTGCATTCCGTTCACAACGAGTCCTACGTTTCCGATGCCATATCCAACCGATCCGGCCATGAACTCAAATCGGAAGTGGAGGAGGGAGTTTTCCGACTGCCCGAAAATATTGCCTTAGATGATGGTTTGACCGAAGACGAAGCCGTAGCGATCGCGTTGTGGAATAACGCCCAGTTCCAAGCCGATCTTGTTCAGCTTGGCTTTGCCCGCGCTGATTTGATCGAAGCCGGTATGCTGCGCAATCCGGTTTTATCTCTGCTGTTTCCGTTGGGGCCAAAACAGTTCGAAGCTACATTAAGCTTGCCGATCGAATTCTTTTGGCAAAGGCCAAAGCGGGTGGCGGCCGCAAAACTCAATGCCGAGCAGGTCGCTGATAGTCTAATCCAGCATGGGCTTAACCTAATCCGTGATGTCATGATCGCTTACGTAGAACTGGAGTTTACTCGAGAGCGTGCCGGGATTGCTGCAGAAGAAACCGCACTTCGACGCGAGATTGCCGATATTGCCGCAGAGCGTTTGAAAGTCGGGGATATAAGCGGATTGGAAGAGACCGCGTTTCATTTGGAAGCGGCCCAAACATTGGAAGCTTCTGTTCGTTTTGCCCGGGATGCCGAGCTTGCCGAAGAACGGCTGAAAAACCTTCTTGGGTTGGGACTGGAAAAAATCACGATTCAGCTTAGATCTTTCCCTGACTCAAGTGAGATCAGAAGGCCTCCTTCTGACTTGCTTGAAGCGGCTTTTGCAGCCCGTCCGGATTTGCGTGCTGCTGAGATCGCGATCGAAGCAGCAGGACAACGGATCGGATGGGAGCGCTCTAAAATATTTAACCTTACCGCCGTGCTCGATGCCAACGGAGAAGGAAAAGAGGGATTCGAGATGGGTCCGGGGATCCAATTGGAGTTGCCGATCTTGAACCAGAACAACGGGAAGGTTGCCCGGGCTCAAGCTGAATTGATCCAGGCTGCTAGACAATACCTGGCTGTCAGGCATCGCATTGCCAGAGAAGTGATGGAGGCCCATACACATTATATCGCTGCTAATAAAGCCTTAAAAATACTCCAGGTGGATGTTATGCCGGCTGCCACTACAGCGGCCGCTAACGCGACAGAAGCGTATGCGATCGGGGCCATATCTTATTTGGAACTCCTCGATTTCAAGCGTCAGCTTTTGGCCTCTCGTCTTAGTGAAGCAGAAGCAAAGGCCGATTTGCGCAAAGCAGAGGTGAGTCTTGAGCACAGTATCGGATTCAAACCGGATGCGGATTGAGTGAGTGAGGAGGATACGATGTATCGCAAAGTTTTTTTCATCATTTTAGTTTTATTATTAACTTTATATTCTTGTGGGAAAAAGGGTGGTCCCGCAGAG
Organism: uncultured Eubacteriales bacterium; assembly: GCA_964410125.1. Classification (GTDB taxonomy): domain Bacteria; phylum Acidobacteriota; class Aminicenantia; order Aminicenantales; family Aminicenantaceae. The sequence goes on along the minus strand of CAYPGQ010000040.1, from coordinate 20,271 downwards.
GAACTTCAAAAACCCGCGAAAGTCGCAAATGCCGTCGAAGAATCAGCCCTTTCAACGGTTACTCTTTCACCCAAAGCCGAAGAACGTTTAGGGATAGAAATTTCGCCGGTTGAATACAAAAAACTACCCGGAAGCCTTGAATTAGGAGGAGAGATCATTTCTGTTCCGGGCAAAGATGCCCGCGTATCGGCTCCAGTTCCAGGGGTAGTGCTCCATTCATTGTCGGGTAGAATTCCCACAGCAGGGAATTCCGTAAAAAAGGGGGAGGAGATTTTGCGCTTATTGATGCTGCCGCCAGAAAGCGAATTATTGGGAGCCCAAGAAGAAGTGGTGGTTAGGAAAGAAGAACTGAATGTCGTACAAGCGAAAGCCGACCGGTCTAAGCAACTATTGGCCAGTAAAGCGATCAGCGAAAAAGCCCATGAGGAAGTCCAGGCCGAGTTAGCCCGGTCCAAAGCATCTCTGAATATAGCCGAGGCCCGGTTGGATCTTCTGAGTGGTAGAAATTTGGATACGGCTGCGGAAAACCTTTCGACTTTGATCCTGGAATCTCCAGTCGATGGAGTCTTGCAGAGGATTTTTGTCGCGCAAGGACAAACCGTTGCTGCATCGAGGGCATTGTTCGAGGTGGCGAGCTTGAAGCCGGTCTGGGTTCGGGTGCCTGTCTATGTCGGGGACCTCGATAAAATTGACCTCCAGAAAGATGCTACCGTCATTCCATTGGGCGAGAATCAAAGCGAAATATTTATCCATGCGAGTCCGGTTCACGGGCCCCCTCTCAGCGATGCGAGCAGCGCTTCGGCCGATCTGTTTTTCGAGATTTCCAACAACAAGAGACTGTTTCGGATCGGACAAAAGGTGAGAGTTTCCCTCCTCCGGAAGGCCCCTGAAGAAAGCCTGGTTATACCATGGTCGGCTATCCTGTATGACATGAATGGAGGAATTTGGGTGTATGTCAAGGTTTCCCCTCAGGTTTACTCCCGTCGCCGGGTGGAGGTGAGCCACATCGTGGACGATCTAATTGTTTTGACTCGAGGTGTCAATGCAGGAGATGGGGTGGTCACCGCCGGTGCTGTCGAAATATTCGGAACGGAGTTTGGAGTCGGAAAATGATGAAATGGCTTGTCTCTACCTCACTGCGTCTACGAGTGGCGGTCGTTGTTTTAACCGCCATTTTGCTCATTGCGGGCACACGCATAGTCAGCCAAACCCGATTCGATGTTTTCCCGGAATTCGCACCACCGCTGGTCGAAGTCCAGACTGAGGTGCCGGGCCTATCGACCTCTGAGGTCGAGGTCTTGGTGACCGTACCGATCGAGAATGCCCTCAATGGTGTTTCTTGGCTCGATAAAGTGCGTTCGAAGTCTGTTCTTGGATTGTCTTCGGTCGTGCTTTATTTTGAAGGAGGGACGGACATCATGGCTGCCCGCCAACTCGTCCAGGAGCGACTCACCCAACTCGCCGAACGATTGCCTTCTGTGGCGAAACCTCCGGTCATCCTTTCTCCGCTTTCCGCAACAAGCCGCGTCCTTAAAATCGGCATGTCCTCGGAGACACTGTCGCAGATGGAGATGACAACCATCGCCAAATGGACGATTAGACCACGGATTATGGCCATACCGGGTGTGGCAAATGTTGCCATATGGGGACAACGCGATCGACAAATCCAAGTGCTTGTCGATCCCCAACATTTGTACACCCATGAAGTGACGACAAACGATGTCGTCCGGGCGGCAGAAGATGCGGTACAGATAGGGGGAGGAGGTTTTATCGACACGCCGAATCAGAGGCTTGCCGTGGCCCACACTCTGTCTATTCATTCACCGGAAGATTTATCCGATGTGCCCGTTGTTATACGTAACGGTGCGCCCCTTAAGCTAGGGGACCTAGCCGATCTTGTTGAGGGATTTCCCCCGCCAATCGGAGATGCCATCATAAACGATGGTCCCGGCATTCTGCTGATCGTGGAAAAGCAACCCTGGGGAAATACACTCGAGGTGACGAAAAAGATCGAGGAGATCTTGGATGCGCTCCGTCCTGGGTTGAAGGACATCGAAATCGATTCCACCATTTTTCGTCCGGCGACTTTTATCGAAATGTCCCTCAGCAATCTCAACAGGGCTTTGCTCATCGGGTGTTTGTTGGTGATCGCCGTGTTGGCCTTTTTTCTCAACAACTGGCGCACGGCCTTGATAAGCGCTTTGGCAATTCCTACCTCTTTGATCATCGCTGCCCTCATCCTGAACTATCGGGGAGGGACTATCAACACCATGGTTCTTGCCGGTCTTATCATTGCCCTTGGAGAGCTTGTGGATGATGCCATCATCGATGTCGAAAATATCATGCGCCGTCTGCGTCTCAATAAGGACGCCGGAAGCCCGGACTCGATCTTTAAAGTCGTGCTCGATGCTTCTCTGGAAGTGCGGAGTGCTGTGGTGTACGGCAGTGTGATCGTGGTCCTTGTGCTTATGCCCGTGTTTTTTCTTCAGGGATTGTCGGGTTCATTCTTCCGTCCTCTTGCGCTTTCCTACGTCTTAGCCATCCTGTCATCTTTGTTGGTGGCCCTGATTCTTACTCCGGCGCTTGCAATGATTCTTTTGCCTCGGGTTGTAGAACGCAAAGAATCCCCTTTCCTCAAGTGGCTTAAGGCCCGTTATGAAGTTTTGCTCCCCAAACTGATCAGCCAACCGAAAAAAGTTATGGCTGTTGTTGCGGTTGCTCTTGTGTTGACTTTGGTTGTTATCCCGTTCCTCGGTGAGGAATTTCTCCCGCATTTCAAAGAGTATGATTTTTTGATGCATTGGGTTGAAAAACCCGGTACATCTATCGAAGCCATGGATCGGATCACGATACGCGTGAGTAAAGAACTGCGCTCTATCCCGGGCGTGCGAAATTTTGGATCCCATATCGGGCGTGCTGAAGTGGCCGATGAAGTTGTCGGTCCCAATTTTACCGAGCTTTGGATCAGCCTCGATCCGGATGTCGATTATCAAACCACGGTGGATAAAATCCAGGAAGTGGTTGACGGATACCCGGGTTTGTACCGCGATCTGCTGACCTATTTGCGGGAGAGAATCAAGGAGGTTTTGACCGGAACAAGCGCCACGCTTGTTATCCGCATCTACGGAGAAAACCTGGATGTTCTTCGTTTGAAAGCCGAGGAGGTTCGGGCCGCCATAGCGGATACCGATGGAATTGTGGACTTAAAGGTCCAACCGCAGGTGCTGGTGCCGCAGGTCGAAGTGCATTTTCGCCCCAAAGCCGCTGCTCAATTTGGTTTAACTGCTGGGGAGGTTCGCCGTGCTGCGACAATCTTGATGAATGGAATCAAGGTCGGAGAATTTTATGAAGATCAGAATATATTCGATGTCGTTGTTTGGGGGGCTCCGCAAGTCCGTTCCAATATCGATTCGTTGCGTTCATTGAGAATAGAGACACCAACAGGAGGCCTGATTCCTCTAGAGGAAGTGGCCGATGTTTATGTCGGTCCGACGCCAAATCAAATCACACGCGAATCGGCATCCCGGTATACAGAAGTGACATGCAATGTAAGGGGGAGGGACCTCGGGAGTGTTGCCCGAGATGTCGAAAACAAGGTGAAGGATATCTCTTTTGACCGGGGTTATCACCCGGAGTTTTTGGGCGAATATGCTGCCCAGAGAGCATCGAGACAACGGATTTTGGCACTGTCTGTTTTTGCGCTGATCGGCATTTTTTTGATCCTGTTCACAGATTTTGGGTCTTCCCGATTGGCATTTTTGGTGATTGCTGGACTGCCTTTTGCTTTGATAGGAGGTGTGTTCTCTGCCATCGTGAGTGGAGGAGTGCTCTCGCTCGGGTCTCTGATCGGGTTTGTGACAGTATTGGGTGTGGCGGCGAGAAACAGCATCATGCTCATCAGTCATTACAAACATCTGCAAACGGAAGAGGGCCATTCTTTCGGGATCGATCTGATTATACAAGGAGCCAAAGAACGGTTGGCGCCTATCTTGATGACCGCATTGACAACCGCTCTTGCCCTGCTGCCTATCGTGATCGGAGGCAATCGCCCCGGCCAGGAAATTGAACATCCCATGGCAATAGTGATTCTTGGCGGTCTCGTCAGTTCGACATTGCTCAACCTGTTGGTGATGCCGGTGCTATACTGGAAATACGGCAAAGTCCGAGAATTGACCTGAATTATTTATAAAATCCACCGATGCTAACATTCATGTTCTGAAGAAAATTTCATATTCATATGAGTATCCCATCGGTGGCTTTTACCCTTCGGGCGAGTCGATCTCACCACATCGGCTTCGTTGCAGCCCACTTGCGGTAGTTCACTACAGCTGCGTGGGCCACTGCCTTGCCGCTGCAGCAATCTCAACTCGTGAATAATCCAGGTAGCTAAGCAGTAAATAGAAAAGAATAATTGTTCCATAAAAATCCAAAAAAAACTAAAATAATTCTTGACAAATAAGAATTAATATTATTTAATAATAATATGCAAATAGATAAGATTCCTGATTGCCTAGACCCTTTCATACAGATCTGCAAAAAATTCGATCTGAAGATCACTCCGCAGCGTTGCGCTATATACAAAAAGCTCATGAAGGCAAAAAATCATCCCACAGCCGATGAAATGTTCAAAATCGTGAAAAAAGAATTTCCCAACATATCCTATGACACGGTAAACAGGACATTATTGACATTTGCGGAGATCGGCCTGGTCGATGTCGTCCCAACCAAAGGAGGGACGAGGCGTTTTGATCCGGACATGGACAAACATCATCATTTTCACTGTATCCACTGCGGAAAGATCGTCGATTTTTATAGCGATGAATTCGATAACCTCGGGATCCCGGATCATATCAAGAATGATTTTACGGTGTATACCAAAAGAGTTGTCTTGAATGGCTTGTGCAAGCAATGCCGCAAGAAAAAAGGGCTCAAGGATCGCAGCATCGCGATACAAAATGAAAAATAATAAGTGAAGGAGAACCAAAATGAGTAAAACCGAAGAGAACATCAAGGCTGCCTTTGCAGGGGAGTCCCAGGCGAGAAACAAGTATACGTATTTCGCCGAAAAAGCACGAGAGGAAGGGTATCATTACATCGCCAAGATTTTTGAGGAAACCGCTTTAAATGAAATGAACCATGCCAAAGACCATTTCAAGCTGTTGAGTGGTGTCGGAACCACAGCAGAGAATCTGGAAGCAGCCATGAGCGGTGAGAACTACGAGGCTATCGATATGTATCCCCAGTTTGCCGAAGAGGCTGAAGCTGAAGGCAACACAGATGCAGCCCTATTGTTCAAAATGATCGGGAAGGTCGAAGCCCATCACAGGGAGCGATACAAAAAATTGCTGGAAATGGTCCAGAACGGCACAGTTTTCAAGAGAGAAAAACCGATCAAGTGGAAATGCAGCGTGTGTGGCTTTACCGTTGAAGGAACCGAACCCCCCCCGAAGTGCCCGGCCTGCAAAAATCCCAGAGAATTCTACGAACCGGCAGACCTGGATTTCTAAGAGGATTAAGTGGCTGTTTACAAGTGTTCCGTCTGTGATACCATTTTTGACGAGGAAAAAGAAGGAAAAAAATGGGAGGAGCTCACAAAGGACTGGAATTGCCATGTCTGTGAATCGGGCAAATCAGCTTGGAAAAAAGTAGAGGAAGAAACCAGGAGCCCGGATATGTCTGTGGTAGAACCCGAGGATGCATCTGGGTCTGCTGATGAATTCAGGAGGTTGGAGGACGAGATGGAAGTCCACATGGCCGATATCCACCAGATGGCGGAGACGGGGAAACCGATCATCGAGCCCATGCGGACAAGAAAATCCGTTCCCTCCTGGGATGAGATCCTGATCAAAGGGGCCCAACTGGCCAAGTTGCCCCTCAATTACAAGGTTCCTGTCAACACACAGATCGTTATAGGGCCTAAGGCAAAAGTGCCCCTAATTATTGAAACCCCAGTGTATGTCACTCATATGTCCTTCGGCGCTCTTTCAAAAGAAGCGAAAGTTGCTCTGGCAACTGGGAGTGCGGCTGTGAAGACGGCGATGTGTTCTGGAGAGGGAGGGATTCTCCCGGAATCCATGGAGCGCGCGTTTAAGTACATTTTTGAGTATGTGCCCAATCAATACAGCGTGACCGAGGAAAATCTTCAACGTGTCGATGCCATCGAGATCAAGATCGGGCAATCGGCCAAGCCCGGAATGGGAGGCCATTTGCCAGGTAAAAAAGTGACCAAGGAAGTGGCCGAAGTCAGAGGATTCAAAGAGGGAGAGGATATCATCAGCCCCGCGCATTTTGAAGATATCAAAAGCAAGGATGACCTGAAAAAAAAGGTGGATTGGCTTCGCGAAGCTTCTGGAGGAAAGCCGATAGGCATCAAATTTGCGGCAGGAAATATCGAGGCCGATATGGAAGTGGCGTTGTATGCTCAGCCTGATTTTATCACGATCGATGGAAGAGCCGGTGCCACAGGAGCTTCTCCCAAATTTGTCAAGGCTGCTACATCGGTTCCTTCGATGTTTGCCCTTTACAGGGCGCAGAAGTACCTCAAAGACAAAAAGGTCGAAGGGGTATCTCTCATAATCACTGGAGGCTTCCGGATCTCCGCTGATTTTGCCAAAGCGCTGGCAATGGGGGCGGATGCCATTGCCCTGGGAACATCTGCGTTGATTGCCATCGGATGCCAGCAGTATCGTATATGCGACACCGGAAAGTGCCCGAAGGGGATCACGACGCAGGATCCGGAGTTGAGAGCAAGGCTCGACATCGAAAAGGCGGCCAAGGGATTGGAAAATTATCTGAAAGTTTCAACCGAAGAGCTTGAGGATTTTGCACGGCTCACCGGGAATGACGATGTTCATAAACTTGCGATAGGTGATTTGTGTACGACCAATTCCGAGATCTCCCAACACACCGATATCGAACACGTCTAGTGGCCGCTGACTATTTTTTCAAGTTGTCGAAAATCAACTGCAAGAGGTTCTTGACAAAATCGACCTTTTCGCCTTTGGACGGATTTGTCTTTTCAAAGGTAAGAGGAGGTAAAAATTCGATCGTTATGTTAGGTCTTTTGTAGCTTTTTATCCTTAAAAGATTCAATGCCTGTCTGAAAATCCGGTAAAATATGATTCTGTCTGCCACATAGCGCCAGTATGTTCCCTGGTCGATGGTCGGTCGTTCCTTGATGATGCTCGGAACGATTTTTACGACTTTGCCTTTATTGTACAGCCGGCTGGCCAGGGTCGGGATTGTGGTGATATAAACAGGATTCTCGAAAGCCTCATAGGTCTTTCCTCCGCTTGGCGCGATGGCGATCGGGATATCCTTTTCTAGGCATCGCACGCATTTTTTCAGCGCTTTGAGATTCGTCCTGAATTTGCTGGATATTTCTTCTTTTTCTGTCGGATAGTCCAGATTGGCAATGATCACATCGAACCTGTTTGTCTGCGCGATAATAAACAGGGCCAAGCCGTCGACGACTTTTTCCAAAGCTGCTTTGGTCCAGCGGAATCGGTTTGCTTTTTGCTGGAATTTCTGTGTGAAGACGGAATCTCGGAGATCTTTTTTCAATATCGGGAGGTTCTTTGGATCTGTCAGCTTGAAATCTGCAAGAAATCTGACATGGGGTTTAGCCGGGGCGCCGATGGCAAGCCAAGCTGGCTCCGCTCGCAAGACAATGTGGTTGTAGACAAAGATCACGGGTTCGTTTTTCGGGATGTTTTCCAACCCTTTGCTTTTTGGCTTTGGACAAAGAGGGATCGTCCTTAAAAATTTTACAGACGAACTATAGGAAAGGGTCAGCATCCAGATTTTTACCTTTCGAGACAGGAAGATTGGATGAAATTTGCAAGATCCTGTTCGCCTTTGACATCCCGAAGGGGCATGGTTCCGGAGGTAACAGTGTAATCGACGACTTCCCCTCCTATGGTCACCGAATGTTTGGTGACCGAATGGAGTTGCTTTTCGGATAAAGTCTCATCGGCGGCTGCAGAGAATACAAAAATACAAAATAGACAAACAAGAATACCCAACTCTTTTTTGAACTGCATTAATCCCTCCTCGGTGGATTTTGATGCTTCATGTTTTCTCTACTTAGGCAGTTCCGATGTATATCACAACCTCCCATACCGGTCAAACTCGCAGTCGATTTTTTCTCATACATGAATAATTCAGGTTAAATGTATCATCATCTCGATTATCCTGCAAATTCCTAACAAGAGTTGACAAAATGGGTGCATCAGTAAAAAATGTTAATGAAGAAAAATAATCAAAAGGGTCTGCGCCAAAGCCCATATCATTACCAAACAAAGGTTTCGCCCTCGAAGGCCAATAAAAAAAGACGCCATCATCAAGAGGTGCGAAGCGAGCTTGCGAAATCTTAAAACAAACTACGTCCATGAACAATTTTTCCCTGGTCGATGAATACGTGGCCGTCTCAGGAAAAAGCATCTTGCGCCAAAATTAATTTATCAAATGTGAAACTTTTTCTTCGCAATCCCCGTATTTAATACTGTAATCCAGTAAAAGTTAGAGAGACCGAGATTATGAAGGACCTGACAAAGATCGAAGAGATACTATTGGTTGCCATTTGGCATCTTAAAGAAAAAGCTTATGGTGTGAAAATCCGGCAATATGTGTCGGCTGTTGTGGGGAAGGAACTTACATACGGTCACCTCTACAGTGCGCTCAATCAACTCGTCATAAAAAAATACGTGAATAAATCTGTGGGAAAAACTCCGGCTCAAAGATTGGGGCGACCCCGAATATTTTATTCCATCTCTCCTGATGGAGTAAATGCTCTGAAAGCTGCAATGGAGATGAATGAAAAACTTTGGTCCGGAATTTCCAGATATGCCCTCGAGAAGGAGAAGTGAAAAGGAAGAACACTCCCCCCAAAATACCCGGCTGGCTGATCAAACTATTCGCCTGGCCCGCGGCCTACTTCTTGATGAAAATCTGGCTCGATAATTTTGCCTACAGAACATCTCTTGCTCCGTGGGTCTTCGTAGTCACAGCATTCTTGTCTCTGGCTGTCGCTCTGTTGACAGTGAGCTACAAGTCCATCAAAGCTGCCCTATCAAATCCCGTGGACTCGCTGAGATACGAATAACGTTCGCAATTTTTAGAAACTTAGTCTCTTGAGATTCTAATCCCTTCCCGTGCGTCTATAATGTTGGATGACAATATTGTAGTTTTGTTGGAATACAAATTAAAAAGGAGAACTGTCATGACAAAACTCAGATTCCCAAAAGATGCAAGGCTCCCGTTTCCTACCCGGATCTTAAAATTGCCAAACGAGACGATTGAATTGTATGAAATTCCTTATGCAAAGAAAGCGACGGTACTCAAAGCTCTATATCCATTCATTCCTAAGCCCTCCCTTGAGGAAGAGATGTATGATATACATGCAGACAAAAATTTTATCGTGAAGGAATTCCTTGTTACAAGAGAGGATGGGATGAATCTTTTGGTCAGTCCGTATTATTTCGAGAGTGGTGGATCGGTCATCGATTGGGAACCCATCGACTACGAAGATTAGAGTTGACATATCTGCTATATGCATCTATTATATGTATCAGAGGTGCATATGAGAACCACGCTAAATATAAAGGATGACTTAATCACCGAATCCATGAAGCTTGCTGGTATCTCCAACAAAACGAAAGTTATAGAGATGGCTCTTTCAGATTTTGTAAGAAAAATGAAACGTGAGAGAATCAAAGAGTCGTGCGGTAAATTGAAACTGAAAGTTGATATCCTAAAATTGAGGAAAGAAGAATTGAATGAATAAAATTCTAATAGACAGTACGATCTGGATTGAATTTTTCAAGGGCAATAACGACACGGTCAATGATTTTGTTCTGCCTTTGGTTGAAAAGGATATAATCTATTACAACGGTATTATCTTGAGTGAACTTCTTATCGGTGCATCAAATCAAAAAGAATTTTCCTTTCTAGAAAACAATTTCAAAGGATTTAAATATCTTGAAACGGATGAAAAGATGTTTTCGAAGGCTGCCCAAATTGGATTCAAACTAAGAAGAAAAGGATTGACCATACCTCTAACTGATTTAATAATCGCTGCCCATGCCCTTCATCATGACTTAATGTTGGCAACAGCAGATCCTCATTTTAACCTTGTTAATGAAAAAATAAAGCTCAATCTTGAATTTTTCTGATTATAAGATGTGTATATGCACGTCTACACTTGATATCAGAGGTGTTTGCTGTATGGTGCCGGATGCACCCTCAGCGACATGTTTAATCAAAAAACCTTCCAGAGAATTGGGAGAAGGGAGCCTCTGAAGGTAAAATGTTAGGAGAGTATTCTATCGTTTACTTTTTATGATTTGGATGAGGGCTTGGAGTGCGCGCGGGTCGTCACTGTCTCCGAGGCAATAAATCGCTGCTTTGCGGATGGTCAATTTGCGGTGGGTTTTGGCGATTTCCACGAGGTAGGGGATTCCTTCATCATCGGGAAGGTCCTCCAAGGCATAAACAGCCCGTTTCTGAATATCCGTATCCTTGTCTTTTTCGACGACATTCTTGAGGGCAGCAGCCGTTTTTTTGGAGGCGATATCCGCCAGACAATCGATGGCCTTCTTGCGGATCTCCCCATCTTTGCCATTTTGAGCGATATCTATAAGGGCATCGGCTGCGCTGGGCAAGCTGATGTCCTCCAGTCCGTAGACAGACCTTTTGCGCACGTCGAAAGAACGATCATCTTTTGCGGCTTGATGGAGGAGCCTTACGGCTTTTTCATGATCTTGATCTCCAAGCTCTGAGGCAGCCCTGGCTCTCAAGGTATCAGGATCACGGCTTTTGAGTACTTTTTCCAGGAAGGCCACCGCTTTTTCCGATGTCCCATGCAGGCCGGCAATGGTCAATATCCTTTTTTTCAGTTTCTCCTGGTTGGAGCTTGTGTAGAGGTCATCCAAAATCGAGAGGCTCTGGGCATCTTCTGCCTGATCCAGCCAAAATATGGGGAGTTTTTCGGGATCGAAAGGCAAATACAGGTTGCTGACACGAATGGTTATCGGGACTTTCGAAGAGTTCGAACCAAACCTATAAAGGATGGCGACATCTTTCCAGACCTTCTGTTCCAACTTCTCTGTGTTTTCTAGACGATCGAGGGCTCTTTTGGCTTCGCTTTTTACCTGTTCTTTGTCGGATAAAATTTTTTCGAGAGGGTTGCCTTTTGGAAAATCGGTGAAATGAGAACCGCTTATAGTGTGTTCTTGTGTCGAATAGATGTACTGGTGTTCTCGCATCAAACGCTTGATGCTGTAGCCGATCCAAAAGCCGTGCTTGATATTTTGTTTCCTCGCCTCCTGTTTAGCCCAATCCCAGCGTGAGATGAGATTATCCTTGGGATTGGGATGGCGGGTGACTTGAGAGAAAATCGATCCGGAGAAGGCCGCTATCGTGAAGATCAACACAGAAACGACTCCGATTTTTTTGGAATAATTCATGGTTTCCTCCATGGTTTACCTGACGATCGATCCTATTTTTTGATGATTCTCACCAATGCCGCCCGGGCTTTGGGTGTGTCGATTTCTTCGAGGGCATCGACTGCTTCAAGGCGGATTTTTTTGTCCAAATCTTCAATAGCCAATTTTTCCAGAATCGGGACAGCGTCATCGCTTCCTGTTTCACCCAAAACTTGAACGATCATCCTTCTTAGCGCCGGATCTTTTTCTGCTTTTAACATCTCGGTGAGAGGGCCGACAGCGTCTTCTTCTGTCATGTCTTCGATAGCATAAAGGGCAGCCTTTCGAACGGAAAGGAATGTGGACTTTTTATAGATATCGGAGAGCATTTTCATGTCTTTCTCATCCAGCATATCTTCAAGCACATAGACGGCGGCTTTGGCCAGTTCTTCGTTTGCCGTGCCCATGGCTATGTTGTAAATGATCTCGGTTGTCCCGGGGTCTTCGAAATCTTCCACAGCATAAAGCACGGTCTTCTGGAGTTCCAGATCGTCGACGACAGCCAAGATTTCCTTGAGCGCTGCAAGGGCGGCTTTGCTCTCTGTGTCACCTAAAGTGTAGATGGCAGTCTTGCGCAATTCCAGGTTCGAATCCTTGATTGCCACTTCTTTCAAAGTAGCAATGGCTGCCGGATCATCGACATCTTCTAGCTCGTACAGAGCCGCTTTCCTGACATCGAGTGATTTGGCTTGGTTCATGATTTTTCCGAGGGCAGGGATGAGTTCTCGGGGCTCTCTATCTTCGAGAGCATAGACGGCAGCTTTAGCCAGGTTGATATCGGTTTCCCGGATAGCTATATCGCAGAGAACGGGAATAACTCCTGGGTCTTCAACATCTTCCAGCCCGTAAATTGCAACTTTTCTCATTTTAGGATCAGGATCGGAACGCGCGACATTTATCAGGATTTCCATGACCTCTTTTCCATCCATATCTTCGAGGACATCCAGAGCTTTGCGGCGGAGGTCAGGGGCAGAATTGTTAAGAGCGATATCCTTCACTTTGGCTAATGCCTCAGGTTGATCGAAGTCCTCCAGAATGTAGATTATTCTGGCCTGGATTTTTTTATCCGTGGTGCTGTCATAAAGAGCTATGACCGCTTCCAGGGCCTTTTCGTCCCCCATATCTTCTAGGGCATAAAGGGCCGTCATTTTGATTTCCAGGTCTTCGTCCGTTTTCATGGTCTCGATGATGGCGTTGTATTTAGTCTTGCCCTCTTTTGCCAGTCGATGGGCAATTCTGAGCATGTTGGATTTTGCATCATCTACCCATTTGCTTTCCGGATAAGCTTTTATAAATCGATCGTAGCATTCGAAAACTTCCTCAAGAGAGTGACCTATTTTTTCTCGGGCATAACACTGCCAGAATCGGGCATCGTCGGTCCAGGCGCTGCGGCGGTATTTCTGAATAAAATTTGCCATTGCCGTGTTGGCGTCTTCCCATTTTTCCTCGAGAACAAGGCTATAGGCTTGTTTGTAGGCTTTGCTATCTTCTTCCTGGGGATTGTTGGCCATTGAAGGAGGAGAGAAAAGAGGGAGGAAAAACAGAAAGACAATAGCCACAACTAAGATACGAGAAATTTTTTTATTCATGTTATACTCCTTTTAAATTGTCTTCGGTTTGCGCGAGGGCTGTTCGGGGGACATCGATCTTTCCCCTTTTTTCATAGAAAGACGAAGGTCGGTGAGGTTGATTTCCATCAGAATTCCCCGTCTGTCGATGCCTTCTTTGACAATCTCGATGGCTTCGAGGTCATTTTCAGATTCAAGGTTGGCAATCTGAAGGAGGATTATCTCCAGGCTTGTGACGAGGTTTTCGAGGCGCTCCTGGTCGGATTCGGCAAGTTCTTTTTTGAGGAAACTTGCCTCCTCGACCAATTCTCTGGAAATCTGTTTCTGATAAGGCAGGTCTAAGGCATAAGGGTCTTCTATGGAAGGATCGAAATTAACGAGAGCCAGAAGAATCAGCTTTGTTCGTTCGATGTAGTCCTGACTCCTGTGCACAAGGATCATTTCTGGCTGCAACTGGGTGGCGAGGCCGAGCTGTCGGGAAGCGTGTTGAACTCCTGGAATGGGAGGTGAAAACAGGGCCCTACCGATAAATACACCGATGACGATGAGCGCAACAGCGGCTGCGGCTTGATAAGCCCATTTCGGTATAACTTTGAATCGCCTTTCCGGTTTTTCATTTTCTATTTCAATCCTTCGGTCCAGCTTTTTTTCGTACGAGTCCCAGAATTCTTCTGGAGGTTCGGGTCGGACTCTTTTACCTGTAAACTGGAGAACGGCCTCCATTTCCTCGAATTGGGAGTTGCATTTTTTGCAGACCAAAATGTGGTCGTCGAAGAATTTTTTCTTCGGGGAATCCAACTCCCCGTAGAAGTATTCCAAGAAAAGCGACCGGCATTTTTTACATTCACTCATGGGGAATCTCCATTGGATATTTATTCATAAAGGGCGAAAGCTCTTTGCGGAGCTTTCGGATGGCTCTGAAGAGAAGGCTTTTAACCGTGCCGATGGTGACGTTCAAGATTTCGGCGGTTTCATTCAATTTGAGGCCGTTGTAGTGGCACATGACAAAAACGGTTCTTTCTTTGGGGGATATCTTCTTGAGTGCCTGAGAGATGCGGTTTTGGATTTGAGCAGATTCTGTGCTCTGTACAGGGTCAAAACCGTGAGTACTGCTGGCAACAAGATTTTCCTGGATGCTTACGTTATCCAGTTCGCCCGTTGACTTTGCGTGCCTTACAGATTTTCTGCGGAGGGAGTCGATACTGGCGTTGACCGTGATCTGGTGGAGCCAGGAGCTCATTTTGGCATCCCGGCGGAAAGTCTTCAAAGCGCGAAAAGCTTTCATGAACACCTCCTGAGAGATGTCTTCAGCCTCATGATGGTCTCCAGTAATGTCGTATGCGAGGTGATAAATCTTCTTTTTGTACCGGCCGACCAAATCATAGAAGGCCGCTTGATCTCCGCTGCAAATGCGGTCGATAAGAATTTGATCATTTTGTGCCATCTCTTTTTACCCCTATTAGACGAGCAATTCCCCGGATTGGTTTACAAAAAATCACCTTTATTATGGAATTTTAATCACAAAAAATACAGAATATCAAAAGATTATTCATACCGGAGGGAAACAATCGGATTGGCGGCGGCGGACCTAAGGGTTTGGAAACCCACGGTAATGGCGGCGATCATAAGAGCCAATAGGGATGACAAGAGAAAGATGCCCACGGATAATCGTGTTCGATAAACGAAGTTTTCGAGCCATTTGTTCATGACGAAGTACCCGATCGGCCATGCTATGAGGTTGGCCAGCAAAACCCATTTGAGAAATTCTCGTCCCAGGAGCACGATGATTCCAGGGACTGAAGCCCCGAGCACCTTGCGGATGCCGATTTCCTTGGTGCGCTGTTCTGTGGAGAAGGATGAAAGCCCGAATAGTCCTAAACATGCAATCAAGATGGCGATCAAAGCGAATGTCCTGAAAAGGCTGCCCATCTTTTGGTCGGCCCGAAACGTTTGGTCAAAAACATCGTCAAAAAAGGAATACTCGAAGGGATAACCTGGAGCAAAACGATTCAACGTTTTTTTAATATCGTTCAATGTGCCCGGAATATTTTCGGGGCGGATTTTGATCGTGAGATATCGTCTGTGCCAATTCTGCGTGTTGGGCTTAAGATAAAGGGCGAGCAGCCCGATGGGTTGTGACATCGACTGGATGTGGAAATCACTGACAACGCCGACAATACTCCCCCTTCGATTGCCGATTAATCTTAACTCCTTTCCTATCGGATCATCCCATCCCAGGGCTTTCCTGCCCGTCTCGTTGATCAGGAAAACTCCGTTTTGATCGGAAGGGAAATCAGGGGAGAAGTTTCGACCTGCAACGATTTTCATATCGTACAGGTCGATGAATTCATGATCTGTGTCTACAGTATAAAAAGATAATTTTTTCTCTTTTGTTCTTCCCGGCCAATCCGCATCCAGCCTGGTGCGGACATTGTTTAACAGGGAAGATGAACTGGATGCGTGCGGGATGTTAGGATTTCTTTTAAGTTCGGTACGGATGGTCTCTATATTGGCATCGAGCCGGGCGTCCAGGATGGGCAGGACAACGATGTGTTCCCGGTTGTACCCCATGTCCCTGTTCCTAAGAAGGTGAAGCTGGTTGTGTGCAACCAGGGTGCATATGATCAGGACAATGGATACGGTGAATTGAAAAACGACCAGGATATTTCTTAACGAGAGACCTTTTGTGCGAAGGGAACCGGTCTTTCGAAACAGGGATACAGGCCGGAATGAAGACAGGGCAAAAGCCGGATATCCTCCTGAAAGAACTCCTGTCACAAAAATGAGAGCCATCAGCATTCCGATAAGGGGCAAATTGGAAAAGGGATGGAATTGAATTTGCCTTTCGACAAAAGTTCCGAAAGCAGGAAGCACGATGAGAACGATGGCTAAAGCCGCTATAAGGGCCAGAATCGTAAAGACAAGGGATTCACCCAAAAACTGCCGGATGATCTGTGACCTCTGGGCCCCGACGACTTTCCTCAGTCCGACTTCTTTGACACGGAATGCAGCGCGTGCCGTCGCCAGGTTCATCGCATTGATACAGGCAATAATCAGGATGAGAAGGGCAATGAACGAGAAAAGCATGACGGTTTTGATGTCACCGTTCGCTTCCATTTCTTGTGAAAATTGGGATCGAAGATGAATGTCCATCATTGGTTGGAGAAAATAATCGTGGAGTGAATAGCCTCCGGCGTATTTGGCGAAGTCAGTCGAAGCGAACTTGGTTTCCAGGATTTTAGGGTCAGCATCTTGGTGGAGAAGAACGTAGGTGTTATAGGCATTATTGCCCCATACCAAAATCCCCTTAAAAATTTTTTCCTGAGTTTCGAAAGGGACCATCAAGTCTGCTGAAAAATGGGAATTTGGCGGCATGTTTCTATAGACTCCGGTGACTACCATCTCCAAATCTCTAGCGCGGATATTGCACGTCAGAACTTTTCCGATAGGATCTTCTCGATCAAAATATTTCCGGGCCGTCCGTTCGGAAATAACAACAGAAAATGGGTCGATCAGTGATTCTTTTGGGTCTCCCCTTAAAAAATTGAATGAAAACAGGTCGAAAACCTGGGGATCGGCCCAGAACATTTTCTTTTCTAAGAAACCCTTGTAATCCAAACGGACGATGCTTTCATCGATGTTTCTCAAACGTGCTGCCGATTCGATTTCGGGAAACTCTGTGACCAATGCTTCTGCCAGCGGCGCCGAGGTCGCAACCGTTCGGGCATTGAGATAGGCTATCTCCTGACCGATCCTGAAGACCCGTTCGCCGTTTTTATGGTAACGGTCATAGCTCAATTCGAATTGGACATACAGGAAAATCAAGATACAGGCAGCGATTCCGATAGATAGTCCCATAACATTGAGAAAAGAGGCCCCTTTGTGTTTGATGATATTCCTCACGGCGATTTTCAGGTAATTTCCGAACATGACAAACCTCCATTTGATGATTAATAGAAAGTAAGAAGGGAATGAGCGCAACACTTGCGACCAGTACCACCGGATCGCCCTGCCCCTGCCTTCGTGCTGGACTTTGCTGTTGAAGTATTCTTCAAAATCACCCAGGGATGAGAAATTCTCATCGTATTCTGACATGAGGGAAAGAAGCCAACGGGCCAACCGGGGAGGCTTTGGATTTTTATATTTTTCCACTTTTTTTCTGTATCGATGGCCTAGTCCGGAATCCACTCCCACAACGTCTGATGAAATTCCTTGGTTTTTTCCAGGGCGGCCTTGCCCTTTTTTGTCAGTGTGTAATAAACCTTTCGTCTTCCGCCTCGTTCCGGTGTCGGTTCCCCGGCAATTGCGACGACATAGCCTTTTTTGACCAGCTTGTCCAACGAATTGTACAGAGTGCCGAAAACGATTTTTTTAGGAGAGATTTCCCTGATTTTTGCCATGATCGTGACACCATAGGCATTGTTTTCAAGGTGTGAGATGGCGGTGAGGAGTATTTCTTCGCTCAGAGTCAAAATGTTCATGAGGCTATCCTTTCAATATCCACGATTTAATCGTACATATATACATACGGCAGAAAAAGAAAAAAGGTTACAAATAAAGGGCAAAATGAAGAAAAAAGGGAACGGCCCCCGAAGGGACCGATCCCAATTTTATTTTCAGGACCTGAAGAGTCAGTCAAACATCGGGTCTGTACGAACGGTGAGGGATTTGGTCAGGGATTTTCCGTTTACTGTCAGAGTCACTTTGTACACACCCGGTTCGGCCGGGATGGGATTTAGCTTTTGGGTTCTCCTGTTGATACCGGCAAATTTCAGCCCCCGTTTTTCGAGGGACTCTCTCAGCTGATTGCCGATCTCTCTTCTTTTTTCCCATTCTGTTGTTTTTGTGTATTTGTCGAACAGTGCTTTTTCTTCCTCGTTCAGTTCGGGTGGATTGAACTGGAACGGCCAGAGATATTTGTTGATACCGGATTGATCCTTAATCTCGACCTCCACTTTTTGCTCGCCCTTCCAATCAGAAATAATCAGCTTGGCATCTTTGATGTTAGCTTCCAAATAGTAGCTGACCATGGCTCCCCGGGGAGGATTTTCCCCTTGAAACAAAAATTGACCCCTGGAACCACCCCTGCTGATGCTCCTCCATTGTGTGGCAATACGTTGATCGAAAAGATAAGCTGGGGAGGCTGCGATTTCTTTGTTCATGTGCTGGAGAGGAGTGATGTCATCGCAAATCCAGATGCCGCGGCCGTGGGTGCCGATGATCACATCATTATAAAGAGGATGGATCATCAGATCATGAACAGCGACTGTGGGCAGGTTGTTCATGAAACGATCCCATGTTTTGCCGCCGTTTGTCGAGATGAAAAGCCCGAACTCTGTGCCCAAGAAGAGCAAGTTTTTATTTTTATGATCCTCACGGATGACATAGGCTACTTGGCCATCGGGAAGGTTGCTGCGGATGCTGATCCATGTTTTTCCGAAGTCGGTTGTTTTAAACACCCAGGGCATGAAATTGTCGCTGCGGTGGCCGTCGAAGGTCACATAACAGGTGACCTCATCATAGTGGGAGGCCTCCACACGGCTGACCCAGATTCCTTCGGGAACTCCCTTGAAGTTTGGCCGCACATTGGTCCAGGTCTTTCCTCCATTTAGAGTGAGCTGGACGTTTCCATCGTCGGTCCCGGCCCATATGATCCCCGGCTTGAGGGGTGACTCTGAGACGGTTACGATCGAACAGTGGTTCTCTGCTCCTGTGACATCCGCTGTGAGTCCGCCGGTTTTCCTGTCAATCTTGACAGGATCATTGGTGGAAAGATCCGGGCTGATGATTTCCCAAGATTCGCCACGGTCAGTGGTCTTGAACAGAAAATTCCCACCGAATAATACCGTTTTTGGATTGTGAGAGGAGATGATGATCGGGCAGTTCCAGTTGAAACGGAAGGGATTATCCTTGCCCCATCCGGCTTTTTCCTGCATCTTCAGGATATCCTGGGTCACATAGGCATCGTAATTGATGATGTTTTCTTTTCT
Source organism: uncultured Eubacteriales bacterium (assembly GCA_964410125.1). GTDB lineage: Bacteria > Acidobacteriota > Aminicenantia > Aminicenantales > Aminicenantaceae. The sequence continues at coordinate 1,230 of CAYPGQ010000040.1, read as the reverse complement.
TGGCCTGATAGATTGTGATTCCCGGGTTTCTACGTTAACGCGGCTGATGCTTCCCTGCTGGCTCTCGGCATACACGGTGCGCCAATCCGTCGGGTCGACGGCACAATAAAATCCATCCCCGCCTCCGATATTGAACCAGTGATCGGTCAGAATACCTGCCCTTTCCCTGCTCATGGAAGGTCCACCCCATGAGCCATTGTCCTGGAGCCCGCCGTAGACATAATAAGGATCGCGCATATCCGCACCGACAGCGTAGAACTGGCTGATGGGAAGGTTGTCGAAAAAGATGTAGTTTTTCCCGTGGTCATGGGTTAGAGCCGATCCCCCGTCGTTCCCTATGTAGTAGCGATTTTTGTTGGTTGGATCAGACCAGAGGGCATGATAGTCCCCATGAACCCCGGTGTTCTGTCTCTCGAGGGTTTTTCCTCCATCGTAGGATATATGGTAGCTCCCAGCAACGACATAAACGATTTTGTCGTCGATTGGATTGAGGTAGATGTGGCTGTAGTAAAACGGGCGGTTGTTGTACCGGTTCATGTACTGCCAGGACGTTCCCCCGTCTTCTGACCGGTAAATGCCGGTCCCGAGCTTGCTCATGTCTTTGTAATCGGGATTTTCCGAACCGTCCTCGAGATTTTCCCTGGGCTGGAAACCATGTTCGACAAAAGCCATCAGCACATTCGGTTTGCTTCGGCAGATGGCCAGGCCGATTTTTCCGGTATCTCCCTCAGGGAGTCCGTTGACAAGCTTTGTCCAGGACTCGCCAGCATCGGTCGATTTGAAGATGCCGCCGTTGGGGCCGCCGCTATCGAAACGATAAGCCCTCCTAATCCGCTGCCAGAATCCGACATAAAGAACATTCTCGTTTGTCGGATCCATCACTAAATCGATGGCACCGGTTTTTCCGTCGTCAGGCAATCCGTTGGTCAGCTTATTCCAGGTCTTTCCTCCGTCTGTTGTTTTGAACAAACCTCTATCGCCTTTGTATCCCCAGAGATGTCCGCCTGCTGCAGAATACACGATGTCAGGATTTGAAGGGTGAGTGATGATCTTGGAAATGGAATGGGTGCTTTTAAGCCCCATGTGGGTGAAAGTTTTTCCTCCGTCTGTGGTTTTGTAAATCCCGTCGCCCCAGGCTATGCTGTTTCGTGTGTTTTTTTCCCCGGTGCCAACCCAGATAATCTCAGGATTTGCCTGATAAAAAGCCACATCCCCGATCGAGGCTGCTCC
>CAYPGQ010000039.1:0-35056 GCA_964410125.1 uncultured Eubacteriales bacterium | reverse complement strand
GCAATTTTTGCATGGGAAAAGAGCACCTTTGCAATTTATGAATAGTTGAGGTTAATTGTTCGTCATTAATAAATAATGATTTTCTTATCATAGATTTAACCCCCTTTTAATCTAACAACTCCACAGCCTTCTTCTTCCTCTCCTTGCTCGTATGAGCATATCCGAGGCTGACCATTGTCTTGCTATGGCCCAGGAACTCTGCGACTGTGATGAAATCAACCGCCCTCCTCTTTTCTCGATGAGATTATATCAAACTTGTTTTTATATTACTATGCCAACAAATTTCTAAATATTTAACTACCGGCTGTGTCAGTAAAAGGGGGAAGATTTTCCTCTTTAGCTGAAGAAATACATTTTTACAAATGCCTTTTGATATATACATTTTTGTGGTCATTTAATGTGAAATAAAGTGACATAATGTGAAATAAAGTGACATTTTATTGAATCCTATTTACAACTTTGATAAGAAGACACTATTTTATTGAGAAAAGGAATTAACATAATTTGCACGAAAAAATTATTCTCATTTCTGTCGAGGAGAGGATATTGAAGGTCATTAAAAAAATTCTTTATGGAAATATTAAATTCGAAAGGCTAGAAATAAAATATATTAATGATGAAATAATTCCTTATAATGAAGACATACAGTTCTTCTTTGTCGGATGCAATTATAAGTGTCGACTGCATCCCTGTCTGAAGAAATTTGTATTTCTGTCCGAAAACAAGCAAATTCCTTTTCTGATAATTTGCCCTTTAGCCTTGAGTATGAGAGATCAATTCTCAGATTCATTTTTGTTTTCCCTATACGAAAATTGTACATTGACCTCTACTCAAGAGAAAATTATCAAACAAATGAAGATGTGGGTGAACCATTCACTCTTTTCAGGAATTCGAGTCCATCCGACTAATCCAATTTCAAAAATCCTTGAAGTTCAGAGGAGAATCGTATCAAGTTCTCAGGAGAGAGAGAGCCTTCTCTCATTAGCCGCCAGCATGGACATCTCTCCATCCTGGCTTTCTTTCAAATTTGGAGAGATATCGGGAGTAACGTTGGAAAAATTTAAGTTAAGGAAAAAATTCTGTTATTCATTGTGGCAGATAGTGTCAACCCAGAAACCGATTAAGACGATCGCGTTTGATCTTGGATATAAACCACTTTCTTTCACAAAGAGATTTCATGCGTTTTTTGGAGTACCCCCCTCTGCGATCAGGAGAAAGCTATCTTCCCTGCTAATCTAAAAAATATCTTACTTTCCAAAAAACTATCGATATAAAAAAATAAAAATCGATACTGTTTTTGTTGACAGATGAAGATACAAACCATAAATTTAAAGAAGAACAATAAAAGGGAGGAAAAAATGAAAAAAAGAGAAAAACTATTATTGACAGTCATCATCGCGCTAACAATATTTAATGTGTTGTTTTTCGCCTTCCCTCAAATGGCAAAGGCTGATATGGTATGTGGGGTAGCCCATCCTACAGATCCAGAATATTGTAAGTTTACATATGAATCTAATTGCTGCATAGTAGTTGGACAATAAAAAACACTTATAAAGAGAGAGGGAAAGCTACCCACCAAAAAAAACGATACAAAAAATCCGAATAGAGGATGGGACCAAAAAGAACTACGTCTATAATAATCCTTATTGTTCCTTTAATCGTCTTCTTTGCCGAAAATGATAAAGTTACATTAACTTCTCAATTCCTGTTAGACCAAACAAAAGAACCCCTTGGACGGCCAGGAGATATTGAAGTATATGATAATGGAAAAATTTTTGTCACTGATAGAGCTTTTGGGAATATAAAGATATACAATCAAGACGGATCGTTAGTAAGAATTTTTGGACGGAAAGGAGCAGGACCTGACGAATTCGTTAGCCCCAATTATATTGAAATAGATGATAGAAAAATCTGCGTTCAAGATATGGGACAGCTTAAATACATTATCTTCGATGAAAACTTTAATGAAATTACAAGGTTTTTCTTTCTTATGGGCGCCGAACCTTTCGTAATAGACAGTAATAGGATCATTAATTATGAACATCTTAAAGGCAAAAATGGAAAAGAATTTGAAGGAGCTATCATCGATTTTTCAGGAAAAACAGCTAAAATAATTAAAGAATTACTTCCATATAAATACCCAAAGGATGATTATTGGAATAGAATTACCTCCATGAACGGTTTCATAGACATATCAAAGGAAAAAGAACATATTTATTTTGTGAAGGAAAATAAAGTTGAAATTTTTAAATTTAGCAGGGAAGGAAATTTTCTAATAAAATTTGGAGAGAATCCTCGCTACTTCAAAACATGTCAAAAAACAGATGACTTTGACACTTATTTGAAATGGGGAAGATCACCAAAGGGAATTGAAGCTGGAAGAAAGTGGAGGAAATCTTTTAGTTGGGTATCCGGCTTATTTGTGTTAGAAAATTATTTAGGTATAGACATCATAATATTTAATAACGATCAAAGAAAGTGGGAACATTACCTGCGGTTTTATGATTTTGAAGGTAATCTTCTGGAGGACGGCATTAAAATTAAAGAAGTAGGCACCCCATCTGCAGATGAACGATTTCTTATAGACTCCAATCACAAGGATTGTATTTACATTTTAGAAATCAATGAGGATGTTGATCCTCCTCAACATACATTTTTTAAGTATAAAATTAGTATATGAAAAAAGTTTTATGGCCCGGATTATGTGTCCTTTTACTTTTCATAAATATATGGATGGGAATAACAGTAAAGAATTTAAGAAAATATCCTTTTTTGGGGAAAATATATGTAGCTGGAGAGAGTGAAATAATTTCACTTCCATACAGAGAAAGTCTTCTAACATTAATTGTTTATTTTTCTCATAGAAGTTGCATAGAATGTATGGAAGAGTTGGAATGGTGGAATAAACTTTTTATGGATTTGCCAAACAAAGAGCTTTCGGTTGTAGGAGTTATTCCCGGAAATGAGGAAATTGAAAGCATCAAAAACAAATACAAAATTTTATTTCCTGTTTTTTACGATAAAAGTCTACTTATTGCGAGAAGTCTCCTTATATCTGCAACTCCACTAAAAATCATAATTGATAAACGAGGAAGACTTCTCTATAGAGCACCAACTTGTACCATACAAAATTCTCATGAAGATTTTTATTTTGTAGTTATAGAAATATTGAGAAAAATTAAACAGGAAGAGGCGCTAAGACAAGGAGGAAACCACTTAGAAATTTTTTAACATTTAAGCTATCTTTGAGGAACTAATAACAATCCATTTCTATTGTTTAGTCAAGCGATTTTAAAAACGTTAACTTGTTATTATTCCAGGGATGTTCGTCTTCAAGTGGTTTCGGACTAATGTGAGGACATTTTAAGCTACAGTTTTCGTAATTCATACTATACCTAATTGATTCCATTTGACAAGGACTCAATCATAATCATCTTATTGATCTTCTTTCTTTCCCGGATGGTTTGCTTTTTGATTTTCATTCTTTTTTTCAAGATCTCTTTGTCCCTGCCAAAGTATTTATCACTGGGCGTGACATTGTCTATGGCCTCGTGATAACGATGATTGTTGTAATAGTCGACCCATTCCCGGATTCTCTTTTCCAGCTTATCGCTGGAAAATCGCCTCACCATTTTAATCCCCCTTTAATTTAACAAATCCACCGCCCTCTTTTTCCTCTCCTTGCTTGTATGCGTATATCCGAGGCTAACCATAGTCTTTGAGTGACCAAGGATCTCAGCGATCGTTACAAAATCGGTCCCTTTCTCTACCAAAGCCGATGCAAAATAATGCCTTAAAAGGTGGAAGTGCCAGTTGATCCCCGTCATCTTTTGAATCCTGGCAACGGTCCGGCGCGGAGCATCCTTTTGATGCCGGTTCGGGATCTCAAACACATGCTTATCCTTTTGCGGCTGCTGCTCGATTATTTTTTTTGCCGCCTGGTTTAAAGGAACGACTCTATATTTATCGCCTTTCCCCTTGACGACAATTTCATCCTCCCGGACGTCCGTCCATTTTAATTTAAAGACCTCAGACTTCCGGAGTCCGGTATTTACCGTAAAACGAATGATATCGGGGAATACCTTTTGTATCGGGGACCCCGGATCCTGTGAAATGAGCTCGGCAGCCTTTATGATCCGCTCGATCTCATCCCTGGTTAATAACTTCATATTTCTGTTGATTTTAAAAAACCTGACTTTTTTTAGAGGGTTAGGCTTGCCGTAGACTTCCCAGGCGATCGCTTTATTGAACAGTCCCCGGAGGATTTGGAGATAATAATTGACGGTAGTCTTTGACATTCCCTTGCGGTCCCCGGGTCTTTCGATCTCATTCTTTAGATAGGCCTTGAGCTGCTCGATATGGTAGGGCGTAATATCATCCAGGAAGACGATCTCCCGGGCCCCAAAGAATCCCTTGATTTTCTCAATCTGCTGTTCTTCGCGTTTTGTGGAGGCGGGTTTTGAGGACCAGGCCCAATCTAGGTATTGCTTGCAGAAGTCCGAGAATCTTATCCTGCCTTCTCTATGTTCAGAAAGCAGCTCGTCTTTTTTCTCTTTATAGCGATCCAAGGCGAGAAACTTGTTGTCGGTCCGCAGCGACCGGCGGATCCGCCTGCCTTTTATGCGGATATCGAGCCAGTAATAGTTGCCGATTTTACGTAGGGACATTATGCACTATTACAAGCTGGATTTAATCTGCTAATTAAGCCTCCCTCAATTTCTCTTCTTTGTTGATCAGTTGAATTCGGCATTAAATATGTCCCGATATAGAGATTACTCTCTGAACCTGCATAAGAAATCCAGCAATTATAGCGGTGGTGTGATTGATAAAAGCCCCGATCATTTAAATTCCCGGATTCTCCAATATAAACAAGCGAATAATAATCTCTATTGACGTCCTTTTTATACATAATTGCATAAATCCCCGCGCGATTCGGTGGATCCCAGGCGTTAATTTGAAATGGCCCGTCAAAACTTATTTCTCCCCAAGTAATAGACATTTCCCCCTCCTTTAATTTTTTTTCTCCGCCTCTTTAGTTTAATTTGACTCCCAATTGTTCTTCATGAAATAAAACTTTGCAGGCCGGACATTCGTACACAATTTCTGTTCCAATTTTTTCTTTCTGGGTATCAAGATGAAGTCTCTTCTTAGCTAGAAAAGCCTTGCCGCAGTTGGGACACTCAATCTTTCTTTTCATTTAACCCCTCCCTAATTGAATGATCTTCATCCAATTTTCCTCCCGTCTTGATGTTTTTTAATAACAATCTCTCTCTTATCGCGAAAAATCAACCCCTTTTACCAAAATGTCACATTACGTCACATTATGTCACATTATTTCATATTCAATTTGGATTAAGCCTCCTCCTATCGTGAGAAAATCCAGGGATGAGAGTCGTTACATAGAATGAGGCGCATATACCAAAGAAGCCTGTTGCGGTCGCAGTAAAACTGAGGGTAAAGATTCTAAAATTTTCATCCGCTTCAGTAATCATGTATCATTCATATGTTTTTTACGGTGTATTACTTTCGTTAATAATTTTTTTTATTAATTCTCCTGTGACATCTACTGACTCGTTCTCCCAAATATAGAAAAAATGTTTTTTCATCCTTTCATAGGTCTCACAATGTGGTTTCATTTGTAGAACAACAGAATTACTCCCAATACATGTACCAATGGGATCAGAGTCCAATCTGCCAAAATGATATTGTTCTAATAATAATGTGTCTTCTGTCATAAACATATAAGCAATAGGCGGGAAATCATAAAGATGAATTTCCAACCTAATCTTTTCTTTTATAATTTTTTCAATCTCCTCATCTAGATTATCAGCATTTAGGGATTTCAAATTATCTAATTTTATTTCAAGTTCTTTAATTCTTCCCATAATTGATTGTCGTAAAGTATGTAACGTAGTATCTATCTGGCCAATAGTATTACGTCCTTTCTCTATGTCCGCTCTATTTGTTGCACTTTGTCCCTCAGGATTGAGCAAAAGTATCTTTATTTTAGTGTCAGAATTAAACATTTTTTCCTCAATTTTATCCTCATATGGCCTATCATTATATACAGCAGGTAAAGCAATTGCCGCAAATAATATATTGTTTGCACGATCGAAGGCATCATTCAAGAATTTATTATACATATCCTTATCTTTTTTACGTGATTCAAAGATATGAACCACACCCGCTTTTTGAGCTCCCTGTACTAGTTTAATGTGTTCTGATAATGTTTTATATTGAAAATATTCTGATATTGGTGCGGTAAGAGCAACTGCTAAAAAAGCCACACCAACAACACTAATAATTTTCTCCCAGAAGCTGGGTAAATCAGGTATTATTGATTTAATCCCAAGACTTGAAATTATTAGAATCAATCCCAGACAAAAGATAACAATGAATGGAGTATCAATAAAGCGCTTCATAATTTTTCTCCTCTTATTAGATGGCATTCAGAACTTTAAGATTTTGCTAATCCTATCCTTTTACTGTTCTGTGTGGCATTCTAATCCCATTTAACGAAATATTCTGATATATTCTAATGAGAATTTCTCTCCAATTCAACCGTCTCTCTTATGAGGCGCATATACCATTGAGGTCCGTTTATATTAAAGGGAGCCGGGCCTGCCTGGCTCCTCTTGCCTCAGAGATCTCACTTTTTTTCTTTTTTGGATTTTCCTTTGCTTTTCATAAATCGCTCAAACTTTTCTGTTAAAACAAAGACATATTCACATATTGCCTCTGCAAAATCCAAGATATATCTAGCAGTTTCTTTTGATATTTTTTCCTTTGAAACATGTGCCCCTATATTTCGATACTCTCTTAATGCTTCACTCCAATCGTAAATTCTTTTATCAATAATCTGTCTATCAAGTAATTCTTTCAGCCCTCCTTTGAGACTCGTTTTTTTAATTTTATATTCGGAGCAAATCCCTTCCAAGACTCTCCCGCACATTACGGCACATGGATCATATAATTTTGCCTTATAACATCTTTTTGCTTGGTCCAATGAATGGTGAACGATGAAAGGAATATTGCCATTTATGAATTTATCATCTTCAGGCCACAGTCTATGAGCATTATCCAAATCATAATCATCTGGTCCTGTTTGAATATATTCTTGATAGCCTAACATAAAGCTTCTACAGACAGGACATTCCGCAAAAGTAATCTTGTAAGGGCCAATTTCATCATCCATGCATTGCTGCGATGCTATCGTTTTGGCGTCTACCTTTGCTTCACATTTGTGACATTCTATAATCAATTTATTTGCCTCCTTTTTACTTATTCTAAAGCCTCCACCGCCCTCTTCTTCCTCTCCTTACTTGTATGAGTATATCCCAGGCTAACCATTGTCTTGCTGTACTCGGGGATCTTAGAGGTCGTAATAAAGTCAACTCCTTTTTCTACTCGTGAACTCTTAAAATAGTGGTACAGTGAGAATAAGAGAGGCTTTTTCCTATCTCCCTCCCTTTTATTCATGATGGTGATTCCCAAGTAATCCTGATTTATGTATCACAAAGAAAGTTTTATGTCAAAAAGTCAAAGATATCACAGTTTCGCTCCCTGCAGCGATTTAAGAAACGATCTATGTCTTTTGCATGTCTTAGTATAGGTCGTGAGGAGTTTGCTTCAAAAAAGCCCACTATAAAGGCAAGGATTTTCTCATTTGAGATATTCTGGATTCATCAATGATTCTTTTTGAGTCAATTTCTTATAAGCTCGGAGAACGTCATTCTTTGATCGATCGTTTCTTTTTTTTGCAGGTCTATTATTTCAATCGAGAGGACTGTGACCTTTTGGATGATATCACCGTCCTTTCTCAATGTCTTTTCTTAAGGATTTATATTCCTACATAGTTTTGACCTGCAGGTTTTTTTCTTTAATTGTTGGTGCTTTTTCCGGATTCTCAGTCACCCCTGATTTTTGGATATAGTTGTCCTCCTCTCTCTGGGGGGGGGCTAAACAGTTATCACCAATTATTATTTCTATTTCCGATATTGTCTCTTTATGGAAATGCTTTGGTACTACTTTTTTTTAAATCAATAGCAAAATTGCCATGTATGACCACACTTTTTTGCATTATTTAAAAATCAACATATCTCTCGGCGCCGTTCTGGATCCGGTCAATGGCCTGAAGATACTTTTGAGTTGTTTCAATCGATACATTCCGCAAAGCTTCTTTGACCTGCAACAGTTGTGCGCCGGCTATCAAGGATTGAGTAGCAAAGAAGTAACGGAAAGAATGTGCGCTCAGTTTAGGATTATCGATATTTATCCTTCTCAAGTTCTCCTTCACAATCATTCTCAGCGTTCTTGTGGTAAGACGTTGATCTTTATTCCGGTCACTGACAGAGACGAAGAGAGGATCCTCGTGATCTGCTTTTCCTCTAGCTCCTAAATAATCCAGAATAGGAGAGAGGCTTTTCTCCGTGAGAATAACAAAGCTGTCTTTTGAATCCCTCCCTTTTCCCTGGACGTATAACAGCGCTTCCCCTCCCTTCTGCATAATGTCTCCAACATCAGCTCCAACCACCTCCATGGTCCTGAGCCCGGTCCTGGCCATCAGGTTGATGATTGCGTAATCCCTCTTTCCCTGGATAGTAGAAGTATCGATTTGATTCAGGAGATCTCGGACCTGGGAGGAAGTGAATGATTCTCTCAGGTGACCTCGAGGCTGCCTGACTCCCTTTATATCTTTTGCAACATTCGGATATTTCTTTTTTCCCTCCAAATACGCGAAGAATCTTTTTACAGCAACCAGGTAACAATTAACAGTGTTTGCCTCAAGACCACTATCCTTGAGATAAGATTTGAATTTGAGAATGGATTCACGATCAGGCTGACTGATCCCTTCTGCAGCGAGCCAGGATAAAAACTTTTCCAATCCCTTCCGGTATGCCTGTTTTGAGATCTCCTTCACATCCTGGGCGGCCAGGAAGTCAGTGGTCAGATCAGGGACAGCGAGGGCCCGGACCTTCTTTCCTTTGTTAATTCCGATTATTTTTGCCATTTCTTGAATCCTTTATTTGGATTAGAAACGTGACATCAAAAAATCACGATGTCTTATAATTTGATTTTAACTCGGATATCTGATTTGTAAACAGAGACCTAGGATTTCTTTACTTGAGGAATTTCTGGCTCGGACCTGGGAGGAAGTGAATGATTCTCGATTTCCGTTGCTACATTGGAATATTCCGTTCACCCCAATTTTTTCTATTTAACGCTGCAAAAACGGTGACAGTTTTTATTTAATTTTGATAACAAACTCTGTCCCCTTGTCATGCTCTTCCAGGAACCACTCCATCATATAGATCATCATATCCGTGAGAGTAAACCGGTTACGCTTCGCTATCTTCTTGACCTTTGTCTTCAGATGTTTTTTATCCGCAGGCAGCCGCAGGATTATATCGGGATTCCTTTCTTCTACCATGATACACCTCTCCTACATTATACAGCCTGATAACAGACTGTAAATGTCTTTATTTTTTCCTATCCACGATCTCGGCTCTCTTGTCAAAGAAGCCCTGTTTAATCATGTTCCTCAGCCAGAAGAGCAGGAAATTATTCAGGTCTTTCTTTGCCTGAAGGTCAACCTTTCCTGGCTCGGGATAGACTCTTTGGAACAGCCCGAAGTCTGACTGCTCAAAGGTCAACGCCTCGGCTAACTTCGAGACCGGATGAACCCTGACTGTTATCTCGGGGTCTTTCATAAGATCACCGTTTAACTCCCAATAGTGAGCCAGGGAAATCTCAGGATAACGCCGATCAACTGTGATATTCTCGACAACAAGAGGCATGAATCCGTTGACCTCTAATTTGAGATATCCCTTGACAAGCTCGCTCTCGGCAAAGGCCACGATATCGCCTGTCAGCCTGTCTAAGAGCTTAAAGATACGCTCATATATAAGCGTCATAACATAACCTCCTAAATTTTAGAATCGGCTCAGCTATGGCCTTATGGCTTCTTCGATGGCCGTATCAAGGACAACATCGAGATCGTGACATAAGGCACTATCAATGCCCTTGCCGACCCATCTCAATTCATCATCTGTCAACAGCCGACCCAACTTTTGCTCTGCGTAATCCTGAACAAAACCTTTGTCGATACAAAAGATCGTCTCTTTCTGTGCAGTCTCCGGCATACAGAATCACCTCCTTAGAGCCTTTCGACTCTTGAATTCTCGTAAGACTCTATGCTCCCAAGCCTTTAGGTTTTAGGAGAACTTCCGCCTTCCGTTTACAATCTGGACAAATATCCCCTGGCAAGAGCTTGAACCCATGCTCTTTAGGACACCTAGCACAGTACCAACAACACTTGACCATACCCCTATGAATATAGGGATGATTGTCCGACCCTGGACACTTGATAACACCCATGAGATCACCTCACTCTCTTTTATTTTGCCTTTAGGCAATCGCTTAAACCCTCTGAGATCAGAGAGCTTAAGAGAGAGCCTAACGGCTCCCAATGTCCCATGACATAGCTTGCTTAATTTCCAAGGGGAAACGCAGACCGTATTGACAATGTATCCCCACCGCACGCAGAGCGTAACGAGCGTCTCACCCCGACCAACCCGACTAATCAACACGACTCGGGAGAGAATTGTCTCAGCTTATCAACTGAGGTCAGCTTGTCAGAGAACTTGCGCTTTTATTTAGCCACAGAGCGGCTGGAACTGTGACGCACTCTCGGAGATCGCCCGGCATGTTTACTCTGGACATGCAAAGCACCCGATCTTTCTCGAGCGCCACCAGGATTTTTATTTATAGCCCTCAACCCTGACAATTTTTTAGGCTTTTGGGAGTGTTTAGAAAAATAAGCCTCAACCGCCACTCCCAACGGATGAGCCTTTATGTATGCGGGAACACCGCCCACACATAGGAGAATCCCCGAAGGAATCCCCTCTTGAATACCATAGAATTTAAGCATGAAATCAGCATCATCCAACTTGCAGTAATATCTATTCTCTGCCCTGTATATATGGGGACAATGCAGACATGCCCTTTTAAACCTGGAGAGATCAGGATAGATAATATATTTTACGTAACCATTACGCTTTAAACCTTTAGAGGATTGAATCACAAAAGGTTTAGGTAACTGGAAATTGCAATTTTTTCTCATTGTGTCCCCGAGGGGACAAGCCATCCTCAGAAGAGGACAGCTTGACCCTTCATTTTGTGGGAGACCTCAACCTTGCTCAGTAAAGGATTGACTTTCCGGAGAATCTTATCGGCAGCCGAGACGATCTTTAGGCTGTGCTCTTTCAGCTTGTCTTTACCATCAGCACCACCCCACCGACCGAGATAAAACTTTGACCCTGCATTTTTAATACCAATACATTCAGCAACGATATAAGCGACAGACTCAGCTTGCAATTCAGCAACTTCCCTGGAGACCTTGACCCCTTCATCCTCTTTTAAATGCCCTAGCAGAACATGAGCGACCTCATGGAGATAACAAGCGACCTCTTGAGCCTTATTCTTGCGCCTGGAAATGGTGATCTTCTTCCCATCTGTCCAACCATCGGCGACCCCTTGCTTTACTTCAACAGGATAATCGAACACATCAGATACCGCCTCGACTGTCAAATCACCGTTGCCCTCGACCATCGTGTTACCGATATCCAAATCATCCCCATCCGTTTGACCGTAATCGAACACATGAACTGGCATGAACCCTGAGATATACTTCTTTACCTGTTCATCCTTTTCATCGGAACCATCATCATCATCCGGAGAATCAGAGACAATCTTTCTCAACACATGTTTAGAGGAAACCATAGGAGCCAGAATCCAAATCGCCTTAGAGCCTTTCTTTACGTACCGCCCGACCTTTCGCCATTGATTGTAACCAGCGACAAGAGAGAACCCGGGACATTGACCCCAGATCAGAAACAGATTAGACAGACTGTAACGATGGAAACCGGACCGCCACCGCTCACCAAACTTCCGCAGCTTGTCTTGATCGGTTACAATCTCAGAGGTCAAATCCTTTAACTGAGAAACCAGGAGCTTTTTACGCTCCTTTCGATTGAGAGAACAGTTGTTACTCTCAACGCCTGACACTTTGCACCTCCAAAATAGATTTAAGAGCCCATGCCCTTAGAGACAACCCTCGAAAGAATTCCCGAGAATTGTCTAAGAGAATCATGAGCCTAGATACTCCGAAAGACTTTTCTCTTTCCATGCCCCCTCTAAGCCTTTAGACCTGAGGAACAAACGCCACACAACAGGATTTTCCAAATCCCCGAGATCGAACAAGCCACGTCCGAAAGCACGCTCGCTTTTCGGGATAGACAACTCACCTGTAAACCTGTTCATGTGGATGTAATTTCTCGAGAAGATATGTTTGAAAAAGATTTTGTCCCCCTGGAAATACATCATCATGAATTCAGATGACCGCCCGAGACGCCCGACCCCATCCTCTGTGTCGAGTACGACCGACCGCAGAGAATCATCCAACATGGAAAAGTACAGCCGGAAAAGACGGAGAGAAATCCTGAGGTCAGCATAATCTAAATGGGAAATCACCTTAGGATTGAAAGACCTCCGATCTTTTCGCCTTGTGTAAGAAATCAAACGAACCATTAAATTACCTCCCTAAATTGAATTATTTATTTGTTTGGCCTTAATCTCGAATTCATCCATAAGGCCATGATCAGCATAGGAATAATAACGATCATCCCCCACGACTATATGATCAAGTATCTTGATACCCAACAGATGCCCACCCAAGACAATCTGTTTTGTAATATCGTTATCACCCTCGGAAGGCTGAGGATTGCCGGACGGATGGTTGTGAACACAAACGATAGAGCTCGCACCATAGAGCAGAGCAGATTTAAATATTTCCCTAGGATAAACGGCAGAAGTATCAACCGTTCCGATCGAATGGACCTCATCTTTAATCAAATGGTTTTTAGTATCAAGAAAAAAACAGATGAACATCTCTCGATCGGACTTAGCGACCACATCAAAATATTCATACACTTCCCGACTCGAGTTAAAAAGAGTACCCTTATCAATCCGAGGCTTTTCAAACACCCGGAAATCATTGACTGAGAAATTTTTTCTTTCCATTTTTTCCCTCAAGTCTAGTATACCACAGATTATCCGTTTGTAAACCCCCCGGATAATTCTTTTTCAGATCGGGAGAATCAAAAAATCAGGAAAGAGATCGGACCCCACACACGTGCGGAAAAAAAAAAAGGTTTTATTTATTTAATTATTTATTTATTTAATTTATCCCCTCTTATAACTTTAGTAGTAGTAGTCAATTTCTAAGATAATATTCTCTTAGTGCAAAGAACGAGACGAAGAACAAGAAAGATAGCCTTTAGTTTAATATTCCCTACTTTAATAGCTGCATATAATATTAATATATTAATTTTATTAGTGTAGTAGTAACTTTAATAGCAGCCACCCCCAAAAAATAAATAATTAAATTAAATAATTAAAATAAAATACAAAATTAAATAAAAAAAAATCCCCCCCTTGTTACTTTAGTAGTATGTAATAACTTTAATATGGAGGGGATAGTATTTTATTATTTAATTATTTTTGTTTATTTTAAATCCCCTCTTTTAATATTAGTAGTACGTAATAACTTTAATATGTCGGATATTTTTCAACTCGATCGGGATTAATTCCCATTTAATTAACTTTTGTTGACTTATCTTGACCCCATATCCTCTTGTAAGTGTATTATTTATCAATGACTTAGATATTATTGTGTCGCATAATGTTTATTATGTAAACTATCCCTGGAAAAAAAGAAACGCCTGGCGTACAGGGGAGAGATCGATTTTCTCAGGGATTGTTGGGGCTTTTTTTCCAGACCCCCATCTGTTATACATCCTCCCTTGCTCTCTAATTTTAAAAATTTTCCATTTAAGGCTTTTTTAGACAAGAAAATTAATTATTTTTATTTATTTTTGATTTTGATTATTTTAAAAATAAACCCTTTTTGTTTATTTCCTTTTTTAGCGTTTTCAGATCGAGTGATCCATTGACAATTTTGCGGAGAATAATTTCCGTTATTATTTATTCTATCTATTGTAAGCCCTTTTTTATATCCGTGAGTCAAAGCCCAATCGCGGAATTTTACAAAGTCATTCTTCCATTCTTCACAGACCGTGATTCCGCGACCACCATAATATAGATAATCACGATTATGGGGATTTAAGCATCTAGTTTTGATGTTACCCCAGGTGTGATATAATCTCGTGTACCTTCCATTGTGTTTCGTAAATTTCTTTTTTGCCATTTCTTTCTGTAAACAACCGCACGATTTCGTCTTTCCAGATAATAAGTTCCCAGATTGAACGATTACAATTTTTCCGCAGTCGCAATGACAAGCCCAACCGATGTAATGATGAATTCTTTTTCCGGAATCCGCAACCGCAACAAGTCGTCCGAACCTTTTTCCAGCGAGGTTTTTTTTAATTTTCATTTTTCTTTTTTATTTATTTTTTAAATTTTACGAAATATCCTTTTTTGTCATAGATAGCGCCATCGAAGGTATATCTGAGGGATCTCCATTGGGATAAAAGAATTGGTAGGTCTGGGTTTTTAAATTTTGGTTTATTTAGATTTATTATTTTATTTTCGAGTATGCGCCTATAAATTAATTTCCAGTAGAGGTATTTTGCGAGGAATTTAATATTTAATTTCATTTCCTCCGTCCTTTTCCGGTTCTTTTTGTGGGTTTACATCCGCCTCGTCCTCTGTTTGCTCTTGTACCTCTTCCGGACCCGTCACGTTTTGGTACGCCTTTAGCCATATTTATCACCTCCCTTTTTGTTTTATTTCGAATGTCATTTTTCTTTTTTCATTTTGACCGGACTTTAATTTCTTTTATATCACATGCAGGAATAGCCGTTTCGTTGTAATACTCATCTTGGATAATTACAAAGGCCCCTTCATATCGAATGGTTTTGGTAAAGCTCCCCCCGGGCCTTCCTTCATGTGGGAACCTTTTCACTTTTCCATCTTTCATGAAAATGTTTATGTCTCTCATTTCCCCTCCTCAATTCCACCAGATATAACCGCCCGGTTCGAAGGTTATGTGGATGAGGTGGTGCAGGCAGTCATCGCAGCAGAAACCGTACTTGAAGGCTGTTGTGTCCTTGATCGCACGCTTTTTTTTGCAGAGAGCGCAGAAGAACCCCATGCTTTCTTCATCGACCTGGATTTCCGTCACCTTCTCTTTCAGCTTCCGGATTTTCTCTTCCTCGTCCATATTTTTATTACTCCTTCAATTTAGGCCAGGACATCGGAGCCCTGGCTTTGGTAGAGAGGTCAAACAACTTAATGCCGGATCAATTTTCGTTATAATCCCATAGGTAATCGAAGTCCGAAAGTGGACCGAGCGCCTTAGTAATTTTACATGCAGTGTGAATTCTAGGATGTTGTATTTTGTTGTTTACAATGTTGCTTATATGCCCTCTCGATATCCCCGTTCTCTGAGCTAACCAGCTTTGATTTTTCCCGATTTGCTTTAACCTTTCAGATATTCGATTCATTTTTTTCTCCTTCCTTAAGACCTTCCTGGCCATGGCATATTTTTGCCATGGTAACGAAGGCCGTGCTGCTGGAAACAGCAGCGCCCATGCCGGATTTGAGAGGGTCCGGCCTTCCCTCATTCAAGGTGATCAAATAAACCTCCCAAAATATTGTTAAGTTCCCTTATACTTCTATTCATAGCATAGAATTTTATTTTGTAAACAGATCTAGAGAATTTAACTGAATGTTAAATTTTAGAAATGGGATGAAAATTCTTTAAAGACTTTTTTAGTACCAAAAACTGAAGGATATACCCAAAAAGGCAGGGCATCTTCAAGATTTTTTCCTCTTACTAGAAAATAAATTTCTTTATCTATCTTATTTTTCTCTAGAAAAAGGATTAATCCATTTCTTTCAAGAAACCTAACACAGGGAAGAATATCTTTTTCCAGACGTTTATTAGAAAAACGGTCATAGATGTCTCCAATTTTAGTAGAGTTTTCGCCTTCTTCAAAATAACGATTTGATAATAAAGTATAAATCTTTTTAGTGAGATTCGCATTGTACCCAAATCTTTTTAGTGCTTTTAAGAATTTTGGATCTGCGCCATTAAGTTTTGTAGTGATATTCTCGCCGACTTTATTTAAGCCCTCCAAAAAAAGCTTTAGTCCATAAGCTCTACATACAATTTTGATATTTTTCATTCCAAGTTTATAGATGTGATTTCTATTATTTCTCGAGTCGTAATCATCGAGGTATTTAGAAATTCCAGAAACGCGATACATAAGATCACAAGCCGTTCTCCAGTCGCGCTTTATAGGATTTTTACCTTTTACTAGAATTTCGAAAAGTCCTTGCCGATCCTTAATCTCCTTTATCTTAGTAGTTCGGATTAAGAGCCAACCAAAGAAATAATCGTTATTATTAAAGTCTGAACGCGCATGTTTTAACTTATAAGCATATCTTCTGAGTTCATAAGGCCAATTGTATTGCTTTTTAGATGTTCTATTTTTCATATAGCCTTGATATATATTTTTTATAACATCCAGAGTATCAGCTGGAGAATTTGTTGAGAGAATTAAGTTCAGTTCTATTCTTTTAAGAGCTTTTTCTAACACCGGGCCAATTATTTCGTCAGATTTATTGGATTCTGATGGATCCCCCCATTTCCCATTTTCTTTTAAGAAAGATATCTGTTCAGGAGTAAGCTCTTTTTTTTCTGCCAATCTCCTGGTAATGTCTTCCATATAAGACTCATCAGATCGGATTTTAGCCTCAACTGTCATAACTTTTCCTCAAAAATTTGGCACTAATTGGTAGTTTAAACTTAGATTATGAAAAAAACAATTTTTTTAGGAGAGTAAAAAAATGAACAATTTGAGGAGGGCAAGACTTGATGCAGATGTGAGCCAGCTTGAACTTATGAAAAAGAGTGGGATTCACTACAGCGTTATTTCGAAAATTGAAAATGGCTGGTCCATACCGAGCGAGAAACAAATAAAGAAGTTGGCTCATGTCTTAAAAGTGGATCCGGATTGGCTATTTCCAAGAGATGAATTGAACGGAGCCAGGAAAAAAAGCCCAAATCAGGGGGGTGAATAAGTGGAAATAATAGTAGGGAAGTTTAATAAGGATGAAGAAGAACTCAAAAAGAAAAAGCAAAAAGAGAAAAAATAAGATCATATGGCAAGCGAAGAGGAAATCATCCCGGTATAAATACGATTGAGATGATATGGATGAGCGAGGATATTTCACAACTCCAAGAGAAATCGAGGATGACGCAATATTTGATAATCCAAAGCTCTTCAAGGTTTATATTTGGTGCAGATTGATGGCTGGGCACCAAGATGAGAGGTATGTCATGGTAGGAAATCAAACGGTCCGACTTACCAAAAATCAATTTATATTCGGCACATTTACGGCGGAAAAAAAGTTAAAAATGAAACGCTCAACAATCTGGCGATATTTGAGGATTTTGGAAAAAAGGCAAAAAGTGGGAATCAAATCAACCAACAAATATTCAATAATAACAGTAATTTGCGACATTCTTAACTGTCCAAAGTGGGAAACAAGTGGGAAACAAATGGGAACAACTAACAATGTAGACAATGATAAACAACAAGATACTTCACTAAGGGAGGAAGAGAAAGACATTAGGGAAGATATAGAGAGAGAGCTAAAAAAGAAAGAATCCCTTTTGAAGCTGGCTGAGGATAATAACCAAAGCAAGTTTAAAATCGGCTTGCTCTCCGATAATGTAAATCAATTGAGGAAGATGTTGGATGAATATCAAAAAGAAAAAGATTCCTCGCCAAGGCCAATACCTCAGGTAAAAAATCAGAAGGGATATCCCGAGTCTGCCAGCGTTAAGGCTGAATGACATCATGAAGGCGATTGCATGACATCAATCTTTGCCTGTAATTATTGCCACCGGCGTTTATCTGAAAAAAAGCTAGATCGACAATCCTGTACCTCCTGTGGTCATGGCCGGATGAAGAAGATAGAGCCAAAAACCTACTGCTATCAGTGCCACTCACCCATATATGACAATGTTGATCCTAGCCGGGACGTACTCTGCTCTACATGTACACAGATATCTGTGATTAAGGCTAGCAAAGGATCCAATTTGAGATACAAAGCCGCGGATCTAAAGAATTATCGAAAATCAAAAGGATACAGCATGCGCACCATGGCGGAGCTCCTGGGAATTTCGCGTCGACATTATCATCGAATAGAAAACGGTCTTAACCTGCTGAATAAAAAGGCTTTACGCTTGTTAAACAAAACGGAAGTGTGACATGACCCATACAGTACCATTCATCCGGCAAAAAATGTCACATATTGGTGCTGAAAACAAACAAGTTACAAGGGAAAAAATTGGGGTCAGTGACTTTCTAAGATAAAGGCCTATGAATGGAGAACCTTGATTCAGCTACTTGTGAAATTGAAAAAGATTGCAGCCTGTAAATTGAAAATTTGAATAAATGAATAATTCACTCCTAACAGTCAAAGATGTAGCAGACCGGCTGAAGATCTCAACAAGTACTGTATACCGCGTTTGTAAAAGAGGACTTCCCCACATCCATAAGACTTTTGGGATCCGGATCCAGGTGAAAGCGCTTGATGAATGGATTGATCAGGGTAAAAGTATTCATGTTCTTACCCAAAATATATTGCGAAATGTTTTGACAAACATGCCTCCAATCGGTATTGATAAAGCGAAAGGAGGTATTGAGGTGGCGAGGAAAAAGACTCGCCACAATTATGGCTACGGTGCGATATATCTCAGGAAAACGAAAAAGGGAATTCCCAGGTACTACATCGATTATTACGACAATTCAGGGAAGAGGATCCAGGCACTTATTAAACACGCCACAAACTGGAACGAGGCTCATGAGGCTTTAAAAGATGCTGTTCTCACAGAACATTACAACGATTGTGGGATCAAGGAACAAAAAAGAATCCGGTTCGGGAAGTTTGTCGAGATGTTTGTAGAAAACTACAGTCGGGTGAATAAGAGGAGCTGGAAGGACGATTTTTACAGGTTAAGGAAATGCTCCGACTTTTTCGGAAACGTCAACCTCGATGAGATATCACCGCTCGATATTGAACGGTTCAAATCATCCAGGCTGAAAGAGAGAGTCTCACGATCTACTGTTAACAGACATCTCGCGATTTTAAAGACGCTCTATAACGTTGCTTCTGAATGGGGATATGCAGGCCAGAATCCTGTTAAGGGAGTCAAATTCTTTTCGGAAAAGGACACACTTCGACAAAGGATTTTGACCGCAGATGAGGAAGATCGTCTTTTAGAAGCCGCCTCAAAGCATTTAAAGCCCATTCTCTTGATTGCTTTGAATACAGGAGCGAGGAGAGGTGAAGTCCTGAATTTGGAATGGTCCCACATTGATTTTGACACACGAGAGATCAGACTCGAAGAAACGAAGAGCGGAAAGCCTAGAATTGTCGACATCAATTCCCGTCTTTTTGACGTACTGACGGAACTGAAAAACAAGGGCCAAAACAACAGTTACTTGTTCGTGAATCCCAAAACCGGAAAATCCTACAAGAAACTCCAAACGTCCTTTGATGGAGCGTGCAGGAGGGCGGGAATCGAAGGATTGAGGTTCCACGATTTGAGGCACACGTTCGCAAGCCGACTTGTAGAAAGCGGTGTCGATTTGATCCGAGTCAAGGAAATCCTTGGACACAGCACGGTCAAGATCACGGAACGGTACACACATTCAAACCGTGAAGAGAGGAAAAAAGCGGTCGAACTCTTGTGTCAGAAGCCATCTCAAAGGGACCAAAAACGGTACAATCTGTTACATATCCGTTACACGGAAAATAGAAGGAAGAAATCCGTGCCTGTAATTCCTTTTATTTCAATGAATTAAAGAAATGGCAAAATCAACGAGTACCGGCCTTACAAGCCGGGTGTCACTGGTTCGAATCCAGTACCGCCCACCAGAGTTTTCCTTTCAACCGCAAAACCGTATTCTCAGCGTTTTTCAACTGAATCTGTGACATATCTACAGTCCTATTTTAGATCCACGGTTTTGTGCTCAAATAATCGACAATTTTTTTTGTTTCCTTCTCACTTAAGAAATTTGGATCGCGAGCATATTGTTTCATCCTTTCTACAGTGGCAAGCCATTCTTTTTCACTCTTTTGGGCTTGATAGATTCGATCAAGGTTATGGCAAGATATGCACTTCTTATCTAACAATGTTCTCCCGATTTCCCCCTCAACTAAATCTTCTTTCTCGCCCATCCGGTTTTCCTGCTGCATGACAAGAAAAAAGATTATCTGCTTTGCATTATAATCACGGATGTTAGGAGTATCCATCAAAGCCATGCGATTTACGGTCCTTGTCCAGCCTTCCTCATCTTTAAACGACCGAAATATCCTCTCCAGTGTGTGGCACTTGGCACATTTTTTTAGGACGAGCGTACGCCCAATGTCCTCATTCATTGTCTCTTTATCAATAGATGAGATTGTCACCTCTCTCACTGCCCCTTTATACAGATAATAATGTCCGGCGCTAATGGCGTTGAACAAAAAGGCAAAAAGGAATATCGTCATTCCCAAAAAGAACAGACGGGAAGTCAGCAGGTTATATTTCCTCGCTACAAGCAACTTCACTGCCAGCAATGGAATAAGGGATAGGGCTAAAACCACATGGAAGATGGCTCTCGGAGATAATTCATCTTGGTAATAGCTGATGCGTATGATCATGGTAACGACCATCAAAACATAAATAGCGATGAATACATATCCCAGTATCCGGTGTCCCCAGACAAGAGTTTTGCCATGGACTCGGTCTTTGGATCTTCCTTTCAGATGGATCATGATAAAAGCTGTAATGGCTCCAATCAATATGAATAATACTCCTAAAAATGCATTTATGTGTGGATTCATTCTTCCCCTCCTTAAGCCAGTTCGACGCCAGTGATTCTGGCCAACTCAGGATTTAAGGCTTTCAAATCATTCTTGTCCAACTTGTGAATATCCCCCTTACCACAGATACGCGCAAAGGTTCTTAACTCTTCGGTGGCAGCATTTATGAAATTCGCAATCCTATGGGCAGCCAAATCCACATCAAGACGTTTTCTCAGAACTTTTGTCTGAGTAGCTATTCCATATGGACATGTACCGAGGTGGCATTCCCGGATATACTTGCAGCCCATCGCAATCTTTAATGCCCCTGCCATGTATACGGCTTCAGCGCCCAGAGCCAGAGCTTTGGACACATCGGCAGAGTGCCTCAAACCCCCTGTCGCAATGAGTGTGATTCTCTCCCGGAGCCCATATTTCTCGATGTAATTCGCAACTCTCGGAAGCGAGTATACAAGGGGAAGACCGACATGATCCTTTGTGAAAACGGGCGCGGCTCCAGTTCCTCCCTCACCGCCGTCTATAACAAGCACATCAGGGACATTTTCCTGGGAAAAAATAGCATCCAAATCCCTTTCAATGTGAGCTCCCACGATTTTTAATGAAATGGGCTTATTGCCAGTAACCTCCCTCAACCATGCAATCTTTTTGGATAAATCTTTAGGTGTCTTTATATCTTTATGCCGAGAAGGCGATTCAGCCATCTGAAAAGGGGGAAGTTCTCGAATGCGGGCTATTTCTTCGGTCACTTTGCTACCGGGAAGTTTCCCTCCCATACCAGGTTTAGCCCCCTGGGAAATCTTTATCTCAATCATATCGGCTTGTTTGAGTCGCGATTCACTTGCGCCGAATCGACCGGAGGCGTACTGAAGAGTGATGCGATCGGCCAGCTCTCTTTCCTCATCGAACATCCCCCCTTCTCCGGTATTGGCGATTCCACCGACTAAACTGGAAGCCTTTGCCAGCGCCATTTTCGCTTCACGGCTCAACGCACCAAAGGACATCCCTGCATTCAGAATAGGGCCCTTGACTGCTATCGGATGAGAGGAAGCCTTCCCCAGAATGACTTCAGTCGCCACAGGCTCATCATCCAAAAGAGGCGGTGTAGAGATCTGACCTGGCATAAATAAAAGATCATCCATATTCAGAAATTTCCGTGTGGTTCCTTTCCCCTCAAGATAATAATGGCCTGTATCGGCCATGTGCTCAATAATAATCCGGGTTTTTGCATCCCAATGGGCAAAATTCTTGACTGTGGGATCTCCTTGAAAAAGTTCTGCAGGAGTCTTACAGATTGGACAAAAATGGAAATCAATCTCTCCAATCTGAAGATACCCACAGACCGGGCACCTGTACATATTCATTGTCTGATTACCTCCTAAAAAAGACTCAATAGTTGCAAATTGAAGGATGGATTTCGTTGAATTCATCAGTAAATTAACACATTCATCCTGTTATTGACAAGAACAAGGTAAGTGGACAATGCTATGATAATATGTAAAACTCATAGCCACAAAGGAGGCAGGACATGAGAAAGCATGAGGGACACTTACTTAATGTGCACTTGAATCCCAATGTTAGCGGGCTCAAACCATCAGCAACAGTCGCTATTAATGATCTCTCCAACAAGCTGAGGCGACAGGGAACGGAAGTCTTTAAGCTGGGTTTAGGCCAGGCGCCTTTTCCAGTTCCTGAGCCTGTTGTAGAAGCCTTACAGAGGAATGCTTATCAAAAAGATTACCTTCCTGTTAAGGGATTGAGAGAACTCCAGGAAGCTGTGGCCGAACATCACTGCCGCACCTTCGGTATCGAAGTAAATCCGGACGATGTCTTGATCGGTCCTGGAAGCTGTTAAATCCGTTCATGAGGATCAACCTCTAGACGAGAACTTTCTCAAAGCATACTGCGGAAATGTTTTGAAGGCTATAGACAGACTGAGCGAGTGGATTCATGCTTGATTCCCTCTTCTGAACAAAAATAAATACCGGATTGAGGGTGGAAAACAAGATAGAATATGCCAATCATTCCCGTTAAATCCTATCGAACAAGGATCGCATTCATTTTCCTGACCTGTATTTCCATATTTGCTTGGACACAGGAAACTCCGAACGGCAATTATTCTGTTCTTGTTTCCCCCAATTTAATTGTCCCGGATCAAACCTTTCGTGTCCTGATTGTATCAGAAAAACCTTACACCCAAGCAATAATAAAAGCCAATGGTCCTTACGGCTCTCTGACCGTTCTTAAGCATCAGAAAGGAGGTGGGCCCCCTTACTGGTGGACTGCGACATTTGTTGCTGAAAGAGCCGGAACTCACCGAGTGTGGCTCGAACATGAAACATCCCGATTAAAGGAAAAACGCTTCTCTGTTAGTCTAGAAGAACAGATCCGAAGGCTCAGTTCTTTTATCTGGCAAACTGAACTAGTTTGGATAAGACAGACAGAAAATCTCTACTCGGCTTGGATCGAGAGGCTCTTCCTCAATGCGGAGGAAGGCCAAACATGGGACTTCCTCCATCAGGTGATGAGGGATGCTGACAGCAATTTTATACACAATCACCTAGGATTGGATGAGGACGACACCTTGATTTTGGACCCGGACTGTGCCGACAATCCCTTTTTTTTACGTGCTTATTTTGCCTGGAAGCTCGGGCTTCCGATTGGGTATTATGCCTGTGACCGGGGCAATGCTCAAAGGGCTCCTCAATGCGGTTCGTGGTCTTCCAATCATACCTCCCGCAAAAAAGGACAGGATGACTTAAAAGCTTTTCAAAGTTTTGCACGAACCATCAAAAATGTTATCCATTCCGGAAGTGCCCGCACCGCACTTTCCGATAACAACACAGATCTATACCCTCTTCCTCTTCAACGTGAGCATCTGCGCCCGGGTGTGATATTCGCTGATCCTTACGGGCACACCATGATGATCGTACGATGGGTCCCCCAGATTGAGGAAAAATCCGGGCAGTTGTTGGCCGTTGACGCCCAACCTGACGGGACCATCGGAATCAGAAGATTCTGGCGGGGGCAGTTTCTTTTTTCCACAAACCGAGTAATCGGAGAGCCCGGCTTTAAAGCCTTCCGACCGATCGTCCAAAAGAATGGGCAACTCAGAATCCTCACAAATCAAGAGATATCCGAGTCGCAGGTTTATGGCAATTTTTCTCTACAACAGCAGAATATGAGTCCACAGGTTTTTTATGACACTATGGACCGCATCATTAACCCTCGGCCACTGGATCCTGTCAGATCCTTTCAAGAACTGCATGAATCGATCCATGAAGGCCTCCGCGCACGTGTAAAGGCAGTAGCCAATGGGGAAAAATACATGCAAGAGACAAGCTTCGAAGTCATTCCAATGCCTTCAGGTAACAGGATATTCCAGACCTTAGGTCCATGGGAAGATTATTCCACTCCTGCCCGTGACATGCGTTTGTTGATCGCATTTGATGTGCTCACTGATTTTCCAGATGAGGTCCTGAGGAATCCGGAGTCCTTTGCCAATCCGGAGTCCCAAAAGCCTGAAGATATCAAGGTCGAATTGATAAATCTTCACAGGAAATGGGCAAAGGAGATCACCATTGCCTACACGCGTAGCAATGGCCTACCTCATACGCTATCCCTCGCTGACATCCTGATGCGAACGGAAAAGCTAGAGATGGCCTACAATCCCAACGATGGTGTGGAAATACGTTGGGGAGCAGCCGAGGGAAGCGAGGAATTCTCTTCCTGTAAGCGAAGGGCTCCTGCTGACCAACGTCGAAAGATGGAGTCCTACCGCAAATGGTTCAGAGACCGTATTTACCCTATTCGGTAATTCTGATTCATGATAGGGTTTCGGCTGTTTGGATGAGGGTATCAAAAAACAGAGAAATGTCCTCTCGCGTAAGTTCATGATTAGCAATAACCAGGCGAATGGCCACATCTTCTCCCAAGCGAGCATAATTGACAAGAGATTTGCCGCTGCTGGCAAGCTCCTCTCGCAAACGGAGGTTGAATTTGTCGATGTCTTCCGAATTGTCGGGGAGATAGCGGAAACAAACATTGACAGATGACCGTGGTGCCATGAGTTCCAATGATGGTGCCCTGACGACAATGTCCTCGGCAAAAGCGGCAAGCTCAAAAAAGCGATCGATCCGCTCAGCATACCCTTTATCCCCATAAAATTTCCAGGAGAGCCACAGTTTCAGGGCATCGACTCTACGGCCGCACTGCAAGGACATCGGGCCCAAGTCGTGTGAACCAAAGGCCTCGTCGTGAAAAATATAATCTGTCCCGGTAACAGAATTGGTGTTCAACAGGTGCCCCTTTTCTCTGACCAGCAGGATCGAACATATCAGAGGAATCCCCATCAGTTTGTGAGTATTCCAGACAAAGGAATCGGCTTTGTTCAAGCCCTCAAGAAGACCGCAGTGAAGCGGACTGAGAATTACCGTTCCGCCGAGAGCACCGTCCACATGAAACCAGAGATCGTGCTCTTTGGCAATTCGGACAATTTCTCCTAAAGGGTCAAACGCACCTTTGACCGTGGTACCAGCCGTCGCTCCCACAAAAAAGGGTCGTTTTCCTTGTCGAAGGCTCTCCTCGATAGCCATGGTAAGTTCCTCCGGGATCATCCTGCCAATA
The DNA here is from genome assembly GCA_964410125.1 of uncultured Eubacteriales bacterium. Lineage (GTDB taxonomy): Bacteria > Acidobacteriota > Aminicenantia > Aminicenantales > Aminicenantaceae. The sequence goes on along the minus strand of CAYPGQ010000039.1, from coordinate 9,529 downwards.
GCATCGGTCTTGATTTTGCGCAGATTTGTGCTTCCAAGGCCCAAGACGTTTGCACTTTTTTCAAAGGAATAATGAGCTTCCTCGGACACGAATGCGATCAGCTCAATGGCGTTCCTAAACCCCGCGCTTTTTACGTGAGGTACTGTGCGATTGCGTGCGATCATCATCGCTTGCAGATTTCCGTTGCTTCCGCCAGGCACAAACAGGCCGTCCGGATTTTCGAAACCACAAATGCCACCTAATTTTTTTATCAACTCCATCTCCATAAGAGTTGCCATGGGCGCTACTTCGTAGGTGTACATGGACGTGTTGGCCAGGCTTGCGATCACTTCACCCAGGAATCCCGGGAGAGTAAATCCCGACCAAAGCTGGTTGAAGAACTGCCGATGACCTGTTCTTACCGAGAAGGTCAGGTATTGATCGAGGACTTTATAAAGATCGTCCACTGAACAACCCTGTTCAGGAAGGGTCAGGTCTATCTTGGAATGCAGTTCTTCCGGAGGGATATGATGGGTGATGATAGACTCGGGATCTGTGTTGCTTTTTAGGTAGGTATTGATGATATCGATGAATCTTTGATCTAAAAATGGTTTTGTATCAGACAAGATCAATTCTCCGTTTAAAATGCATGTTCTTTTATATCATGGCAAGTATCTGGCTTTTGGTCAATACCGCGGCCCTCGATTGACAAACAGCCAAATGCTATCTAATATGAATTTATCTGCGGATAAGATGAGAAGCATCGCAAAATCCTTGATTCCTCCAAAGCTCAGGTTTTATATAAGAATCTTCTGGATTGGTTTCGCTGATTTTATCACTGGCACACGCTTTAAGTTCGCAAAGAATTCTCCCGAGAAATTGGAACGGGCTAAAACATGGCCTGAATGGATCACTATCGTCCAAACGATCAATGCCAGCGAATGGGCAGAAAACAAAAAACACAATCTCCGAATAGCCATTTCCAGATTTCAAAATGTTCCTATCTTTCCCGATGAGATTTTTTCCTTCTGGCATTATGTGGGAAATCCGACAAAAAAAGCCGGGTATAAAATAGGTATCAACATCATAAAGAGCCAATTGGATTTCGATTACGGGGGCGGATTATGCCAGCTGTCCGGATTGTTGTACCATCTGGCGCTGACAGGAGGGATTGGTGTTGTCGAGAGATACCCACATTCCGTCGATCTTTATGCGGACACGACGAGATACACACCGCTGGGCGCAGATGCCACGACAGCCTACGGCTACAAAGACTTAAGGCTAAGGAATACGCGGGATGTACCGATATGTTTCCGGACTAGAATCGAAGGAAATCAATTGATTGGATCGCTATGTGCTCCCGAACCCCTCCGAGAATATGCGCTTCGGTTCAACAAGGTCCTTGTCGACGGGATTGAAGAAGTGGATACCCTTAGAGATAACGAGTCGGGTGAATTTGAAGTTATTTGTAGGCAAAGCTACACAATTGCCAAGCACGATACTATCATTTGATTAGGTTATTTCAACTTGACATGCTGGAACTTACTCAAAAGCATCTCGTTCAAAATTTTGGCAAGCTCCATGGAGGTTTTGGAACTATTCCCAAGTTCCCAATCCCACATAATCTTCTTTTCTTACTTAGCCTGAACTATTCATAAAAAATGCCGATGCTTTTTTTATTTTAGCAATATCAGGAAGTTATCCTGACATTGCTAAAATAAACTTCTCAAGAAGAATCTTTTTATATTCCGCGGCATTTTTTACCCTTTGGGCAAGCCGATATTGCTGGGTGGGTGGGGTGGATGCTTTGTTGCGATCCATTTGCAGTACACTTGTACGGCAGCATGGACCGACGCCTCGCATCTGCAGCAAGCTAGGCTCGTGAATAATCCAGGTTAGATTCTGGAAAAAAACGAGTGACAAGGAAGCCTTGTATAACATGACTAACAAAACCGACAAGACATCAATTTCATATTTTCGTTTGACGTTTTAAATTTTATTAATACAATACTTTCTATGGACTTTATAGAAAAAATCAAATTAAGAGAGGAGGAATCATGAAAAGGAGAGAATTTTTTGAAAAAAGCGGATGTGGAATATTCGGTTTGATGCTTTCTTATTTTGGCCTAACGGAATATGCAAAAGCTACCGTTCAAGAATCTCCAGAGGAAAAAAAGAGCAGAAAAGATATGGTAAAAAAGATGCTCATGGAAAAAATGGGAAAAACTGAAGAAGAAGCCGATGCAATGATAGCTGAATTTGAAAAAAATCTTCCTATGTTCAAAGATATGTGCATCTGCAAGACATGTCCAACTTATGTCTCGGATGAAACTGAAGTAGGATTTTGTCATCCTCTAATCGGAAAAAGCAAGACTATCACTGAAGAGAAGGGATGCATCTGCCCCCAATGTCCAATCTATGAAAAGATGAAACTCGAGAATGGCTATTATTGTACTCGCAAGTCCGAGATGGAACAAAAAATGGCCAAAAAGATGGGTTAATTATTGTATTTCCCTGAGTTAATCCGCTAAATTTAAAATTTTTGGCTCATTTACTATTTAGTTGGCAAAGGTCTGAATAATTTTCAAGGAGAAGTAACGCAGATCATGAAAACCATAAGCTTTCCGTTTGATGACTATGATCTTGTTATTGACTCCTTCCAGTGTGCCTGTGTGAATCGGATAATCACTGTGCGGGATCGGTAGGTCCAGATGTGCTTAAGTTTGTCTTTGAGGATTGTATTTCCTCTATTTTAAGTCAATTAGGAGAATGGAAAAACGCCTGATATTCGGCCTTACAAGCCGGGTGTCACTTGTTACACACCAGACTGCGGCGGACCTGGCAAAATTGATCCGCGATTAACTCTTCCTTTATTCTCATCACCCCAAAAGGCTAGAAAGACAAAAAAAATATCACCTTTTAATTCACCTAGAAAAGCGATTGTCTAATCCTGAGGAATATTTCAGAATTACCTTCAATGAAAACATGTAGGGCTGGATTCTGCCTCTAACCAGATGAGCTTATTTCTAAAGCAATGAGAAAGACAAAAATCTTAGTCGTCGAGGATGAAATCATCGTCGCCCGCGACATCCGGAACATGCTGGTCGGTCTTGGGTACGAGGTGACAGCTGTTGTTTCCGGAGCTATGGCTGCTATCAAAAAGGCCCAGGAGACCGGTCCAGACATCGTGCTGATGGATGTGATGCTTCAAGGGAAAATTACCGGCGTGGAGGCGGCTGAGCAAATATACACTAACTTCAGTATACCTGTGGTCTATCTCACGGCTTACGCAGATTCCACTACAGTCCAACAGGCGAAAAAAACCGAACCCTTCGGATACATCATCAAGCCTTTCGAAGAAAGAGAACTGCGAACAACCATCGAAATCGCTCTGTACAAATACAAAATGCAGATGGAGCTGAAGGACAGAGAACGTTGGCTCTCTACTATACTCAAGAGCATTGGAGATGGGGTGATCGCAACAAACAAGAATGGTGCGATCACATTCATGAATCCCTTGGCCGAAACTCTCACCGGCTGGAAATTGGATCAAGCCCTGGACAGAACACTTAGTGATGTTTTCAAAGTCATGAATCAAAAACCAGAAAAGATGCAGAGGATTTCAGTCAAAAAGATCCTCAAAGGGGAAGAATCCGCCCTTTCAGATGAGGCTATCCTCGTATCCAAAAAAGGAAAAAAGACTCCGATCGATCCTCGATTGGAACCTATCAAAGACGATGGAGGCAATATAACTGGGGCCGTGTTGGCCTTTACAGACGTGACAGCCAGAAAAATGGCAAAAGAAGAGCTTAAAAGAAGCTTTGAACAGCAGAAGATTGCCATGGAAGGAACAGTGAGGGCCATCGCCTACACGATTGAAACACGAGATCCTTATACGGCGGGTCACCAGAGACGTGTGACAAAACTGGCATGCATGATAGGGGAAGAAATGGGGCTTTCCAAGGACCAGATCGAGGGCTTGCGGATGTCAGGAGAACTCCACGATATCGGAAAAATCCATGTGCCTGCAGAAATCCTCAGCAAACCTGGGCAAATATCCGAAGCAGAATACACAATCATCAAAACTCATCCTCAGGTCGGACATGATATTCTGAAAACCATCGAATTTCCTTGGCCTGTAGCCAGAATCGTTCTTCAACATCATGAAAGGATAGATGGGAGTGGCTATCCCTTAGGCCTTAAAGGCAAGGATATCCTCCTGGAAGCAAAAATCCTGGCCGTTGCGGATGTTATCGAAGCCATGGCTACACACCGGCCCTACCGTCCCGCCCTCAGCATCGAAGAATCTCTGAGGGAAATCTCCAAAAACAGGGGAACGTTGTATGACTCGAAAGTCGTTGATACCTGCCTGAGGATTTTTAAAGAGAAAAAATTCAAATTTGAGTGAAATCTCCATCCTCTTGTTATAAAATAAGGCTTATCTCCAAAATAGCCTGGATTATTCACGAGCCAAGCTTGCTGCAGATGCGAGGCGTGACCCATGCAGCTGTGGTAGTCCACCGCAAATGGATCACAACAAAGCAGATGCGGTAAGATCGGTTCGCCCGAAGGGTGAAAAATGCCGATTGATATAAAAAGATTCTTTTTGAAAAGTTTTTTCAGCAATGTCAGGATAAGTTCTTGATATTGCTGAAGTAAAAAAAAGGCATCGGCATTTTTTATGAATAGTTCAGGATAGTTGATTAGGAAAGATAAGTTTATACTTCAAAAATGAAGTAAAAACCACACAAAATAGAAGAGAACCATGAAAATTAATCCGCATGTCTGGCTTGTGATCGCAATCGTGGCTTTCGTGGGAGGCTTGGCCGCTTTTTTCTTCCTGTTTATCCTGGATTTCACTATCTACTGGCTTATCCTGGCTCCAGTTATACTGGCCATCTACCAAATCCCTGCTGCCTATTTTTTCTGGTTATACAAAAGAACAAAACGCGCCAGGACAGAGTCAGAAAAAAAAAGCGCCCCCGACGGGATTTGAACCCGTGCTGCCGCCTTGAAAGGGCGGTGTCCTGGACCAGGCTAGACGACAGGGGCGCGAGGGTGGTGAGCCGTGCTGGACTCGAACCAGCGACACCCGGCTTAAAAGGCCGGTGCTCTCCCTCTGAGCTAACGGCCCTAGCTAAGTAAATCAGTACTTATAAAGGAAATTGCACAAAGAGTCAATATCAGCCGATAGATTCAATCTTCACGATGATCCATCTTCCCCTATGAGTTAAATTAAGAATTTCATCTTCAAGAACATATCTTATCAAGAAAAACCTGTAATCCTTGGTTCCGGCTTGCCCTTCCGTCCTTATGTCGACTTCTTTTGAAAAAACTTCTCCGGTCAAAGTTCTGATATTCGGGAGATTACCTTTCCCAAGCGAGAACTCAGCAATCTCTTCTTCCTTTCGTGCAGCAGCCTTAGTTTCGTTTACTTCTTTTTGCATTTCGCTGTGTAATGCTCGCTCTTCATCGAACTTAGTCTGTACCTCATTTATTCTCTGTTGGGCCGATCTCCTTGCAGCTCTGGTTCTTGCTGCTTTGAGATCCTCCTTTGCCGCCCATAATTCGTCATCCAATTCTGTAACAGGTCCGACATGGTCTGTGAGTTTTTTCTGCAACTCTCTTTCTGTTGTATCCATCTTAGCCAATTTAAATTCTTCGATGACCTCTTCTGAAACATTGAGGATTTCCCATTTTTCAGCATCGATAGAGATCGGTTCAATGGCCATCGTCGATAGAGTCATCCGATCGTTCATCGTAAGCGCGCTAAAATATCTTTTTAAAAGGCCTTCTTCTGGGTGTGTACCACAGCTGTTCAGAACACTCAAGAGAAGAATTATTCCTATAACAGAACAAGTTTTTTTAGTCATCCTTCCTCCTTTTTGTTCATTGATATTTTCGTTTTCTAAATTTTACTTTTTTTTCAAACAAAAAAGCAAGCCTAAAAAGACCCGATTATTGAAAAAAAATCCGGGAATTCAAAGACCTATTAGAAGAGTATTTTTTTACTACGAAATTCGCATGCAAGAAACAAAAATAATTTTCGTCAAGCCAAGATTCAAGCACGCCAAGAAAAAGCTTAATTTGTGCATAAGTCGAATAAATAAAAAATTTTATATTTTTGACCTGCGCTTGGCATTTTGCAGATTGACTTTTGGATACTTGAATAGTTAAGATACGTTTTTTGAAGGAGAATTTAATACTCTACACCTAGGAACACGACAATGACTTTAAAAGAAATCAAGGAACTCCTTAAGGCTGAAGTCATCACCGGAGAGGACAGGCTTAACGAAGAAATCACATTCGCTGGCGGATCTGACCTGATGAGTGATGTCCTGGCTTTTGGCAAACCCGGAATTCTCCTTCTAACAGGCTTATCCAATGCTCAATCCGTCCGGACGGCCAATATCATCGATGCCAAAGCCATTGTGTATGTTCGGGGTAAACATCCGGATGAAGAAGGAATCAAGCTGGCCAAAGAAATGAGCATTCCGCTTCTTTCAACAAAGTTCATGATGTACGCCACATGTGGCCTTCTCTTCAGTCATGGTCTTCCGGGAGTAAGTGATCTTTCGTAACGGAATGGTCATGAGCGACGAGTATGTATTATCTCAAAAATTTAAAATCAAAGGCGGTAATTTTAGCAATGCAGGGAAGACATCCACCAGCATTAAAGAAATTCTCAAGGAAATCGGCATCGATCCATCCATTGTCATCCGGGCATCCATCGCCGTATACGAGGCAGAAATGAATGTCGTAATGTACGCAAACAAAGGGATGGTCACACTAAACATCACTCCTGAGGAATTGCATCTTAAACTCGAAGACGAAGGTCAAGGAATCGCCGATATCGATCAAGCCATGAAGGAAGGATTCTCGACTGCTACTAATGAAATGCGGGAGATGGGATTTGGCGCGGGCATGGGACTTCCCAACATTAAAAAAAATGCCGATCGATTCGAAATAACCTCCATCCATGGTAAGGGAACCACATTAGACATAATATTTTGCTTGAATAAAAAAGGAAACAAATGAGTCCATACTTTCACTCCATTCGGATCGATACGGAAAAGTGTGAAGGCCGGATGAAATGTTTACGGGTGTGTCCCACCCAAGCTATCAGAGTCAGAGATGGAAAGGCTGCGATCATCGAAGAAAAATGCATCGATTGTGGCGAATGTATCACAGTCTGTCCACATGATGCCATCGTCCCTCTGACAGATCCATTCGGAGAGCTCACAAAATTCCGCTACACGGTCGCCATCCCTTCTCCTGCACTGTATGCCCAATTCGGGAGAGAAATTTTGCCGGAGAAAATCCTCTCCGGGATCAAAAAACTGGGATTCGATAATGCCTTTGACCTAGCTCTGACATGCGGAGAAGTCAGCTTTGCCATCCAGGAATACCTCCGGGACTACAAAGGCCCCAAGCCGCTCATATCCAATGCTTGTCCAACAGTAGTCCGTTTGATCCAGGTTAAATACCCTGAACTCATCGATCAAATAATTCCGATCGAATTACCAAGAGAATTGGCTGCCCGAGAAATCAAAAAAAAGTTATCCAAACAGCTCAAGATTGATGAAAAAGAAATCGGAGCGTTTTATCTCACACCATGCCCAGTGAAAATGATTTCCATAAAACAACCCGCAGAAAAAGGAAAATCATTCTTAGATGGTGCCATTTCCATTGCGGATGTATACGGCCCCCTCCTCTCTGCTATGGAAGGCATCGAAAAGGGCAGCTACAGGAAAGCGCTGGAAAGCATCTGTATTCTAGGGGTGGGGTGGGCCATGGTTGGCGGTATCTGCCGGACTTTGAGGCTAAAAAATTCACTGGCCGTTTCGGGATTGCCGGAAATCATAAAAGTTTTTGATGACATCGAAAGGGGAAAACTCAGAAACATCGACTTTATCGAAGGCTATTCTTGCCTCCAGGGATGTGTCGGAGGCTCTTTGACCGTAGAGAACCTTTACACATCTTACAACAAAATTCTTAAACTCATCGAAACCTTGGAGTTTGAACAAATAAAAGCCTGTCCGGACATCAGGGAGGTCAGGAAACTCTACAGCCAAAATTACTTTCTTATCAAAGGGAAATTTGAACCCCGCCCACTTAAGCCTCTTGATACAGATTTGGCCAAAGCCATAAAAAAGAGAAAATTGAAAGAAGAAATATATGCATTACTGCGCAAAATTGACTGCGGCGTATGCGGAGCCCCCACATGCCTGGCTTTTGCTGAAGACGTCGTTAAAGGAGATGCCGATCTGACAGACTGTATCTTTTTCTCTCCCGACAACATGGAAGAACTCTCTAAAGAGCTGTCAGATTTATTTAATGAATCCGTCTCGATAAATTTAAACAAGTCTAATATTAATAAATCAAAAAATAAGAGGACTGATTAATGAAAATCAAAGAAATCATCGAAAAATTACAGCTCAAAACTCTTGCAGGTCAAGAGAATCTGGATGTAGAAATCACGGGTGGGTATACGAGTGACTTGTTAAGCGATGTGATTGCCAACAGTAAGGAAGGCAACCTCTGGATCACTCTACAAATCCACCAAAATATAATCGCTGTGGCTAGATTGAAAGACCTGGCTGGGATAATCATCGTGAACAATCGTGAGCCTGATGAAGATACCCTCAAAAAAGCAAATGAAGAAAACGTGCCTGTTCTTTGCTGCCAAGAAACGGCCTTTGAGATCTCAGGAAAATTGCATGATTTGATTAGTTAGCCTGGATTATTCACGAGCCAAGATTACTGCAGCGGCAAGGAAGTAGCTCATGAAGCCTTCGTTGTGAGGAGTTTTACGACGAAGCAATCGCCGGGGATTGCTTCACTGCGTTCGCAACGGAGGATTGACTTGCCCCAAGGGTAGAAACTGTTGATGTATGATATAAATGAGATTTGGAATTTGATTTTGAAAATTATGGTATCAACAGTTTTTATAAATAATTCAGGCTAAATCATGCTCAGGCTGTTTAAAGCGGACTTGCATATTCATACATGCCTTTCTCCCTGCACGGAACTCAATATGTCTCCCAAGGCAATACTCACCGCGGCAAAAAAAAAAGGAATAGATATTTTAGGCATCTGTGACCACAATTCATCCGAAAATTCTCTTGCCATCATGAAAGCCGCCAAAAAAATGCATATCCATATTCTTCCTGGCCTGGAAGTGACCACTGAAGAAGAAGTCCATGTTTTGGCCCTTTTTGACGATATCGGAAATGCACTAAAACTCCAGGAGCATGTCTATCAAAATCTGCCAGGAAAAAACGATGAAGAAACCTTTGGCATGCAAGTCATTGTGAACGAAATAGAGGAAGTACTGGGTTTTAGCGACAAGCTACTAATCGGGGCCACAACAATTCCTCTCGATGAAGTCCTCAGGCTGATACATGCCTTTGAAGGATTAGCTATTGCAGCACACATCAATAGAGAATCTTTCAGCATTATCAGTCAATTGGGATTTGTCCCTGACAATTTGGAATTGGATGCTTTAGAAATTTCTCCTTCCATCACCATCGAAGAAGCAAAGAAAAAA
>CAYPGQ010000038.1:0-35769 GCA_964410125.1 uncultured Eubacteriales bacterium | reverse complement strand
CGATGTTGGGCCAGGGATCTCCTTTCCTCGGCGTTGTGGTCGGGCCCTTGAGAGTCACATGGCATTTTTTTATTTCTTCCAGGATGTCATCAGGAATAGATTTGTTTTGAGCCGCTCGATTTTCGATGGTCAAACCTTCGATATCGCGCAACTCAACTTTTCCACTTTCCATTTCTTCCTTCAACAGGAATTCCAGGACACTCCGTGCTTCGGCGGCTATAAAGGGACCGATGCCGTCACCCCCGATAATACCGATAATGATGGGTTTGACCTGAGAATAATCGATCCACTCTTGGCCTTTTTTCATTTGTTCCACTCGTTCCAGCTGTTCTTCAACGATTTTGCCAAAGTATTCCTTGGCCTTCGCGATTGCAACGTCACCCATGATAATTCCTCCCTGTTTATTTTTAGTATAAAAAATGAAATAAAATGTTATACTTTTTGCACTGGAAAATCAACATTTTTAAGAAAATGAAATAAAGCTGGAAGCATTTCAAAACCGTGATGGTCTAAAAGCAGTCGGGAAAACTGTTGCATGAATAGTTCCTGACAGCTGCAAGAATTGCAACGGTTTTGGGGATGCTTACAATAAAGCGGAGATGTTTGAACTTTTTATGTTGGTGAGATATAGTATCTCTCTCGCATTGTAGGCGAAATTGACTGCAATTCTATTCTATCTGGATTATTCACGAATCGAGCCGATCCTCCACGTCATAACAAAATTGCGGAGGCGAAGAAGTGGCTCATGAAGTTGTTGAAGGATTCAGGAGAAAAATGGAGTGATAGCCATGCTAAAGTCATATTTTGAACATGAAAAGGAGAGAAAAGAACAAAACATCCCTCCGCTTCCTTTGAATCCCAATCAGACTTTGGAAGTATGTTGTTTGTTGGAAAATCCTCCTGAGGGGAAAGAGGATCTTTTGTTACACCTTTTGAGCCAAAGGATTTCTCCTGGGGTCGATCCAGCGGCCAAGGTTAAAGCTGAATGGCTCGAGAAAGTTGCAATTGGTGAGCTGGAATCACCTGTTGTATCGAAAGATAAGGCTGTTTACCTACTAGGAACCATGCTCGGGGGCTACAACGTCGAGCCTCTGATATCTCTTTTAGGTCACGATGAGCTTGCTGCCAATGCTGCTGAGGCTTTAAAAAATACCATTCTTGTCTACAGTGCTTTCGATAAAGTCGTTGCATTGTCTAAGACAAATAACTTTGCTCAGGATGTTCTTCAATCATGGGCAAACGGAGAGTGGTTTCTTTCCAAACCTGAATTTTCCGATAAATTAACATTAAGGGTATTTAGAGTGGATGGAGAAACGAACACCGATGATTTTTCCCCGGCGAAATACGCCTGGAGCCGACCCGATATTCCTCTTCATGCACTTTCGATGGGCGAAACACGGTTCCCGGGGGGAATTAAGACTATCGGTAACTTGCGGGACCAGGGCGATCGCGTGGTATTTATGGGAGATGTCGTAGGGACGGGTTCCTCGAGAAAGTCAGCCACCAATTCGCTGCTATGGCATATTGGCGAGAAGATTCCGTATGTACCGAACAAAAGGAGAGGAGGAGTCGTCATTGGCGGTTTGATCGCACCCATCTTTTTCAACACGGTCGAGGATTCCGGCGGATTGCCCTTAGTATGCAATGTGAGCAAAATAAAGAATGGCGATGTTATCCATGTCGACACAGATTCCGGCATCGTTAAAGATGAGGCAGGGGAGACGTTAGCAACATTTGCCATTCAACCGACTACAATCAAGGATGAATTTCGTGCCGGAGGAAGGCTGTCCCTGATCGTGGGAAGATCCTTGACTGCCAAAGCCAGGGAGATTTTAGGATTGGACGAGGCAGATTTTTTTGCCAAGATCAAGAATCCCGAACCCAAACCTGGTCAAGGCTTTTCTTTGGCCCAGAAAATTGTCGGGAAAGCATGTAGCGTGGAAGGAGTGCTTCCCGGAACAGCATGTGAGCCCAAAATGACCACTGTGGGTTCCCAGGATACCACCGGTCCGATGACCGCTGATGAGCTCAAGGAATTGGCTTGTCTTGAGTTTCAATCTGACCTTTTCATGCAATCGTTCTGCCATACGGCGGCCTATCCCAAATCCACTGATGTCAAAATGCACAAATCCCTTTCCGCGTTTATTACCGAGAGAAAGGGAGTAGTGCTTAAACCGGGCGATGGTATTATCCATTCCTGGATCAATCGTCTGTTGATTCCAGATACTATGGGGACAGGGGGTGATTCTCACACCCGATTTCCCATCGGACTGAGTTTTCCGGCGGGTTCGGGTCTTGTCGCTTTTGCCGGGGCCCTGGGTTTTATGCCTTTGGATATGCCTGAATCTGTTCTTGTCAAATTCCGGGGAAAGCTCAATCCCGGGATCACACTGAGAGATGCCGTAAACGCTATCCCTTATTTTGCCATCCAGCAGGGCCTTCTGACCGTCGCGAAGGAAGGGAAAAAAAATATTTTCAACGGCCGGTTGCTTGAAATGGAAGGATTGCCGGACCTGACTGTGGACCAGGCTTTTGAATTGACAGATGCTACGGCAGAGCGATCAGCTGCTGGTGGGACATATGTTCTTAGTGAGGAGAGTGTCACAAAGTTCCTCAAAAGCAACATTGCCTTGATGGAAAAGCTGATCGAGATGGGTTATAAGGATGCAGACACCCTAAAGAGACGCATCGAAGCTTGCAAGAACTGGCTGGCAAACCCTGTGCTTATCCGAGGGGATGAGAATGCCGAATACGCAGCCGTGATGGAGATCGACCTGGATGACATCAAAGAGCCGATTGTAGCCTGTCCGAATGATCCGGATGATGTAAAACTTCTTTCTGAAGTGGCCGGGAACAAAATCGATGAGATTTTCATCGGTTCATGCATGACAAATATCGGGCATTTCCGAGCAGCAGGAAAGATATTCGAGGGTGCCGGTTATCTTGGCACACGCATTTGGCTCACTCCGCCTACTAAGATGGATCGAACTCAGCTGATGCGAGAGGGATATTATTCAATCTATTCCAGTATCGGATCGAGGTTGGAGATCCCCGGTTGTTCCCTTTGCATGGGAAATCAAGCTCGCGTAAAACCAAAGGCCACGATTATTTCAACATCCACACGCAATTTTGACAATCGGATGGGAGATGAAGCCCAGGTTTATTTGGGATCAGCAGAACTGGCTGCTGTATCTGCGTTGGAGGGGCAGCTTCCAACCCCAAAGAAATACTTTTCTGTTATAGAAGAAAAGGTGATGCCAAAGGCAGAGGAAATCTATCGATATTTGCAATTTGATGAAATAGAGGAGTTTTCGCTCGACTACTCTTGACCTGAGGTATAGCCATAATCAGTATTTTTTAGGAATGATTCGGGCTATAGAATATCTCCAGTTAGGGAGGTGCAATGATCAGTTTAGAAGGCAAAAAAGCTTTGATTACGGGAGGATCCCGGGGAATCGGACGAGCGACCGCGATATTGTTCGCCCGAGCGGGTGCGGATGTGGCCATAAACTTTCTGAGCCAAGAACAAGCCGCTTTAGAGGTGAAACAGAAGGTTAATGAGTTGGGGAGGGATTGTTTGGCATTAAAAGCGGACATTTCTCAAAAGAATCAGGTGGAAGAAATGGTGGAAACTCTTCTGCATGATTGGAATCAGATTGACATCCTCGTGAACAACGCCGGAATCTGGACATATGGTGAGATCGGAAACATGGATAGCGCTATCTGGGATAAGACCATGCAGCTCAACCTCGATGCTGTGTTTTTCCTATGCAATTCCGTGATCCCGGTGATGAAAGCAAAGAAAAAAGGATGGATTGTCAATGTATCATCCACTGCGGGAGTAAGGGGCGAAGCCCTTCATTCCCATTATGCAGCCAGCAAAGGGGCGATCATTTCCTTTACCAAATCTCTCGCTGCAGAACTGGCTGCGGTCGGCATCCGGGTGAATTGTGTGGCACCTGGTTGGGTGGATACGGAAATGTGTGAAGACGTTTTTAGTACCCCAGGGCTCCGTCAAAAAGTTGAGGATAGCATCCCTTTGAAAAGAATCCCTCCTCCCGAAGATGTTGCGGGGCCGATCCTATTCTTGGCATCTGACCTTGCGCGTCATATCACCGGCGAAGTGGTCAATGTCAATGGCGGATCTGTGCTTTGTGCCTAGAGTTGCTTGCGAAAATTCTTTGATTTTGATAATTTTGGAGTGATATGCAACAAGGAGGAACTTATGGAGGAAGAAATAGGAAAAATAACACATTATTTCACAAAAATTAATGTGGGTGTTTTTGAGATAACCAAAGGGCATGTCCAGATCGGGGATACCATTCATATCAAAGGGCACACTACAGATTATTACCAAAAGATTCAATCTATGCAAGTCGAGCATGCTTCTGTCGAATCGGCTCAAGAAGGAATGCAGGTAGGTCTCAAGGTGGAAAGTTCGGTAAGAGAAGGAGATTTGGTGTTCAAAGTAACAGAGGAGTGATTCTGGTAAGCCCGAGAATTTAAAAATTATGCATGAAAAGAGGTTTGATATTGAAAGATAGAGATTCATCCAAAAATGTAATGAAACAGAAATTCCAGCAATGGGAAAAAGACGTGTATGAAAAATCCTTGGAGAATTCGTATCCGGTAAGGACCCCGTTTACCACAGTTTCTGGGAAAAAAATCGATACGTTGTACACTCCTCTGGATCTTAAAAATTTCGATTACACAGAAGAGCTGGGATTTCCTGGTGAATATCCTTTTACTAGAGGAATCCATCCCACAATGTATCATGGACGGCTCTGGACGATGCGACAATTTTCCGGATTCGGAACCGCAGAACAGACAAACCAACGGTACAAGTACCTTCTGAATCATGGTACCACCGGCTTGAGCGTTGCTTTCCATTTGCCGACACTAATGGGAATGGATTCCGACCATCCCTTGGCTAAGGGAGAAATAGGGAAATGTGGCGTGGCCATCGATTCTCTGGCAGACATGGAAATCCTTTTTGATGGGATACCTTTGGATAAGATTTCTACTTCGATGACCATTAATCCTCCGGCAGCTGTTCTTTGGGCCATGTATATCGCTGTGGCGGAAAAACAGGGGGTTTCTTCAGACGTGATTTCAGGAACGATTCAGAACGATATGCTGAAGGAGTATATCGCCCAAAAAACATTTGTATTTCCTCCTGAACCTTCGATGAAATTGATAGTGGACACGTTTGAGTATGGGACGACAGCGGTGCCGCGATGGAATACCATATCGATTTCTGGTTATCACATCCGCGAGGCCGGCTCCACAGCGGTTCAAGAATTGGCGTTTACCCTAAGAGATGGGATTGAATATGTAGAATGGGCTTTGAAAAGGGGCCTTGAAATCGATGAGTTTGCTCCACGGCTTTCCTTCTTTTTTAATGCGCACAATGATTTTTTCGAAGAGATCGCCAAATTCAGAGCGGCTCGGAGAATATGGGCCCGTGCCATGAAAGAGAGATTTGGAGCCAAAAATCCCAGATCTTGGTTGCTGAGATTTCACACGCAAACCTCCGGGGTGTCCCTGATGGCACAGCAGCCTTATAACAACGTGATCCGCGTTGCCCTCCAAGCTCTTTCAGCGGTTTTGGGAGGGACACAATCTTTACACACTAATTCCCTGGACGAAACGTATGCTTTGCCT
This sequence comes from uncultured Eubacteriales bacterium, assembly GCA_964410125.1. Classification (GTDB taxonomy): domain Bacteria; phylum Acidobacteriota; class Aminicenantia; order Aminicenantales; family Aminicenantaceae. The sequence goes on along the minus strand of CAYPGQ010000038.1, from coordinate 30,105 downwards.
TCGGAAAAGGCTGTTACGATTGCCTTGAGAACACAGCAGATCATCGCTCATGAAAGTGGAGTTACCAACACTATCGATCCACTGGGAGGTTCCTATTTTGTGGAAAAACTGACGCGTGAGATGGAAGAAGAAGCGATGGATTACATCCAAAAAATCGATGACATGGGCGGAATGGTGAAGGCTATCGAATTGGGATTTCCCCAGAAAGAGATCACCAACAGTGCCTATTGGTACCAGAAGGCTGTCGAGAAAAAGGAAAAGATCATTGTGGGTGTCAATGCTTTCGAAAAAGACCATGAACCTATCTCGCTCCTTGAGATTGATGATTCGGTGACTAAACAACATCTAGCTCGTCTCGAGGAAGTCAAAAAGACGAGGAATTCAACCCAGGTGTTGCAAGATTTGAGTGATTTAAAAAATGCAGCCGAAGATGAGGTCAACCTGATGCCATTTATCTTGAAATGTGTGAAGAGTTATGCAACGTTAGGAGAAATCATCGAAACATTGAAGGAAGTGTTTGGGGAATATGAAGAACCGATAGACTTTTAACCTGAACTATTCATAAAAAATGCATCGGCATTTTTTATGAATAATGCAGGTCAATTGATGAACGACAACATGAAGAACCGGGATCTCACTTTTTGGAGGCAACGATGAAGGAAAAGAAAATAAGGGTTTTGGTGGCAAAACCTGGTTTAGATGGACACGATAGAGGAGCCAAGATTATTAGCAGAGCTTTGAGGGATGCAGGATTTGAGGTTATTTACACAGGCCTGCGTCGAACACCTGAGGAAATCGTGAACGCTGCTATCCAAGAAGATGTCGATGTCATCGGATTGAGTATCCTATCTGGTGCTCACAATGTGCTTTTTCCTAAAGTGATGCGCCTTCTGGATCAAAGAGGGGTCAATGATATTCATGTTATCGCTGGGGGAATTATTCCAGAGAAGGATATTTCGGACTTGAAAAAGATCGGAATAGCTGAAGTGTTTCTACCCGGATCCTCGACTCAGAATATTGTCCAGTGGATCCAGGAAAACGTTTCCTACGGATAAAGAAAAGGGTGAAATCCCTTGACATCGATTTTCCGTTTATGATATTCAAGGTAGATATCCATGGCTAAAAAGTACGTATCCATTATTATTGTCCCGCACAATAAAGCGAAATCAAGAAACATCAGTCTATCCGAAAAAACGATTAAGATTGCTGCGGGGATCGGTCTGTTTGTGTTCCTGGCATTTACCGTATTTTTAATAGATTATTTCACGATGAATGTGACAAGACAGAAATACAAAACCCTATGGGATGAAAATGCTCAACAAAAAACAGCGGTCGCTCAGTATCAGGAAACGGTAGATAAACTGCAGACAACGATCGACAATTATGAAAATTACGCAAAAAAGCTCAATGTTATGGCCGGTCTCAAGTCGGAGGAAGTATTGGAGGGCGAACCTGGTGTCGGTTCAGGCAGTGGTCAAGAAATAGGGGATACTGGTCCTTCCCAAACATTGGATCAAAGTAATCTAAACGAAATCAGCCAGAAGGCCGATCGTGTTGCTAGAAATTTGGATACGTTGACAATCTTTTTCGAAGATCAAGTTCTTCAGCTTGCTTCCACTCCTACGATTTGGCCGACAAAAGGATACATGAGTTCTTCCTATGGTTGGAGAGATGATCCATTCACAGGAAAACGGGCCTTTCATCATGGAATCGACATTGCCACTTCTCAGGGGAATCCCATTTATGCCACGGCGGATGGAACAGTGATCCAAGCTCGTACCGATAAGATCGGCGGAAAAACCATAAAAATCAAACACATGTTTGGCTATGTCACGATTTACTGTCATTTGAGCAAGTTTCTGGTTAAAGTGGGACAGAAGGTAAAAAGAGGGGAGACCATCGGTTTGGTAGGGAGTACGGGAAAGGCCAGAGGTCCCCATGTGCATTACGAAGTCCAACTCAATGGAAAGGAAAAAAATCCGTATTACTTCCTATTAGAAGAATAAAAAATCCTCCCTCTTTCTAAACACATTCATTTATCGAGCCAACTTGCCCCATCACAACATTAAAGTAGAGGTGAGGAAGTGGCTCATGAAACTGTCGAGGATTGTCAGGCTAAAGGAATTTAGTTCCTGGGTTAATTTGAGTCCCCAGGGAAAAAGCGTAAGCGTTCATGGCTTTTTTCCCTTCTTGTTGAAGCTCTTCGATCAGATAGATGCTGTTTTGGCCGCAGCAAACCAGGATTCCGGTTTTATTCACACCAAGTATTTCTCTAGGGCTAAGGCCATGTGATTTGCTGTCCTGTACTTTTCCTCTTGTAATTTTTATTCTTTTTTGATCAAGGAAAGAATATGCAGAAGGCCATGGTGTGAAGGCTCTAATTTTTCTGTCAATTTCGATCGCACTTTTTGTCCAGTCGATCTTACCGTCTTCCTTTTTCAGTAGAGGAGCAAACGTGGCTTGAGAATGGTCTTGTTTGGTGTGTGGGATGAAATCGATTTGATCTATTGTCTTGCACAAAAGTTCTGCGCCGATAGCCGCCAGCCGGACCTCCAATTCATGCGCATATTCCCCAGGAAGAATTCCCAATTCTTGCTTTGCGAGGAGATCTCCTTCATCCATTTTTTCATTCAATTCGAAAATGGTCACTCCTGTACTTTTGTCTCCGTTCAAAATGCTCCAATGCACGGGGGATGCCCCTCGGTATTTTGGCAGCAATGAGAAATGCAGATTTATGGAATTGAATTTTGGATAATAAATGAGGGGGGTAGGAATGATCTGTCCGTAGGCCACGACCAAATTTATGTCGGGATCGATCCCTTTAAGCTTTTTCAATGCGATGGGATCCTTTCTGATTCTTGCTGGTTGATACACAGGAATGTTAAATGCCTGGGCAAAGCGTTTGACAGGGGAAGTGGTCATTTTTTTTCCTCTTCCTGCGGGCTTATCTGGTTGAGTAATAATGAGTTCTACACGATGGCCCTCTTCAAGAATTTTTTTGAGGGAATAGACTGCAGAGTAAGGACTCCCGAAGAATACGATCTTCATTCGCGAATGTCTTTATCCTGCTGTTTTTGCAGTTTTTTGCGGATAAGGTTTTTTTTTAGAGGGGAAAGATGCTCGATAAAAAGCTTCCCGTTGACATGGTCGATCTCATGACAAAAAACTCTGGCCAGGAGGTCTTCGGCCTCTATTATTTTTTCCTTGCCATCAAGATCAATTCCCTTTATGACCGCGCGGAATGGTCTTATAATTTTTTCATTAATACCTGGCACAGAAAGACACCCTTCCTCGAGAATTGCTTCCCCTTCTTGATGCAGAATTTCCGGGTTGGTAAGCATGATTAGATCCCCACTGTTTTCTCCAACCGAAAGGTCAACCGTGATCAGTTGGATACTCTGGTTTATCTGAGGAGCTGCCAAACCAATTCCAGGAGCAGAGTGCATGATTCTGACCATCCGTCTAGCTAGATCAAATATATGTTGGTTGATATTCGTTATTTTGTCAGCTACCCGATTGAGCACGGGATTGCCGATGGTAACGATTTCCAGGATAGTCCCCTTGTTGTCTTCCATTGTTCTCATATTGTATTTTAGAAGATATTCTCTATTAGGTAAAGATTATCCTGGATAATTCATGAATTATCCAAGTTACCCTGAATTATTCATGTACGAGCTTAAAATCAAGGGACACGTTACCGATTTCGGAAAATCGGTACATGTCCCTGATTTTAATGCATATAGCGTTAAAAGCCGTAAAAAAAATCATGTTTAAGAATAATTCAGGTTAATTATGGGGACATCCCCTAAAGATTTTTAAACGTGATGAATTTGTTTTTTTCTAGATTCTGGAAGAAAGTCCCGAGGCGCTCATACAGGGGGTCCACTTTGTCGCCGAATTTTTCTCTCAGTTTCTCGCTGATCGCTTCAACCGTTTTCCTGCCATCACACAGGCTCCATATGAAGGAGCCGATATCGTCCAGTTTGATCTTGTAGTGAGGGCTTTTAAAACGAGGAAGGATATGCTTGACCATCCAGGGATGGCGGTATTTTGGTTTGAGAAGAACATAAAGTCCATCTTCTGTTTTTTTTGACAGTATGTTTTGATCAGGGATCAACTCGAGAAGGTTGACTGGGGAAGGCTCAACCCTTTGTTTTTTCACGATTGACAGATTTTAGCTTATGTATTATTGAGATCAAACTTCTTTTGTTTCACTTTCCTGCCCATATTCTCCAGATGCAATGAATTTTTTGTATGGGAAATAAATCAGAATGAAGCCGAGGGTGAAGAAGATCACCAACCCAAACCAGGGATTATCCAAGGATTCAGGCATACTGATATTCAATCCCTTTATGGCTGCTGTGGTGATTCCCAGTAGAGCCTGTCCGGCGATCAACCCGGAAGCGATCAATAGACCGATGTTTTCCACGATTTCTTTCCCTTTTCCTGTGGGATTTTTATTTCCTACCCTCCTATCCAGGAAATGCTTGAGAACACCACCGAAGAATATGCAAGCTGTGGCTCGGAAGGGAAGGTACATTCCCACAGCGATGAGCATCGGTGATGGAGATCCGATAAGAATAAGGACGATTGCAAGAAGCATCCCTGCAATCACCAGGGGCCAGGCCATTTCCCCCCCCACGATTCCCTTGGCCATGGTTGCCATCAGTCCGGCTTGCGGAGCTGGGAGATCATTGCTTCCGATTCCCATGGTATTGTGCAAGAGCTGTAATGAGAAGGTGAGAGTTAAGCCGGCAGCCACCACACCGATGATCCCTCCTATCTGCATACGCCAAGGTGTACCGCCGAGTATATGCCCCACTTTCCAGTCTTGGATCATATCTCCTGCTACGCCAGCTATACAGCAGACAACTGCCGCTACACCCAAGACAGCAGCGATTCCTTCGTTCCCTCTCTGTCCCATCAGAACCATCATCAATGCAGCGATCAGAAGAGTGGTCAGTGTTAGACCAGAAATCGGATTGGAAGAGGAGCCGATTATGCCGACGAGATAACCAGCCACCGCAGCGAAAAGCAGCCCCATGATGACCATGACAAGGGCTGAAACCAACGCGGATCCGATATTGTGCGTAAAGATATTATAAAGAACAACCATCGGGATGATCAGAGCCAAGATGGAAATGACAATTGTCGAGAAAGAAAGATCTTTATCCGTCCGGAGTGTATCTACATCGCCACCGCTTCGAGCTTTTTTAACGTCGGTAATCGAGCGGCTGATCCCCGTGATAAGGCTTTTCCTCATCCTGAACAGCGTGTAAAACGCCCCGACAAGCATGGCCCCGACGGCGATGGGTTTGATCAGGGAATTGTAGGCAGAAGCGGCCATATCTGTCCAAGTCCAATCGGGATTAAGCGCTGTAACCTGAGCCACAATGTTTCCCAGGTTATCTCCGTATATAAAAAGCATGAAGGGCATCAGGAAGAGCCAGCCAAGGACTCCACCGGAAAATGTCAGTGCTGCCAACTTTGGTCCGATGATGTAGCCGACCCCGGCCATGGCTGCATTCGCAGCAGGGGATTCGATGAACATTCTGCCTTTTATTTGGGCGATCTGATCTGAGGGCGTCCCTTGAGGTGGAAAAACCTCTACGTTGTCTTCGTTGAGATACCTGATTTTGGACAGGCCAGGAATGTTAAAAACAGTATTAATATAAGGTTTGATCAGGCGGATTCCGTTGTTGCTCGTAAAAAACTCGATCAATCCTCCCAATCCCATAGCCCAGAACATGTATGCGGCGTTCGAACCTCTCTTTTGTCCGGCTTTGACCATCTCGGCACAAGCTACACTTTCAGGAAAGGGAAGGTCTGCGTCCTCCACAAGGGTTCGCCTGATGAGTATGGTGAAGAACACGCCTAGCATACCGCCGATCAGCATCAGGAGAGAGGATTTGACGAGGTCAAATTTATCCCACACTCCGGTCATCAAAAAAGCTGGGATGGTGAAAATGGCTCCTGCGGCTAAGGCTTCACCGACGGCGCCAGTCGTTCGGGCGAAATTTTCTTCAAGGATGTTCCCTTTGAATAATTTCAAAACAGCCATGGCAATCACTGCTGCTGGGAAAGTGGCGGCGACAGTCATCCCGACAAGAAGCCCGAGATACGCGTTGGCCGCACCAAGGATGATGGCCATTATAATTCCCAGAAGAATAGCTTTGAAGGATATCTCTTTTATGGACTGTTCAGCTGGGACATAAGGTTTGAAGGCTTGGTCGCTCATGCCTATCTCCTTCTTAAAAGATAAAAATTTTCTTGAATATATATTTTGTCGTTATAAAAATCAAGTAAAAATGTATCTTACTAACCAAGATTAAGACAATGGGACTCCTAGCACGACTAAACTGCTCGAAAAGGCGTTCCTTGTTTGATGAAAAATATCATTTGCGCGAATCATTATTTTGTGCTAAATAAGTTGTGTAAATAGAGAAGGATACAAATGAGTTTTCTGAATTGGTTCAAAGATCGATTATTTTGCGATCTGGCCATTGATCTGGGAACAGCCAACACGCTTGTTTATTTAAAAGGCAAAGGAATTATCGTCCAAGAACCCTCTATTGTGGTTATGAATAAACAGACAGGAAAGGTTGAGGCTGTGGGGAAACGGGCGAAAGACATGCTCGGGAAGACTCCGACTAGTGTTGTCGCAATCAAACCTATGAGGGATGGCGTCATCGCGGATTTTGAGATCGCTGAAAAGATGCTGGATTTTTTCATCAAAAGAGCCACCAATAATCGCGGCTTCTTGATAAAGCCTCGCATTGTGATCGGTATCCCAACGGGAATAACCCAGGTTGAAAGACGTGCTGTCAAAGACGTGGCCATGAGAGCAAAAGCTTCCGAGGTTTACCTTGTCCAACAGCCCATGTCAGCCTCGGTCGGCGCGGAACTTCCGATATCCGAACCAACAGGAAACATGATCGTCGATATTGGTGGCGGCACGACAGATATTGCTGTTATCTCTCTTAACGGGATTGTTTTCAACCACTCAATCCGTATTGCCGGGAATGAAATGGATGAGAGCATCATCCAGTACATCAAGAAAAAATACAATCTGTTGATAGGGGAGAGAACAGGGGAACAAGTTAAAATGCAAATCGGTTCCGCTTACCCATTGGATGAACCTATGACGCTCGAGATCAAGGGAAGAGATCTGAGAGAGGGGATTCCTAAAACTATCGTAGTCGATGATCAAGAGATTCGTGAGGCTCTTGAGGACGTGGTGGCGGCCATCGTCAATGCCGTCCGCATCGCTCTCGAAAAAACTCCCCCTGAACTTTCTGCTGATATTATCGACAGAGGGATCGTTCTCACAGGTGGAGGCGCTCTTCTTAAAAATATAGATAAAAGAATTCGGGAGGAGACTCAGCTTCCGGTTTTTATCACCGAAGATCCTTTAGCAACAGTTGTGCTGGGTGCGGGTAAAATGCTGGATGATTTTGAACTTTTAAAAAAGATATCTTTAATCTGAAACATATTTCTGTTGCGATTGACTCCATTCACCTGTTTCTTTTAAAATACTCAATCGATGTCCTTTTCTTCAAAAAAAGCAAAAAGTCTTATCATCCTCCTATCCTTGATTTTTTTCCAATTGGTGCTGATTTCTATCCAGGTTCCCATGGGGGATGAATCCAATTATTTTGAAAGGGTTGTTTTTTCTGTTTTTTCCCCTATCAACAATGGGGTGGTCTCGGTCTTTCAGGGAATCGGCAGCCTTTGGAAAAACTATTTTGGTTTGCACAAAGTACAGAAGGACAATCAGAGACTGCAAGAGGAGATGTTTCGACTTAACCAGGAGAACAGCCTTCTTAGGAGTATGCTCAGAACATACAAAACAGAAAAGGAAATGTTGGACCTTTTGTCCAAGTTTGAGGGAAGCATTTTACCTGCTCGGGTTATAGGAATGGATGCCAGCAATATCTGGAAATCTCTGGTGATAAACAAAGGTTCTATGGATGGTGTGAAAAAAGATATGGTTGTCCTCGATAAACAGGGCCATCTGGTGGGCCGGGTTGTTGAGCCCGTTGCCTTCAAACAGGCCCGAATCCAGATAATTACGGATATCGAGAGCGGTGTGCATGTTATCCCGCAAGGAAAGAACGTTCCGGGCATCATAAACGGAATCGGGAACGGACAGTGCAATCTTGAATACATACTTGCTACAGATACCTTGATTGTTGAAGGCGATAGACTTATCACGACCGGTTTTGACGGGATATATATACCAGGTGTTCTTGTGGGCCAGGTTGTTTCCATTGTGGAGAATACGTCTCTGTTTAAAGAGATCAAGGTTATGCCGGCTTTTAAAATGCAAAATCTGGATTTATTGGCTGTTATTACAGCGGATGTCAATGAAGTTTTTTAGAGATAGGTGATGAAAGATTTAATAAGGATGGGCCTTTCAGTTCTTGTGGCTTTCTTGCTCTATTCACTCCTTGCTAAAATTTCTGTTTCACTACTTTTTCTTTTTAATTTTTTCAGTTTGATCGTGATCTATTTTGCTCTAGAAAAGGGGGAAATCTATGGGGCCTGTTTGGGTGCAATCTGTGGCCTTATCCAAGACTCCTTCTCTATGAGTGTCTTTGGAGTAGCCGGGATTGCAAAAACGATCATGGGATATTTCGCTGGGTATTTTTCAGGCAAAATCAATGTTACACCGATCAAGCGTAATTTTGTTTTTGTTTTTCTGCTTTTGTGTGTGGAGTTGATTATCTGGACGGTTTTGTATTCTTTCATTTTTTCAGAGAGAGTGAGTACAGGAGGAGGCCGCATCTATTTTCAGCCCTTAATAACAGCTGTTTTAGGATCATTGGCATATCGTTTTGTACGTAAGCTGAAAAGTCCAAAAATGTAGAATAGGTGATGAAAAAAGAAAAACAAATCTATGAAGACCTAACTCCGATTCAGAATAAGGCTCAGATTACGTTTATTTTGGTGGGAATAATTTTCCTTTTCCTTTTGTTTTTTTTCTGGAAAATACAGATCCTTGATCATAAAAAATTCTGGAGACAATCGGAAGCGAATCGCATACGTGAGATCATATTGCTGCCGCAAAGAGGGCTGATCAAAGATAGAAACGGCATAATCTTGGCTACCAATATTGCTTCTTTTCAGGTTTCTATAATACGAGAAAATTGTCAGGACATCGAACGGTCCTGCCAAAAAATATCCCAGCTGCTCGGCCTGGAACTTTCAGTTTTGCGAGAAAGGATTGAAAAATACAAATTTCTTCCGATGTTTCAGCCGATCGTTATAAAGGATAACTTGAAGCTTGAAGAAGTTTCTCTAGTAAAGGCGAGAAAGTCAACATTCCCAGAATTGATCATTCAATCTGAACCCAAAAGAGAATATCCGTATGAAACCTTGGCGGCTCATGTCATCGGGTATCTGCAAGAGATATCCCAAAAAGAGATCAGTCAATCTATACTAAAAAGGCGCCCAGGTGATCTAGTGGGGAAAACTGGGCTCGAGAGGGAGTACGAGAACCTGCTTGTGGGTAAAGAAGGACGGATTCTAGAAATAGCTGACAGTTTAGGAAGGCGTAGGGGAGAGATTTTAAGGGAGGAATCTGTTCCTGGTCAGGACATTAGCCTTACTCTTGATTTTGCCATTCAAAGTAGAGCTGAAGAGCTTCTTGAAGGGAGGGAAGGAGCCATTGTTGTTTTGGACCCGAGGACGGGCGATATCTTGGCCTTAACAAGCTTTCCCACTTTTGATCCGAACAAATTCATAAGCCGTTTCTCTCCAGAAGAATGGCTCAATGTGCTCCGGGATCCTGAATTTCCTTTGGAGAATCGGGCTATCCGGGGTTTGTACGCGCCTGGCTCCATTTTTAAACTCACGATGGCATTGGGAGCATTGGATTCCCAGGTGGTTAACGAATGGAAAACGTATTATTGTACCGGCTCTACTCAAATATATGGGCATCCTTTTTCATGTTGGTTCGAGGGGGGGCACGGATCGATGAATCTGTACAATGCGATTAAAAACTCCTGTAACATTTATTTCTACCAAGTTGGAAAATTGATGGGAATCGAGGAGATCGCAAAATACGCAAGGATGCTGGGTTTGGGGACTCTGACAGGAGTCGATTTGCCTGGAGAAAAGGAAGGACTGGTCCCCGATCCTGATTGGAAGAGAAGAGTAAAAAACGAACCCTGGTATCCTGGAGAGACCATTTCCGTTTCTATCGGGCAAGGGCCCATTCAGGTGACACCTCTTCAAATAGCTGCTTCTACAGCTCTCATAGCGAACAGAGGAGAAGGAGTGACCCCTTATCTTTTTAAAAGGAACACATCTGATCGGACAAGAGCGTTGCAAGCAGAGATTCAAGAATCCATTTTCGAAAAAGTCATAACAGGAATGTGGAAGTCCGTTAATGAGGAGGGAACAGGAAGGGCATCAAAGGTACAAGGATTCGATGTCTGTGGGAAAACAGGTTCTACGCAGGTGATCAGCAAGGCAACGGCAGAAAAGCTTGGTCAAGATGAAAAAATCGTTAAAACCCATTCTTGGTATACAGGATTCGCCCCGAGGGATAATCCTGAGATTGTTGTCACGATTCTTGTGGAATATGGCGGAATGGGAGGGGCAACAGCAGCCCCAATAGCAAGGGAGATTTTTCGTCTGTACCGGGATAATCATGATAGATAGAAACCAACTCAGGAACATCGATTGGGGTTTGATAGGATTATTGATTCTCAACTCAGCCATAGGCATAGCCTTTATCTACAGCAGTTCGCATTATTTGCCAGGAAATCATGCCCTCAAACAATTTTTTTGGTTATTTGTGGCTTTGACTGCCTTGTTTGTGTTTTTATCCGTGAATTACAGAATCTTAGTTGCTTATTCTCTATATTTCTATAGCATCGCCATTATCATTCTCTCCGGAATTTTGCTTTTCGGGCGGCTGACCGCTGGAACCAAAAGTTGGATCGTTCTTCCTTTTTTCCAGATTCAACCTTCGGAGATCACCAAAATTGCAGTGATACTGGTTCTGGCTCGCATATTTTCGACATACAGACGAAATTCTCTCTCGTTTGTTCACGGCTTTTTGAGTATTTTGATCGTTGGGGTTCCCGTGTTATTGGTAGGATTGCAACCTGATTTGGGTACAGCTCTTACCTATATTCCGATTTTATTGGCCGTTTTTGTGATGGTGGGTTTGAAAAAAAGAACAGTCATCATTCTCGTTATATTGGCCCTTTTGTTGGGAATTGTTGGGTGGGGTGTTATTCTTAAAGAATACCAAAAAGAAAGGATCACGACACTTCTTTCACCAGGAAAAGATCCGTTGGGCTCGGGATACCAAACAATCCAATCAAAGATTGCTATCGGTTCGGGAGGTTTTCTGGGAAAGGGCTATAAGAAGGGAACACAGAGCCAGCTAAGATTTCTCCCCGCCAGACATACGGACTTCATCTTTTCTGTTATCGGAGAGGAATTTGGGTTTATCGGGGTCATTGTCACGTTTTTAGTGTATTTTTTATTCCTCTCTCGACTATTCCAATCGGTGACAAAATCGAGAGATCGAGCAGGTGTTTTTATCATATACATGGTTGCGGGAATGATTGCTTTCCAATTTTTAGTCAATGTTTTTATGACCATTGGTCTTTTTCCGATTGCTGGCGTTCCGCTGCCTTTAATTAGTTACGGAGGGTCTTCCTTGCTCACGAATTACCTGGCTGTTTCGCTCGTCATAAATGTCCGGATGAGAAGGTTTGTCAACGTATAGCTTCCTGAAAGGACTCTATATAGGCTTTTAGGAATGGTTTTTGCTCCCGTGAAGATTTTTGTCGTGCTCAATACAACATCGCCCTCTGACTGCGTCAGATTCACTCGAAGAACAGGTCGTAATGGCTAAATCTTCAATGGTCGCTTCAACCACCCCCAAAAGCCCTATTTATCGCGGAAAAAAGGTGCTTATCTTGCTTCCCAGATTTTTGCGTTTTGCAGGGTATCCCTATAAAATATGCGAGGTAAGGAATCCTAGATGGAAATGATCGCATGGAATGACCTGGAAGAAATTCTTCAAAAAGTGGAAAAACCAGGCCGGTATTTGGGGGGAGAATGGAATTCTGTGAAAAAAAATCCAGACCGTGTTGCCGTGAAAGTTGCCCTGGCCTTCCCCGATTTGTATGAAGTAGGGATGTCCTATCTCGGTCAAAAAATTCTCTACCATATCCTTAATTCCAAACCTCATATCTTGGCCGAACGAGTATTCGCACCATGGTTGGATTTTGAACATGAGCTGAGAGCCAAGAATATTCCGCTTTTTTCGCTTGAAAATAGAATCCCTCTCGATCGATTCGACATCATCGGTTTTTCTCTTTTGTATGAAATGAACTATTCCAACGTCCTGAACATGCTTGACTTAGGACGCATTCCGCTTTTTTCAAGTAGAAGAGGTCTCGAATATCCTTTGGTAGTTTTTGGAGGACCTGCTGTGTTCAACCCAGAGCCAGTTGCGGATTATTGTGATCTTTTCGTGATCGGAGATGGAGAGGAAGCTTTTTTTGAGATCATACAGAGTTACATGGCCTTGAAAAAAGAATCAGGGAATAAGAATGATATTTTGAGTGAATTGGCAAAAATCAAGGGAGTTTATGTTCCATCCCTGTACGAATCCTATCAACCCCAAAATATTCCGCTGGTGACTGTCAGGCCCAAAGATGGTATGCCCGCCAAGATTAAAAAAAGGGTGCTGTTTCCTTTTCATCAGGCTCCGTTTCCAGAGGATATCATCGTCCCGAATATCCAAGTGATATTTGATCGAGTGGCATGGGAAGTGGCCAGAGGATGCCCCCAGAATTGCCGGTTTTGTCAAGCCTCGAGCATATATTTTCCTCCACGCGTGAAAAGCCCGTCCTCAGTGATCAAAGGCATCTTGAACAGCCTGCGTTCTACAGGTTATGATTCTGTATCTTTGGCCTCTCTTTCTGTGAGTGATTATCCCTATCTGGAAGCGATCATCCGGTCTTTGATGAAGGAACTGGAAAAGCAAAAAGTGTCCCTCTCTCTTTCTTCCCTCCGTCCTAAAGGATTGACATCTGAAGTTGTTGCAAACATAGTCAGAGTAAGGAAAACAGGATTTACTCTAGTTCCCGAGGCAGGCACAGAGAGATTGCGCGCTGTGATCAACAAATGTCTTAGAAATGATGAAATATGGGAGGCGGCGGAAAATGCTTTTTCTGAGGGATGGAAACGGCTGAAGCTTTATTTCATGATCGGCCTTCCCACGGAAACGGAAGAGGATCTTTTGGGAATCGTAGGGATGGTTAAAGAGATTCACCGGATCGGAAGAAAGTTATTGAAAAAATCTCCTCAGATCAATCTAAGCATATCCTCGTTTATTCCAAAGCCGCATACACCATTCCAGTGGTTGCGGATGGAGAAAGAGGATATCTTGCATGAGAAGTTCAGGTTTGTGTTATCGCATTTGAAAAAATATCCTTCCATAAGATTGAAGCGAGATTCTCTGGAGCTCTCGGTTATTGAAGGCGTTTTTTCCAGAGGGGATAGAAGGTTGAATGCTGTGTTGCACAATGCTTGGAAATGCGGAGCAAGGTTTGACAGTTGGGACGATGTGTTTCGGTTTTCGACCTGGGAAAATGCCTTTGAATCGGAAAAAGTCGATTTTCGAGAATACCTTTCTGAGCTCCATACAGAAAGTGTGCTTCCTTGGGATCACATCGACACAGGCCTGACAAAAAATCATTTGCTCAAAGAATTCAAAATGGCATCTGACGGAAAATCCAGCTCCCCATGTTCGGAAAAAGATTGTGCGGTGTGTCAGGGATGTACACTATCGAAATTCTATCAAGATAGATTTGATGAAAGTGTAACCGATGTTGATGAGGATTTGCCCACTCTAGGTAAACGAACGGAAAAAGTGCAGAGATATCGGGCATCATTCCAGAAAACAAATCAAGCGAGGTATTTATCGCATATGGACTTGAATAATATAATCCAGCAAGGATTCCGTAGAGCAGGCATCCCTGTTAGCTACTCGCAGGGTTTCCATCCCAAAATGTTGATTTCCTATCCCCCTGCTCTCCCGTTGGGAATGGAAGGCAATGCCGAGTGGATAGAATTCAAATCTCCCTATGTCTTCTTTGAAGAAGAGTTTGTGTCACAGATCAATCCGTTTCTGATCGAAGGAGTTGAGTTTTTTGGATTGAGTCGACTGGATGACACAGAGCCTCCGATGAACAGGCAGATAAGAGCATTTGTCTATTTTGTCGACCTTCAGAACAAGAAGGTCATCGCTGCCGTAAAAAGTCGCTCCATGAGTGAGGATGCGGATGAGAGTTATTTTGATCGTGTCAAAAAAATCGTGAACGATTATTTCAAGATGAGCAGGGGAGATTCACTAGAGAAGGTTTCTGTAGATGACACTAAAGGTAAACTTTATTTGACAATCAAAAATGTCCCTGGAAAAGGAAAAAAGCCTCAAGAGATCGTGGCCTCTGTTTTTGGACTGGAAAATCCTGTTTTTTCGATGGCGCGTGAACAGTTCTTAGTTTATAACCGGGAAAAGGCCTAACGCTGTGATTGACAGGAAGAAAAGTTTACAGTATAAGGTTTTCTAGCAATAATCATACATGATTTATTGTATATAACCGATAGAGGAGGAAAGAGTGATTGATTTCAGCTTAACAGAAGAGCAGATAGCCCTTCAAGAGATGAGTCGAGAGTTTGCCGAAAAGGAAATGAAACCTAATGCAGCAAAGTACGATAAGGGTGATGAATTTTCCGAAGATGTGATGAAAAAGGCTTTTGAAGTGGGATTCCTCACATGCACGATCCCAAAAGAATACGGGGGCGGAGAGATTTCCGATGTAGACACGGTCCTCATCAGCGAAGAATTGTCTGCAGGATGCGCAGGTATGTATACAACCATGATGGTCAATGCATTGGCTTACACGCCGGTAATTCATTTTGGAACCGATGAACAAAAAAAGAAATTTCTCATTCCTCAGACAGAAAAAATGTCCTTTGCGGCATTCTGTTTGACTGAAAGGGAAGCAGGCTCGGATGCAGGATCCTTGAAGACAAAAGCTGTCAAGCAAGGTAATGAGTATGTCATCAACGGGTCTAAATGTTTTATCTCCAACGGTGGCATTGCCAGTATGTACACGGTATTTGCCTTGACAGATCCTGGAAAAGGAGCTCGTGGGATGAGCGCTTTTATGGTTTCTCGTGAGACTCCGGGTATTACGGTTGGCAAAAAAGAGGACAAGATGGGACAACGGGCATCTAACACCGTCGAGCTGTATTTCGAGGATGTCAAGGTTCCTGCTGAAAATCTTCTATCCAAAGAGGGTATGGGATTCATCATAGCCATGAAGACACTCGACCGCACGCGAGCTCCTGTCGGGGCTGCTGGCGTGGGAGTTGCCAGGGCTGCGATGGAATATGCTGTCGAATATGCCAAAACAAGAATCCAGTTCGGCAGGCCTGTAGCGCGCTTTCAAAATACAGCATTCAAGATAGCTCAGATGGCAACTGAAATAGATGCAGCCCGTCAGCTTGTTTGGCGTGCGGCGTGGATGATGGATCAGGAAATTCCGTGTGGAAAAGAGTCTGCTATGGCCAAGATGTACGGGTCTGATATTGCCATGAAAGTGACCACCGAAGCTCTTCAGATTTTTGGAGGTTATGGGTACATGAAGGACTATCCGATGGAAAAGCTGATGAGGGATGCAAAGTTGCTTCAAATTTATGAGGGGACTAATGAAATTCAAAGACTGGTGATCTCCAGGGAGGTCATCGGACCGATCAAGAAATAAAAAAAGTTCAATACATACTTGGAGCTCAGCGCTTGTCGGGTTCCTTCGAAGAACGACTCGTGAAGGCTAGATTCTCAATGGCGCTGCGGACATACCTTATGTCTTTTCCCAATAAAGTCTAGCCACACAAAATGGACAAGAATAATTATTTATTCAGGGAAGATAGAGAGAATCAAAAAAGGGAAATAAAAGTGGGTTTGCAGGAAATTATGTTCAGTGTAGAAAGAAATTTCCTATTGAATATCTTCCTCTGTGAAATATTCAGGGATTATGCCTATAACTTCCACACCAGCTCCTTTTGCGAGGTCCAGGAGTTCAATAATTTTGCTATAAGGAAGCTTAGCATCGGCTCGTATGAATGCAGTTTTTTCTTGGCGTGTGGCATAAATGCGTCTGAGTTCGTCTCCGACGTCGGCCATTGTCCATAGTTTCTTATTGATATCTACTCGATCACCCTTCAATAACGTCATAACGATCAAACTGCCTGGCGTAGAGCTTGCGTCTTGAGTCGTTTCGGGGAGTTTTACATCGAATCCTTTTTGAACTGTGGGTGTGAGAACCATAAAAATGATGATGAGAACCAATAAGACATCGCATAAGGGAACCACGTTAGGCTCAGCTTTTCCTGCCATTCCTTCCTCCTTGTATTCTCCGTTCGGTAGTAATTAATTGTATGACAATCGCTTGGGATTTGTCAATGAAAAAAGGGGAAGAAAAAAGAGGACGGTTCTATTTTTATTTTCTGTAATATTTGGCCTTTTATGTAAGCAACGAAAAAAAAAGAAATGTCCCCTTTTTTCCATTTTTTTATCCGTTCCGGAAGCATCTCTATTTCCGTGATAAATTGGGCTTTTGGGGATGGTTGAAGCGATCATTGAAGATTTAGCCTTCACGGAAGCAAAACCATTCCTAAAAGCCAATATAAAACCTTTTGGTATCACGTAAATAGAGATGCTTACATCCGTTCCAGAGAAATTGATTTTTTTTATTTGGAAAGGTATATTGTATGCGTAACAAAGAGGAGGAAAAATGAAGGAACTTAAGGTTGAGGTTTCTGAGATCAAAGAACGGTGTGGAGCCAGACATAAAGTCGGAGATTATTTTTTCATCAGAGGGGAAGGAACCATCGAAATACCTAAAACCAAGAAGGTATGCCTCTATGCCTTGAACAGCCTTTTTCCCTTCCTGGCAGCCAAACAAAGGGAAGATGAGCTTCCCAATGATGATTGGATCGCAGAGACAGAAATCCTATGCTGTCCGGATCCCAAAGGGGTTGTATTCAAAGTCAGCAGAATCTAATTTCTGGTCTTTATGTTGAAGAGTATATGGCGTGCTTCATAGATTATAATAAGAGCCAGCCCGATCAATAAAACACTAACTCCGGCCAATAGAAAGCTTCCGTTCTTGAAGAATTTTGTCCCTTGATAAAAAAGAGCTGCCAGGGTGGTCAAGAGCATGAAATAGGCTGGATAGAGAGTGTATTTTTTGGGTCTTTTAACCGCCACGAGGTAGGATGAAACCACAATCAAAGCCAGTGCTGCTACCAGTTGGTTTGAAGCTCCAAAAACCGGCCATATGGCTTTATAACCCTCGGTGGCTCCCATTACACCGGCAAACAAGAGAATTATCGAAGATGCTGCCCATCTGTTTTTAAATAACGGGGCCTTTTTCCCAAATAATTCGGCGAAAATCAGCCGACCGAGTCTTGTTCCGGTATCCAGAGTTGTGAGAACAAAGGCATTCAACATGACCATCCCAAAAAAGGAACCAATGGCCAAAGTAATGACGGGAAGAGAAGAGATTATTCTTCCATAACCCGTGGCAAAAGCCTTGATCGGATCTCCCACAGATGTCATCAGGTACTGAAACCCGAATTGGCTTTCTGCTCCAGAGGGATCCCACGTCAAGACACCCGCTGCTATGAATATGACGAGACCTGCCAAAGCCGCCTCCGTTATCATTCCGCCGAAACCGATCAATTTGCCGCAGGCTTCATCCGGAAGCTGTTTGGACGTCGTTCCTCCTGCCACTATGGAATGAAATCCAGAAATTGCCCCGCAGGCGATGATGACAAAAAGCATCGGCCAGAGAGGTCCTCCCTTACTTGAGAAAGAAACGAATGGCGGTGCATGGATGGAGGGTTGAAACACGATAAGCCCGAGATATCCTAGCCCGAGACCGAGAAAAAGGATCCATGTGCTGATATAATCGCGCGGTTGAAGGAGAAACCACACCGGAAGGGATGACGCGAATAAACTGTATATAATAAGGACAAAAAACCAGATATTTTGGCTGGACACGCCCAAGACTTTTGTAGGAAGTTCCACAGGCATAAGCTCTCCTAAATAAATCAAAAGAAAAAGAACAGCGACGGCAATCAACGTGGCCACAGAAGTAGGAATGCCTTTTTTGTAAATCAACCAGCCAAATATCATAGCCAGAAAGACCAACCCGAATGTTGGAATCACGATTTCCGGTTGAGAAACCAAAGTTTGGGAAGCTACAACGGCGAATACTGCGATGACCAAGGCCAAAGTGAACCAGAGAAAGAGGGAGAAGATGATTTTTGTTCTTATACCTAAGGTTTTCTCGGAAATATCTCCTAAGGAGGTTCCCTTGTTTTTAACAGAGGTCATCAGCGATGTGTAGTCGTGGACAGCCCCAAGAAATACACTTCCCAAAGCCACCCATAGGAGAGCTCCTAACCAACCGAAATACAGAACTCCCAACAATGGTCCAATGATAGGACCGGCTCCAGCTATGGAAGAAAAATGGTGACCAAAAAGTAGAGGTTTTTTTGCTGGAGAGTAGTCGATTCCATCATTCAGTTCCTGAGCTGGGGTAGGGCGGGTTTTATCGATTTGGAGGACTTTTTTTTCGATAAAACTGCCGTATACCTTGTAACCCAGAATCAACCAAAGGATGAGGATAAAGGCGATGATTAGTATGTTCATTTCAGTTATTTTTTCGTTTTAAATAATATAAACGTTACCATGCAAAGAAAAGCGGCCAAAGCAATAAAATCGCCAAGATTGCCAGGCCAGACAAGCCCGATTCCTTCAGGTTGAGCTTTTCTAATAAAAGCATATGCCGCTACTCCTACCATTGCGATCCCTTCCCCTGCGATAAATCCTGACCCTATAAGAACGCCTTTTTCTCCTGTTTTTTCTTTGAGTTCTTTGTTATCGCCCGCTTTTTTCTCGACAAAGTACCGGACGAGGCCTCCTACATATATCGGTGTCATCGTGGATAGGGGTAAGTATATGCCAACGGCAAACGGAAGAGAGGGTACTCCAAGCAATTCAGCCATGATAGCGAACGATCCGCCTATCATAACCAATCCCCAAGGAAGATTTCCTCCGAGCACACCCTCGATCACGGTTTTCATCAAGGTAGCTTGAGGTGCGGCCAGTGCTTCTGATCCGAATGTAAAGGCTTCCCCCAGTAGCCAGACAACTGCTGCGATGGCAAAAGCGGATGTGATGACGCCAATCAATTCTGACGTCTGTTGCCTTTTGGGAGTGGCTCCTATGATGTAGCCGGCTTTGAGGTCTTGCGAGATGTCGCCGGCGATAGATGCCGAAACGGCAACAACAGTGCCTATGGTGAGAGCTGTCACTTGTCCTATGGCATCTGTCCAACCTAATGCAAAAAACAACAAGCTTGTCCCGAGGAGCGTCACAATGGTCATGCCAGAAGTGGGATTGGAAGTGACTCCCACCATGCCCACGATTCGGGAAGAAACCGTTACAAAACAAAAAGCAAATATAGCAATGCATACAGCTGCGATCATTCTAACAAGAATGGAAGTGTTCATGCCGAGGGTTTGCGGGGAGAGGACGAGGATAATGATGACAGCCAGAACACCGATTCCGAGCACGGTTATCGGCAGGTCGGTTTGTGTTCTTTTTCTTAAGGCTTGGGCATTGTCATTTTTCAAACTGACATCTTTTATTCCCATTTTCAGGGCATTGTACATCGTGGGGATGGATTTTATGACTGCGATTATGCCAGCCACAGCCACCGCACCTGCTCCGATTACCCGGATGTATTTATCCCAGATCTGTTCAGGTGTCATCTCAGCTATTGGAAGAATTTTTTCAGGAAACAACGGGACATTCAGGTTTTCCCCAAAATAGGCTATCATGGGAATGACACCGAGCCAGGATAGGAGCCCGCCGGCTACCATGATAGCAGCAATTCGTGGGCCTAATATATATCCTACACCGAGAAGAGCCGGCATCGGCTCTCCGCCCAATTTGGCCTTTTTCAGTACTGGAAGATTTATGTGGATTTTTTCCGGCCATAGATGCAGAAACCGGACACAAGTTGTGTAAATCGCGCCTACTCCTAGGCCGATGAATATATTTTTTGCTTTTGCTCCACCTTCTTCAGCAGAGATAAGAACCTGGGCGGCTGCCGTGCCTTCCGGATAGGGAAGAACGCCATGCTCTCGGACGATCAAGGCCCTTCTCAGAGGGATCATAAAAAGAACACCCAGGACACCGCCGAGCAGGGCTAAAGTGCCCATTTTGAATATACTGGGATTTAATCCCCAGAGAAAAAGGGCGGGGATGGTGAATATCAGTCCTGATGCCAGCGAAGAACTTGCCGAGCCTGTCGTTTGAGCGATATTGCTATCTAAAATAGAGCTTTTTCCCAGGATCGGAGTCAAAACTTTAAAAACAGCTACAGCGATGACTGCCAAAGGGATGGCCGTGGAAATCGTGAGACCGACATGCAATCCCAAATAAGCATTGGCTGATCCAAAAATCACGCCAAATATGGCTCCGACGATAACACCCCTGAGCGTCCAATCTTTATAAGATGTGTCTTCGGGAACATAGGGTTGAAATTCTGACATTGTGGCTATCCTTTTCTACCTGCGCTATTCATAAAAAATGCCGATGCTTTTTTTACTACAGCAATATCAGGAAGTTATCCTGACACCACTGAAAATGACAAAAAAGCATTTTCAAGACTACCATTCTTTCGAGTTAATATAAACCTTAATGTTAGGGTTGGTTGGATCGGCATCGGCATTCTTTACCCTTCGGGCGAGCCGATCTCGCTGCATCTGCTTCGTTGCGGTCCATTTGCGGTACACTTATACAGCAGCATGAACCGACGCCTCGCATCTGCAACAAGCTTGGCTCGTGAATAATCCAGGCAATCTATAAAACAAAAAGGAGTCTATCATACAGAAAACCAAAGTTCAAAGAATCATTTAAGTTTGTAAGCATCTCTATTTCTGTGATAAATTAGGCTTTTGGGGATGGTTGAAGCGACCATTGAAGATCCCGACCCAACCTAACCAAGCCTTCTTTATAGGAGGTTCTTCTAGGGTAACAATTTGGGGCCTTCCCCATATTGTCGGCAAGGATGTAAGCGGATTGCTCAGCTTGCTGATTTTCCGCCTTGTTTCAGCGAGGAAAAGAGGAACGATTGGAATTGTGTATTAAGAGTGTATGTTCAATCCAAGTCTTTCCAGAATAAGTGGTTGATGATTTGGGGGATTGTTGGAGATCACAAATATTCTTTGGCAGGTCTCTTGTTTGAGCGGAAATTTTTGTCCTCTGGAGAGATACACATCCACAATGACATCTCCTTTTGCGATCCAGTCACCGGTTTTTTTTTTGAGGGAGATACCAATCCCAGGATGGGCTGAAACCAGATATGACCTTAGAGCATGAAGCTTATCCATGGCAAGGTGGTGAACATATCCCTTTTTTTGAGATAAAAATTTCCTTTTCTCTGTGAAATCGAGATGAGATGAAGAAACCTCTCCGTTAATGATTTGATCCCTCAGCCATTTCTTGGCTTCTATCCTTTGATGGGCTTTTTTTGTCATTAGCAGAATATCCGCACCGATTTCCAGGGCAATTTTTGTTAAGTCCAGAGGTCCTTCCCCTCTGAGGACTTCTCTGGCTTCCATCTTTTCAGAAAAAACTCCTACGGCATTCCCGATGAGGTTACCACCGTTGCTCAGGATGATAGAATTACTGATCTGAAGGTCACTACAAATATCTTGCAGAGATTGGGCTAAAATGCGTGAACGTCTTAAACAGGGCGTGTTTGTCCAATCATGAATTCTGATATCAAAAACGATACTTTTAATTTTTTTCTTTTGAAGCGACGCTTTAATTTCATTTATTAGTTCAACAGATAGATTTTTAGGATACTCATAGTTTTTGAATCTAAATAGAATGAGATCTAATGACAAGATAAGGGGGTACAAGACAAAGGGAATTTTTTCCTCGAGAGATCCAATAGAAAATAATCCTGCTTTTTCTGTCCCTATTGATGCAGGTTTTACGCTGGGACCTTGAGGATGCATATTTTTCCAGAAACAAGGTGTTTTTTGCTATCTCAGAGTTTCTACAGCTTTTTTATTATCGCTGGTTTTAATAACAAGCAGGACTTTTCCCACTCCAGCTGCTGATCCGTAGCAATAGTCAACATCGATCACAGCATTTCCAAGGAGTGCCCCAATTTCTGACCCGGCTCCAATACGATCTTCAACAAGAATGGTTACAACGGGATTGGATTTGATTTGATACCCCAAAATTTTAAGGTATTTTTTAGCTTTTGTGTTATCCGATGTAACCATGAGAAAAACGCCTTTTGTTCCTTCTGAAAACGCATTCAACGCTCTGAGATTGACTCCTGCATTAGCTAGAGTTCCAAGGACTCGTCCCAGGATTCCCGGCTCGTTCGGTGTTATGACGTGAAGTTCTGAATCTAGCTTAACCTCATACACTTGTTTCCTCCGCTAAGTCAAAAATTATATCAAATTAAGTTATTAAAAAAAAGAAAATGATAAAAACAACTTCATGAACAACTTTCTCTATATTACCTTGATGTTGAGATAGGATGGATCGGCTTTGTTTGAGTTTTTAGGAAAAAGCCATATAATAGGGGAATGAAAAGGCTTGCGGTTATTGATAATTCGATAGACCATTCCATATATAATCCGATTCGACATTGGAAGATTTGTCTTGAAATAGATTTTGATATATTCAAAGCCACTTCTTATCAATTTCCTGACGTTCAAGATTTCACCCATATCATTTTCACAGGTTCTGAGGCTTCCATATTGCAAAGGGAGAAATGGGTATATGATGAAATCGATCTCGTGAAAAAAGCGACAGAGAGGGGAGTAGCTCTTCTCGGGAGTTGTTATGGACATCAGCTCCTTGCTGTTGCCTTAGCCGGTTCTCATCATGTACAGAGGTGCGCCAATCCTGAGATAGGATGGATTCCCATTACAATCAATCTAGAAGATGATTTTCTTGGAAATGAACGATCCGCATTTTGTTTTTCTTCTCATCTCGATGAGGTGATAAAATTACCTGATGAGTTCCTTGTATTTGCCTCTTCAGATTTATGTGAAGTGCAGGGATTTCGATTAAGGAATCAACCCATTTGGGGTTTGCAAATTCATCCTGAGATTAATATAAACGAGGCGCAGTGGTATCTTAAAAAGCGTGTTGAGAACAAACACGAACCTTTGCAGCTCTTCCAGGCCGCCATGAATTCCCAACCCAGGGACTCCAACCTAATCCATCAAGTTGTCAAAAATTTCCTAGGCTAAATATTCAATGTAGCTGCGGGTATATCTAATGGGAAAAAAGACAAATTAGCCTGGATAATTCAAAATTATCCAGGTTACCCTGCATTATTCATGTACGAGCTTAAAATCAAGGGACACGTTACCGATTTCGGAAGATCGGTACATGTCCCTGATTTCAATGCATATAGCACTAAATCCCGTTAAAAAAAATCATGTTTATGAATAATTCAGGTTAATCGGGAGAGCTGTAAGAGCTAAGAAGTCTGTTGAAGAAAGCATGGATCCTTTCTTCGAATTTGAGCCTCGAGAATTCTTGAGATTTTTTTTGAGCATTTTCACCCAGATTCTGAACAAGCTTTTTATCTTGGAATAACTCCAGAGAATAGTGCAAGAGCTCAGCTTTGGATTTGACTCTGAAACCATTGATGCCGTGATCCACGATCTCTCTCAGGCCACCCCCGTCATAAACGACAGGAACCACCATATTTTGCATGGCTTCGACAGCGGTCATGCCGAAATGTTCTATTTCCGATGGGTCTGTATGCGTCAGTCCGCATAGGTGCCAAAACAATGTCGATTCCTGGTACAAAGATTTTAGCTCTTCGAGCGGAATATTAACTTTCAATTGAATGTTTTTATCTGGGTTTTGGTCGACAATTTTTTTCAATCTCTGAAGATAAGGATTCTTTGTGTCACTTCCTCCGACCAGCTTGAATGCCCACTCTTCTGTGACCTTTGGGTATTCATTCTTTAGCTTCAGGAATGTCTCCATCATTTCCTTTTGTCTTTTTGTTCCTTCAACTTCGAACCTAGCCACAGAAATAATCGTTTTCTTTTTTTGCATTTTCTGTCTTCCAGGTTCCATATCAACGGGAGGATAGACATGCTCATGCGGAGTGAGATCCCATTTTTTCTTAATCCATTCAGCGGTATATTGACTGTTATGCAGGATATGCGTGTATTGATCGGCATAAAAATAAGTCTTAGGTCTTCGTTCTGGAAAGTGACAAACCAACACGGAAATATTCGATAATGGGTATACCATTTCATTCATGCTGTTATTGACAAAAATATCGTAGTTCCCGCTCTCTTTGCTTATCAGGTAAAATGGATTTTCCTCATCTTTTGAAATACATGCAGGATCAAGATGTAGACCATTTTTCTGTTCAAAATATGGGAGTTTGATGATTTTTATCTCACAATGGGACAAGTCGAGATTATACCAGTGCATAAAATGGGAATGACTGACTTCTTTGTTAGAGATGATCGTGATATCGAATTGATCTTGAAGCGCAGAAATCAGGGACAAACCATATTTTTGTGCTCCGCCAATAAAGTGAAACGCATGGTCATAGATGCCCAACTTGGGTTTGCGCAAATTCAGAAATACTTCAGCTTGTAGCAAACAGTTGTATGCCGCTTGAATCCCTTCCGAATGTGATATCCTTTTTATCTCAGCCAAAAACTTTGGGAAAGCTACATGAGGTTGAATCTTAAGATTCTTTAATAGTGCCAGGAAACGTTCCATATTTTTCAATCACTTAACAAGTTGTTCCCTTATGTCTTTTCTTTTTCGGGTTTACCTAGATAAGCATCGGTTCTGTGCTGAACGAGATTTGCGTCAATTTCCTCGAGTTTTTTTGAAATGACATTCAGATGGACCTCACATTCCCCGATCCTTTCTTCGAGGTGGCTTATTTTTTCATGATATTTTTTCTGGTGAATTATCAAATTCTGGTATAAAGCAATGCATTTTTGATTGAATGCCTTTTGCTTGTCCAAAATGAGAGTGATGTAAGATCCAGTAATCTTTAACATGATTCGTTTTATCCAAACAACAGGTTTTCCGATTAATCTTCTATGGGTTGTGATGGATGTTTTATCTGGAACAGGGTCGACAGATTTGTTTAAAAGTGAAATATATTCGTCCATTTGTGATCCCAATTCCTTTTCCGAGAAATCCTTTAGATCAGAAGGAAACTCTCTGTCTATTTCTTTTTTAACTAATTCTTTCAAATCACGAATCCCTTCTTTTTTTTTGTGCAACTCTTTTTTCATTTTTGTTATTTCTTTTTTGATGTTATTTTCCATTTCCTTTTTTGTCAATTCGGGTACTGTTTTAATTTTATAATCAATTTTTGCACATTTCAAGATAGATCAAGAATGGAGGACATCTTACGGGAAAGGAGATTTTTCACTTGGCTCATAGTTATTCCTTTAATACAACGAGGCTCACTGAATAGGCAATTTTGTGAACACGGACTGCAAGAAAGACCTAGCCGAAGTGCATCGTGATTCGGCCCCCAAGGTTTAAAGCGTTGATATTCTCCAGGCCCGTAGAATCCTACAACGGAAATCCCCGCAGCGGTTGCGACATGCAGGGGACCAGAGTCATTTCCGATAAAAAGTTTGCAGTGCTTGAGAATGGCTGCCATTTCTCGTAATGTGGTTTTTCCGGCCAGGTTGATCGTTTTTCCATCTTGCAATCCCTTTTCTATCTGAAGGGCTAAATCTTGTTCGTCCTTTGCTGCTAGAATCAAAACAAAAACTTTGTAAGTATCCTGCAGCCACCGGCCCAATTCGATGAAACGATGTGCAGGCCAGCGGCGGTAAGGCCAAGCTGCTCCAGGAGCAAAAGCGATAAGTCCATCCATCTGTGCGACACCATATTTATTCAGCACGTTTTGGGCAAACTGTTCATCTTCTTGGGAAGTCCATACTTCCAACCGTGTGTCGTTAAGCGTCGCTCCAAGAAATCGCAAAATGTCCAGTTGTTGTTCCACTTCATGTTTGGGATTGCCTCTGACCGGTCCTTCAGTTATCAAGCGGTCCAGGTCCTTCCAGCCATAGCGCATTTGTTTTGAGGATATCGCTTTGTAGGCGACACGATGGGCAGCGCCGCTGGCATACATGAGAATCAAAGATGCTGCTTGGCAGGGCTCTTCATTCCAACGGGTTGATATAGCCATGTCCAGTTGACGTTTCCAAAAATTGTGCTTGGCTGTACGGGAGGCTTGTATCCACCAACGCGGAGAACCCCGGAGGTATGTTTCCCTTTTTTGAGCCGGTCCCCAGTCATAAGGGAACACGTCATCAACATAAGGACATTTTTCTACCAGATTGAACATTCTCGGCTGAACGGCAAGACCTATCCAAGCCTTTGGAAAATACCGTCGTAGTTCACGAAGAAAAGGACTGGCCAATACAACATCGCCGATGTCGGCAAGTTGCAAGACAAGCATCCGTTGCATGTGTTGAGAATGGAATGTGGATTTTTTACGACGTCGACCATTTAAAAAGAAATAGGTATCAAAAATGATTTTATGAAGGGAATGTGGTGTGAAACCTATGAGTTTTTTATAGATTTTCACAGGGATTTG
Organism: uncultured Eubacteriales bacterium; assembly: GCA_964410125.1. GTDB lineage: Bacteria > Acidobacteriota > Aminicenantia > Aminicenantales > Aminicenantaceae. Next base: position 3,346 of record CAYPGQ010000038.1, on the reverse strand, counting down.
TATGAAGAATTTGGGTCGCAACAAGATCCGAATAAAAACAATAAGTTTTCCTAGTGTCAACCACCTTTTTGCACTGCGAACGAGGTCGTCTAAACAGGCTTTGTGATGAGTTTTGCCTGGAGATCGGAAAGGCTTTGCTGTTTCTGCGATTTTGTTGAGTATCTGTTCGATGGAATCTACCGATTGGGAGAGCTGAAATTTTCTGTCAACAGTGTTCCTTGCACTCATGCGGATGGATTCTATGAGCGTAGTTTCCTCGATCAAACGCTGGATTTTTTCGGCACATGCGTCAGGATTGCCCTTCGGATACAGCAATGCATTGGCTCCATCTTGGAGGATTTCAGATTTGCTGGCTGTCGATGTGCTGACAATGGCCATTCCGGAGGACATCGCTTCCAACAATGCTCTGGTTGATGATTCCTCTGCATGAGAGGGGGAAACAAATATGTCATGGGAATGGTAAAGATCCGGCATCTCTTGTTGGGGAATGAAGCCGACGAATTCCAGTTCTTTCATAATCCCGAGTTTATCCGCAAGATCCCTAAGATGAGCCACATAGTATGGTGCAGATATTTCATCTCCTGCGATGGTCAATGACAAGGGATTCTCTTCGTATCTGCGGTTGAGGAGAAACAAGGCTTTTAAGGCATCCTCAATTCCTTTATCCGGGTGAATTTGTCCCACATACAATAAACGATTAGGTTTTTGACTCTTTATTTTGTTATACGGAAAGCGGTTCACATTGACGCCGCAAGGAATAACAATGCTGTCAGGCGTTGTTGTATTGAATTCAAGAGCCAAATTTTTTAGATAGCTGTTAGCAAAAACCGAATGGGCTGAAGGAAGCGGCGACTGGGGTGATAAAAGCTTGAAACGAGTTGTGAGGTATCGGAGGATCCGGAATCCTTTTTCTCCTTTTGGCCATAACTGGTGCCATTGGTCTATTTCCCGAGTAACGAACCAGTTGTTAGCATAGTAAAAACAAGCGGGTAGATCCATTTCCATAGCCAGGGAATAGAGTGAAAGAGAAATATTGGAGAGATTGAAGAAAAAACAAATTTCTGGCTCAAAATCAAGGCAAGTTTTTTTAAAGACTGTCTGGTTGATCAATTCCTTAAGAAAGACATCCTTCCAATCCGCTGAATCCTCGAAGCTTATCGATAGCATACGGTGTGTGCTGTTGTCTTTTTGTGTTTTTTTTAATCCATAAGCGCTGGTAAGCACTTGAATCTGGTGTTGACGATTTTTCAAGGATTCGACTATATCCTGATAATCCATATCATAGCCCCTTTTGTGATAGGGGGGATAGAGGTTGGAGATAAAAAGTATTCGCATCGTTTTGAGATAAACTTATCATACTCAAAACTAAGCCGTCAATTTAAGCTCTCACATACGTTTTCTTGAGGAGCATCAAATGCTTGTTCTAGGCTCGTGAATAATCCAGGTTAATATGTTCTGGAAGCATCTCCATTTCCGTGATAAATTGGGCTTTTGGGGATGGTTGAAGCGACCATTGAAGATTTAGCCATTACGCTCCGTTCTTCGAGGGAAACAATATGGGATTATCCCCATATTGTCGGCGAGGATGTATTGAGCACGACTTTTCTAAAGGATTAGAGAGCCGAACAATCATGGGAACAGATGTTAAGTGGCAGAGATTGGGAGTTAGCGTGCGCAGTTCCGCAGCCGCCGAGAAGAGCGGTGAGGGAATGGCGTAAAATCTTCACGGGAACAAAACCATTCCTAAAAGCCAATATAAAGCCTTTTGGTATCGCGGAAATTGAGATATTTACATATAATCTTTTTTTCTTGACAAATAGGAGTATTTATAATTTATTATAAATAAATCATTTATGATTTTCACTCTATTGCCGAAAGGAGGCAGGGATGAAAAACAAAAAATTAGTCTTTTTCGCTTTGGGGATCCTTATCTTATTCACTTTAAGTACTTTTGCAGAAACCAAAAAGTTGGAGCAGATCGGAAGGTACAGCTTAGTAAGGATCAAAGGGCAAGTCCCGACAGAAGAGGTTATGAAAACCTTGTTGGAGAAATATGCAGCAGATATCAAATATGGTTTTGATCTAGCCGGCTTCGGAGATCTCTTCTTTCCCTTTATGGATCAGATAAAAGAATCTGCCTTTAAAGAGAAGGAGATTGCCGTAGGGGAGAAATTTATGTGGATGCTTTTCCGGTCTCGTGGCAAGGTTAAGGTTGTCGAGGACCTCGAATGGGCAGGAAAGGAAGCCCTCCCCGTTTTTTCTTTTACGGTGGTAAAGGGATACATGCACTATGAAATTGTCATGCCCAAACCCTGTGGTAACATTTCTCTTTTAAAGGTCGAAGAGATTATTCCCGATGCTGTTTGTGACATTCAAGTTGAACCTGAGAAAGCCAATATCAATGACCCGATATCTGTGGATATGAGCGGCTCGCAACATGCCAAATCCATGGAGGTGGAAGTTTTTAACGCGGAAGGCAAAAAGATAACGACTAAGACCCTTACTCCCGATTCTCCCAAATGGCAAACCAAGTTCGCCAAACCAGGCGAATATGTTTTTAAAGCTAAAGCCTTCAATGTCAAAGGTGTACCCTCCACAAACCCATGTGATGCCAAGACTTATATCAATCATCCCCCCACTTGCCAGCTCACCGCCACACCAGCAGAGGATTATATAACAAAACCATTCATTTTTGATGCCACAGGTTCTGCCGATTCCGATGGAGAAATTGTAAAGGCAAATTTCGAGATTGCTGACGAAACAGGGAATGTTGTAGATACATACGCCACGGATAAACCGTTAAATTGGGAGATGATTTTCGATACTGCAGGGCTTTACACGATAACGGTTGTCATAACAGATGATTTCGGAGCCATGTCCGAACCCTGTAGGGCCGAGATCAACGTCAAGGAGAAGAAGCTTTATGTTTTAGCCGATGTTGGGTTATTGCAAGCAAAGGGCAGCCATGGCCCGTATATTGACGGACGTCTGGGAATCGCCCTCATACTCCCCTCAAACTTCAGCCTTTTCTTAGAAGGAGGAGGAGCTTTAGCCATGAAAGACGAGCCTTGGAAGTCCTTCATGTTGCTCAATGCAACCTTGAATTACCACTTTGATCCTGTATACATAGGTGCGGGATTGGGATTCAACACCCAAGTGAGAGTGGATCGCGAGCAGACAGATGTTTTTCTCCTCGGGAATATCGGTGTTAACATCTTCAATAACTACACGACCATCGGATCTATCTTCTTCGAAGGGCAAGGACCCATCGGAGAAGACCGATCCTTTTCCAAACATCACAAACTCATTCTTGGATTCCGGTTGTTGTTCTGATTTAGAAAAACTT
>CAYPGQ010000037.1:0-36415 GCA_964410125.1 uncultured Eubacteriales bacterium | reverse complement strand
TTTGCCTTTATGGGAGGGAGCATGGGATCGGTCGTGGGAGAGAAAATCACCCGGGCTTTTGAAAGAGCGCTCGAGGAAAACATTCCCGCTGTTGTGATCTCTAGCTCTGGAGGAGCACGGATGCAGGAGGGAATCCTATCTCTGATGCAGCTGATGAAAACCAGTTCGGCCATCGCAAACCTGGATAAGGCCGGTATCCCCTACATCTCGGTCCTCACCGATCCCACAACGGGTGGAGTGACGGCCAGCTATGCCATGTTGGGGGATATCAACATTGCCGAACCCAATTCGCTGATCGGATTTGCCGGGCCTCGAGTCATCGAGCAAACGATTAAAGAAAAGCTTCCCAAGGGATTCCAACGTTCGGAGTTTCTCCTACATCACGGCATGCTGGATGATATTGTGGTACGGAGAAATCTGCGTTCTTACATCATTAGGGTCCTTCGCCTATTCCTAAACAAGCCTCGTACAGAATGAATGAGCAGGAATGCAAGCGGTATCTGGAAAGAATCCAGAACCTGGGTATCAAATTCGGGCTGGATAATGTTCGGGAAATCCTTCGGGTCTTTCACGATCCTCACCGGACATTTCCATCTGTGCTCGTTGCTGGATCCAACGGAAAAGGTTCGGTCTGCGCCTTTCTCACTCAAATCTTGAGTCTGCATGGTTTTCGGGCGGGATTGTTCACGTCGCCCCACCTAGTGGACGTTGAAGAGAGAATTCGCATCGGCGGAGAGCTTATTGCAAGGCGGACCTTTTGCAGGCTTCTCACCCAACTCAGAAATAAAATCGAACAGCTTATATCCGCAAAAAGATTGTTGAATCCCCCTACCTATTTTGAGCATCTCTGCTGCTTGGCCTTCCTTTATTTTGCCGAACAAGAGGTGGACATGGCCTTTCTCGAAGTGGGGATGGGCGGCAGGTTTGATGCTACAAACGTAGTCGACCCAAAAGTGTCGGTCATCACCACCATCTCGGCCGAGCACCAGAAATTCTTGGGAGAAAGTTTGAGCCAAATTGCATTTGAAAAATCTGGCATCATCAAACCAGGAGTTCCGGTGGTGTGCGGGGTTCAAAAACAGGATGCTTATGCAACCATAAAAAGCCGGGCAGAGAAGCTTGGGGCGCCCTTTTATGGAATATTCGAGAGAAAAGATAATTTTGTGAGACAAAAAACGAGCAGGGGATATATTTTTACCTTTCTGCTAAATGGGGAGTCCTACAGCTACGAGCCTGCTCTCCAAGGGAAGCATCAGGGCCGCAACGCCGCCATTGCAATTGCCGCTTCTCGGATCCTCGGCCAGAGATGGAAAAAGCTGGAGAAAGAGAAGATTATCAAAGGCATCCAAACGACCCGTTGGGAGGGACGGTTGGAATCCATATCTCAGAAGCCTCTTGTGTTATTGGATGGGGCTCACAATGAGGAGGGTGCTGATGCTTTGAAGGACTATATAAGGGAGTTTGTTTCCTCTTCCGTTGTCCTAGTGTATGCATCCATGAGGGACAAAAATATCGAGCGGATTGCTGACATCCTGTTTCCCCTGGCAAAGATTGTCATCTTGACGCAATTCCCTTATTATCGAGCGTGCCCTGCTGAGGAGCTGGCGGAAAAAGTAAGCTTTGGTGAAAAAAGGATACTCTGTGAACCGGATGCTGAAAGGGCTTTTCGGATGGCGCAGCAGCTGGCCGGGCCCGACGGGATTGTCGTTGTCGCAGGTTCTCTTTTTCTAATCGGAGAAATAAAAAAAATAATCCGAAATTCCATTTCCACGTGAACTATATGAACGCGTTCGGTTTTTGTGTCTCCAGAGTTTTGGGGAAGTTTCGGGTGCTTGCTTTTTTATGGTAGTCATGTTAAATTTTTGCCTCGATTTATCGGCAGCTATCAATGGCCAATCCGCCTAATCCCTACATAAAGGTGGCGGCAAGGAAGTGATCCATAATGCTGGTGTTGTGAGATTGCTTCGCCCCAGAGGGTGTAAACTGCCGATAAAGAAGTAAGGTTTATATGTTATCTATTGATTTTAGTATCATCGTCATCTTTGTGATCGTTTGGGTCCTGGTTCTTGTGCTCACGAAGGTCTATTTTAAGCCCGTAGGCCGCGTCATGAGAAAGAGGGATGGCCAAATCCAACAGGACCAGGATGCTACCCAAGAGGCGCTGGATAAGTACGGCAAAACTCTCGAAAGGATTGAAGAGGATATAAGGGCAGCAAAAACATTGGCTCGCGAGACACGAGAGAAATTTGAACGAGAGGCCCAAAAAGAAAAAGAAAGCATGATCGAAGAAGTATCCCAAGAATGTCGTGTACAAGTCCAAAAGGCCCAACAGGAATTGAAGGAAAAGGTCGAATGTCTCAGGAAAGAATTGGAACCTCGGGGCCAAGACCTTGCCAAGAATATCGCAAAAAAACTTCTAAACTGATGCAACAAAAAAAGTCTACACTCTTGATTCTCTTGTTCGTCCCCTTTTTGCTGTTCATGTCATTTGTGGAGGAATCTCATCCTTCCCAGACTAAGGATTTTTTGGGGAAACTTCTCAACTTCCTTTTGCTGTTTGGAGGGTTGGCCTATTTTTTGAGGAAGCCTTTGGGGAAATTCCTCCAGGAAAGGTCTGATTCGCTCGAACAGGCGCTACGGGGGGCTAAGGAGTCTCAAGAAGAGGCAGCAAAAAAACTGAATCAGGTGGAGTCGCGTTTGGGAAGACTGGATGAAGAGATCGAAAAGATGCAGCAAGAGGCAGAGGCTGTAGGCCAGTCTCTCCACCAAAACGTGCTCGAGGAAGCCAAACAGGCTGCCGATCGCCTAAAGCATTTTGCACGCCAGAAAATCGAGATGCTGACACAGGATGCCATCCGAGAAATCAAAGAATACACGGTTGCTCTTGCCGCTGATTTGGCTCAGCAGAGCATTCAAGATCGAATGACCGAAGAGTTTCATTCATCAATAATCGATAAATCCATCGAAAGGATTGAAAAACTTCATGAGAAGTCAAATTCTGATACAAAGATACGCTCAAGGGCTCATTAATTCCGCCAAAAATGCGGGGGAATTTGATTCTTTGAATGTTGAATTGAGTGAATTTGATAAATTTTTATCTTCCTATCCAAAACTCCATGATACACTCCAAAGCCCGTTTCTTCCCGCGACAAAAAAGAAAGAGATTGCGGCACAGATTCTTGAGCGAACCGCAGTCGGTAACAAATCCAAGCGATTTTTGCTCCTCCTTGTGGAAAATGATCGCTTGATGCTATTAACAGAGATTCTTGAATTCTTGCCCGTTCTTTGGAATGAGGAACAGGGGATTTCCACTTTTGAAGTGAGCTCTGTTATCCCTCTAAGCCCGGATCAGAAAAAGCGCTTGGAGGAAAAACTCGCCCTGCTTGAGAAGTGTCCGGTTACGCTGACATATAAAATGGATCAATCACTGATCGGTGGCCTTTCCATCAGGAAAGGAAACATCGTTTACGATGCCTCTATCCAGGGAGATCTAGAGAGGCTTCAACAAAAAATTGTCGAGGAATAGGAATGGAAATAAAGGCAGACGAAATTAGCAAAATCATCCAACAACAGATCGAAGGCTATGATACAAAAATCGATATCAAGGAAGTCGGAACAGTCACTTCAGTGGGAGACGGCATTGCCCGCGTTTATGGATTGGACCGTGTGATGTTCAACGAACTCATCGAGTTCCCCAACGATGTCTATGGTCTGGCTCTGAATCTGGAAGAAAACAGTGTGGGTGCGGTTTTGCTTGGAGAGAGCCATCTTGTCAAGGAGGGCGATCTTGTTAAGCGTACCCATAGGATCATACAGGTTCCCTCGGGTCCGAGCATGATAGGGAGAGTTGTTAATCCTTTGGGCATACCCTTGGACGGAAAAGGGCCCATCAAAACAGAAAAGAACATGGTGGTGGAACGGTTGGCTCCGGGTGTTGTGGAACGCATGCCCGTCAAAGAACCCCTGCAAACCGGAATCAAAGCCATCGATGCCATGATTCCGATTGGACGAGGACAGAGAGAATTGATTATTGGTGATCGCCAGACTGGAAAGACAGCCATTGCCATCGACACCATTATCAACCAAAAAGGCAAAGATGTGGTGTGCATCTATGTGGCTATCGGTCAGAAAAACTCCACCATAGCCTACATCATCAAGGTATTGGAGGATCATGGGGCCATGGACTACTCCATAGTAGTGACTGCCTCTGCTTCCGATCCTTCTCCTCTGCAGTACTTAGCTCCCTACAGCGGATGCGCAATAGGGGAATTTTTCCGGGACAACGGGAAGCATTCGCTATTGATTTACGACGACCTGTCCAAACATGCAGCAGCCTACCGTGAGATTGCCCTGCTTCTTCGACGTCCACCGGGCCGGGAAGCCTATCCCGGCGATGTCTTTTACCTCCATTCTCGCCTGCTTGAACGGGCGGCCAAATACAACGATAAAAATGGAGGAGGTTCTCTGACTGCCCTGCCTATCATTGAAACCCAGGCTGGGGATGTTTCCGGATATATCCCCACCAATGTCATATCCATCACAGACGGGCAGATCTATCTCGAACCCGAGCTTTTTAACGCAGGCATGCGACCTGCCATCAATGTGGGGATATCGGTCTCCCGCGTTGGGGGGAACGCCCAGATCAAGGCCATGAAACAGGTCGCCGGGCAACTGAGGTTAGACCTGGCGCAATACCGCGAGCTTGTGACTTTTGCTCAATTCGGTACAGAGCTGGACAAGGCCAGTCAAGCTCAACTCGATCGGGGAGAGCGTCTTACCGAAGTCCTTAAGCAAGGACAATACGTACCATTATCTGTTGAAAAACAGATTTTGGTCATCTACGCGGGGAATCGTGGATTTTTGGATGATTTTGAGATCGATCAAATCGAAAATTACGAAAAAAGCCTATACGAGTATTTCGAGCGGGAGCATCCCGATTTGTTGAAAGAACTTGCTGAGAAAAAAGAGGTCAGTCCTGAACTGGATGAGACAATAAACAAGATCATGACAACGTTCAACCAGGAATTTAAGGGAAAAAACGAGTAATATGCCAGCCCTTATCGACCTGCGCCGGAGAATCAAAAGTGTGAGGAACACGCAACAGATCACGCAGGCCATGAAAACCGTCTCCACAGCTAAATTCAAAAAGGCCCAGCGTACCGTGCTCCAGGCCCGTCCCTTTTGGCACACTTTCCCTTACTTTATTCAAAGAGCCATCCTGTGGAAAGAGAATGTGCGCCACCCGCTTCTCGAAAAAAGAGAAGAACAAAAGACAACCGTGGTCGTTATCACATCGGATAAAGGTCTTTGCGGGGCCTTTAACGCGAACCTTCTAACCGAAGCAGCAGAGTTTTGTGGAGAAAAATCAAAAACATCTGACCTTCGGCTTATATTGATCGGAAAAAAGGCTGTGATGTTTTTTAAAAAATACCCTTTTCTCATAGAGAAAGCCTATGCCGACAATACCCAAAATTTGACAAGAGGGGATTTAAAGGATATTGCCCAATTCCTCCTGCAGGAATTTTCTCTTTTGAGGACTGATGCGGTGTACGTTGTGTATAACGAATTCCGATCGATCCTTGCTCCTCAAATTATCCTCTATCAACTTTTGCCTGTCGCGATACAAAAAAAGGAAGAGATCAGGACTGAGACAACGAAAGAATTGCCGTTTGGACTGATTCCGGATTGGGAGCCGGAGGCGAAAACATTTATGGAAGTTCTTCTTCCCCTTTATGTCAAGAATGAGATCACACATTTTTTCTCTGAGTCGATCGCTGCTGAGCATGCGGCTCGGATGATGGCCATGGACAATGCCACAAGGAACGCTGAAGATCTGATCCAAGACCTGACCCTTGAGCTCAACAAGATAAGGCAGGCCTCGATCACCAAAGAGCTTCTTGAGATCATGACTGCCGTGGAGGCCTTGGCAGAAAAATAGAAGCCCGGAGTGCAAAATGGAAAAAGAATCGATAAAACCCAAAAAAAAAGACAAAAAAATAGAGTCCGAAAAAGCCGGGCGCGTTGTGCAGGTCATTGGACCCGTGGTTGATGTGGCGTTCAAAGAACAAGATCTACCTGAAATATTCAATGCCTTGCGTATCACGAGTGAGGGATTTGAAACACCGACTCCTGTGGACATCATTGTCGAGACGGAACTGCATCTGGGTGAGGATAAGGTGCGTTGTGTGTCCATGCATCCTACAGATGGATTGGCGCGCGGGATGAAGGCTGTTGACCTGGATGGGCCGATTCAGGTTCCGGTGGGAGAGGAAACCTTAGGACGGGTGATCAATGTGATCGGGGAGCCCGTGGATCATCAGGGACCTATCAAGGCAAAGAAAAAATACTCGATTCACCGTCCCCCTCCAGCGCTTGAAGATCAGAGCACTGAGTTGGAGATGTTCGAGACTGGGATCAAGGTCATCGACCTGATACAACCTTTCCTCAAGGGCGGCAAGATCGGGCTTTTCGGAGGAGCCGGAGTCGGAAAGACCGTCATCATCATGGAGCTGATACACAATGTGGCCCAGGAGCATGGCGGATATTCTGTTTTTGCCGGAATCGGCGAAAGGACACGGGAGGGGAACGATCTTTGGCTGGAGATGAAGGAATCGGGTGTCATCGAAAAGACGGCCCTGATCTATGGCCAAATGACTGAACCTCCCGGAGCAAGACTGCGCGTCGGATTATCTGCTTTATCTGTGGCAGAGTACTTCCGTGACGAAATGAACCAAGACATACTTCTGTTTATCGATAATATCTTCCGGTTTGTCCAGGCAGGATCAGAAGTTTCTGCCCTGTTGGGCCGCATGCCCTCGGCTGTAGGTTACCAGCCAAATTTGGCGACTGAGTTAGGAGAATTGGAAGAGCGTATCACGTCAACAAAAAAAGGGTCCATAACCTCAGTTCAGGCAATTTATGTTCCTGCAGACGACTTTACCGACCCTGCACCTGCGACCACATTTTCCCATCTGGATGCCACAACAAATTTATCCCGGGCGCTTACAGAAATCGGTATCTATCCGGCTGTGGATCCTTTAAGTTCCTATTCGCGGATCCTGGACCCCCGTGTTATCGGAGAGGAACACTATCTTGTGGCACGCGAGGTCAAAGAAATTCTGCAGCGGTACAAAGACCTTCAGGATATTATCACAATTCTCGGGATGGAGGAGCTTTCCGAGGATGACAAGATTATCGTATCCCGGGCCCGTAAGATTCAAAGATTCCTGTCACAACCCTTCAATGTGGCCCAAGAGTTTACCGGACGGGAGGGCAAGTATGTACCCATAGCCGACACCGTGCGTGGATTCAAGGAAATTATTGAGGGAAAACATGACGATAAGCCCGAGCAGGCTTTTTACATGGTCGGGGGAATCGAAGAGGTGGCCGAGAAGGCCGATAAATTGAAATCCGCATGAGCCAAGATTTGCCAGCATCGCTCAAGCTCAAGGTGATCAGCCCAACAGATCTTCTTGTCGATGAGGAAGTTCTGGAAGTGTCCCTTCCCAGCCTGGAAGGTTATCTGGGAATACTTCCCGGACACAGGCCCTTGTTTGTGGCGCTGGGCCAAGGGCTATTGACATATAAACGGTCGAATAATCAGAGTGAACTGCCTGTCCAAGGAGGATATGCTGAAGTTCTCCCCGGACGAGTGCTTGTTTTTATTGAAAAGGCTAAAGATGAGAAAAACCGACCCTCAGAAGGGCAAGGATGAGACGCAGGATACCTTTTATCACGGCCGCATCCTAGTTTGTCAAAAAAAAGAGGGATACAGGTTTGCCGTAGATGCCCCTCTGCTGGCGGATTTTGTCCAGACTAAAAACACAGATAGATGCCTGGAGCTTGGCGCAGGTTGTGGGATTATTTCCCTCCTGCTGAGTATCAAACCCTTCTTGCATATCACAGCCCTTGAGATTCAGGAGTCACTGGCCGATCTGGCATGGAGAAACGTCCAACTAAATCACTTAGAAAAAAGGATCCGCGTTATCCAAGCAGACTTTCTCGATTTCCGTTCCCCACACAAGTTCGATGTCCTGTTTTCCAACCCTCCCTATATCAAAACGCAGGCAGGGCGCTTGAGCGCCACATCAGAAAAATCTATTGCGAAACACGAGGTAAAATGTGATATTCTTGGTATAATGCAAAAAACAGCGGTCCTATTGAAAAAAAAAGGGAGAGCCTACTTCATTTTTACGGCCAAGAGAATACCGGAATTTTCCCAGGCGGTCGAAGATGCCGGATTGAATGTTCAGGCGATGCGGTTGGTGTATCCACGCAAGGAGTCCCAGCCGAATTTTTTGCTCTCCCAGTGTGTTTTTCCTCCCTCCGACACGCGGATTTTATCGCCGCTTTTTCTTTTTGACGATATCGGCGAATACACGCCTGAAGCCAAAAAAATCTTTACCGGGAGAGCCCATGTTTCGTCTTCTTAAAAAAGGGAAAGAATTATACAAATATCGTGTTCTGATTCAGAATCTGGTGAACCGGGAACTCAAGGCCCGATACCGCGGGACGATCCTGGGCTTTTTTTGGTCTTTTTTTAATCCTCTCCTGCTAATGATTGTCTACACCATCGTGTTTGGATTCATCATCCGGCCGCGTGTTCCTGAATTCGGAGAAAGTCCCCTGCTGTATGCCCTTTTCCTTTTTTGCGGTGTCTTGCCCTGGACCTGGTTTTCTTCCTCTGCTCTGGAGTCGGCCAATGTGTTGATGGTTCAGGGGAACCTGATCAAAAAGATCCTTTTTCCCGTCGAAATTCTTCCCATCGTTGTTGTCACATCCAATTTTGTCCATTTTGTATTCGGTCTTCCGATCTTATTCCTTTTTGCCTTGATCATGCTCAAGAAGTTCACCGTTTATATGCTCTTCTTGCCGGTAGTCATCCTGGTGCAGTTTGTCTTTTCCCTCGGATTTGCCCTTGTCGTATCTTCGCTGACCGTTCACTTCCGCGATGTAAAGGACATCCTGTCCAACATGCTGACTTTATGGTTTTTTGCCTCTCCGATCATCTATCCGGTGACGAGCGTACAATCACACAAGTGGCTTCGACTCATGCTTGATGTCAATCCGATGACCCACATCATGCAGGGTTACCAGAACTGTGTGTTTTACGGGGAGATGATCCGTTGGCGAAGACTTGGCATAACATTTCTGCTTTCGATGGTGTTGCTGGTTATCGGATATGCAATTTTTGACCGGCTTCGAGATACTTTTCCCGAGGAGGTTTAAGTGATTGCCATAGACGTGGAAAACGTCACTAGGATATACCAGAAGTACTCCTCGCGCCACCGGTTCAAAACATTCAAGAGTTCTTTTGTCAAAGGCGATTTTTTAAAAGCGCTTAAGCCCGATGAACTGGTCACAGCCTTGGATAGTGTGAATTTCAAGGTTCATGAAGGCACGACTTTTGGCGTCATCGGGGAAAACGGTTCGGGCAAAAGCACGCTCCTGAAGATTATCACCGGGATTGCCAAGCCCACTTCCGGGAAGGTTTCTGTTCAAGGAAAAGTATCGGCTTTGATCGAGCTCGGGGCGGGATTCCATCCGGAGATTACCGGGCGGGAAAATGTCTACATCAACGGCATCATGCTGGGCCTTACTAAAAAAGAGATCGTAAATAAGTTTGACGATATCGTCCGGTTCGCCCAGCTCGAAGATTTCATCGATGCTCCGGTCAAAACCTATTCTTCAGGTATGTATATGAGGCTGGGATTTTCCATCGCGATAAATGTTAACCCCGATGTTCTCCTCATCGATGAGGTGTTGGCTGTGGGAGACGCCGCTTTTGTTCCTAAGTGCCTGGATCGGATCGACGATTTTCGCCGCCGCAATAAAACTATCCTGTTTGTCAGCCATGACTTGTCCACGGTCGAAAAGATTTGTGACCAGGTCCTTTGGCTTAAAGAAGGGAAGATGCAGATGATCGCCGAACCCAAGCGTGTGATCGACGCCTATCTCCAGGATATTGCCGAGATGCAGGAAGAAGAGTTTGAGTTTCGCCAGAAAGCCATTGAGGAAGAAGTCGAGAAAGAAGAGGAAGGGGAAGATAGACGAGAAGGGAGATGGGGAAAAAAAGAGATCGAGATCACAAAGGTCAGGATGAAAAGCTTGGATGGAAAGGAAAAACATGTGTTCTCCCCGGATGAGGGAATGCAGATTGAAATAGATGTGAAGGCAAAATCCCGGATCAAAGATTTTGTTTTTGGGATCGGTATTTTCAACTCCCAAGGAATCAGTTGCTACGGTACAAACACCAACAGCGAAGAGCTTGACTCCCTTTCCATCGACGGAAACGGAAAGGTTATCTGCCGGATAGAAAAGTTGAATCTGATAAACGGAACCTATTATTTAGATGTGGCCACCCATAAAAAAGACGGGTATCCGTACGATTTCCACAGCAACATGTATACATTCATGATATCCTCCTTATACAAGGATGTCGGTGTGTTCCGGCCTGAGCATTCATGGTCTTTTTCTCCTAATATAAAAATCAAATTGCCCCCTTCAAAGAAGGCATAGATATAGGAGGGGAGTATCTTGTATAATAGCCGCCAGGAGAAATAAACATTGAAAAAATTCAAGAGACCTGTCGAATCCCATACAAGAACCGTATTAAAAGCCATTAGCTGGAGAATAATAGCGACTTGTACCAGCATGTCCATCGTTTACTTGTTGACAAAAGAGCCTCTGATCACTTTAGAATTTGGCGCCATTGAGGTTATTGCCAAGATTACATTTTATTATCTTCATGAGAGGGGATGGCAGAAAGTTCCCTGGGGGACGAAAAAACATCCTCTTGCCACCCTCCCGGTCAATCGTGACGTTGCGCCTGATGACATGGAAAAGATAAAAAATTATCTCGAAGACCTTGGCTACATCGATTAAAAAAACACATTCCCTTCGAAGCCTTGAAGATATACGAATATCTCTAAAAAGAGAAGGCAAGACGATTGTGTTCACCAATGGATGTTTTGATATCATCCACAGCGGTCATGTGTTTCTGTTCAAAGAGGCAAAAAAACTCGGCGATGTTTTGATCGTTGCCGTGAACGATGATGAATCGATCGAGATGATCAAAGGGCCTTCGAGGCCGATATTTCCTTTAGCAGAAAGGCTCGAGATTCTAGAGGCCATCGAACATATCGATTATCTCGTTCCTTTCCCTGAGGAGACTCCCCAAAAAGTCATATCCACTCTTATCCCCGATGTTCTTGTCAAAGGAGAGGATTGGAAGAAAGATGAAGTTGTGGGGCGAAAGGAAGTTGAAGAAGCCGGGGGAAAAGTTGTGCTTGTTACTTTGTGCGAAGGTCAATCAACGACATCACTTCTAAAAAAAATTATTCATTTTCTCGACTGACCTGGATTATTCAGGATAAACAGCAAAAAAAAAGCTCTTCATTCCTTATAGGGGATGAAGAGCTCTAGCGATTTTCCTTAAATGTATAGAGCAGTTTTATATCGTGCTCAGGATCCGGGGTGGCACCCTTCCGAACAATGAGCCACTCTAGGAACGGCATATTTTTTCATCTGAAACTCCTTTCTGGATTTTGTATACAATACTAAATATATAAAATTTATAGGAAAATGTCAAGCCCCTTCCTTATTCTCCTATTTTGAGCATTTCTAACTATGTAAAATGGTTCCTCTATTTTCCTCTGTGAAACAAGGCGGAAAATCAGCAGACTGAAGTTTCAGTTTGCCTTGCTTTTTCGTTACCCTGGATTTAGAGAGGCTTATCCTTCATGCGGTGTTTGTGAGAGGCTTTGAGTTTCTGGGTGAACCAAGACCAGAGCTTCTTGTGGAAAGCGAGGCTCGGGGGATTTTTTTTCAGGATGGAAAGAAGGTTAATTTCCTCCTTGTCCCCCGGGGTTAACCGGGATTTATTATTTGCATCCCATAGAGAGCGGGCTTCTGGGTGGAACTGCACTCCCAGGACATTGGGGTATGTCTCGTGTTCGATGGCTTCGACTACTTTGCCATCCAGCGATGTTGCGATAATCCTGATCCCTTTTCCGAGCTTACGGATGGCCTGATGATGGGAACTGTAGATGAAGGGTTTGTCATCCATTTTAAATCCCCAATCTTTGACGAATTTTCCGTTCTTTGAAAGTTTGATCCGATGCATGTTGCTGTATCGAAACTCTCTCGGATAAAGCTTGGAAAAAGGATTCACATGCCAATTTTCCTTTGTCATGGCGATGACATCTTCAAAGTAAACTTTTCCGTAGATTTCAGAAGGGATATCTTGAAACAGCGTTCCCCCTGTGCCGACATTCAGGCTCTGGCAGCCGAGGCACAATCCCAGGATCGGAAATTCTGGGTAGGATTCGCAATAGGAATTGAAGTCTTCGTCTTGCCGTCCGCCAAGCAGGTGGAATACGACCATGGTGTCGAGATAACTCCTGAGAGGTGTTGTGATACCTGTCAATAGATTGGTCTTTTCCTGATAAACGGAGGGGGGGATATCTGCACCGCCAAACAGGAGCAGCCCATCCGAATACAAAAAAATTTTTAGAAGTTCATCACTTAAAACATTTTTTTGAAACAAAGTTTTAAGGTCGAGACCTTCCCTTAGCCTGTGAAACTTGATCCAATCATGCCTGTTTTCTTCGGCAAACTTTGCAGCTTCTTCGTAACTTCTGGCCACTTCTCTATCTTCGACTTGTTTTTCGTGAAAGAGGCCGATTACAATCAAATCTTGGATCGAAATGAGGCTCTGTTTCCGGAGTTCTACGAGAGTTTCTATATTTCCTTTTGTAGGATTGAGTATGGTGAGACGGACATTTTCCGATCGTCGAGGGGCATCGTCAAAAAATCGCTGGTCTGATTGGCACCAAAGGGAACCAATACAGAATAAGCAGCAAACAACCAGGGCAAGAAGAGGCTTTCCGAAAGAAGTTTTTTTCATGAAAGGACCTCCCACAGGCTCTCTAAAGATGCCTCATTATAATTTTTCCTGCATCATCTTAGCAAGCCCATCACAATATTAACAGCTTTCATAAATAATTCAGGAGGAGCATAAACTTTTAGGCTAAAATTTTTCTACTGGTGGCAGATGTAACGCTACATATAGATTAACTCGAGCTTGCCGGAGTCATGGATGATGAGCCGCACTTTCTGTTCTTCCATCTCACAGGTAAAAACCTCGCTCTTTTTTCCGGTCTTCTCGTCACGGATTCTTTTTCTGTCCAGAACTCTATCAATCTTGAATTCCCTGTTGCCAATAATCACTGATCTTGGCGTTTCCTTTCCTTTATAACCTTCATAGAAACGGAGCTCGAACTGGTTGCCTTTATGGTCCTTTTTTTTCATTTGTGCTTTCTTCTCCATTTTACAACATTTAGCCTGAATCATTCATAAATTATGCCGACGAAAATATTTATCTTCCGCGATATCTGCCCGTTACGTTAATTTTCCCTACAGCATAACATTCAACTCTTCTCCCATGCACTCTTTTTTTCTTATATGTCGGCATTCTTTACCCTTCGGGCGAGTTGATTTCCTACACAGGTAAAGCATCCCATTGGGTTTACAAAATCAAATTCCTACAATAGATGGGATCATCCTGTATAATAGGCATCTTATGAGTCTCCATTTTCTTAAACAGACGGATCAATTCCAAAGCCTTCTCGAGGCTATCAAAAGCAAGAAAACAGGGCTAAAGATATCCGGACTTATTCCATCAAGCAAGCCCTACTTCCTGTCTGTTCTCAGCCAAGAATCGGATAAACCCATCATTTTTATCCGGCCTACTACCTCCTCTCTAAACCGCTTCGGTGATGAATGTCGATTCTTTCTTTCCCAGTTTGGCAGCCTGATTCAGCCGGCTGTCCTTCCTCCGTTGTTTGATAGTCCCTACCAAGAGATTCAGCCTGCACTGGAGTCTGTTTCTGCCCGCATGCGATACTTGTACAGACTTCTCGATTCCCCCCCTACCTTCCTTGTAACCAATCTTCCTGGACTTCTCAAGCCCATTCCCAGACCTCAAGATCTAACTCGACTCTTTTGCCAATTGAAACCAGGAGATCCCGCCGGCCGAGACAACTTAATTCAAAAATTGGGAGAATATGGCTATGCCAAACAAGATCTTGTGAATGCTCGTGGGGAATACGCTTGGCGAGGCGGAATTGTGGATGTGTTTTCTCCTTGGGAAGAGTATCCGTATCGCATCGAGTTCAGCGGTGAGGAAGTGGTTTCGGTGCGCGTATTCCAACCCTCCAACCAACGCACCTTTGAAAAAGTCGATCGCATTCTCATTCCGAGTTTGAACGAATATTCCGATTCCGACTTCTCTGTTTCCTTCGAACATTTTTATGATGATGTTTTGTTCCTGATCGATGATTCTGAAGAAACCGAGGAGGAATGGAAAAAAATACGCGAAGATCATAAACAGCAATACGATAAGCTCAAATCTGAGAATAAATTTTCCTTTCCTCCCGATCAGATCTATCCTCCTGAACCATGGGAAAGGATAAAAAACAAGGCCCTGTTCCTGACCGAAATGGAATCAGCAGAAAGAAAGAACAATTTTCATTTTCCGTTTCAATCAGTCCCCCGTTTTGCTAACAAAATTCCGTTTTTTCTGGAGTATATCGAGAAGAGTCATGAAGAGGGAGAGATGTGCTTCATCTATTTTTCCCAAGAGGGAGTCCGCCGGAAATTATCCACCCTGCTCGCCCAGAATCAGATTCCTCATCATGAGTTGTCCTCGGCTTTTGAATTCCCAAAGGATGAATCAGTCACGCTCCTTCTGGGAAAGATGAATCATGGTTTCCGCTTCCCACCGGAGAGGATCACGTATTTTTCTGAAACGGATATATTCACAGAAGAAAAGGTGCTGGTCAGTCGTCCGCATGTGCGTCCGTTTGTTTCGGATTTCCGAGATTTGAAGGTGAATGATTACGTTGTTCACACCGATTACGGGATCGGGATATTCATGGGTTTAATAGAGTTGGAAATCGATGAGGAAAACCAAGAGTTCATCTCTATCCATTATCGAGATGACGACAAGCTTTTTGTTCCTGCAGAGAACCTTAATCTGGTCCAAAAGTACACTCATCTGGGTGCGGCATCTCCTCCGCTGAATAAATTGGGGACCCTAGCATGGGAGAAAACAAAAGCCCGTACCAAAAAGGCCATCGAAAAAATGGCAAAACAGCTTCTCCATCTGTATGCACAGAGGAAAGCCATCCAAGGACACGGATACAGCCCTGGCGGCGTGTGGCAATCCGATTTTGAACAAACCTTTGAATATGAAGAAACAGATGACCAACTCATTGCCATCAAGGATATCTATCGGGATATGGAGTCGTTGTACCCGATGGATCGGCTTTTGTGTGGAGATGTGGGTTATGGTAAAACGGAGGTGGCCATTCGAGCATCTTTCAAGGCTGTTATGGACGGAAAACAGGTTGCCGTCCTTTGCCCGACCACGGTGCTTGCCAGCCAACACCTGAATACATTCCGGAATCGGATGGTGCTTTTCCCGCTGCGTGTGGAGAGTCTGACTCGGTTTCAATCCAAGACTCAGCAGAAAAAGATTTTGGAAGATTTGAAAAAGGGTTTGGTCGATATTGTTATCAGTACACATCGGTTACTCTCCGGCGATGTGGAATTTCACAATTTGGGCCTTTTAATTGTCGACGAAGAGCAGCGATTTGGGGTTGCCCACAAAGAAAAGATCAAACAGATGAAAGCCGATATCGATGTCCTGACCATGACGGCCACCCCGATCCCTCGGACATTGAACCTTTCGCTTTACGGATTGAGGGATATCAGCCTGATCGAAACCCCTCCACGGGATAGACTGGCTATCCATACTGTTGTCACTGCTTTTGGCAGGAAGCTTATCTCATCTGCCATCAAGAAGGAGTTAGCCCGGGGAGGACAGGTTTATTTCATCCATAACCGGGTAGAGGATATTGATACGGTGGCGCGAATGATCGCAACTTGGGTGACGGGAGCCAAGGTCGCGGTTGTCCACGGCAAAATGTCCGGCTTTGCCCTAGAAAAAAGGATGATAGATTTTATTGCAAAAAAGTATGATGTCCTTGTTTCCACAACGATCATCGAGAACGGGATCGATATCCCTCTTGTAAATACGTTGATCGTCAATCGTGCCGACCGGTTTGGATTGGCTCAATTGTATCAGCTTCGCGGTAGAGTGGGGCGATCTTCCCGTCAAGCCGTTGCCTATTTTCTTGTTCCTCCGTTTTCTGAGCTCACACCATTGTCAAAACAGAGATTAAAAGCCCTTCAGGAGTTTTCCCAGCTCGGATCAGGTTTTCGGTTGGCTGCGAAGGACCTGGAAATCAGGGGCGCTGGCAATTTTTTAGGTTCCCAGCAACACGGGTGCATGGAAGCTGTTGGCTTCGATTATTATATGTATCTTCTTGAGCAAACGGTAAAAGAGCAAAAAGGGGAACAAGCAGATGAGGTGAAAACCGAGATCAATTTGAAGGTGAATATCCGTATTCCTGACGACTATCTTCCTCAAACAAATTTACGATTGAACCTGTACAAGCGCATTTCATCTGTGGAAAACATCGAAGACATGGAAAAAATACACAAAGAGATAATCGACAGATTTGGACCACTCCCCCAACCCGTTCAAACTCTTGTGCGTTATGGCATCATCAAATTCCTTTCGCAGGAAATACGGATCAAGACTATCGATCGCGTCGGGCAAAAGATCGTATTTAAGTTTTTTCCGACAACGAAAATAGACCTTGTCCGCATGACAGGCGTCCTTGAAAAGCATGATGGATCCATCACACCCCAGGGAGTGATGACCATTATGCTGCCCTCTTCCGATGATGCGAGCATCATGATTGAAACGATCTCTTTCTTGAAGGAGTTATCGAGTATGTAATATAATGAATTGAAACTTGTATGAATAATTCAGGCTAAAAAAGATGTGGCGAATACGTTTTTTTGTTTTTATTTTTATTATGCTTTTAGTAGGCTGCAAAGGGAATAAGTCTGTCCAGAGTCCCGCAGGCATGGATTCCCAGGAGGCAAAAAAGAACTATATTATCCTGCGTGTTGAGGATACCGTCTACTTCAATGCGGATTTTGTGAGGTTCCTCAAGCTCAGTCTTGGCGATGAATACAAAATCCTTTCCGCGCTATCCTTGAGCCGACTGGTGGATAACTTCGTGGAGGAAAAGCTAATGTTGGCGGAAGCGCGGAACAAGGAGATCGTATTGACTTGGGAGGAAAAAAAGGAGTTTTTAGCAAAACATTCCAGCGATTCCGCCTTAGAAGGAGAGAATTGGCCACTGGAGGAGGAAGGGGCAGAATTGTTGTTTGAACAGCTTCTTGTGGAAAAATACACCTACGATCTTGTCAAGGACATCCAGGTGGAAACAGAAGAAGTCCAGGAATACTATTCGGAACATAAAAGGGAATTTCTCCTCCCGGAGAGAGTCAAGGTGAGCCAGATATTGCTTCCAAACGAGGAGAAGGCAGTGGAGATCTTGGAGAGCCTAAAGAATAATGACCTTGAGAATTTCAGAAGATTGGCCAAGGCTCAATCCGTTGGTGTCGAAGCTTCTCGAGGAGGAGAGATGGGAGTATTTGCGATAGGACAACTTCCGGATGAGATGGAGAAGGCCATTTTTGCGCTGAAAGAAGGAGAAGTGAGCCCTGTTTTGGAGTCTTCCTATGGCTTTCATATTTTTCGGCTTGATTCCCGATATGAACCGGAATTGATTTCTCCCGATCAAGCATCCACTTCTATCGAGATGAAGATTCTCAGCCAGAAGGTTAAAAATCGTATATTTCAACACATCAAAAATTTGAAAAATTCCCTTGAATGGGAATCCTACAAGCAAAACCTGTATTTTCCATATCAGAGGATTTTAAATGAATAAAATGCGCATGACCCTTATACTTTTTTTGGTTTTATTTAGCATAAGCTTCCTGTTCGGACAAGATGTAGTGGATGCTATCGTAGCTATAGTTAACGATGATATCATCACCATATCGGATTATATGATCGAACACGATACGATTTATGATCTCCTCCGTTCACAATTGCAGGGAGAGGAGTTTTCCAAACAGTATGAAAAAGAAAAGGAAGGATTGTTGGAAAGGATGATAATCGAACGGCTGCTCATTCAGGAATCTATAAGACAGGATATCAGAGGCACGGCTGATATCGATGGACAGATTAGGAATATGGTTGACGGTATCAAGAAACAATACAACATAGGCTCGGATGAGGAATTCAAGCGCATGATAGCACAACAAGGGATTAACTATGATAACTGGATGGTGCAGCAAGAGAAAGCCATCATTCAACAGGCTCTTATTTTTAGCGAGGTCGGACGGAGTATCGCTATCGATGAGACGGATGTCGTGAATTACTACGACCTTAATCCAGAGGAATTTACAACTCTTCCTACGTATAAATTAAGGGGAATTTATATTTCTTCAGAAGATAAAAGCGAGCAGGAAGCACAGGCGAAAATGGAGGAAGTGAACGAAAAGTTGGCGGCGGGCGAAGAGTTGGAAAGTCTTGCCGGCCAGTATTCAGAGGGCCCGGAAAAGGAATCTCAAGGAGATATCGGAACATACAAAAAAGGCGATATGGACAAGACCTTAGAGCAGGCTGTTGAGAATTTAGAAGAGGGAAGCTTTTCCTCCTGGGTCAAAATTCCATCCGGATGGTTTTTGTTAAAACTCGATGAAAAGACGGAGAGCCGGCTCAGGCCGTTTGAAGAGGTCAAAAAAGACATCGAAAATGAACTATTTATGCAAGAACAACAAGTGAAAATCCAGGCCTATATAGCAGACCTGAAAAAACGGAGCTTTATCAAAATCCTGATTCCCGATCCCACCAAGTACCGCTGATCAAGGAACCGTGACGGCTGCGGCGAATGCCGTAGTCCAGAATCCTTTTTCACCGCGGGTAATTTGCGTGATGTTTTGTGTCATCACTTCCATCCCATCGCCCAGTTCGTATAAACTCTTTTCCTCATTCCATATCTGACTGAGATCGAAATTTTTGCCAAGAGTGGTGGCCAGCATATCTGCGGCAAGGTCCTCTGCGTATTGGCCGGCTTCCTTTTCGTCCTGGCCAAAGCTGTGGTGTTCGGAGAGGTAGCCGTAATGAGTCGGGTCATTGGGAATGGCCAATCCGATAGAAGCGGATAGGAGTCGTTGGGGTTCGTCGGTTGCGTTTTCACTCATCACAAGGAACACAATCTGGCCGGGATGGAGGTATTTAATCCCCTCTTGTTTGGATATCAGCTGACATCCGGGAGGGAAAATGCTGGAAATTTTGACTAGGTTGAACGGAGCGATCCCCGCATCTCTCAAAGCTAGTTCAAAGCTGGCAAGTTTTTCTTTATGACGGCCTTTCCCTTTGGTCAGGAATATTCGTTGGGGGACGATTTTATCCATGAAATACTCTATTTTATATCTTCTGCTTTTTTCTTTTCCTGTTTCATGTCTAATGGCTCGGGCTCTTTAAAATCGATATTTTTCGACACTTCCCACTCTCCAACAGGAATGTACTGGGAGCCTTGGGATTTGGCAAACATTTTTACATCGACTACTTTGGATTGGAAAAACGGATTGTTCTTGATATGCTCCAGATTTTGTCCATCAATCCCATAGCTGCTCTTGAGGAGAATGGATTCGCTTGTTTCTCCCGGCATCAAGGGCTCTCTCCGGATGGCCTCGATGAAGCCATCGCCAAGGTTGGCAACGTCATCACGAAACTTGAAGTTTGCATTAACATAGAAATATTTTAACGGCTTTTCCGAGACATTTTTGATCTTGAAGGAGATCGCCGGAACGAGCACTAATCTGGGCGGCCAGGCTTGATAGATCTTTTCTACCCATTTTGTCTCGATATCCAAAAACTCGAACGAACCCTCCAAATCTTCATGAGACATGGTTTTCCACAGGCCAGTGAAATGAGCGACGGCAACGACGATAATAGCCAGAATGACCACGGCAAGGATTAACGACAAGTTTTTCATTAGATTCCTCCTTCAATTTTATGATAAAGGATGCGGTAGGATTTGGCAAATCGAAATCAGGGATTTTGTCAGCGAACAAGTTCCGAGATGAAAACAGGTGTAACACCATATTCTTTCGCTAAACGGAAGGACTCCTTCAGAACTTTAAGTGTTTCCGGCAAAGGATGGCAGATGCCGACGGCTTCCCCCCTCTTTTGAGCTAGGGTGAACAGCTCTATGAGCTTCTCCCTTATGTAATCTTCGTCCAGTTCGCTATCAAGAAAGACATGCCGTTGCGCTGTCGGAATTTCGAGCTGGATGGCCACGTCATAAGCCACGGATTTTCCTGTAGTGCGGCTGTCGACAAAAAAGAGGTCTCTTTGTTTAATCTGTTGGAGGATGGTATGCATCAATGATTCATTCGGAGTGACTTTTGATCCCATGTGGTTGTTGACACCGCTGATGTAAGGGACCTGATCGAGATTCCTCTCCACGAGCATGATGATTTCTTGTTCGCCCATATCGGTGGAAATTATTCCCTCGATACTGTTATTCGCTTCGGTGTTGTTGATGGATTCAAGCGGCAGGTGCAAAAGGATTTCTAAGCCATTTTGATGGGCGATTTGGGCCGTTTGTTCTCCTAGCGGACTGAAAGGAATAATGGCAACTGTAATTGGTTCCTGTAGGCTAAGAATGTCATAGATCACATCCAGGCTGTATCCCATGTCATCCATAATAAGGGCGACTTTGTTTTTAGGCTCTATGGCGGGGATTTTTTCCGGGATTTTGGGAAGTTCTTTTTTGCAGGAGAAGAGGATGGAAAGTTTTTCTGCCTTGTGTCTTTGAACATCCCAGAGGAAATATATTTTTTCCTCATCCTCCTGTTCTTCTTTTTTTACGATCTTGGCCTTGGCCCTTTGCAAATCCTGTCTTAGCCGGGTTTCCACGTTTGTGTATTCAGCCATGGATAGATCGATTTTCAGATGGTCAATTCCAGCCTGGTCCTTGAACTTGGAAACGGAATCGTCGGGGATACCTTGTCTGGAAAGCCGATCGAGGACAACTTGACTGATGGAAATTTTGGGTTTTTTCGGCTTCCTTAACTCGCTAAGAATAGAAAAAACATAGGACTTTTTTCCTTTTGACCAATTGATGTAATCCAAGCCTGCGGCAGAAGTTATGGCAAGTAGCGAAAAAATAACATAGATGATCCACGGAGTTTTTGGGCTTCCTTTGACCGGATTGTGTGTCCTCATAGACTATATCTTTGGCAGGATTTCGTGCGTTTTTTTAAGATACAGATCAAAATTGGGATTTTTTTCTTTAATTTCACTATCTGGAGTAATCCCCTTGAGCCACATTTCCTTTCCATCCCTGAAGTAAAAAATCTGTGATGTCAGGAGCAAAGCGCTCCCGTCTTCGAGAGGGAAAAAATCTTGTTTGACCAAAAGACCTGGTGTTTTTAATCCTATGATCTTTGCTCTTTGAAAATCCATTAGAATGCCTGCCACAGCTTCTGCGGGGCCGATCGTTGCACTGTTTGTCCATATGATCAAAGGCAATCCCTCTAGCTCTGGGGTTTTGGGACAGGCTAGGTATTCTTTTTCTCCATTTTTATCCTGGAAGTATCCGACCTTATCCGACCGAAGGAAATGGTTGATAAATTTCAAGGACTCTCCGATCTCGCCTTCGTGGCAATTTCTTAAATCGATGATCAACGCAACTTTTTTGATTTTTAAGGAAGGAAGAAGCATTTCCTTGAATTGTGTGTTGAAAGGAGGATAAAGGGAATGGATTTTCAAGATGCCGCTGGTGTTTTTTTGTGGGATATAGGTAAAGGGAGTATCATAAAGGCTTTTTCTTTGAAGCGACATTTCTTCCGAATCTTCTGGACGGAGAACCTTGAGGTTAATTGGTTTTTCTTCGGTATCCTTAAGATAAAGATTGGCCTCCTGCATACTGAGTTCCAGAAGCGGTTGGCTATCCATCTCACTGAGGGTGTCTCCCACTTTTATTCCGGCATCTTCTGCTGGAGAGTTTTCTTTAATCCCGATGACAATGGGGTAAGTCCCGAACTTTTTATAGACGATGATACCCGTTTCCTTGAGTTCGGCTGAACCGGGATTTTTGTGTTTTTTTACGGTTGGCACATCGAGATAAGAAGAGAGTGGATCGAGCGGTCCGATTAGGCCCCTTATTGCCCCTTTCATGGTCTTCAGGGCATTCGGTTCCTCGACATAGTAGTCCTTTATCAGATCGGCGACGCCTTTGAGAAGAACGAGGTTTTTATCAGAAGATGATTGTTGGGAAATACTGGGCAGGAATTTTTTAGGAATAAAGAAAAAAAGCAGGACAGTGATGAGGACGGTCAAGAACAAAACTTTTGTGTTTTTGTTAGTCATTTTTTTTAATTTATGAAGATAGATTTTATCATCTTCTTTTCAGCCATTGCAAGGGATTGACAGGATCGGTTTTGTAGCGGATTTCGAAATACAGGGTTTCTTCCTTCAAAGAGCCAAACTCGCCCACCGTGGCAATCGGCTGTTCTTCTTTGACAAAATCGCCCTTTTTTACCAGGAATTCCGAACTGAGATGGCCGTAAAGAGAATAATAAGTCATGCCGTGATCTATAATGACAAGATAACCATAACCTTCGAAATAATCGCTATATGCCACCCGTCCTGCATGGATAGTTTTGACAACAGTGTCCTTTTGGGGAGAGATCTCTATTCCGTTATTCTGAGTGATGGTATTGAACCGGCGATGCCGGCTGGGCCCAAAGCGGGTAATAATCCTTCCATTGAGAGGCCAGGGAAGGTTTCCCTTTTTCTCATACAGGGGAACGAGGGTATACGGCAGGGATATTTCCTCCCTTTGGAGTTTTTTAACTAAATTCTGCATTTGTTCGGCGCGATCTTTGAGTTCATCCAGTGTTTTTAAGTGTGTTTCTTTGTTCCTGTCTATCTCTTGAATTAAGGATTGATATTTTTTTTCCTGTCCGGAATAATCCTGCCGCTTTTCCTTGGCCTTCTGGATCAACCGGGAAATCTCAAGTTTTTTTGTTCCCAAACTCTCCCTGGATGTCTGGAGATCGGTCAGAGTTGTAAGGTAATCCGCAATTATCCTGTCTTGGGATTGTGCCAACAGCGAAAGGTTTTTGCTTTCGGAAATGAGGTGACTGACATCTTTGACCTGAAACAAAAAGTCCAAATAGGAAAATTTTCCGAACTTGTACAAGGTCACCAGGATCTTTTCGATCGACTGTTTTTCTTTTTGAAGCTTTTCTTCGAGTACAGGGATATTTTTCTGGAGAAACATCAACTCCTTATCGGCCTTCTGCATCTGGGTGTTATACAGAGAAATTTCTTTTTTTATTAATGTTTTATTGAGGCCGATACTGTTCAGGCGTGAAAGGACGGATGTTTTTCTCTTGTCTTCCCGCGCAATTTTTTTTCGGATATCCGTGATTTGTTCGGTGATTTCGATCAATCTTTTTTCATACTTGGAAACGTCTTGTATCGGGGGAACAGGTTGAATGTTACTTGTGAAAAGGAAAAGGATTGACAGAAAGAAGAGGAACAAAATTTTG
This sequence comes from uncultured Eubacteriales bacterium, assembly GCA_964410125.1. Classification (GTDB taxonomy): domain Bacteria; phylum Acidobacteriota; class Aminicenantia; order Aminicenantales; family Aminicenantaceae. The sequence continues at coordinate 12,856 of CAYPGQ010000037.1, read as the reverse complement.
TGGGATTGAAAATAATTCATCCTCTAAATATTCTAACGAAATCATGATCTTAAATCCACAGGCCTGATTCAGCGTCCTTAAAATTTCACTTACGGGTGATGAAGATGATGCCGCCGATTATGCCGATGATCAAAGCGAAACCTAAATCGGCGATGATGGAAAAAGAGAATGCTACGTGTTCCATAATACCGTAAGTGGAGAAGATTTGGATGAACAACACTTCTCTGAGACCAAGGCCGCTGATCGTTACCGGGATAGTTAGGATGAGGAGAATGATCGGGATAAATATAAAATAGTCGAGCAGGGGAATTTCCAGATGAAAAGCTTTTCCGGCCAAGTAATAATGTAGAATGACATTGACCTGCAAAAGAAAAGCCCAAAAAAGCGCCTGGAAAAAGGCCCCTTTTTTATCTTTGTAAACGAGAACAATACGACGAAACTCCAGGATTTTGGATTTGAGCTTTTGCAAAAAACCTTTCTCCGGGAGTTTGTCGAGAAAATAGGAAGCGATCGGGGTGAAAAACAGAAATGCCGATAGCAGTCCTGCGAATCCGACGAGAAGAGATATCCAGATGATGGGCAAACTTTGGGCCATCTCAAGGCGGAAAAAGGAGACGACAAAGGAAAATGTGAGAAGGATTATGACCCCCGTGAAACGCTCTACAAGCACTATTGCTGAAGATTTCAGGAGAGAATGCGAATACCGCGATCCATCCCAGATACGGACAACATCTCCACCTAATCGTGTGGGCAGAAAAAGGTTGAAAAAATTGCCCACAAGATAAGACTTTGCCAAAAAATCCAAAGGGACTTCATCCCCCTGAGCCCGGATCAAAATTTGCCACCTGTAGGAGCTTATGAGAAGCCCCAAAGCGTGAAGGGAGAAAGACAGCGCTAACCAAAATATGTCGATATTGCTAAGAGCCTGGGGAATGTCTTTTATCCGGATTTCTCTGATGAGAAGGAATGCGAGAATAGAAAAACTGAAGATAAACTTGAGAGCTAAAATCCAGAGATTTTTTCTTTTTGGCATCGAAAATGCCGTTTCTTTAATCCTTTTTATAAAAATATTTGGTGGTCATTCTACCGACCAATCCAGCCAATATTGTGAGGGAGACCAAATTTGGGAAAGCCATGAAGGCGTTGGCCATATCTCCTATGTACCAGACAATGTTCAGATGAACCCCTTGGATGATCGAACCGACAAAAAGCAGACTAATGAATGCCATCCGGAAGGGAAAAACTATTTTGACGCCGAATATGTACTCCATGCATTTCTCCCCGTAGTAACACCAGCCGAGCAATGTGGAATAGCCAAAAAGAAACGAGCTTACTGCGATAATGTACCCCCCGAAGGGTATGACAGAGTCGAAGGCCGCCGCCGTCAGCTCGGTAGATGTCAAATTTTCCGGTGAACCAAAAGCCGCGGTTTTGATGTACATCCCTGTGATAACGATGGTCAAAGTCGTCAGCGTGTTGACCACGAGGGTATCTATGAAAGTCCCGGTCATGGCGATCAATCCGTTTTTGGCCGGGTCGGAGGATTTGGAGGCCGACTGGGCGATGGCTGCCGAACCGAGGCCGGATTCGTTGGATAGAAGTCCCCGCCGCACGCCGATACTGATGGCCAATCTAACCGAGGTCCCGACCATGGCTCCGCCCACAGCTTTGACAGAAAAGGCGGACTTAAAAATGATCGAAAAGGCCTGAGGCAAGTTGGTTATGTTAGCCAGAATAATCACGATGGCCCCGCAGAAATACAGGATGATCATGGTCGGAACCAGCCGCTCGGACACGCTGCCGATCCTCTTGATTCCCCCGAGGATGACCGCTCCCACCATGGTTGTGATCACCAATCCGGTCAGCCAGAAAGGGACACTGAACTGGTCGTTGAAAGCCAGGGCCATTGAGTTGGATTGGGCCATGTTTCCTGTGCCGAACAGGCAGGTGAAGGCCCCACAGATAGCGAAGAACATTCCCATGAATTTGGCGATTTTTTCGTTTTTGATGCCATATCTGGCGTAATACATTGGCCCGCCGGACATTTCTCCGCGTTCGTTTTTTATCCGGAATTTGACACCAAGAAAGCCTTCGGCGTATTTGGTGGCCATCCCGAAAAATCCGGCGATCCACATCCAGACAGGAGCTCCCGGGCCACCGGTGGCGATGGCTGTGGCCACTCCTGCCAGATTTCCGTTTCCCACAGTGGCGGCAAGCGCCGTCATCAACGCGGCATAGGGGGTTATATCTCCCTCTTCCTTTTCAGCTTTATCTTTGTGTAGAGCCCCTCTCAAGACCATCTTCAGCGAAAGCAAAAGTCTTCTTACCTGAATCAGTCGAGTGAAAATCGTCAGAACCACCCCGATGGTTAAAAGAAACGCCACCATCAGAGGGAACCAGATAAAATCGCTGGCCTCTTTGGTGAAGACGAGCACTTTGTCCAAAAAGGTCAGTGTGAGATCGATATCAAACACTTTCATTTCGGATTCTTCCGTGATGGTGACCTCTGTCTCAAACGGCGTGAGGCTGTACAGGTCCATCTTCAGGAGATATCTTCCTGGTGTTAGGTCCGTGTATTGGTAGTTTCCTTCCGAGTCGATCTCAGCTTTTGTGAATAGTTCTTCTCCCAAAGGCATAAGGAGCATGTTCCCACGAACATAAGGTTCTCCTTTAGGAGAGAGCGTGACCTTTCCCTTAATGTCTGCAGCGTTTAATGAAACGTATCCTGACAAGATGATCATTAGGGATAGGAGAAAGACGATTCTTTTCTTCATGATTTCCTCTATTCAGCGATGGTTTTGATGAAATAAAGAATGATGAGTATCGCGATAGGTGATAGAAATTTTATGGAAAAGGACCAGAGGGATCGCAGCTTAAACCGGGGATTACCGGAGAGGATTTCTTGAGCTGCATTTTTCACTCCCCAGACATATCCCAAAAATAGGCAGATCAAAAGGGCCCCGATCGGAAGAAACAGAGAAAGGAAGATAAAGTCCATTTTGCCCATGAAATCGATCTTCGTAAAAAAGGCCATGCCCCCCGAGGAAAGGACCGATGGAATCCCAAGGCAAAAGATAAACAGACCAACCAGGATCGCTGCTTTTTTCCGCGACCAACTCCGTTCATCCACAAAATAGGAAACCGGAACTTCCAGAAGAGAAATGGTTGAAGTGAGAGCGGCTATCGAAAATAAGCTGAAAAACAGGGTTCCGAAAAGGACTCCGTTCGGGATCTTGGAGAAGATAAGAGGCAGGACTTTAAAAACAAGCCCTGGACCAGCGGTGGGAGCGATTCCCGGAATGGCAAAAAGTGTGGGGAAGATGATGATGCCGGCTAAAAAGGCGATCAGGGAGTCAAAAAAACAAACCCAGCCTGCCGAAGTGACAAGGTTATCTGATTTGGAAATGTAGCTGCCGTAGGTCAACATGATTCCCATACCCAGGCTTAAGGAAAAAAATGCCTGTCCCAAGGCAAATAGGATGAGTTTTCCGCTCAGTTGAGAAAAATCCGGTTTGAGATAGAATGAAATCCCTTCCTTGGCCCCCGGTAGAGTCATGGCCCTTATGGCGAGGAAAACTATCAAAATAAACAATATCGGCATCAAAATTTTTGTCCACCGTTCGATGCCGCCCTTAATTCCCTTGGATACGATAAATGTCGTGATACCAATAATCACCAGGAAGAACAGGATTGTTTGAATGGGGTCTGCGCTGAATTCTGTGAATATTTTATCGGTTAGCTCGCTCGTTATGCCTGTTTTGAACGAACCGGTAGCAGTTTTTACCAGGTAACCAGCTGACCACCCGGCGATCACGGCGTAGTAGGAAAGGATGCACACCGCTGTCAAAATCCCAAAATAACCGATGAGTTTCCACAGGCTTCCTGGTTTGATGAATTCGAAGGCGCCGGCTGGATTTTTCTGGGAATACCGGCCGATAACAAGTTCAGCCAGCATGACTGAAAATCCGATAAGAGCCACGGCTATGATGTAGACCAAAACAAAGAGTGCACCGCCATTCTGGCCCACGACCATCGGGAAACGCCAGATGTTTCCCAACCCGATGGCAGAGCCTGCCGCCGCAAACACAAAAGCGGCTTTGGAACCCCACTTTCCTCTCTGACTTAAATCCTGATTTTCCATTTTTTATCCTGTATTAATTACCACAATCACCAGCGATTGTAAAAGAAATATTCCTGAATTATTTATAAAAATTGTCGATCCTATTCTCCAATAAAAAAATAAAGTTTCAAAACCAATAAATCTCATAATCGACAATTTTTACCCTTCGGGCAGGCCAATCTCACAGCATCGACTTCGTTGCAGCCCAATCGTAGTATACAAATACAACTCATGGGCCACTGCCTAGCCGTTACAGCAACCTTGGTCCGTGAATAATCCAGGCTCCTGAATAATCCAGGAACCTGAATTATTCATATTGAAGGGGAGTCGAGAGGGTTTGGCTGTTAGCCTGTTAAAGTTCTTATGAAAATGAGAATCAGGATGATGACCACAGGGGCCAAGAATTTTATATTGAATACCCAAACCTGTTTGAGACGAAATCGGGCATTCCCGAAGGAAATTTCTTTTAGAGCGTTTTTAATTCGCCATATGTAGCCGACAAAAATGCAGATGATCAAACCTCCCAGGGCCAGGACAATATTGCCGAATACGAGGTCCATATTTCTCAAAAACTGCCATTTGGTGAATATTCCCACTCCTCCATTGGATAATCCGGAAGGTACTCCGAGCAGAAAACAAAACAGTCCGACCAGAAGGGCCGCTTTTTGTCGCGACCAGTTCTTTTCATCCACAAAATAAGCCACCGGAACTTCCAGCATAGAAATGGTCGAGGTCAAGGCTGCAATCAGGATCAGAAAAAAGAAAAGAATACCAAATATAAGACCTCCCGGGATTTTGGAAATGATGATCGGGAAGACTTGGAACATCAAGCCTGAATCGACCACGAATTTATCCGGAGTGACTCCCGGCGTGGCGAACAGGGTCGGGAAGATGATAAATCCCGTTAGAAGGGCGACCAACGTTGTGGAAAAGCAAACCCAACCGGCCGAAGAGACAAGGTTGTCTTTTTTGGATAAGTAGCTGGAATAAGTGATCATCGTACCGACTCCGATACTTAGAGAGAAAAAGGCCTGCCCAACGCCGAAGAAGAGCACTTTAGCGGTCAGTTTGGAAAAATCAGGCTTGAGATAAAAAGCAAGTCCCGTTCCTGCTCCCGGTAAAGTCACGGCTCTAAGGGCCAGCAAGATGATCAAGCCGAAAAGCACGGGCATCAGAATTTTAGACCACCTTTCAATCCCGGCTTTTACTCCTTTAGAAATCACAAAGGTTGTCAGGCCTATGATCACGAGAAGGCAGAAAAGGATTTCGAGAGGCCTGGCTGCGAAATTCCGGAATATAGTATCTGAGGCCTGCCAGGAAATTTCCCCCTTAAACACTCCTCCGATCGTTTTGTAAAAATACCCAAAGGCCCATCCGGCTATAATTCCATAATAAGAAAGAATGCAGGCACAGCCAAAAACACCCATGTACCCGGCCAGTTTCCATGGGGTTCGGGGTTTGATGGCTTCGTAGGCGCCTACAGGATTTTTTGCCGTGTGTCGCCCGATAGAGAATTCGGCCAGCATCACCGTGAACCCGATCGATATAACCGCTACGATGTAAACAAGGACAAAGATCGCGCCACCGTTTAACCCGACCATCAACGGAAACCGCCAGATGCTCCCCAGTCCGATGGCCGAACCGGATGCTGCAAATATGAAAGCGATCTTTGAGCCCCAACTGCCTCGTGTCGGTAGATCCTGACTTTCCATTTTTGTCTCCCATACTTTTAGCATAAAAACTTTCTCAATAAAAGGGGCTTTGCTAGAAAAAGAGCTCGATTTGCCGAGCTTGTGAAAAATGTGGTAATATACCGGATGATTTGCTGTACTGAGGTTTGTTATGGGATCTGACTGGAAAAAAGATCTGGCTGGCTTTTTCGAAGAATACGCAATTATCGAGACGAGCAAAAAAGAAACGCTCGATGATTTTGTTCAGTTTTGCGAGTTCATCGCTGAGCCCGCTTTTGAAATCCTGTCTGGAGAGCTGAAAGAGTTTGGGATTAGATCAAAATACAGAAGGATTAGAGGAAAATCCATCACATTCCTGATAAATTTTTCCGGATCCCGGATAGATAATTTCCATTACACCATTTGCCTGCCGAAAAACTCGATTGAATTGAGATTGACCTTGCGAATTAGAGGGCGGAAAAGCAGAAAGAATGTCCTGGAAGAGAAGCCGTTGCCGTTTATGGACAGCATAAATCCTGCTGGCGTGCTGAAGTTAAAAAAAGAAGATATTATTCTAGACGTCATCCGGCATTACCGAGATTTTGTCCTCGAATCTCTGATAACTTCCCTTTAAAACCTCCCCAAGCATTTTTGTGATGTTTTGCCTCTGTTGAAGTATTCCCTAGAAAAGATTGAATATGGGCAAAACTTCTGTTACTTTGTTTTCTTTTATCATGGACAAAAAGCTTCCCAAAGAAGTCTACACCATACAGGTTTTGACGTTGCTTTGCTTTTCTTCACTCGCTGCTTTGAATTTGCTTCCCGTCTTTTTTGAACATCTGGGCGGAAGTCCCCGACAAATCGGGTTTTTGGTCGGCCTTTTTTCCTTCGCTGCATTCCTCTCCAGACCGTTCGGAGGCTGGCTCCTCAGCCGAGCGGATCCAAAGAAGGTCATGTTGGCGGGCCTTTTTATGGTCCTGGTTGCCTCGGTACTCTATCTTCCGATTCAGAGGCTTGGATGGTTTGTCATTTTCCTGAGAATTTTTCATGGAGTCGGGTTTTCTTTGTTCATTCTTGCCGCGCTGTTGATCGTGGTTTTGGCCGTGGGGAAGGATTTGAGAACCTATGCGATCGGAGTGGTGTCCACAGGTTTCCTGGTTCCACTTTTAGTGGTTCCTGCATTGAGCGAAGAGATTATCAAAAGATATGGCTTTTTTTACTTTTTTCTTTCTGTCGTTTTTTTTGCTTCAATCCCGCTGATCTTTGTGTTGTTCCTGAAGTTTCGGTTGCACCCGGAAGGAGAGGATGACGGACTGGCAAGTACTGGGTTTTTTAGCTTGTTGAGACAAAAAAGGATGTTTTCCCTATTCCTACTGGCTTTCGTATTTGAAGTCGCGTTGAGTGCCAGCTTTAGCTTTGTTCCCCTGTTGGCTCACGAAGGCGTGTCGTTGAGAGCAGGGTATTTTTACACGAGCCTGGGACTGACGGCTGTATCTTTGCGTTTGCTTGGAGGACGATGGCTGAAGTTCTGGGGGAGTTCCAAGTTGTTGCTTCCCGCGTTGTATTTGTTGTGCGCCGGGGCTGTTTTGGTTTACCTGTCCAAAAGCAGCGGAATGCTTGCTTTTTCCGGGATTGTCTGGGGGTTGGGCACGGGAGTTTTGTATCCCCACCTTTCTGCCCTGAGTGTGGAAGGAGTAGGGGCTAAGGATAAAGGCAAAGTATTAAGCCTTTTTGCTTCTTCGATTGATCTGGGTTTTGCGCTCGGACCGCTTATTTTTGGATGGCTCTCCCAAGCGCTGGGGATAAGAGAGGCCTTTTTATCCCTAGCTCTGATCGTTTTCGTGTCATCGACTGGGATTATGCTTTGGGGCAGGTCTACTTTGGTATCTCCCCTGCCGGAGTCGATTCCCTGATTAAAACCAAACGCGACAAAAATTCTCCCTTTTGTCCAACCGGGTAATACCTTCCTCTTTTGCGGTGGTTATGGATTCGTTGTATTCCTCAGATGTGATTCTCCGGCGCAGAGGGGAATCCAGGGGAATATTTCCGCAAGGATAATACTGATCCATGATGTTCACATAAGTGTTCTGGGAGATTTCTGTGGCTAGAAATCTCATGACGTCCCTTGTTCCAGCAAGGCCAGCGGGAAGCACAAGGTGGCGAACGAGGAGGCCGCAAAGCGCGATTCCCTGTTCATCGGTTTGCAGATCTCCTACCTGACGGAACATTTCTTTTATAGCCTGCTTGGCTATAAGCGGGTAGTCTGGCGCCTGAGAATATTTTTCAGAAATTTCCCTTTTGCTGTATTTGAAATCTGGCATGTAGATATCGAAAACTCCATCAAGAAGGCGGAGAGTCTCCACCGAATCATAACCTCCTGTGTTGTATACCAGAGGAACATCAAGGCCCATTTCTATAGCTTGGGGAAGAGCTTGGAGGATTTGAGGGACGAAGTGGGTCGGACTGACAAAATTGATGTTGTGACAACCCAATCGTTGGAGTTCCACCATGACCTGGGCGAGTTTTTGGATGGGGATTTTTTGGCCTTCTCCCGCATGGCTTATCGAATAATTTTGACAGAAAAGGCATCCGAGATTGCAGTGGGTTAAAAAGATAGTTCCCGAACCTTGATGTCCGACGAGAGGACTCTCTTCTCCGAAATGAGGTGCATAGGAGCTAACTTCCGGAAGGTAGCCGGCTTCACAGAAGCCTTTTTCATCTTGGGTGCGGTCGACACCACAATCACGCGGGCAAACCGTGCAAGACTCGAGCATGTCGTTAGCCTTTTGGACGATATCGGGGAATAGCCCTTTTTCATAGGTTTTCCTATAGGCTGGGACAAAATTTTCTTTTGGCATTTTTTTGATTATAACATAGGTTTTCTGCTAACCTGAATTATTCATAAACATGACTATTTTTTCCGGGATTTAATGCTAATGCATTGAAATCAGGGACATGTACCGATTTTCCGAAATCGGTAACGTGTCCCTTGATTTTAGGCTCAGCCATGAATAATTCAGGGTAACCTGGGTAATTTATGAATTATCCAGGCTAAATAAGAAAGGAAGAAGGGGAAGAATCCTTATTTCCGTTATAAATTGGGCATTTGGGGATGGTTGAAGCGACCATTGAAGATTTAGCCATTACCACTCGTTCTTCGAGGGAAACAATATGGGGACATCCCCATATTGTCGGCGAGGATGTATTGAGCACGACTTTTCTAAAGGATAAGAGATTTGGGCAATCATGGGAACAGTGGCTAGAGTGGTTGAGAAGAGGTGTTAACACGCGCAGTTCCGCAGCCGCCGAGAAGAGCGGTGAAGGAATGGCGTTAAAAATCTTCACGGGAGCAAGACCATTCCTAGAAGCCCAATTTATAACGGAAATAGAGACGCTTACATAAGAAAAGGATAACTTGTTTTTTCCTCATCCAGAAGATATAAAAGAATGTGTATGAAACCTGTATCTATGGCTTTGTTTACCATTCCCGAATGGAAAAAAATTCCTTTCCTTGTCCATGGTTTTGGCAACAAGGACTGGCAACAAGCCGACTTCGAGGCGCATCCTCAAATGCGAAATTTCAAGCTTCTTTTTTTGCGTCAAATACATTCTGATATTCTCCACATTGTTGAAGATTTTCCCGAAAATGTGCTGGCTGGAGATGCTCTGCTGACCGATCGTCAGGACATATTGCTTGTCATAAAAACAGCGGATTGTCTGCCTGTTTTGATCGTAGACACGAAGACGAAAGCCCTCGCTGCTGTTCATTGTGGATGGAGGAGCATAAGCCAGAAGTTGGTCCGAAAAGTTGTCAAATGCTTGGAAGAACATTTCCAGTGTGATCCCTCTTCCCTTTTGATTGCTTTCGGCCCGTGCATAGGGAAAGATTGTTATGAAGTCGGAGAGGATGTTAGAAAGAAGTTCGAAAATAGGGGATTGAAAAATGATGTGTTTCTTCCTCATCCCCAGCATGCCGGAAAATTTTATCTTGATCTGCGGATGGCGACTAGACACCAGTTGCTGGATGGAGGTGTCAAAGATTCGAATATTTCTTCGGTAGACCTCTGTACCCATTGCGAGGAATCTCTTTTTTCCTACAGGCGTTCTCAGCAAAAGGAAGGCCGCATGCTGAGCTTTATCGGGAGATCATCCTCCTAATCGTTTGTCGGCATGAATGCATTCCTTTGTATTTTTGTTGCTTTTTGATTCCAATTTTTTTATCCTTTATCTACCCTGAATTATTCATAAACATGATTTTTTTAACGGGATTTAATGCTATATGTATTGAAATCAGGGACATGTCCCCAATTTCTGGCAATGTGTCCCTTGATTTTAAGCTTGTACATGAATTATCCAGGCTACCTATGCAACTTTAATTCTTTCTAAGGAAAAACAAATGGATAAAATGTACTCAGAAATCACCATTCCTGAATTGAAGCTTTTCAAAAAAGGCAAAGTCAGAGAAGTATATGAGGTCGGAGAAAATCTCCTGATTGTGGCGTCAGACCGCATATCCGCGTATGATTATGTGCTTCCTTCGCTCATTCCGAATAAGGGAAAGATACTCACGCAGCTTTCTTTGTTCTGGTTTAACCACACCGAGTTGATCTGTCCCAATCATGTGATTACAGCAGATGTGGATGAATATCCCGAGGTTCTCCGTGAGCATAAGCAGCAACTGGAGAAGAGGTCCATGCTTGTCAAAAAGACTGAGGTGGTACCAGTCGAGTGTGTGGTAAGAGGGCATCTTGCCGGATCGGGATGGAGAGAATACAAAGCCACAGGAAAGACAAGCGGCGTAAAGCTTCCGGAAGGAATGCAACAAGCAGATAGGTTGGAAGAGCCTATTTTCACCCCGGCGACTAAAGCCGAGGAGGGACATGATATCAACATTTCGTTCAAAGAGATGCAAAAGATTGTGGGGCCAGAACTTTCCGATAAAATAAAGGCCATAAGCTTGGAGCTTTACCAGAAGGCTACTTTACATGCCTTATCCAAAGGGATCATCATAGCGGATACAAAATTCGAGTTTGGCCTGATTGAAGACGAAATCATCCTGGTAGATGAGATCTTTACGCCGGATTCTTCCCGGTTTTGGCCGATGGAGCACTATTGTCCGGGGAAATCTCAGTTGAGTCTCGATAAACAATTTGTCCGGGATTACCTGGACAGCACGGAATGGGATAAGAATTCACCCCCTCTCCCGTTGCCTCCTGAAATCATCCAACAGACTTTTGAAATGTACATGGAAATCTTCTGTCTCTTATCCGATAAAACCGAGTTGTGATGCCTTCTCCCATCGATCTCCATATCCATTCTTCCAAGAGCAGCGACGGGGATTTTTCTCCGTTTCATATCGTTCAACTTGCCAAAGAAAAAAAACTGAAAGCGATTTCTATAACCGACCACGATACCGTTGCTGCCTACCCGGAAACGCTCCGTTATGGAAAGAAAGCCGGAGTGGAGATCATCCCCAGCATAGAACTCACGACCCGATTTGAGGAGAGGGAGTTTCATCTCCTTCTTCCTTTTGTCGACTGGAAGAGCAAGATCGTTTCCGATCTCATCTCTAAGGTGGCAAAAAGACGGGTAAAAGAAGCCCGTGGGAGGATCAAAAAACTCCAGGAGCTTGGTTTTGATATTACCTGGAAGGAAGTTCGAAAAGAAACGGGTGTTTTTCCTCCGCTTGGTGTCACGATTGCCCAGATCCTCCTCCGCAAAGCAGAAGAGGGTAAGAATTCCATGTTGGGAAAATACTTGGAAGAAGAAAATCGTCCGTTGGCGCCGTACTACTTCTATAAGGATTATTTTATGGAAGGGAAACCGGCTTCGGTGCCGCGGCAAAACTTGAGCATCTTGGAGGTGCTCGATATCATTTCCCAGACAGGAGCGGTTCCCGTTCTCGCCCATCCTGGAGCCTATTTTCAGAACGTAAAGAAACAAGACCTTGTGGCATTGAAAAAAAGAGGACTTCAGGGATTAGAAGTTTATACCTCCTACCACTCATCCGAACAGAGCGAGTTTTACAATCAGATGGCTCTCGATCTTGATCTTGTTCCTACGGCTGGTTCAGATTTTCACGGAACGATCAAACCTCACATACCGTTTGGATTTTTAAACCAAGGAGGTTACTGGATGGTGGAGGAATTGAGGAAAAGGAGGCCATAAATGGTGTTTAACTGGTTAGACATCCTTCTTCTTGTGATAGTAGCCATAACCATTATCATCGGGGCCATAAGAGGATTTATCAGACAAATCATCGGGCTTCTTGCCGTTGTCGTGGGTTTGGTACTGGCGGTAAAATATTATTCTTACGGATCTGAGATCTTCAAATTCATCCGCAACGACGTGCTTGCCCAATTATTAGGTTTTTTTCTGATATTTGTGGCTGTTTTGTGCATCGGCTGGGTGATAAATATTTTATTGGCCAAAGTAGTCAGGGGGCCTTTCAAGTCATTGAATCGTTTATTAGGAGCAGGTTTTGGGCTCATTAAGGGCGTGCTCATCTGCTGCGTTGTAGTCTTTGGATTTCTCATATTCCCTATCAATGCCAAAGCGTTAGAGGAGTCCCAGCTTTCTCCTTATTGTATCGAAATTGCAAAAGCCGCATACATCCTTATTCCTCAAGAGCTGAAGGATAAATTTAACGAGGCCTATCAGGAGATCATGGGAAAGAGAGGGAAAGATGTCAAAAAAGTCTAAAATGCCTACCATCCATGAACGAATGGTACTCCTGATCAAAGAGATGGTGGAAAAGGAATTGCCGATAAAGGAAGCCATAAAGGAATTTGAAAAAATCTACATAGAAACAGCTTCTAAAACATATAACGGGAATAAAACAAAAATGGCTCGAGCACTGGGCATTCATCGCAACACCCTGCACAACCTCTGCAAAACATTAAAAATCAAGTAAATAGTTTGTATAAAACGACACAGAACCTCTGGGAATTAGCACTCTTGTCTATAGAGTGCTAATTTTTTTAATTTTTTCTTGACAATCCATAAATTTTTTCTTATATTAGCACTTTCCCTCATAAACTGCTAAAAATCATAATAGGAGGTTCTA
>CAYPGQ010000036.1:0-38418 GCA_964410125.1 uncultured Eubacteriales bacterium | reverse complement strand
GAACAAATAAAACCCGATTTGAGTGATATGCCGCAGCACGAATTTATCCCCGAAAGATTAGAAGACTCTTTCAAACGTGTCCTGCCGGACATTATTTTGATGATCTTCTTGATCATTCTGTTTTTTGTCGGAGCCTATGTGTCTTTTCTCCGATATGATGTAAGGTAGATTCAAAAAGAGGGAATCATGCTAGAAACAAAAGATTTGACAAAAAAATATGAAGATGGACTTTTGGCCTTAGACCATTTGAGTCTTAAAGTCGAACCAGGAGAAATATTCTGTATGTTCGGTGCCAATGGTTCGGGAAAAACGACCGCGATTAACCTCATTTTGGGATTTATTCCTCCGACCGAAGGCACGGCTTTTGTCGATGGAGTCGATGTGGTCAAGGAGCCGTTGAAGTCTAAAGAGCATCTTTCTTATGTGTCGGAAAATGTTATGCTGTACGGCAATTTTACCGCCTATCAAAACCTGGATTATTTTTCCAAGTTGGCAGGAAAGCGTAAAATAAAGAGAACCGAATATGCAGAGGTAATGAAAAGCGTCGGACTTCAGGAAGAAGCCTTCGACATGAGAATCAAGAATTTTTCCAAGGGAATGCGCCAAAAATTGGGCATTGCCGTTGCCATCCTGAAAGATGCTCCCAATCTTATTCTCGATGAACCGACATCGGGCTTGGACCCGAAATCGGGCCAGGAATTTATGGAGCTTCTCCTCGAACTGAAGGAGAAAGGAAAATCGATTTTTATTTCTTCCCACGATATATTCCGGGCCAAATTCTTCGCAGATAGAGTCGGATTCATGCTGCAGGGAAAACTTGTGATGATGAAAACAAGCGAAGAGCTGAAAGGAGAAGACCTGAATAAGCTCTACTTGGAATACATGCACGAACTGGCTGGGACTGAATAAGTTTGTTTATTCTGAACTGAGAATGGAGGCATAAGCCATGAAAACTTTTTTTAGAATCTCCGCATTCATTTTGTTGTTAGCCGTTACTCTCAATTTTTCGTACTCCCAGCAGGAATCTCAGACGCTGAAACTTCTTGCTCTCAAAAAGGCCCAACTGCAGCTCGAGATGATGAAGGGGGAATTTGACAAGGCCCTGAAGCTCCAAGAATTCGGATTGATCTCTGATCAGGAGTTCGTTCAAAAAAGGACTTCCCATCTCCAGGCCCAAGTGGATTACCAGGAGGCCTTGATCAGTTTTATGGGAAGCGAAGCCCGAATCTCTGTGGCATCCGCTGTGAAATACCAGGACAAGACAGGGAAAAAATTTGTCCGGGTATCCCTCCGGTATTCTTCTAAAGAGCTCAAACAGCTCGAAGAATTGAACATAGATGCCAAGGATATTTTCCCGCTCGATTTTCTCCGAGAAATCAAAGATGTCTATGTATCTTTGAGGTCGGAAGGAAAAATCATCTCAAACCCCTACGAGAAGACGATTCACTCACTCGCCCTAGAGCAAGAAAAACAGGTTACCTTCCAGCTCTTAAAAGATGTTGAGAATTTGGATATAAATGTTTTTTATTCGGGGAAGGACGAAACCACATCCGTGTATTTGCAGAAAGGTATAAGTGCAAATATCGTGACGGTCAATTCCGCTCAATTTTCCCAGGAAACGGATTTGGAAAGCGAAGCCACATTCGACCTGTCGTTGGAAAAGTTCAGCGGCGAGGCGAATGTTTTCAGGCTGAGGGTGGTCAATCTTCCCCAACAGATCTCGTATGAATTTGTGGACATCCAGACCCAAGCGCGGCTCTCCCAGATTAAGTTCACAGAGGGAGTCACAAGTATGCAGCTCTCGTTGAGGCTGTATCTTCCCAAGAACGCCGACGAGCAGGTGGTCATCGATCAACCCATCAAATTTTACTGCCTGGCACTGGATGGGGAACAATCTTCCAGACTCAACGAGATGCTCTCCGGCTCGTCCCTGTTAGACGAAAAAGATGTCGATAGCCTGAGGGCAGGGAGTGTCAAACTGGAGATCATCCCCCGCGGAGTCGGAAAGGTCGAAGTCCAGGCCGTTAGCCTCTATCATGAAATAAAAGTGGGCCAGAGTGTGAGCATGGAAATAAGAGTCAAAAACACAGGAACCCGCCGGCTGAACAACATCCGCATAATTACCGACTTGCCGTTGAACTGGCGTTCTGAAATTCAACCGGACTTGATTCCCTCGCTTGACCAGGGGAGAGAAGAAATCGTTGCCATCGACTTCCTCCCTCCTGAGGATATATATGTCGGCGATTATGAACCCAAGATCAAAACAGAGTGTATCGCCGATAACCGTCAGGTAGAATCAGAGGATAAAATAGTCCGTATCCATGTGACTGCTAAAACAAATGTGCTGGGCATAAGCCTGCTTGTGTTGTTTCTTGTCGGTCTGCTTGTGGGAATAGTAGTGTTCGGGATCAAGTTGACGCGGCGATAATTCCTTGCGCCGAGATTTCCCGAATTCAAGATCTTTGCCGGGGCTCTCATTCATAAACGGCATGATCATTCTGATTGAAATCCTATTTTTGTTGACAAGGATTGGCGGAATTCTTTATAATTCTTATCTGGAGAAGAGATGGGGGCGAACTGGATTCGACGGAGATAGTGAGGCAAAGGTTGCATGTCGAGGCCCCACCCACCTCGTTAAAAAGGTGGACCGAATTAAGTGCAGAACAACTGCCAATTGCTGCCTAAAATATAGGCAAGCCGTTTCTCCTGCATTCTCCTGCGGTGCTTGAGAGGCGTCGATGAGCAGGATAGCAAACCAGGCCTGTCCTGAGCCTGCGGAGCGAAACAACATCAGGGCTGGTTCTGTGGTTTTTTTCTTCTTCTTAAGCTGCAGAATGAGAAACAAGAAGAAGATAAGCGTGTAGAGACCTTTCGTTGAATGTCTTCGGACGCGGGTTCGATTCCCGCCGCCTCCAAAATAGAGATTGACGACAGAGATAAATTGTACAAGCTCAGAAGAGGAATCCCCAAATTGATAACGGCTTTTTCCGTCATTTTTCTGTTTTTAAGTATTTCCAGTACTCCACAAAGCCAACCCATCTTAAAAATGTCTGCACAGGATTATGAGAATTACAGCCGGATTACGATACAATCTGACTTGCCGTTGAGTTCGAGCATCGAGCAAAGTGGCACTTTTGTTTTTGTGAAAATTAGGGCCAACACACCGTTTCGAATTCAGAGAGAATCTTTCCGGAGCCGGTTTATCAAATCTTTGGGATGGTCCCGGGGAAGCGGATCCTACACGTTAACCATCAATATGAAGCACGAAAATTTTTCCTGTAATTCTTTCAAGGTGCAAAATCCTCCTAGATTGATTATCGAAATCCATCCCAATCTGGAGCAAGATTTACCGATCACCGAAACGAATAGCAATAGGACAAATACTCAAACCGTAGATCCAGAATGCATTGTGATAGATCCAGGTCATGGAGGATTAGAGGCCGGAGCAAAGGGAAAGTTTGGAACTCTGGAGAAAGATATTACCCTTGCCATTGGAATGAAACTGGCAGAGATTGTAAGGCAAACGAGGGCTTCCAATGTCGTTCTCACAAGAGATCGAGATGTGGATGTTTCACTCGAAGACCGGTCGGCCATTGCTAACAACAACAAGGCCACTGTATTCATCAGCGTGCATGTTAACGGGTCCTACAGGAAAGGGGCGGCTGGTCCGGAGACATATTTCCTCAGCAAAGATGCCACCGATGAGGAATCCAGACGCTTGGCATTCATGGAAAACAATTCGGAGAAGATGGAAAACAACATACAAGCTGAAGATGAAGATTTGATCAAAATGATCCTTTGGGACATGGCCCAAACTGCTTACCTCAGGCAGAGCAGCCAGCTGGCCGAGACCATACAAAACGAACTCAATTTGCTGTGGGGAACAAGAAACAGAGGAATAAAACAAGCCCCTTTCAAAGTTCTAACCGGAGTGGCCTGTCCTGCAGTGCTGGTCGAGGTGGCATTTCTCTCGAATCCTCAAGAAGAAAGAAAATTATTGACAGAAGAATATCAGCGCAAAATTGCCCAAGCTGTCTACGATGGGCTGGCCAAATTTCTTCGAGATAATTCCCACTGATAGAATCACAAATGGACAAGAAAAAACTTGTGATCCTTGCTGCTCTACTTTTATTTCTTATTGTTCTCTTTATCATCTATTTAAATCTGGGAGGGACCGTAAAGCCAAGGCCGACGCAATTTATCTCTTCTTTGCAGGATGAATCCGAATCGGAAAAACAAAGTGAATCTACGACCATAATCCTGTTTTTCCCATCAGAGCATGATAGCCTTTTACATCGTGAAGAGAGAGAAATAATCCATGAATCATCCCTCGCGCTGCATGCCAAGAGAATTATCTCGGAGCTTCTCAGTGGATCCCAACGAGGATTTCTTTCTCCGATTCCTCCCGAAACAAGGCTCAGGGAGCTTTATATCACCAAGGAGGGTGTGGCCTATGTGGATTTTTCGCGAGAGATCATGGACAAACATCTTTCCGGTTCTTCGGCTGAGATGTCCACAATCTATTCCGTTGTGAATTCTCTTTCGTTTAACATAAAACCGATTAAGAAAGTGTTTATCCTCATCGATGGGGGAGAAAAAAAGACATTGGGAGGACACCTCGACCTAACCAACCCTTTCCAGCCGATATATGATATTGTCGCCAAATAAAATCCAAATTTCTGTCACAAAAATTGGGAGCATAATCCTGTGAAAAAGCCGATCAAAGTTGCCATTGTCGGTTTTCCCAATGTGGGAAAATCCACCCTTTTCAATCGCCTGTTAAAACAGAAAAGATCCCTTGTTCATTCTTTGCCTGGAATGACGAGAGATCAAATCCCTGCTTTTTGCCGCTTGGCTAATAAAAGTTTTATCCTGATTGATACGGGTGGTTTTTTTGATTCTCAGGGGGATCCCTTTTCATCTCAAGTTAAGCAGAAAGCATGGGAGGCCTCTCAGATGGCAGATGTTCTCCTTTTTGTACTTGATGGAAAAAGGGGGATGGCGCCGGGAGAAGAGGAGCTCTTTTTTTTATTAAAAAAAATGGATAAACCGATCTTTGTCGTGATAAACAAGATCGATACCTCAAGGGAAGAGGATCAGATCGGAGACTTTTACCGGCTTGGAGAGGAAGAAATAATACCGATTTCCGCAGAGCATAAGAGAAATTTGGACTATCTTGAAGAGCGTATTATCGATATTCTCCCGTTGTCAGCCGATAGAGACGCAGAGACCAAACCTCTCCAAATAGCCATAGTGGGACGGATAAATGTTGGAAAATCTTCTGTTGTGAATCGGTTAAGTGGAGAGAAAAGACTGATCGTAAGCGAAATTCCAGGGACCACAAGAGATAGCACGGACACGCTGATCAGGAGAAACAAAAAAACATTTTGCCTGATAGACACCGCAGGGATACGGAAAATGAGCAGAACCAAGGATAAAAGGGAAAAAGCGGGAATTGTCAAGGCAAAAAAGGATATCGGACGTGCGGATGTCGTATGTCTCATTTTGGACGCCATGGAGTTTCCGACCCATCAGGATACGGCGATTGCCCATCTTGCGCATGATTCGGGAAAACCTCTGATTATGGCTCTGAACAAGTGGGATCTTATTCAGAAAGAGACCCAGTCTCATAAAGAATCTCATGATAGGATTTATCGCAAGTTGGATTTTGTATCCTATGCTCCTTTGGTGTTTATATCCGCGCTTTCAGGCCAGAGAATCGTAAAAATTCTCGACCTGTCTGAGGAAGTGTTCGCGAACGGAGAAAAAAAAATCCCTACCCCTAGGTTGAACAAATTTTTAAAAAAGATGAACACAAAACATCCCCCCGTTTCGAGGAACCGGAAAAAGATCAAATTGAAATACATGGTGCAGAAAGGGATTCTCCCGCCATCCTTTATCCTGTTTACCCATTCACAGGCTTCTTTGGATTCTGCGTATGAGAAATTTTTCCTGAAAAAACTATACGAAGAGTTTGACTTTTTTGGTACACCATTGCGACTGACCTTGAAAAAAAGCTGACGATGTATCCCTCCCCCCCCCCAATCTTCTTGACTTTCCTCCTCTATTCATTTATAAATTTAGATTAGCCTTTGTGAATGGATTTGATGTTTAAGGAGGTCAAAATGTCTAGAAAAGTGATAATATTCATCCTGCCGATTCTTATTGTAGCTGTTATTTTTTTCACACCAAGCTGCAAGAAACTGAATGTTAATCAACTGAAGGCAAATCATCACTTCTCCAAAGCCAACAATCACTTCACGGAGAGCCAGTATCGGTTGGCTATCGAGGAATATGAGAGAACTTTGGAGTACAACCCCGAATTGACATTGGCCTATCGTTTCCTTGGTGAAAGCTACAAAAACCAGTATAAGGCCGGTGATGAAAGTCCAGAAAATATGGAAAAGGCGGAAAAAGCTATCGAAAACCTGAACTTGGCCTTGGAAAAAGAGCCGACCAACATCCAGATCGTCCATTCCTTAGGAGATATGTATGACCGTATGCAAAGATTCGAAGATGCAGAAGGGATGTTCTTGAGGGTGTTGGAACTGGATCCCACCAACATGGAAAACTATTATGTCGTGGCTGGATTCTACAACAGGTATGCCGGTGAAAATGAAAAAATCCACAAAAAAGCAGAGGAGATGTACCTGAGAAGGATAGAATTAGATCCTCAAAATCCTCAGGGTTATGCCTATGCAGCCCAATTTTATGACAATGTCAGACCTATTCCCGATTTCGACAAAGCCTATGCTATGCATAATATAATTGTTGAAATGAAACCAGACAATGCTCTGATCCTGTTTACTATTGGGGTGAACCGTTTTAACAAAGCCTATCGTCTCCAAAATATATTGTCCCGACCAGAGAGAATTGCGCTTGCGGATGAGAGTGAACAGACTTTGTTAAAATCAGCAGAGTTAGATCCCAATTATCCAGATACCTTTGCGTATATCAATCTGCTCTACCGAAATGTCCATGCTCATCTCTATCCCGAAAGAAGCGAACGATTTACCCGGGATGCAGACCGCTATACGGAACGATACACTCAGGTTAGAAAGAGACAATTGGACAAGCTCAGACTGGAAGAGGAGCTGAAAAAAGGCCAAGAAGAAAGATAAGCACTGGCTACATCCTGTTTTCGCTCAAATTATTTATCGACCATCCACACGTCAATGTTTTCTACTTGCTGATATCATCTGCATATTTTATAAATAATTCAGAGGCTGGATTATTCACGAGTTGAGATTGCTGTAGCGGCAAGGCAGTGGCGCATGCAGCTGTAGTGAACTACCGCAAATGGGTTACAACGCAGCTGATGCAGTGAGATCGGCTCGCCCGCAGGGTAAAATATGCTGATGAAAAAGATAGATAATTTTGAACATTGGCTTTTGTGAATATGAATGATATCATCTGCATATTTTATAAATAATTCAGAGTAGATATGTTTATTCCGCTTAAAGATGATAACCCAACCTCTCGTGTCCCTTATGTTACTGTTTTGTTTATTGCTTTAAATGCGGTGGTCTTTTTCTATCAACTGTTTTCTCCTGAGGGGCTTCAGTATTTTGTTTACAAAATGGGTGCTATTCCCTACGAAATCACCCACTTTAAGGCGTTGTCTCTCGTGATGCTGGAATCGCGAGAGCCTCTTGCCAGGCTTTCTCCTCCGTTGACGCTCATCGTCTCGATGTTTATGCACGGAGGAATATTCCACCTGGTTTTTAACATGCTTTATCTCTGGATTTTTGGCAACAATATCGAAGACTTTTTGGGTCCTACCCGGTTCATTATTTTTTACATTCTTTCTGGCCTTGGAGCAAGTCTGATTCATATCGTATTTCATCCTAACTCTCAAGTCCCGATGATCGGGGCCAGTGGGGCCATCGCAGGCATTCTGGGAGCTTATCTGATCCTTTATCCCAGGGCACGAGTCTTGACGCTTGTATTCCTGTTTTTCTTCATCCGGATCATCGCCATTCCTGCTGCTTTTGTCCTTGGAATATGGATTTTGATTCAAGTCCTGAACATCGGAGCAGGAGGCGGAGTAGCCTGGTTTGCCCATATCGGGGGGTTTTTGATCGGGATCGCGCTCATTAAACTATTTACAAAGAGGCAAAAACCTCAAGTGTGGGTGCACTAAACCCCTGTGCGAAGGTTGACATTAGGCGCACAATTTAGTATTTTAATTCATCGATAGTAGTTTATACGAATAATTCAGGGAAAAAATTCTAGGAATAACATGATGAAAACTTTTGTCCCAAAAAAAGAGCAGATCATAAAGAAGTGGTGGTTGGTTGATGCAGAGAATAGAGTTCTTGGACGATTAGCCACTGAAGTTGCTATTCTTCTTCGTGGCAAGAGAAAACCGGAATTCGTCAACTTCCTCGATAGTGGAGATTTTGTGATTGTGATCAACGCTGAGAGGATAAAATTGACAGGAAAAAAAATTGAACAGAAAAAGTATTATTCCCATTCTGGTTATCCCGGGGGCATCAAAGAAAAAACCATGAAAGAGCTTATGGAGACAAAACCCGAAGAGATCATCAAAAAAGCTGTCTGGGGTATGATTCCGAAAAACAAACTGGGTCGCGAAGTCTACAAGAAGCTTAAAGTGTATCGAGGATCTCATCACCCCCATGAGGCACAGAAACCCGTGGAATACCAGTTTTAGGAGGAATCATGAGCTTAATCCAATATTACGGAACAGGAAAGAGAAAGACTTCTATCGCTAGAGTATTTCTTCGTCCAGGAAAGGGCGATGTCACTCTGTATGTGAACAAAAGGCCAAGGCCGTTTTTGGAGTATTTCAGCCTTGATAGCCATAAACATACCATAAAGCAACCTCTCCTTTTGACAGATACGGAGAAAAAATTCGATATTTTCATCCGTGTGAATGGGGGAGGAGCAAACGGTCAATCCGAAGCTATCCGTTTGGGAATCGCTAGAGCACTAGTTGAATTTAACAAAGAATTGAGGTCGCCACTCAAAGGGGCAGGATTTCTCACTCGAGACTCAAGAATCAAAGAACGGAAGAAGTATGGATTGCTGGGCGCTCGAAAGGCCCCACAATATCACAAGAGATAAAGGGAGGATCACCGTTGGTTTCTGTAACAATGAAAGAACTTTTGGAAGCAGGCGTTCATTTTGGCCACCAGACGAAAAGGTGGAATCCCAAGATGAAAGAGTTTATTTTTGGCCAGAGAAATGGGATTTACATCATCGATCTGCAGAAGACGATCAGGCTTTTCAAAGAAGCTCTCCAGTTCATTAAAAAGACTGCGAGTGAAGGAGGAGATGTCCTCTTTGTGGGCACGAAAAAACAGGCCCAGGATATCGTCCGGGATTATGCCCAGAAGTGCGAATCCTGTTATGTGAATCAACGTTGGTTGGGAGGATTACTGACGAATTTCAATGTCATCAGAGGAAGTGTAGAGAAATTGATTGAATACGATGAGATGCGTGATGATGGTCGCTGGGATCTTCTTTCCAAAAAAGAGCAGTCAAAGCTTGATAAAGTGTACCGTAAACTGTCGAAAAATTTGGGCGGCATCAGAAGCATGGGCGACCTTCCCGGAACTGTGTTTATTATCGACTCTATGAAGGAGGAAATCGCCATTCTTGAGGCTATGAAGTTAAATATTCCTATCGTGGCTATTGTGGATACCAACGGGGATCCAGAAAACATAGAATATCCAATTCCAGGAAACGACGATGCTGTAAGAGCCATCGAGCTATTTTCCTCGAAAGTGGCCGATGCGATTGTCGAGGGAAAAAAAGAAAGGATAGAAAAAGAGCTACAGGAAGCAAAAAAAGAGGAGGCACCACCTGAAGCTGATGACATCCCTGCAGAAGGGGAAGAACCTCTAGCGGAGGAGAAAATAGAAGTTCCTCAAAAACCTGAAGTATCAGAATAAGGGAGGCGGATAAGATGACGATTTCAGCAGGTCTCGTAAAGGAACTCCGTGAACGAACCGGTATCGGTATGATGGAGTGCAAAAAGGCGCTTGAAGAAAGCAACGGAGATATTGGAAAGGCAATAACCGTATTGAGAAAAAAAGGACACGCTCGAGCCCAAAAAAAGATGGATCGCCAGGCAAAAGAAGGAGCTGTCGGATCCTATATCCATCTTAACGGAAAAATCGGCGTTTTGGTGGAAGTGAACTGTGAGTCGGACTTTGTGGCTAGAAACGAAGAATTTCAGGCGTTGGTCAAGAACATCGCTCTGCATATTGCAGCGGCAAACCCTCAATATGTTTCTTCCGAGAATGTCCCACAAGAGATCTTGGAAGAGGAAAAAGAAATAGTCAGGGAGCAATTTAAGGATTCTGGGAAGCCCGCTGAGATAATAGAAAAGATCGTGCAGGGAAAATTGGGTAAATTTTACCAGGAAGCCTGCTTGCTCGATCAGCCCTACATAAAAGAGGACAAGATGGCTGTGAAGGAATTGGTAACGGCCTTTATCGCCAAATTCGGGGAAAACGTTGTGATCAGTAGATTTGCTCGGTATGAATTGGGCAAATCTTGATGATTCGATATGCAAAAAAAAGCGCAAGAACCAGCCTATAAGCGAATTTTGTTGAAACTTTCCGGGGAATCCCTGATCGGAAATCTCTCTTATGGAATCGATTTCGACACGACAAAATCCGTCGCCAAGGAAATCAAAGAAATCCATGATCTTGGAGTTGAAATCGCTATCATGATCGGTGGCGGAAATATCTTCCGTGGTATTCGTGGCACAGAGGCCGGAATCGATAGAGCTTCGGCCGATTACATGGGATTGTTGGGCACGATAATGAATGGTATTGCTCTTCAGGATGCCTTGGAAAAAATCGGAGTTTTCACGCGACATATTTCTGCCATCGAGGTAAAGGCTGTGGCGGAACCGTTTATCAAGGAACGGGTGATCCGACATCTCCAGAAGAGAAGGGTCGTTATTTTTACTGCAGGTATCGGGAGCCCTTTTTTCACGACAGACACAGCCGCCGCATTGCGTGCCTTGGAGATTCGTGCAGAAGTCGTCCTAAAAGCCACAAAGGTGGATGGTGTGTTTTCGGCGGATCCGATGTTGGATAAAGAAGCAAAGAAATTCAGCACGATCAAATATTTGGATGTCATAAAGAAGGGTTTAAAGGTTATGGATGCCACGGCGATTTCGCTCTGCAAAGAGAATAACCTTCCTATAGTGGTGTTTAATCTAAAAAAGAGTGGGAATATCAAGAAAGCTGTCTTGGGCTTAAAAATCGGAACAAAAGTTCAATAAAGTTCTGAATTAATATAGAAAGGGAAGAGGAATGGTAAAGGAAACACTGATTGAGATCGAAAAAAAGATGAAAATATCGGCTGAGCATTTTCGTAAAGAATTGAGTAAAATGAGGACCGGCCGGGCCAATCTCAGCCTTTTTGAGGACATCAAGGTCGATTATTATGGGACTCAAACCCCGATAAATCAAGTTGCCACACTGGGTGTGCCGGACCCTACTCTAATCACCATTCAACCCTATGACCCTTCGTTTTTGGAAAACATCGAAAAAGCCATCCAGAGTGCCGATCTGGGACTTAATCCGATAAATGACGGCAAACAATTGAAGGTTCCGGTTCCTCCGCTCGATGAGGATAGACGAAAGGATCTCGCCAGGCACATCCGCGCCTTGCAGGAAGAAGAAAAAACAGCCATCCGCATCATGAGACGAGAGGCCAAAGATGAGATTGAGTTTTTGGAGAAAGAAAAAGAAATAACCGAGGATGATAAATTTTGGGGTTATGACAAACTCCAGGAGATTACCAATCAATACATAGAGAAAATTGAAGAACTGGCCGACGTCAAAAAAAAAGAAATATTAGAACTCTAAGGCAGCAGAATCATTTCCGTTTGAACCAATTCTCTGCCGATCCAAACTTCGTGCGGATCACGACTCCCCATCCGATGATGCTCAAGACAAATGAGAACAGAGAGCCGATGACGGGAATGAAGCTGAGCAATCCGAAGAGGAGAAGTCCAAGAATCACTGCAAGGAGCCCTGAGGCTTGCTTGCCTCCAAAAGCCTTGAATATCCAGTCTCCCAGGAAATAAAAAATAACCACCCGGCCAAAAATCTTGATGACGATTCCGACGGCAGCGAGAGCCAACAGTATCGGGATTCCTATCAGGATGAAACAAAGAAAAACGGAAAAAATGATCAATCCTGTAAAGATGATAATGCTCAGAATTCCAGTTCCAAAGATCGGCCAAAAGGATGTTCGAATTTGATTAGACGCAAAAGATATCTGTTTAGGGAAAATGGCCACGAGAAGGATTGCCAGGATAAACCAAATGACTAGAGTGATTAGCTTAAATATGATCAATAACGGAAGCAAGGAGAATCCGAGCACTCCGGCAAAACCTTCCTTTAAAAATTTAGAGACTTCATCCGACGTGCTAAAATAGACGGTATCTCCTTCTATGATAGCTCCGGGATCTTTGTCGAGTGTTCCTCCCAGAGATAGAACATCGCCTTGGATTCTTGCTGTGGATTTCAGTATGATATCCGATCCAAAGCCTACGACCGTTTTTTCTACTTCTCCTTCGATGATAATCGTACCGCCGAAGTTAATCACACTATCTGTCACTGTCCCTTCTATCCGGATTTCTCCGCCCCAGGAAATGACGTTGTCCTGAGTCTCGCCTTCCTCCACGACGATATCTTTCTTAAAGACAAATCCTTGGCCTTGAAGAGGAATAAGACCGAAAAATAGGAAGAGGATTGCCAAGCAAAAGATTTTTTTATTCATCATGCTTTTTCTCCAGTTAATAATTTTCTCTTAGCTCCAAATAGCAACAGGGCAGTGAAGATTACAGAGAATGCGATGAGCCCGATTTGGAGTTCGGGGCTCAGGATGGTCGTGAGGCTGGCGAATCCCTTTAAAATCAGCGAAACGATTTTGAGGATAACTTGGATACCAACGGATATCAATTTTGCCGTTTTGACCATCACAACAACGATATTCTGGAAAAGGCTTAATCCCGTTCGGTTCAGATTGATAAACAGGTCGGCAAGGTTATGCCCGGATATCAGATAAACAACAAAAAACGCCAATACTGCCGAGGATAATCCGATGGAAGCCGTGACGATCCAGTCACGAAGCGTAATTCTTTTTGGAAAGATGTGTGCAAGGACACGCTGGGTGAAATCTTGAGGAGTTTCCCATACGGGCAGACTTTGAGAGGCTTCAACAAGGAGCTTTCTCTCTTCGACAGCTTTTCGGCATTTTTCACATGAGGAAATATGATCTTCTATCGATCGATTTTCTTCGGAAGAGAGTTCTCCTTCTAAGAAAAGATAAACCTGATCGATACGAAGGCAGTTCATTTCTGTTCCTCCAGAAACTGACGAATGAGTTCTTTTGATTGGAAAACCCTGTTTTTTACTGTTCCCACGGGGATTTCTTTTATTTCGGCAATTTCATCGTAACTGAATTCGTTGATATGTCGCCACACGAACAACTCTCTGAGTTGGAGGGGGAGTTTGTCAAGGGCTTTCTCGATCTTGCCTCTCAATTCAACCAACTCGAATTGGGCACAAATCGATGGCTCATCTGATGGGATTTCAAAAGGGGGTCTGTCATCTTCTCGTTTTCCTGTTTGATCGATCGAAAAGGCATCGATCTTTTTTTTTCGCCAGAAATCTATGATGTAATTTGAGGCAATTTTAAACAACCACGTTCTGAATTTAAACTGGGGCTGGTAGGTGGAGAGGGAAGTGTAAGTTTTGATAAAAACCTCCTGTGTGAAATCGAGCGCAAGCTCTCGGTTTCCGACCATGCGCCCGATGTAATTCAAAAGAGGTTGTTGGTGTTTGTTCAAAATCATCTCAAATGCCTGTTTATCACCCTGGAGTGTCCGTTTGACTAGTTTTCGGTCTTCTTCAGTGGAGGACTTCGAGCCCTCAGATTTAAATACGGATTTGTGCAAAAAAGGTTTTTTAGTAGCGTTCGATGATTTCGACATCAGTTGGAAGCTTTAATTCAAAGATATTTTTGGGAAGAGAAGAATTGACTTTGATCCGGCTAAATTGAAATTCTGTTTTGTTGCCCTCCCAGTCCATAAAGATAATTTTATGGATCAGCCATTTTTTTTTGTCCAGTTCCAGAAGAAGGTAGGATCCATCCTCATCTTGTTTGGGGATTAGTTTTATCTGGGCATTTTGAGGATTGTCAGTGGGAAAAGGGCTGAATGAGATTGAATAAAAGTCCAAAAGATTCTTCTGACCAGTGAGAAGATGCAGAATTTCCGATTCCTGTCCTTCATCGGAGATCAAACCACGCATGAGTTGATTGTCTTCGGCAAAATACCATTGATACTTGTCGCCCTCGAAGAGATAAATGTTATGTTCAGGGTCTGTGTATTCCCATCGCATCGAGTCAGGTTTTCGAAAGTAGAGCTTGCCCTTTTCCTTCAATGGGGTGGAGATGACCGCCGAATAAAAATTGTGTTCGAATCTTGCCTCAAAAGTTTGGGTGGAATCAAGGGTCTCTTCCAGTTGTGATGCTACATCCTCTGCTGTTTGGGCAAAAGAGAAGAGAGCGAGGAGCAGAATCAAACATATGCGCTTCATGCTACCAAGATTATACCATATTGGGGTCAAACCTTGACATTAATAATTCGGGGACAGGTACCGAATTATTAATGTCAAGGTTTGACCCTAATTAGGAAGGGTGTTATATATTCTCTCATGGCTTTGGACTATTTTCTTTTTCTGGCCGCGTATCTTGTGATTCTCCTGGGTGTGGGATTGGTTTTCACGAAGAGAATGAGCAGCCTCGAGGATTTTTTTCTTGCTTCGCGGGACCTTTCCGCTTCCTGGATTTTCCTCACCCTAGTCGCTTCATGGATAGGTGCCACATCGTTCCTTGTTTCTGTGGATGAAGCATACCAAGAAGGTGTGAGCTCGCTTTGGGTGATGGGTGTGCCTGCCCTGCTGACGGTTCTGATTTTTTATCTTTTCCTTGCTCGTCCTATCCGGAAACTTTCCATCCTTACTCTGCCCGATCTCGTGGAATTGCGTTATGGCCGTACTGTCCGGCATTTGGCATCTGTGTTGATCATTTGGTACATGATTCTCTTGGCATCTTCTCAAATGGTGGCTCTCGGGAATTTTTTACAGGTGTTTCTCGATACTTCCTATTTTTCTTGTTTGGTGATCGGAACAGTTGTCGTGCTAATCTATTCTGTTCTAGGAGGGTTTTTTTCTGTTGTCTTCACGGACGGGATACAATTTTTCTTTCTATTTGGGGGGATTTTTGGTCTTTTTTTCTTTCTCATGCGATCCTCGACATTTCAGGACGTTTCTCAAGCGGTTCAAACTTTTGGCAAGCTTGAATATTTCTCTTTTTTTGCCCATTTCAAAACGAATTCCCTGATTGCTCTTTCCTTTGTTTTGGCCTGGGTGGTTTCTCCGATCGCTTGGCAGAGAATACAGGCAGCCCGAAGTGTGAAAAGCGCACGGCAAGGCCTTGTGGCAACCTCGATCACACTCTTTCTAATATACGGAATCATTGTCGGCATTGGGCTTCTTTCTCTACCTTTCGTCTCTGTGGAAGAAGCAGGAGGACCAGTGCTGTCGGCGATCATCGCGAATAAAACAGGAAAAATCCTGGGAGGGATCCTTTTTGTAGCTGTGGTGGCAGCCATCATGTCCACGATGGATACGGGTGTGAATGCGGGGGCCATGTCGATGACCCACGATGTCTATTTTCAGCTTTTTCCTCGAAAAAGAGATGGAAACGTCTTGTTGGTAAGCCGGATTTCGACATTTATTGTTGCGGCGCTGGCTTTCCTGGTGGCTACTCAGTTTCAAAGCATTCTAAAAACTCTGGGCTTAGCCTCAGAGATTATGGCAGTGGGATTTTTTATTCCTGGTGTTTCCATGGTTTTCCTGAATAAAAAATGGCCATCTGCCGGATTTTTAAGCCTTGTCCTGGGCAGCGGATTTGCCCTTATCGGTTTTTTCTGTGAGATAGGGATTCTCTCATTGCGTTGGCCGGCATGGCCCTTTTCCGTGCCTTATGGATTAGCCCTAAGCTTAGTCGGATTTCTCCTTGGCATGCTCATTGATAAATTTTTAATGTCATTGCGAACGCAGTGAAGCAATCTCCATCTCTCCTTGTCTTGGAAGCATCCTTTTTTCCGTGATATCAAAAGGCTTCATATAGGCTTTTAGGAATGGTTTTGCTTCCGTGAAGATTTTTAACGCCATTCCCTCACCGCTCTTCTCGGCGGCTCTGAACTGCGCACCTTAACTCCCAATCTCTACCACTCTAGCTTCTGTTCCTATGATTGTCCGGATCTCTAATCCTTTAGTAAAGTCGTGCTCAATACATCCTCGCCGTCTGACAAAATCAGATTCCCTCGAAGAACGGGTCGTAATGGCTAAATCTTCAATGGTCGCTTCAACCATCCCAAAAAGCCTTATTTATCACGGAAAAAAAGATGCTTAAAATTCCTGACTGCCTTTTGTGTTTTTGGAGAATTTTGTATATTATTGTGACAGATGTCTGCACTTCGTAAGATCCGGCACAACTTGACTGGAATCTTTGGGAAATGGATTTTATGGTTGTGGGCTAAGTCTGCCCGGACGACTGTTTTGGGAGAAGAGCAGTACAAAAAACTGAGAAACCAGAAGAAACCAGTGATCATTCTTATTTGGCATGGCAGGATCTTTTATGCCCCGTATTTTTTCCGCCGGAGGGGGATCATGCCTCTGGTCAGTCCGAGTGAAGATGGCGAAATCATCGCTCAGATCATTGCCAGATGGGGATACAAGGCGCTGCGGGGTTCCAGTTCTCATAGCATCATAAAAGCGTGGAATGAAATGAAGAGAGAACTAGAGAAGGGAGGAGAGTTGATCATTGTCCCGGATGGTCCTCGGGGGCCCGGCAGAGAATTGAAACCTGGAGCAGTGAAGTTAGCCAAAGAAACAGGCGCCTATCTTGTACCATTTACGTTTTCGAGTTCCAAAAGAAAAAACTTGAAATCCTGGGACAAGCTTTTGATACCGAAACCGTTCACAAGATTTGTGGCTATCTACGGAAACCCCATATCTGTTGAATCAAATTTGAACAATCAGGAGATGGGGAAAAAGCTCCGGGAAGTGAAAGAATATATGATTGAGCTGGATCAAAAAGCTGACAATTTTTTTAGCTAGCCCAGATTCGATTGTCATAGGAACGGATTTTGTGTTATATATACTCGGAATCCAAGCAATAAAGGAGATGATAATGAAAAAAAGAGGAATCCTGGCGTTTCTGGCTGTATTTTGTTTCGTTTCTTTTTCATTCCCTCAGACTGCCGAGGAATTGATCGTGCAGGCAGATCAGTTTTGCAGCGAAATGAAAGATATGGCAACTGCTAAGGAAGCGGAAATGCTCTATCACAAGTCTCTTGGCCTGACGGATAGCAAATACGATGTTTTATGGAGAGTGTCCAGGATTTTGTACTATATCGGGGAACACACAGAAAAAAAGAAAGAAAAAAAAGGTATTTTTGCCAGAGGCGTTTATTACGCTGAAAAAGCTGTGTCGCTGGAGCCGGAAAAACCCGATGGCCACTACTGGTTGGGAGTGAATCATGGTAAGGTTGGAGAAACCCGAGGAGTGCTTAAGAGTTTGTCCTTGGTCAAACCCATAAAAAATGCGATGAACAAGGTTATTGAGTTGGATCCTTCCTACGAGGATGGAGGACCGGACCGGGTTTTGGGCCGGGTGTTTTTCAAACTTCCGGGATTTGCGGGTGGGGATAAAAAGAAATCCTTGGAGCATCTGTTGAAATCCAAGGAATACGGGCCAGAAGATACCCTTACACGCATTTATCTTGCCGAAACCTACCTGGCTCTCAAAGAAAAGGACAAAGCGAAGGAAGAGCTTGAGTATGTCATAAATATGGAATCAGATAACCGGTGGTTTTATGCCATAGATGAAAATAAAGAGGTGGCACGCGAACTCCTGAACAGCAAAAAATTCAAGAAAAAATAGATTTAGATCGGATTTATTCGGAAAAAACCTGCGCAGTAAAGATCTCGATTTGAGAGTCTTTTTTCCAGGCGTCCTCCTCAATACCGGCCTTCATGCACCCGTGGCTTAAAAATGTCTCCCGGTCCCATCCCCATTCTACCGGAACCTGAGGGAGAAGGAGGCCTCTGCTGAGACCTTTGGTGATGATAATTCCATGCTTTCCCACTTCGATTTCAGAGATATCTTTTATGAGTTTGGGCTGACTGAGCACGGAGATCTCGATTTTGGTCTTGTGAAGCTCTTTCTGCTCAAGAGGGGAAAACCGAAAATCTTTGGTGGCAGCCGAGATAGCAATCTCGATGATCGTCTCGAATAAAGGCTTATGAGGGCTGGGGTATCCTATACACCCTCGGAGTTGATCCTTTACTTTGAGGGTGACAAAGGCTCCTCTTTTCTGTTTGAAAGTGACATCATCTATTTCCATGGCAGGAGATGTTCCCTCCTGCAGGTGCAGGGTGATAGCCTGGCGAGCCAGTCGGAGCAAAGATTTTTCCTGATCTCTGGTCAAGGAAGTTTCCATGAAATTATCCTTCATCGAGCAGATTTGAGATCTATTGGAAGTAAGAAAAAATGCTGATCGTGCTCGATGGCATAGGGTTTTATCACCCATTGATCGGTTTTGTCCCGATCAAAACGTAAAAATATTTTTCCATATGCAATCGGAGCCAGGATTTTTTTTAATTTACTATCGGTCGTCTGGAAAGAATAAAATCCGAGGATTTTATCATCAAGATTTTGTTTCATGGCTAAGTATTTCTGGTAGGAAGAAAAAAAACCTTTTTGGGAGGGGAATATTTTTTCTATAAAAAACATATCTCCCCGTTTGTGTCCGATCAAGAATCCATCCGTATTTGTATCATAAAGACCGCATTGAAGAGCAGAAAAAGACTGGATGACTTCTTTGGAAAGCAAAACCTCCATTTTTTTCATTATAACATATTAAATTAAATGGTTCTCTTCCATATTATTTGGGTAAGCTCTAATGGAAAAAGACATCGGGTATGTCCGCAGTGCCATTGAGGATCTAGCCTTCACGACGCGCGAAGTTCCACAGCCGCCGAGAAGGGAGCTCCGGACATGCCTGATGGATATGGAACACACTGAAAATTATGCCCACACAAAATGGAAAAGAACCGATTAAATTAGACCAAGTGAGGGGATGAGAAACCGGATGCCGAGCCATATGATGATGATTCCTGCCACATTCAGCCAAAATCCGATTTTCATCATTTGAGGAAGACGAATCAGGCCCGATCCGTAGATGATTGCGTTAGGAGGAGTTGCTACAGGTAGCATAAATGCGAAACTGCACCCGATGGCGCTTCCTAGAACTGGAGGCAGAGGATTGATCGATGCGGCGTTTGATATTGCGATGATAATCGGGATCAACATGTTGGCAGAGGCAGTATTGGACGTTAGCTCTGTCAGGAACACGCTGAATGTTACCGATAAAAGTGTGATGAGAGATAAGCTGGCCGAGCTTCCTCCCATGGAGATAAAAAATTTTCCGATGGCATCAGCCAAACCTGTTTCAAACATTTGAAATCCTAGAGAGAGACCTCCACCAAAAAGAAGGAGAGTTCCCCAGTCAATGTGCAATGCCTCTTTAATGGAGAGAGTAAACTCGTTCTGCTTGAGCCGGACGGGCAGGAAAAAGAGCAAGCTTGCTCCGATAATGGCTGCCACAGATTCGGGGAAATGACCATGAAGCCAGATGTATAGGGGTGCTTCCCGGCCCCATACGAGGGAGACAAAGCCTGGAAAAATCCAGAGAAATACGGTAACAGAAAATGCGATCAACACGTTTCTTTGAGCAACGGAAAGACGGGAGCCCGTTTGATTTGCTTTGGAAAAAATAACATTTTTTTTACCAACCTCCCCATTGCTTTTTCTCAGTTTCCAGCGCATCAGAAAAAACAATACAAAATACATGGGAAGCATGATGATAAAACCCATGATCATCCACTGGAAAAAGGTCACCCTGTAATCGATCAATCTTTCCAGCAAACCGATGGCTATAAGATTGGGTGGACTTCCTATCGGTGTTCCTATGCCGCCGATCGAAGACGAATAAGCCAGAGCAAGCAGGAAAACAACACTGAACGGGGTTTGTTTGTTTGTCTCATTATCACTCCGGAATGCATCCAAAACTCCCAAAGCTATCGGGTACATCATAGCAGTTGTTGCTGTGTTGCTTATCCATAACGAAAGAAACATGCTTGTTAGTCCCAGGGCAAAAAGAATCCTTGTTTTTTTTGTGGCGATTCCTTTAACCGAAAGGACGGAATAGGCTAGCCTTTGATCCAAGCCATGCACACACATGGCCCGAGCCAAAATAAAGCTTCCTAGAAAAAGTATGATGATCGGATTGGCAAACGGAGCAAAGGCCTCTCCGACAGAGCAGATACGGAGAGTTGTGAGAAATACAGGAATCAAGAGAGCTGTAACCGGGATAGGAATACATTCAGTTACCCACCAGACCACTACCAACAGAAACAAAGACAAAAGGTCGTGGGCCCTGGGATTTTGGGGCAGAAGGGGCGAAAAATAGGCCAAGAGAAAAAGCATCGGTCCCAAGAAAAATCCGATTTTCTTTCTCGTCTCCATGCTAATCGGATGCTATCAATCCATTCGTTTTGCCCAGATCATGAGTCCATAACCTTTGAGAAAGAACAACGCTTTGTCTAGACGTGAGATCAGCCAGACAAGAGGATAGAGCGCAGAATAAAGCCGGAAAGTTGTTTTTTTGGTGCTGAATTCTTCAGAAGTTGTGGGTCGTATATGGCCGTCTCTCAAATCTATCGGAGCATTTCCGCCGAAAAACTTGATATAGACAAAATTCAAGATCAATTCCAAGAATTCCGTTATGAAACGCGAAAAATTCCTATGTTTCTGTAAAACAAATCCAGCCTTTTCAAGCTTTGCCCGAAGTTCATGCAGGCTGTAACCTTCTCTTTTGTGGCCGTAGAATTCCAGTTTGAGTCCCAGAAGAGACCTAAGTTTATGAAGCCAAAAAAGCTTCCCTGTTTGGGGGATCGCCAAAATAAGCTGCCCCTTGTTTTTGAGGACCCGGTGAATTTCTTCGAGACAGAAATCATCCTCATCGAGGTGTTCTAGATAATCCAGACTTGCCACCGAATCAAATGAGTTTTTCCTGAATGGAAGTGGCCCCTCTGCGAGTTGGACTAGATTCTCTCGAAGCAAGTTTTGCGTTGATTTCAGATTGGGAAAATCCTGGTCAGCACTCAGCCAAATCCCCCCCTTTTTTCGAAGAAAATAACTCAATGTTCCCTGAGCACAACCCAAATCCAAGTTGACTGAGTCCGTGCTTATGACAAGTTCTTTTTCGAGGAGGAGGCGTTTTTCCCTCTTTTTCAAGGATCGCTTGAAAACTTGAAGTTGCCAGGGTTTGGAAGCCATTTGGAGAGATTATATTATGTTTTCTTGCCAAAAAACAAGAATGGCATTCTTTGCCAAACTGCCCGGCTGCTTTTGCTGAGAAAAAGGGGAAGGGTAATTTGTTTTGTGCTTGACTGGAAAAGGGCTAAGAATTATGATGGGACAGATGAAATACGAGATGATAATTGTCGGTGCACTCGAGACAAATTGCTACCTGGTGTATTGCGAGGAGACTCTGGAGTGTGCTGTTGTGGATCCTGGAGCTGATCCGGAGAAAATAATCCATAAAATCAGTGAATTGGGTCTCAAGCCTGTTACCTTGATCAATACCCATGGCCATGTTGACCACGTCGGAGCGAACAAAGATATAAAAGAGAAATATGATATTCCCTTATGTATTCATTCTTCGGATAGCAAAATGTTGGGCAACATCCTTGCCTCAGCCATGGGATTATTTCTTGGAGCCAAAAAATCGCCTAAACCGGATAGATACCTCGAAGAAGGCGAGACTATCCCGATAGGTCATTTTTTTCTCGAAGTCATTCACACGCCTGGGCATTCTCCAGGTAGTATCAGTTTATCGGGGAATGGATTCCTGCTTTCTGGAGATTTGCTGTTTTGTGGTGGAGTGGGACGCACGGATCTCCCCGGAGGCTCCTGGAGTGTGCTCGAGGATTCAATCCGCAACCGGATTTTCAATTTTCCCGATGATACAATTGTTCTTCCCGGGCACGGTCCTGCGACATCTGTCGGACAAGAAAAAATGGCGAATCCGTTTATTCGATGAAAGAAAAACCTTCCTCTCCTGAGGATATTCTTCGTGTATTCCTTGATTATCTCTCTGTGGAAAAAGGACTTTCTGCGAATACTATACATTCTTATTCCTTGGATTTAAAAAAGCTTTTTCTTTTTTTTAACAAGGAAAAAATCTCTTGGTTGAAAGCAACAGAAGAAGATTTGATAAAATTCATCCATCACCATAGCCGAGCCAACCTCAGTTCCCGATCTTTAGCAAGGCTTATATCATCCACTCGGTCCTTCTACCGGTTTCTTGTGTTGGATGGGCTCATTGCCAAAAGCCCCGCGATAAACCTTTCTACTCCCAAGCTCTGGTTGAATTTGCCCAAGTTTTTGACAGAACAGGAAGTGAAGAATCTTCTGGCACAACCAAAGGAAAAAAACATCCGCGGCCAAAGAGATAAGGCAATGCTCGAGTTGTTGTATGCCACAGGATTGCGTGTATCAGAGCTTGTGTCTCTCAAACTCAAGGAACTAAACTTGGAGCAGAGGTATGTTCTCTGCCAGGGAAAGGGAGGCAAGGAACGGATCGTGCCCTTTGGACATTCTGCTCAGGAAGTTTTGAGGGAATATCTTCACAAGGCCAGACCCAGACTTCTGAAAATGGATGATCCTTCTCTCTTTTTATCGTCAAGGGGAAGGGCATTTACCCGACAGGGATTCTGGAAGATGCTGAAGGGCTATGGCAGACAGGCAGGTTTAGAGAAAAAAATCAGCCCCCACGTTCTCCGTCACTCTTTTGCCACTCATCTTTTAGAAAGGGGAGCCGATCTTCGTTCGGTCCAGCTCATGCTCGGGCACAGCCAAATCACCACCACTCAGATTTATACGCATGTCAGCCGAAAGCATCTGAGGGAGGCTTACAACAAATATCACCCCCGCTCCTAACCTAAGCCGATAAAAAGGGGACGGTTCTATTTTTTTAGTGACTAAGCCTTGATTTTGGACAATTTTCAAGATTATTACTGCTCTATATAAGTCAAGCCCATTGTGAAAGTTTGATCCCGATTAAAAAAAACAGAACCGTCCCCCTTTAGTCCCCCTCAAATAGTAAAATAATTCTATACCAAAAAAAGGGACATTCCTAATAGCGGAAGCTTGAGCCTTATTGACTGAGAAGATAAATTCTGCTATTCTAACTGAGTAGTTTAGACATTATACTATAAAGTTCAGTATTAAAACTAATAGGTGCAAAAATGGGCGAGAAAAACCTAAGAAAAGAAAGAGAGCTCCACCGGAAGGAGGAGAACAGGCGTTTTATTCTCCAGGCGGCAGAAAAGGTTTTTGTTCAAAAAGGGTATAGGCTTGCCACGGTCGATGATATCGCTGATGAGGCTCAGTTTTCCAAGGCCACACTTTACCGCTATTTTAAGAGCAAAAGCGATATTTTTTTCGAAATAATCTATAGTTCTTTTAAAGAAAGTTATAACGGAATAATAAAAATTCGACTAAAAGAATTGAGCGCAGAAAAAAAAATAAAGGAACTGATCGGCTTCATCGTTTCCACCTATCATAAAAAGAAAAATCTCTCACGCATATTATTCATGGAGAAGGCCGCGATGAAAAAACTCATTAAAACAAACTCTGGCTCTCATGTTGTTCATGCTGACTTTCATCCCGATATTTCTCCAGAGATCAAATCCCAGATGGAGCAGATTTCAGGTGTCATAAGTGAAATCATTAAAGAAGGTGTGGAAGCCGGTGAATTCCGCGATATGGATGTTCATGATGCCAGTGCTGTTCTGGGATCCCTGCTAAGAGGTTTTTACTTCCGAGGTCCTATCCAGGATAAAAAATACAGCATCCAGGAGACAACCGATTTGCTCCATTCTTTTTTCCTAAAGGGAATAAAAAGGCAAAAAAAGTCCACAAAAGGAGATTGAAAATGCAGAAGGGAAAGATCTTACTCATTTTTATTGTTCAACTGTTCCTTATACAAATGTCTTTCTCTCAGGAAAGACTGACTCTTACTTTGGAGAAAAGTGTCCGGATTGCTCTGGCACAAAATCCCTATCATCTTGCGGCAGAAGAGAGAGTCGATGCCGCTTACTCTAAACTTCGAGAAGCGGCTTCTGGATTTATGCCCTCTCTGAATGCCCAGGGACAACACACTCTGGATGAAAAGTCGATGGAATTGGAGTTCCCATCCTTTATACCTGGGGAACCCCCTCAGCGGGTTGAGATAGACTTCACCAGAGATTACCAGTTTGCCATGTCCCTGTCCCTCCCTCTTTTTACGGGCGGACGTCTAACTTCCGGATTTAAACAAGCTAAATATAATCTGGAATCCACAAAAGAGGCTGTGAGGCAGTCCAAACATTTAACGGTCTTTAACACCAAACGAGCTTTTTACGGGCATCTTCTGGCCAAGGAATTCGTGTCTGTGGCAGAGGAAGCTGTTCGGGTTGCAGAGGAAAACTTGGGGAATGTGAAAAACATGTACGAAGTGGGGATGGCTTCAAAAATGGATCTTTTGAGGTCAGAGGTTCGGCTGACCAACATGCAGCCCGAAGTGATAGCAGCTAAGAACCACCTCAGGATTTCCGAACTCAGCTTGAAAACCATGTTGGGTATGGACCTTTCCCAGTCCGTGGAAATCGAGGGAGCTCTAAGCTATGAACCGTTGGAACCCGATTTGGGAGAATGTATAACCACCGCATTGGCCCAGAGGCCCGAAGTGAGGCAGTTTGACTTCCAGAGAAAAATGGCAAGGGAATCCCTGAAACTTTCTCGAGCAGGATATTTGCCCTCGCTGGCCGTATCAGGAAATTACAGTTTCTGGTCGGATAAATTGAATTTTGGGAAAGATAGATGGTCATCTTTTTATGCGGTTAACCTTGTCTTGAATATCCCGATTTTTAACGGGTTCAAAGAATCGGCCCAAATTGCACAATCAAAGTCTATGATCCGGGAAATCGAGTTAAATCAAAAGGCTCTCCAAGATGCTGTGGAATTCGAAGTCAGACAGGCTGTGTTATTGCTGAAAGAAGCCAAGGAAACCTTGCATTCACAGGAAAAAAACACGGAACAGGCTAAAGAAAGTCTTCGGATCACCCAGTTGAATTATTCCGAGGGAATGGCAATGACACTAGATGTCATTTCCGCTGAAGCTGCCTACAGCCAGGCACAGGTGAATTATTCTCAGGCTCTATACAATTATGGCGTGGCTGTTGCCGAATTGGACAGAGCCATGGGCGTCGGATATGAAGATTATGATTGATAAAATCGGAGGAATGAAATGTTAAAAAGCACAAGATCGAAAGTTTTAGTGGTATCCATCCTTGCGTTTTTTATGCTGTCCTGTCAGCCCCCCCAGAAAACAGAGGAAGTTGAGGAGGCGTCCTTAGCGACGGCCCCTGTGAAGGTTTTCAAAGCCAAGAGACAGAGAATTTCTGAGAAGTTGTTTTATACAGGTCAAATCGAAGCTTGGAACAAAATCAACATCATGCCTGATGTGGGCGGGAAAATCGCCAAGATCTATGTGGAAGAAGGAGACAGGGTCCAGAAGGATCAACTGCTCGCTGAGTTGGATACAAGAGCCATACGCCTCCAGATGGAACAGGCTAAGGCCGGTTTTGCCGTAGCAGAGGCCAATTATAA
Source organism: uncultured Eubacteriales bacterium (assembly GCA_964410125.1). Classification (GTDB taxonomy): domain Bacteria; phylum Acidobacteriota; class Aminicenantia; order Aminicenantales; family Aminicenantaceae. Next base: position 12,573 of record CAYPGQ010000036.1, on the reverse strand, counting down.
AGATGCACAGCGAAACATGGAGAGGATGGAGCGTTTAAAGTCGGAGAATGCCGTGTCCGAACAGCAATACGAACAGCTCAAACTTGCCTATGATGCTGCTGATGCACAGCTCCAGCAGGCGAGAGCTGCCTTGAATTTAGCCAATCACAATCTGGACGTTTCCATCATGAAAGCCCCATTCAGCGGAGTTATCGCGTCTAAAAACGCGGAAGTTGGGGATGTGATCAATCCGTTGATGGGAGGATTTTCCCCCTCGAGCGGCGTTTTGACATTGATGGATTTTTCGCGTGTGAAAATCGAAACCGAGGTGTCTTCTCAAGATATCGCTCGCATTAAAAAAGGCATGACTGCTCTTATGCGTGTGGATGTTTTCCCTGACCGCATTTTCCGCGGTCGGGTGTCTATCGTGAACCTCGCTGCCGATCCGTTGACAAGAAAATTTGGTGTGCAGATCACGGCGAATAATTCTGGCCTCATGTTGCGGCCCAACACTTTTGGCGAGGTAACGCTCGAGATCAGCATCCATGAAGATGCCCTGGTCATTCCCCAGATTGCCGTGATCGAGAATAAGTATGTCTTTGTTGTCCAGCATGATAATACGGTTGTGAGAAAGGAGATATCTTTAGGTCTCCAGAATACGGACATAGTGGAAGTGATTTTGGGAATCGAAGAAAAAGATCTTGTTGTTGTGGAAGGTAACTATGGTTTGGAGGATGGGTCGAAGATAGAGATTAAAGAGGTTATTCAATGAAAATACCTGAATTCTCTGTAAACAGAAAAGTCACCACGGCCATGCTGGCCATGATCTTGGTTGTGTTAGGCACTATCGCCTTCTTCCAACTCGGCCTGGATTTTTTTCCCGATCTTGAATTTCCGACTGTATCGGTCATAACCACTTATAGGGGAGCTTCCTCCGAAGATATCGAGAACACGATCACGCGGCCCTTGGAGCAGATTATAAACTCGGTAAATCGTGTGAAAAAGGTCAATTCTCTAACTATAGAAGGAGCTTCGGTCATCATGGTGGAATTCGAATGGGGAACCAATTTGGATTTTGCCGCCCAGGATGTTCGGGATCAAATAGGCCTCTACCAAAGCTATCTTCCAGAAGAAGCCGCTGATCCTTTGGTGGTGAAGTTCAATTTTTCACAATTTCCTATCGTTTTTGGAGGGATCACTGCGGATAGGCCCACGGTAGAGCTGAAGGAGATCATCGAGGACGAAGTGGCTCCAAGAATCGAAAGAATTGACGGTGTTGCCTCTGTCCAGGTTTTCTCGACGGAAGTGAGAGAGATCTTGGTAGATGTGGATAAAGCAGCGCTTGAATCACTCAATCTCTCCCTTGATCAGATTCTTTTGGCCCTTCGGATGGAGAATCTGAACCTTCCTGCCGGTCATGTCGTCGAAAGACATGCAGAGTTTCTAATCAGAACTATCGGAGAGTTCGGTAGTGTGGAGGATATTGAAAAAACCATAGTGGGGTCTGCACAGAACGGCCAGCCCATATACTTGAGAGATGTGGCTGAGGTACGAGACGGATTGAAGGAAGCCCGTTTCATGTCCCGTATACAGAGAGAAAAAGGAATCATTTATACGATAAACAAACGGTCGGGAGCAAACACGGTCATTACGGCCAATGCTGTAAAGGAGGAATTGGCAAGAATCCAACAAAACCTTCCTAAAGATATTGAATTCTGGCCGTTCATGGATCAGGCGGATATGATCCAGCAGGTTATTAACAGAACAGGAAGCAACGCTCTCGTTGGTGGCATTCTGGCCATATTTTTTCTGTTCGTTTTTCTCCGAAACTGGCGCCCCACATTGACCATTGCTCTGGCCATTCCTCTTTCTGTGATCACGACCTTCATTGCCCTTTATCTTGCCGGCTACACCATTAACCTTCTGACTCTTGGAGGTTTAGCGTTAGGTATCGGTATGCTTGTGGATAATGCGGTCGTCGTTATCGAAAACATCTTTCGTCATTTGGAAGAGGGGAAAAATAGGAATGAAGCTGCGAAAAAAGGGGCCTCTGAAGTGGGAATGGCCATAACGGCGTCCACCCTGACCACCATAGCGGTATTTTTTCCGATGGTTTTTGCTAAAGGTATCACTGGGAAGCTCACACAAGGATTGGCCCTGTCCATTACATTTGCGCTGTTGGCATCTTTATTTGTGGCTCTTACTATCGTTCCGATGGTGGCGTCTCTTATTTTTAAAGCCAACAAAAATCAGAATGCCGAGGGAAAAACTGTGAGGAAGGTAGAATTTGAAAGAGCCAGGAATTTTTACCGGAAACTCCTGCAAAAATCCCTGAAACGGAGAGGTTTGGTTCTTGCCGGTGTTCTGGGACTGTTTTTGCTTTCCTTTGTCATCATCCCTTTCTTGGGTACCGAGTTCATGCCTTCACAAGATCAAGATATGATTATCCTAAATGTCAAGATGCCCGTAGGGACCTCTATTGAAGAAACCAACCGTGTGGCCCAAATGGTGGAAGAGTTGTTGGTGCAACAACCTGAAGTGAAAACCGTATCTGCCCAGATCGGATCTGCGGCTGAGGAAGATCCCTCTGACCTTGCAGGAGGATTTTCCAACTCGGGAACCCATGAAGGGATCATTTGGGTGGGACTGGTTTCGCAAACCGAAAGAAAAGATTCAGATCTTGAAATTATGGAAAGAATTCGAAAAAAACTACCCCAGCTAAAGGGAGTGAAATTTGAAGTCATGGATATGAGCCAGATGATGATGGGCGGATCTAGTGCTCCGGTTGAAATTAAAGTTTTCGGGAAGGATATCTATCAGCTGAGAGAGGTTGCAGATAATATCGTGGATAGGATTCAGGATGTTGAGGGATTGAGGGACATCACGCATACCTTTGCCCAAGGCAAACCAGAATACCATATCCGGATCAATCGCGAGCAGGCCTCTCGAATGGGTTTGATGGTGAGCCAAATCGCCAATACGATTCAAACGGCCTCTCTTGGGAGGGTTGCCACCCGTTACAGAGAAGGGAATGATGAGGTCGACATCCGCGTCCGGTTTAAAAAACAATCTCGTGACAGCTTGGATGATATTGAAAATATTCCGATTCTAACACCGATGAACCAGATGGTGCGGTTGGATCAGGTAGCCTCCATATCCAGGGGAGAAGGCCCTATCCAGATCGACAGGGAAAATCAGGCACGGGTGGTTACAGTTCTGGCAAACATTGCCGGAAGAGATTTGGGAAGTGTTGTGAAAGATATAAAACAGAGGATCGGCGGAGTGGAACGAGGTCTACCGTCTGGTTATTTTATCGAGTTTGGCGGCCAGTACGAGGATATGCAGGAGGCTTTTGTGATTATGGCCGCTGCTTTTGCTTTGGCTATTCTTCTTGTGTACATGATCATGGCTTCCCAGTTCGAGTCCTTCCGTCATCCCTTTGTGATCATGTTTACCATTCCGCTGGCGCTTTTTGGTGTGGTTGTGGCCCTCCTCGTTTCAGGAAAGCCTATCAGTTTGCCTGTGCTTATCGGCTTTATCATGCTGGGAGGAATCGCTGTGAATAATGGCATTGTGATGGTGGATTACATCAACCAACTGAAGCGGCGTGGTGTTGAAAAAAAGGAAGCCATACTTCAAGCCTGCACTGTGCGATTGCGGCCTGTTCTGATCACCGCCTTCACCACAATCCTCGGAATGTTGCCGATGGCGCTGAGCACATCACAAGGAGCGGAGATGCGGGCTCCGATGGCCATAACGGTTGTGGGCGGCCTGATCGCCACAACCCTGCTCACGTTGTTCGTGATCCCGATTATGTACAGCCTGCTCGACCGGGTATCTTTCAAACAGAAAAAAGCCTAAACTTAACTAATCCAGGAGCCTGGATTATTCACGGGCCTAGATTGCTGCAGCGGCAAGGCAGTGGCTCACGCAGCTGTAGTGAACTACCGCAAGTGGGCTGCAACGAAGCCGATGTAGTGAGATCGGCTCGCCCGAAGGGGAAAAATTGTCGAATATGAGATTTTTTGGATTTTAGAATTTGAATTTTTTAGTGAAGAATGGAATCGACAATTTTTATAAATAATTCAGGATTAGACTTTATATCTGAGGAGAGCCCCTATATCTCCATACCTGGAGAGTTTTGATGGGGGATCCATATGTATGATATGTGCTTTTTTATCCATCGCCGATTCGATGGCCTCGTCAATAACGTCCATAAGAGGTTCAGTTTTTCGCAAACAGGAAGGACATTTGATTTCGTCGACAAAAAGGAAATCACATTTCGGACAAGCTTTTCCAGGTTTGGAAAAGTACCGAGTGATCAAAAGCGTTTGAACACCTCCTTGGTTAAGACTCCTTAATGTGTCCTTTAATCCCGAAATGGCCAATCCCCCTTTTTCCAGCACAGAAATATAATAATTAAGAATTTGGTTCTCTTCCTGATTCTTTAGCTTCTTTTCCAGGGTGGATGCTTCCTTAAGAATTTTGCTGGTAGGATCGCCGGGTTTTGATCTTAGCCGGGCTTTGAGGCGTTTTTGAAGGTAAGGATGGAGAAGAGGTCCAAACTCTTGGCCATATTCGTCGTTGCATCCCAAAAAAAACCATTCAAAATTGTTTGCCTTAAAAAGTGTGAATGTCTTCTTGGCCATCTTCTTGAAATAATCGTGCAGGTGTGTTGCGATATGTCTTTCGATACGCTTTGATTCGTAGCCCTCCCAACCACCTTCCCTTACTTTACTGGGAACATTGCCTTCTATTCGGTCAAGAAGAGAGATTTCACCCATAAACAGGTCATACCATTTGGCCTCTTTGCGGTCGAACACAAGCAAACAAATTCTGCGGTGTTCGTTTAAAATGGCGGATAACGGACGGACATAGGGATCCTGATCCATTAGGATTCTGTTCCGCGGGGGGTTGGGAAGCTCGAACACCTCCCAGAATTTTTCTTTCCCGCAGGAGAAAATGGCCAATCCCACAAGAGTGTGAGAATTGAGCTTTTCCTTGCAGAACAGGCTGATTTTGTCCAAATCTTGTTTTAAGGATTCCGTTTTAGTTTTCCCTAAGTTTGCCTTTTCTACGGTTGTCTTGTAATTGTTGAGGAGATTTTTGATAGAAAGCGTGATTTGTTTCTTTGTCAAATGGCTTTTATCGGTGTTGAGATAAAAGGATGTGGTGAGGAATCGGTCGCTTTTAAATTTGGAGAGAGAAGCGATTTGCTCCCGGCTCGATAATTTCATATGGCCTCCTAATACAAATGTTGGGAGAAAAAATATAGAAGTATTTTGATTATGGGATGAGAAAAAAAAGAGTAAAACACTCACTGTTAAAATAGGAGTTGCTTTTCCATTTGTCAAGCCCTAAAAGCTTTACTCTAGAGAGCCAACGTTTTATAATAGCATCCTTAGAGGCCGCCTAAAAAAAAGGTGCGGAAGTGGCGGAATTGGTAGACGCGTAAGCCTCAGGAGTTTATGGCCTTTAACGGCTGTGTGGGTTCGAGTCCCACCTTCCGCACCACAGTACTCCATGTATTAGGGAATGCCTTCCAAGAAAAACATCCTTCTGATAAATCCCTGGATTTATGATTTTACTGCGTATGATTTTTGGATGAAGCCCTTAGGTCTACTCTATATCGCTGCGCTGTTGAAAAAACACTCAAACTTCACACTAAGCTTCATCGATTGTTTGGACCGGTACCACCCGTTGCTCACAAAGAAGCTCCACACTAAAGAAGATGGACGAGGTCCTTTTTTGAAACAAGATGTTTCCAAGCCTCAAGTTTTGGCAAACATTCCGAGGAAGTTTTCACGGTATGGTATTCCTTTGGCGCTCTTTGTGGACGAACTGGATCAGGCAGTGCCGCCTGATCTCGTTTTGCTGACGTGCACGATGACCTACTGGTACCCGGGTGTGCAAGCGGTGGTAGAGCAGGTTCGGAAAAAATTTGGCCGGGTTCCGATCATACTAGGAGGTGTCTATCCCTCGCTTTTGCCCCACCATGCTTTAGCCCAAACGGGAGTGGATATGATTTGCAAAGGACCCGGTGAGAATAAGATTTTTTCTTTGATAAACGAAGTTCTAGGGGATGGGACATGCCCTGATCCTAGGATCGAAACTCTTGACCGAATGCCATTTCCTGCTTTTGCTCTTTTAAGAAACAAGAGCTCTTTGCCTTTGCTCACGTCACGAGGATGTCCTTTGCGCTGTTCTTTTTGTGCCAGTTTTTTGCTCAGCGAGAAATTTGAACAAAGGTCCGCAGATTCTGTTGTCCATGAGCTGGAAGTTCTGTGCAAGTTGTACAAAGCGACAAATATAGCCTTTTATGACGATGCCCTCCTTCTAAACAAGCAGAAACACATCATCCCGATACTGAAAAGATTCATTCAAAAAAAACTTGCCCTGTCGTTTCACACACCGAACGGTCTTCATGTGGGTGAGGTCGACTATGAGTTGGCACTGCTTCTCAAGCAGGCAGGTTTTAAGTCTCTCTATCTGAGTCAGGAAACATTTGAAGAAACATTGATCAAGGAATCTTGTCCCAAAGTCTCTTCCGATGAATTGGGCAAAGCGTTGGATCATCTGGAAAGGGCCGGGTTTAGGAGGGAGCAGATTAACGTTTATTTGATGGTGGGTCTCCCCGATCAGGATGTTTCAGGAGTAAGAGAAGGAATTCTGAATGTGTGTAGCCTCGGCGCACAGCCACGCTTGGCCTATTTTTCACCGATTCCAGGCACTGCTGATTGGAAAAAGATCGTGTCCAAAGGATACCTGGAGGAGAAGGTCGATCCGCTTCTCCATAACAAGATAGTTTTTCCTTATGTGTGGGGGAACATCACACCGGATGAATTTAAATCTCTAAAAAAAACGCTCCATCCCTAGAATTTGAGGTTCAATCCCAGGCGGAAAGACCTTGCTCCTTGGAGCGATGTGACCTTTTTGTAGCTGGGATCTACGATTCGGATGCCGTTTGTGGAACCTTCCTCGGAAGGATACCAAAAGCCTCCATCGTTTTTGACGAGGATCTGATACTGTTTTCCCAATACGTTAAAAACATCGAATAAAAGGCTTATTTTTTTCGAGCGGGACAGGGTGAATTCTTTTTCGATCCTTATATTCAGGTTTTCGAGTGCGTCTGTTCGTCTTGTCCCTGGATTCTCAAGCAATACCGTCACTGGCAAGGCTGCCACGGTGTTTTCTGTTCCATCCTGAGAAGGGGGAAAGATCGTAACACTCCTGGCCCAGGGAGTTCCGCTGGTATACAGGTAGAAAAAACTCATGTAAATATCGAACGGAAACCTATAGGTACCGGCAAGTTTTAAGATGAGGGGACGATCGTAATCCAGCCTGGCATCCTGTTTGATATTCAAGAAATAATTGGGTGTATCCGCAGCCATGGTTGCTCCGGAACTTGCAAAATAGCCTAGACCGATGTTACCTGTTGTTTTGCTCATAGTTACAGAACCCGCCAGTTGCCAGTTATGGGACATGCGTTTTTTGAATGCGATTTCGAATCCTCGGTATTTCCTGCTGAGTTCAGGGACATTCTTGAAACGCTCAAAAAGAAGAGGAGCATCAGGCGATGGAAAATAGACTGTTATGGATTTGTCTTTGTATCCATCGATTCCTGGAATGATGGTTTGGAACGGTATCCACAATCCCTCTGTATCCTGCTCGGTCGTGTACCAGTCCTTCTCCAAATCAGGATTGTAAAGAACATTTTCATAAATATCTTTTTTATCCTTGGAAATATATGTGAGACGGACAGAAAAATCAGCGAATATTTCCTGGTGTAGGCCGATCGTGATCTCATTTGTACGGGGAGATATAATATCAGAGTCGATTCTGCTTTTGTTAAAGTTTGGATTATAAAAGCGATAGTCTTCAGGATAAGGAATAAATGTGTCATCCTCATCAACTGCCGCGTCCATATTTTCATCATACCAATAGAAGGAGTGCGAACTTGACGGTCCAAACTGACTGAGGGAAACAGCATATTCGAGCATCGCCTGCTCCGTGTACCGCGAATAGGAGACCTTAAACAGGCTTTTCCCGTCTCCAAAAACATCAAAAACGAACCCCAAACGCGGGGATAAAACATTCCAGGTTATCATGTTTTTCCAAGGAGCAGCCTGGAATTCGGCGTAGGGATTTAAGCTGGCAGCGGGTTCTATCAGAGTTTCCCCCAGAGTCACAGAGAGAGGGTTTCCGCTTGCTAGTTTGAGAAGAGAAGATTGCGAGGCGGTGCTCCGATCAAACCGGACACCAAGATTCAACGTAAACCGTTGCACAAATATCATTGTGTCCTGGAGGACCAAACTGAGCCTTTGCAGATCAAACCTGGGGATATACGAATCTTCCCCTTCGCTTGCTATCGAAAAAGATATTACCCCTTTGCCTACGGAGTTGGAGGTGGAAGGAGAAGGATTCAACCCGAAGAAGTAAGGATTGCCTTGGTTGTAATGGATTATGAGATTGTTTTCTTTCCATGCCGAGTTTTCGAATGTAGAATATTCATATTCCCCTCCCACTTTTAGCTCATGACTTGCTCCGAGAATATTATTCTGAAATCTTGTCAGATATGCGCTTGCATGAAACTTTGTCTTCACTTGTTTTTCATTGAGCAATCCGCTTCCCCAAATGTGCCCGGAGACTTCATCGATATAGCTCGGTTCGCTGTTTATATTTTCCTGAAGAAGGAGAGGAAGTTTGCCATAGAGATAGCCGGCCTTAACATCAACGGCCGTATTTTGATCGATAGTGTAGTTGAGGATGCCGGCTCCGTGAAAAAGATTCTCATGGTCCATATTTCGGGTTGCGTCGGCAGTAACATTCCAATCGAGAAAATTGTTATGGAAAGGCCTGTTGCGGTTCACATAATTGAACAATGCTGTGACTTTTATGTTGGGGACAAATTGGCTGGTGAACTTGATAAATCCCATCTTTTCTGAGTTGTCCCAATCGAAAACCTCATGTTCAATTCCCTGGGGATCTGTCCAGGGGATGAAGGCTGTCGAGCGGGATTGGGAGATGAGTCGAGTATTCAAGAAATACCACAATTTATCTCGCAGTATCGGTCCGCCGATCGAGAGAGAAAAATCCCATAGCTTTTTATCCAAGGCGGGTGCAGGAATACCAGAGGCGCTTTGTTCCTGTTTGGAAGTGAGAGGGCTTGCCAGGCTTTCGCTCGTGTGGTAAATCAAGGCATGTCCGTTGCTGTCATTTCCCCCGGATTTGGTTACGATGTTAACGTATCCTCCGTCCACCACTCCTACCTGGGTTGGAATGCCACCCGTTATCACTTCGACTTCTTCGATGGTATCAAAATTAACATTCGTCAGAAGATGCATTCCGGCAGGATCGTTCAGATTCATATTATCCGAGGCATACAGGTTGGACCTTGCAGTCGATCCGTGAATGATCGAGGTTTTCGGAAAAAAGGTCGACTCAGGGATGATTCCCGGAGCCAAAGTGATTATGTCATGTAGGTCTCGATTTATGGGGATTCTTCCTATCAGGCTATCCTCTACTATCGCCGATGTTTTTGCGGATTCGGAATCTCCCATCGGGGAAGGGATTTTGATGGTTATTTCTTCTTCGATGGTTGTTATTTCCATGGTGATTTGGTACCGGAGGGACATGCCCACACGGATGATGATGTCTTCTATGTTGACTGTTTTAAAACCAGGCATTTCGACAGTCAACTTGTATTTTCCTGGGGGAAGATTGTGGAATTTAATGAGACCGGTTTCGGATGTAATGTATATTTGGATGTCCAGCATGGATGGAGAATCGATGTATACAAATGCTCCTGGAAGGGGAAATCCTTCGGTATCGGTGACCTTTCCTTTAATGGATCCTGTTTGTTCCTGAGCCATAACAGCCAGAGCAAGTCCGATGGAAAGAGAGATGATCAATAGTAATTGGCAGATTTTCTTCCCCACTTTAGTCCTCCTTGGGTTGCCGTTCCAAACGGAATGCGATTTTTTCTGTTGCACCTGTATATGGAACGCTTTTCATGTTACAAAAGTTGCAGAATTTTATTGCTTTATGACCGAAAAACCATATTAACAATTCTCCCTTTTTTTTACAATGCTCGTCCTCAAGGTGCGTTGGGGTGTGGCTAAGAATGGATGATGGGATTGTATTGTTAGCGGCGAGGGAGTTATTGATGGCCGGACCAGAGGGCCGCTCCGATAAATCCTGCTTTATTCCCCAAAGTAGCGCCTTCGATGCTGCAGCATCGAAAGGATCCCTTAAAAGATCTTTTTGCGGCTTCGTTGATGGCTGGTGGGAGCAGAAATTCGGCGGCTTTCATCACACCTCCGCCCAGGAGGATCTTTTCGGGATTCAAGAGGTTGATTGCAAGTGCCAGGCCTAATCCCAAAAAATGGCCGGCTTCGGCAAATGCCTGCAGTGCAGCCTTCTCGTTGTTTTTGGCTCTAAGAGATACTTCCTCTGCAGTGATGTTTTTGCGGTTTTTGCTGTAAGCTTGGTAGTTTTTCACGATTTTTGTAGCAGAAACCTCGGTTTCCAAACACCCCTGGCTGCCGCAATTACATGGATCTCCTTTGGGATTTACCACGGCATGTCCCAATTCCCCGGCAAAACCACACGTCCCTTCCCAGATATTGCCGTTTAAAATTATTCCAGTTCCAACCCCTGTTCCGATAGTCAAAAGGACGAGGCTATGGGTGTTTTGTCCGGCTCCGCATCTGTATTCGCCGTAGGCGGCCATATTCGCATCGTTATTCACGAATAAAGGAACGTCTATAAACCGGGAGAGAGCGGGAACCAGGGCAAAGTTATCGAGGCCGGGATAGTTGGGTGATTGAAGAATCTTCTGTTCTTTTGAAGAATAAATTCCTGGAATTCCGAAGCCAACAGTCCGGATTTGTTGCTGGTGGTTATTTTTGAGTGTTACCCAGATTTCTTCAAGGGTTTGGAGGAGTTTTTCCAAGTTCTTCGGCGTGTCGACTTGGGATTCGGATATGATCTTTCCTGTGTCATCCACGACACCAAACTTGAGGGCTGTGCCTCCTAAATCGAACCCTGCGTACATTCTCTTCCTGAATTATTTATAAAAAATGCCGATGCCTTACTTTTTTTTCTGGAAGCCGAAATTACATATTTCATTTTAACATGCCTCGGCATTTTTTACCCAAGGGGCGAGCCAATCTCACTGCATCGGTTTCGTTGCAGCCCATTCGAAGTATACAAATACGACATCATGAGCTACTGCCTTGCCGCTACAGCAATCTTGACACGTAAATAATCCAGGATCTTGAATTATTTATAAAAAATGCCAATACTTTCTTGTGTCCGTAATTATGTTTGTAATTATTTCTTAAGCCCGATGGCAGAATAGTTCGGAGGAGCATAAAGGAGTTTGTTCAAGTTGTCGATATTCCTGTTCAAGATCGAAGCTGTCTCATCCGCGCCAGGAAGGGTTTGAAGCTGCTCTTGCTCGAGGGGATGGGAGTATTTTATCTCTACATCCTCAAACCCAGAACTTTCGAGCAGGAATTTTAGCGTCTGAGGATGGATGGGTTTTTGGTGTGTGAGGTCAAGAAAAAAAATCTGAACCAAAGCAAATACAGAAGCAGGATTTATCGTTTCAAGGACAATGTGACCACCTGGTGCAAGCTTGAAATAGGCCAGCTCGATTAATTTTTTCAACTGGGCTGGGGACAAATGTTCTATCACTTGGGAGGAGAATATTCCCCCCAAAGTTTTGTCTGGCCTTTCTGCCAAAGATTCTAGGATGTCTCCTTTTTGGCAGTCCAATCCTTTATCCAGGCAGATTTCAACCATCTGCTCGTTCAGATCGATTCCCTGAGTCTCGATCCCGTTATCCCTGCAAAGCTCGAGAAACTCACCGCGACCACAACCCAAGTCCAGGATTTCCCCCTTTCCCTTCTCCTGAAAATAAGGAAGAAACCGGGATTGTTGTTTTTTGACCTCTTCCTCATTCCCCCGGTGTCGGTTCTCGAAAGCGGCATAATGCCAGTCTTTGAGCGGTTCAAGGATTTCTTGGACTTGTTTTTGTGTCGGGAGGTTCTTCTCCTCCAGTACACCCAGCAATCGATCCAATTGTTCTTTGAAGAAAAGGAATTTTTTCATCAGGAGGTTCACATCTTCGTAAACAACTGCCAGCTTATCCACCCGCCATTCCATGCTTTTGAAAATTATCCCGACGTGGTTGCTCCCCAGTGCATCCCATTCCTTGTCCTTGGCATCCATTAAAGCGATGCTGGCGTCGATGAGGCTGGCAAAGGACAAAAACAGGTCCTGAGTTTGCTCAATGTTTTTATCTAGAGTTTTTTGGAATTCCGTGAGGGCGTGGGACACTTGTTGCCCAACAGTGTCCGGGGAAATGTCTTTTGTTGATACAATTTCCTGCATACGGGACAGGAGATGCTGAAGCCGTATGGTGTTATCTGAAGAAGAAAGTTCCTGGCTCTGTTTTTTTAGCCCCTCGATTTCTTTCGTAAGAGCATCTTGTTTTTCTTTTCTTTGTTGAGAGAGCCGTTCTATCGTGCGTCTCATTGTTCCTTAGAAGGAGGCTCAGACTCATCCTGTGTCTCACTTTCTTTGTCT
>CAYPGQ010000035.1:0-38424 GCA_964410125.1 uncultured Eubacteriales bacterium | reverse complement strand
ACCTTATCGCAGGGAAGTTTAATTTTAATCTACCCACATGAAACAGCGAGGAGGCATTATTACCAAATCTCCAAATTGAAGATCTTTTTTACAAACTTGCTCCTGATAGATAATTCTAGCAACTACTTTTTTAAGATTTTGCTTATATCTAATCAAAGCCACTAATAACTCCAAATCCAGTAACTTTAATCAATCTTTCCTGTTAACATAAGGGTGGCAAACGTCTCGATACCTTGCCACAGATGGCCGAGACGAACATTTTCATTCGGTTGATGCTGGTTGTTGTCATGGTTTGCAATGGGAACACCAATGGTAGGAACATCGAGAATATCGTTGAAAACGTATAAAGGGAGTGAGCCACCTAAAGATGGGATGATGGCTAGATCCTTATCAAAATAGTTTATTAATGTATTGATAATTCTCGTTGAAATAACTAGATCCATTGGCGTTCTTGAAGCCTTATAGTCTTTTTCCAGTGTCACGATGTTTGCCAAAAGAGGATATTTCATCCTGGTTTCGTGATCCGGATCTTCTTCGACGATATGATATCCCTGCACCTTAATATGATTTATCACTTTTCGGATCATATCGAGAGGTTCATTACCCTTGACCAGCCGCATGTCGATAGATGCAACGGCCTTTGATGGGATAATGGTTCTGGCCTGGCTTCCCACATAGCCGCTATGGATACCATTAATATTCAAGGAAGGAAGTTGTATTGATTCCAGAAGTGATGTGTCTCCTCCTTCCGGCCTTGCGAATCCATACAATTCCATAACTTGATTATCGAATGCGGGAACACTTTGCAGCGCATTTCGTTCACTTTCAGTCAGGGGAACGACGGAGTCGTAAAATCCTTCTATGACGACTCTATCGTTCGAATCCTTCATGGATGCCAGAAGGCGGGCAAGCCGGAAGGCAGGATTGGGCGCCCAGTTGCCGTAGTGACCGCTGTGCAAGCTTGTGTCAGGGCCGTAGACTGTAATTTCCAGTGTTGTGATTCCCCTCACACCAAAAAACAGGGTTGGGTTGCCTGAGTAGTATACCGGACCATCACACATGAATAAAACATCGGATTTCAGCCCCTCCTTATGTTTTTCCAAAAAAGAACGCAGATTTGTCGACCCGGCTTCCTCTTCTCCTTCGAAAATGAATTTTAGATTATTTTTCAGAGGAAATCCGGCGCTTTTTATAGCATCCACTGCGCTGAGGAGAGCTATAATGGCCGCTTTGTCATCGCTTGCACTGCGGGCATAAATACGCCAGTCATCGTCGAACTGCTCAGGAAAGAGCGTCAATGGAACCGGTTTTGGCCTATCGGTTCCCGCTTCCAGCTTTCCGGGACGGAAAACCGGCTCAAAAGGCTTTGAGTCTGTCCATTCGGGCGGATCGACCGGCTGCCCATCATAATGAGCATAAAATCCAAGGGTCCATGTCGCGCCCGGCACGATTACCTCCCCATAAACAACGGGATTTCCCCCTGTCTCTATCACTTGTGCATCGATCCCCTGGCTTTCCATCACTCGCTTTAGCCACTCTGCATTTTTTCGGACATTTACCTTATCCTCTGAAACGTTGGGGATGGACAGCAACTCCATGAATTCTCTGATGATCTGATGCTTATTTTGTTTGATGTAGCTCCGGATTTCCTTCCGGAATTCCTTCTTTGACAAAGTTTTGCTTTCTAAAGGAGCAGGGATAAGAAAACACACTGACATAAGGATTATTAAAAGCTTTGGCATGATTTCCTCCTTTTTTAGCATTCCAAGTTTGGCATTTTTATTAGCCTGGATTATTCACGGACCGAGGTTGCTGCAGATGCTCGGATATAAGCCTCCGTGAAATCATTTTCCAATTAGTGTCCAACCTCTGTTGTAATTCTGTTGTATATCTCTGCTTTTAAAGAAAACAGCAATAGCTCTGGCTTTGCTGAAATATTTTCTCAAAAGGTATAGGTTTGAAAACCGGTCGTGCAAGGGGGCCCGGTTGCAAGGTGAAGATCAGGAGTCCATAACTTTATGGCCTTGGTAAAATTCGTCTTTTCCAAGAATTCCATTAAGTAGTTGTCCGGATTGACACTTGTCTGACGATGGAGTTCATCTTTCCAGAGAGAGACCTATTCTTTAATCTGGGAGCGGAGTGTTTCCCCATGAACTCTCCCCCGCTCTCGTGATGTTCCGCTTAGATGGAGAACCGGTATGGCTTTTTCCTCCCTTGATGCTGCGTAAAAGGATTTTGCAGGCGCATGCAGGTTATATTCAGGGTAGATTCTAAAACGACGGCCTGGAAAAAGGGCCAATCCTGCTGAAAAAAGAGATCCTTGATTGAGAAATGTTCTTCGTTTCATCCTCTTCCTCCCATGTTTACGGTAGCAACTATACTCGCATTAAAAAAGGATGTAAAACAGCTTCGATTTTGGAAAATGCGATAAAACTTGGCAAAGTCACATCCTACTTTTTCAGTTTCTTCAGCATGGTCTTTGCATTTTCATTATCGGGATCCAATTCAAGAACCTTTTTGTAATACAAAATCGCTTTTTCATTATTGCCACTTTTCATATATGCTTCACCCAGGCTGTCATAAGCATTGGCCGACCGGGGATTCATCTCAACATTCATTTTAAATACCTCCACAGCAGCATCCATCATTCCTCTTGTCAAGAAATGATATCCGAGAGTTATGAAATCGTTTTCTCTGAAGGTTAACTTGTGGTCTTTATCAACCTTGAGTTCTCGGAACTTCGCAATCCCCGCGTCAATACCGGAATCAGTGATGGCTTTTTCAACCGCATACACAGCCGACTCTTTCAAATATCTTTTTAGAGAATTTAGTCTTCCCTCCATAAACGGCATCCGTCTTCTCTTAAGGAGCTCTTCATAGTACTGAATCGCAAGCTCATAATTTCCCCACCGTCGATGCAGATCAGCCAGTCTGGCATAGCTGTTGAGATCATTGGGATATTTTTCAACGATATATTCAAAAACAATTTTTGCTGCTTCCAATTGACCCCTTTCATCAAGCCTGTCTCCCTGCCTGACCAGCGTGAATTCCGGGACATCGACTTCATATCCATATTTTTGTGAGAGATTTTGATAATAGGCTTTCAAATCCTCAAGCCCGTTGATCTGTATGTCCTGAGGGAATCTGTAATCCTTAAAAAATATCTCCAGGCCTTCTCTGAGTCTTGGTGAGGAGATGATGCCTGATTCTCTTTTTACAAGTTGATTTATGATTAAGGAAAAATCTCTTTTTTTTCCCTTTTCAACAACCTCTTCGAATTTCTTTAAATATTCCAAAGTCGCTTCGTTATCACCACTCATGTTAGCTGTGATGAAAAAAAAATTACCTAAGGATCCTTCTTTACCAAAAAAATCATTCGCTTTTGTAAGCATATACTCCCTATTTGCACGAATCCAAAACGGATTAGTGACAATATTTACTCTAAAAAGCTCGGGATTTTCCATTAAGGTATATAGGCTGAAAGCAGCTCCGGCCTGAGGACCGAGCAAAATCCGAAAATCCTTTGTGCAGTAAGATCTATCAACAAAGGGAATCAGTTCTTCTGTGAAAAACTTCAGAAAATTGTCAGCACCTCCCGGTTCCCCATTCCGGTTAATGGGCAGGCAATCACGATAGCGGTCTGTATTCTTAACGCCGACAATGATCATATCCGGAATTCGGCTGGCCTCGTTGAGACGGCAGACAATATGAACTGCATCAGCGAAGTATCCTTCAACTTGACCACCATATAAAATATACAGCACAGGATAACTATGTTTCGTTTCATCATACCCTCTTGGCAGATTTATCAGTAAAGTGCGGTCTTCATCCAAAACCTTTGAATGAAGTTTTCGGTAAGTACCGATCGAAACAAGATCTCCGTCTTCCTGTGCCAATACTGGCATGATAAAAACTGTCAAAGCCATCAATGTGATGATCATTCGATTTATTCTTTTCATTTTTACTTCTCCTTTTATTTAGAGCCTTTTGGTTTTAATTCCTGGATGATTTTTGCATCCATCCAGTAAATCCCATTTTTATCTCCACACCTGGTCCGGAAAAAAAAGAGGTATTTGCCATCTGGAGAAACAATAGGTGCTAAATCATATCCCTCCGTATTGACCGAATCTCCTAAATTTATAGCTTTTGTCCAATCTCTATCAGCAGCCTGGAAACTCACATAGAGATCGACTTCTCCGTATCCACCAGGCTTCATTGATTCGAATATAATATATCTTTCATCTGGCGGAACATAACAATTGCTATCCAGGCATTTTGAATTCACATTTGGGCCAAGATTTGTAATCCCTGTAAACCTGCCGTTCCTCAATTTAGCCATGTAAATGTCTTTATCGCCATAGCCCCCAGGCCTGTTAGAAGCAAAGAATAGATTTCCTTTCTGCGTAAACACAGCATGCACTTCATTGTAAATAGTATTCACTTCAGTCCCTGCATAAATCGGTTGGGACCATCCTGAATCGGTTTTTTCGATATACCAGATATCCATATCAGCGGATTTGGGATGAGGCCGGTCAGAGCAGAAAAAAAGTCTTTTACCATCAGGCGTAAATGTCACATCTGCATCATCGTATACACCCGAGAAAAAGGCCACTTCAGGACCATGCCAGATATTGTTTTCACGAATAGAATGTTTAATAACATACTGAAAGTTCTCTTCGGTTTTGCGTTTAATATAAGTGAAGAATAACTCATTTCCGTCAGGAGAGAATGCCGTATTAAAACCAAGATCGTCTATTGCAAGAATCCCCCTGGCAAACTTCACTGCTTTTTTACTTGGTGGCTTTTGACCGAGATACGGGCCTTTAAGAACAGGGAATCTATTTTTCTCATTTTCACCATTAGAATAACGCCAAATTGAAAAGCCAATGATAAATAGTATCAACAAAATCCAACCTTTTGATTTCATCATTAGTTCCCTCACTCTATCAGAGCTCATGTAATCAACAAAACTCTATCTCTTATTAAAATAGGCACTATTTGGATATTTTGCCCTTTTTATAGATGAATCTATCTCCCCGAAACTCTACACAGACCATTTTTGTCCTGGGATTTGCCTTTCCCAGATCCAAGGCAGCTCCCTGGTATAGATAATCCCTGCCAAAGGCATGCATAGGGAAAGCGGTAAGCGGCTTGAGCCTTTGGATGGCATATTTAGAAGTATTCCCGACCATAAATGTGAATAAAAGATCGACCCTGTCGCATTCGCCGGCAAAATAGTCGATATCGCTGCGGAAAGAATCCAGCCGGCCCACATAGTCTCCGGAATGATACATGACTACCCCGTCCGTCTTGACAAGATAAGCGACCTCTGGCACGCCGTCGTGATGGTCATTAATCGTGTAGACCTCGACGTCTCCGATTCTTGTTTTTCCTCTTGGCCCAACCAAATAGAAATAATCAGGATTGTCTGCAGCTTTCCAGCCGAACACATAGGTGATATTTTTTACTTTCTCCTGCCATTCAAAAATTCTCCGGTTAAAGTGATCGCTGTGTTGATGGTTAACAAAGACTATCGCATTTTGATTTTTTATCTCGGACGGGCTGATATATCCGTTGGCCAGACGGGGCTCTGAGACAGGTGAGGCTCTTTCACTGTAGTCGAAAATAAGGAGATGGTTCCTTGTTTTAACAGCCCAGCCTGAATGCCCCAGGTACCAGATCATGGCTTCTCCTTTTTGTAAAGGGTAATCGAGTCCTGGAGAAATGTCGAAGTCCTTTTTGTAGACATAAGCCTTGGCTCCGTGAGCAACCAGCAACTTTGCGAACACCGGGTGCATGTACTGTCTGGCAAAGTCCAGAGCAGACCTGTCTGCCTTGTCTCTTGTGTTAATCTCGGCATTTTTGTCAAGCAGCAGACCTGCCAGTTCAACATGCCCCTTCACCGCGGCCATATGAAGTGGAGTTCTTCCGTCTATATCCGGAGTGTCGACTTCAGATCTTCCTGCTATAAGGAGTTCGGCCGCTTGTTTCTGCCCACCCCAAATCGCCCAGTGCAAAGGTGTTCTTCCAGAAGCATCGGTTTTATGCGGATCCTTCCCTCTGCTGATGATGTATTCCAGTATGGGAAGGTGCCCTCTAAAAGACGCGCTATGAAAGGGAGTGCGGTCCAAGGGATCGGCAAATTTTGCTTTTTTTGCTTTGTCGAGGAGATACTTGACTGAATCCAATTGTCCATCAGCGGCTGCCCAGTTCAACGGCGTCTTGCCAAAGCCATCGACAGCATTCACATCCATCCCTTCCTGGATTGAGCGCTCCAATATATTTGGGGAACCAATCCTGACAGCATAGTGCAGAGGAGTGGCTCCATCATTATTGGTAACATCTATCTCGGCACCCCTGGCCACAAGAAGATCAAATATCGTATTGTCTGTGGCAAAAGCGGCATAATGTATGGGAAATGTGCCCCATTGATCTTCGCCGCTGATATCTGCACCTCTTTCTAAAAGATACTGGACAGTGTCTTTGTGTTCCCAGCTGACCGCATGATGAAGAGGCGTTCTTCCATGGTAGTCCGTGATGTTGACATCCACTTCTTTAGAAAGGAAAAATTCTATTATGTTTTTCTGCCCGCCTTTCGCCGCATAATGGATTGGTGTATCCCCGTGTTTATTCCTGCAGTTCACATCAGCCCCTTCTGCGATCAACAATTCTGCCACTTCCATATAACCCTTATACGCAGCCAAATGTAGCGGAGTATTCCCCTGGGTATCTTGAGTGTTGATCAATTCTGGATTTTCCTCCAGCATTGCCCTAACTTTCTCCAGATCACCCTGTTTCACGACCTTGTGAATATCCTGGGAGTAAACGGATGCGACCAGAAGAAACGAAGCAACTAAAAAAGGAACTAATGTTTTTTTTATTTCACCGTTTGTGAGTTTCATTTTTGACACCATTTTCATTTTCCATCTTGTTATATAGTAACAACTTATAGAAATACTGTTAAATGATTCTTTTGTTTAATATGCCCACAATCTCAATCCAATGACTCCCCAATAAGTCAGATACAACGTCATCCCGAAACAGGCCAACGAGAGGATGAGAGTATAAATACGATCGAGCTTTTTAACGGGCTTTAAAAAACTTCTTAATGAGGTATACAAACTCAATACTGACAATCCTGCAAAAACCAGCGTTGAAAGAAACAACACCACATTGGCAGGTGTCTTTTGTCCTATTTCCAGTATTGACGGTCCGGAAACCATAAAAATCACCAAACCCAACACAAGAGATAACACAGCGAACAGCGGCACCACTCTCATCCTTACGTATGTGGGCCGGCATGAAAAAGAGCAAACAGAAAAATACTGCTGTTGTTTGTCGAAGAGACATATGAATCCCTCCTTAATGTTATTTATTTGGGTATCCCTAACATGGCATTTGACACATTGGGATTATCTTTGTCTGATGTGATGAATAGCCTCGTCTATTTTTAAACCAAGATATTCAGGAAACCAGTGCCCAATATTTGGAGTCACAACAAACTGATATTGAAATCTTTCTGCTGTAAATTAAGGATAATTGTCTGGCATTCAACCGCTTATCTATATTTTTCCTTTTAGAACGGTATTTAATAAGTTTTCAATTGATTTTCCAATAATCTCACCTGATTTTTTATGGTATCCGCCTGCTAATAACATCAAAATCGGAATACTGTTATCTACGGCTGCTTTGAAAACCTTTTCATCTCTCTTTATAATCCCTTGTTCCGTGATAGAAAGACCACCAAGCGCATCCAAAATAAATATATCAGTTCCAGCATTGTAAATTATTAAATCAGGTTTATGCTCTTTAATTGCAAGGGGCAACCATTTATCTATTAATCCCAAATATGTTCTCGTATCTGTCTGACGTGTTATCGGAATATTATAGGATACAAATCTTTCAGCATTTTCATCATCAGGAAAAACATGTGAATTATATATATCAAGAATTGCTATTCTGTTATCATCTCCTAATATTGACGAGACACCATTTCCTTGATGCGCATCTAAATCAACGATCAATACTTTCGAGTGTGGCTTTTCTTCCCATAGGCATTTAACAGCAATAGGAATATCTGCGAAAAAGCAAAATCCCTCACCGTGATCTCTCTTTGCATGATGGTAACCGCCGGAAAGATTTATGGCCCACCCGGATTCAATAGCCTTCTTTACTCCAAGCACTGTTCCTCCAGCCCCAAAAAGCATTGGCTCTAATAAACCACTCTTAAGGCTTGTAATAGGAATAAATCTCAAAGATGGCATTTCTAAAACTTGTGCAATGTTTCGTGATTCATTCAATGATTTGAGGTATTCAGGTTTGTGAACTTTCAGCAATTCTTTTTGAGTAATCTTACTTGGTGTGATTAATTGACTTTTACGGATTCCGCATTGTGTTGTTAAATAATCTACCATTTGTTTAAACTTCTTTGTATTAAACTGATGAAAATCTTCTCCCAATACTGATACGTTATACTTAGACGAATAAATTATTGGCAGAGATGGCTCCTCTGCTTTTTTTTGTGACACTGTGGGAATGACAATAACGACCAACGTCATCATTGCGATGGCCATTCTTTCAATTATTTTCATGGCAAAAAAGAGGTATTTGTTGTTGTTTAATACGCCCACAATCTCAATCCAATGACTCCCCAATAAGTCAGATACAACGTCATCCCGAAACAGGCTGACGAAAGGATGAAAGAATAAATACGATCGAGCTTTTTAACAGGTTTTAAAAAACTCCTTAATGCGGTATATAAACTCAATATTGATAATCCTGCAAAAACCAGCGTTGAAATGAACAACACCACATTGGCAGGAGTCTTCTGTCCGATTTCCAGTATAGACGGTCCGGAAACCATGAAGATCACCAAACCCAATACAAGGGATAATACGGCGAACAGAGGAACCACTCTCATTCCTATGTACTTGGGCCGGCTTTTCTTGCGACTTAACAGTTTGTAAAGATACACGGGGACCCAGAACAGAGAATAAACAATCGCTGACATCATAATGATCAAGGCTCCAAAAACAAGAATCCGGTTAACAACAACCTTCCATTTTGAGGCTTTTTCATAATAAAAACTCTGTGTTGTGAGAACCCTTTTGCCATCGGAATTTTCCGTGAATACAGCGGTTGCTTCCGGGTCATCCAGCCGCCTGAACAAATTCCCTGAAACAGGAATATAGGGCTGTGGGGTGGCCATAAAGAATTTTCTATAGAACTTGTCATCCTTATAAAAGATTCTGACGCCTCCTGAAAGGATTTCACTAAACTCACTGAGCCGCATCCTGGGATTACGGGGTGCGTAATAGCCGCAGAAGCTCTTTATCTGGCTTTCCGAAAGGGAGACCTCCGGAGGAGGCGTGATGGCCTCCACTTGAGAGTCCATATAATCTTTGACTTCAGAAAATATATCCTCATAAAATGAGGTATCAAATGAATTCTGCAGAACCACATAACCAATCCCATCATCGAGGTTATAGGCGTATTCTGCAAGAAAACCGGGAACCGCACCACCATGACCATACCATTTTGCCCTGGTACGGTATCTTGTTCCGATTCCGAAACTGCATCCGGATTCTAAACCGGCTCTAGCCGCAAGAGTCGATTCAGGTTTCCCTATCTTGCTGAACAATTTTTCACTGATTATTTGCTCCCCGTCCACAGAACCGCGGTTGAGCATGAAACGAATGAAAAGAGCCATTTCTTTGATGGATGCATTCAGGGCACCAGCAGGCTCATCATAATCATACCAGGCGGGAAATGGTTCGGCATTCCTGCCATAACCGACTGCAAGCAGCCGCCTGCTTTCTTCGGAGCTTCCGATGGTAGCGGTTTTCATTCCTATGGGCACCAAAATATTTTGTTTCATGTAGTCTTCGTAATCCTGCCCGCTTACTTTTTCTATCACATATCCTGCCAGGGTAAAACCGGGGCTTGAGTAGCTGAAACATGTGCCGGGTTTCCATCGGACTTTGCGCAGATGCGCTTTGGCTTCAAGCGCTTGTTTCAAAGAGAGCACAGGCTTCTCAAAATAAAACCAGTTAGGATGCGAGTCTTCAAATCCGGAAGAATGTTCAAGCAGGTGAACAACCCTGACCGGATCCGTGTCTTTCCATGAATTGTCTACCTCAATTTCAGGTGCGATATCCCTTACCGGTGTGTTCAGATCGATCCTTCCTTTATCCAGAAGTTTTAAAAAACCAAGTCCTGTAAAACTCTTGGTGCACGAGCCAATGCAAAAATGAGTGTTTTCTGTTACTTTTTCTTTGGTTTCCAAATTAGCGAATCCGAAAGTTTCGATCCAGACAATAGAATCAGCGGATACGATTGCCACTGCAGCACCAGGTATATTGGTTTCTTCAAAAATGCTGTCTATACGTGTTTTTAATTCATCAATAGTTTGCGGAACTTTTTTGGAATTTTCAGTCTCTCCACCGGTGCTTTCCTCATTGCCTTTGCTGAACGCAAAAACAAACATAAAAATGATTACAAAACAAAATA
Organism: uncultured Eubacteriales bacterium; assembly: GCA_964410125.1. GTDB lineage: Bacteria > Acidobacteriota > Aminicenantia > Aminicenantales > Aminicenantaceae. The sequence goes on along the minus strand of CAYPGQ010000035.1, from coordinate 27,915 downwards.
GCTTTCGCACTATTCCTCCTCATTCAATTCATTACTATTTTTATCTTTCGATGCGTCCTCCTAAATATTTTAATAAAAATTTTTCAGCGGCTGAATAGAATTTCTCGCGATTTTCAGGTTTACGTAAGCCGTGGCCTTCGTCCGAAAATAATAGATATTCATAATCAAGATTCCGCTTCCTCATGGCTTCCACAAATTGGTCGACTTCCTCCTGTGTTACCCGCGGATCATTGGCGCCCTGGACGATCATGACCGGAATTTTGATCTGATTGACCTTGAATAAAGGAGATCGTGATTTTAGAAAATCCACATCCTTTTCCGGATGGCCAACACGTGCATACCATCTCGCCATTCGGGTCGACCAATAAGGAGGGAACGATTTGAGTAATGTTACAAGATTATTCGGCCCTGCAACAGAAATGGCACATTTGAATAGCTCGGGAGCGAATGTGGCACCCACAAGGGTAGCATACCCGCCATAAGAGCCTCCGTATATAGCTAATTCCTTGGGATCTGCATATCCCTGCTCTACAGTCCAATTCACAGCATCGACAAGATCGTCATGCATTTTGCCGCCCCACTCTTTGATTGCCGCATTGATAAAATTTTTACCGTATCCAATAGAACCCCGGAAATTTACTTGCAGGCAGATATATCCGCGGTTGGCCAGCCACTGTGCGTCAGGATCATAACCCCAGACATTTCTATGCCAGGGACCGCCGTGGGGATGTAATACCATAGGCAGATTCTTTCTTTGCCGGGAGGAAAAGTGATATAGCCATGGATTGTAAGACCATCCCTGGATTTAAAGGAGATCGGCTCCATTTTGGCCAAACGATAATTGGCTAATTCCGGATCGACATAAAACAGAAATTCAGCAGTCTTGGAAATTCGATCATAAATATAGTAAGACTCAGGTCCATCGTCTCTTACGAAACCAATTGTCCAAATCTTATCATCATAAGACCGATTGGTGAAAAAAAAGTCGCCGTCTTCCAATGCTTGAATATGCACAAAATCATCTCGTATTGAGTCGTCCAGAATTTCCCATTCCGATCGTGCTCTTGAAATCGACACGGCCTGAATTTCATACGAATCCGGATTCTTCATGATATTGTCTACGCCAAAGACTACGCCACGATATAGATCATACTCCGGATCCTCAAAAATTGTTTCACTTTCGAGTGTTAAAAGGTTTAATTTAACAAGCCTGCTGGTAATGGAACCGCATGAATCGAAAAGATAAAAAAACTTGCCATCCTTCGAAAAACCAACCGGATAACTATTCTCGCTGTTGTCCAAATCCCAGCAAACAACTTTTCGCCAATCCGTGGATTCGTTTTCCCTGACTAACAATTCCAAACCGCCATAGTTCGCTGCCTTTAATGCCCCACGCACCCTGAATTGCGAATCAGCAAACCAGGCACGAATATCTCCCGTGTTTTTAGCGACCATTTTCACACTACCGGTTCGCAAGTTCACCTTATACACATCCCTAAGTCTGGGATTCTCTCTGTTCATGTCGATCAATAATTCATGCGGATGGTTTTGATCCATGGCCACAATTTGAACCTGAACATTATTAAAAGGAGTCAGATCCTTAACTTCTTTGGTGTAAATATCCACAGAGAACAAGCGCCAATTTTCATTCCCTTCATTATTCTGTAAATAGAATATGTTCCGGCTGTCGGCTGCCCAAAAGTATCCTATTCCTTTTATTGTTTGTGCATCACCGTTTTTGGCATCTGTCAGGGGTTGGTCATCATTTTTCCCTCTGGTTTTGACCCAGAGGCTCAACTTGCCTTTGAATGGGGCCCGATAAGCGATCAACCTGCCATCGGGAGAAATTTTTGGAGTCCAATAGGAAGGATTCCCGAAAAGCACTTTTCTGGGGATGATTTCCGGTAAGGATTCTTTTTTTATACAGTTGAAATTTAATACACAAAAACCAATACACAGAAATGCCAGACCAATTGCGATAGAATACTTTAATCTAATCATTAATTTACTCCTTAGGTCATTCATGAATTTCGTAAGCCACTACCCTATTTTCCTTAAAAGTAGGGATAAGCAGAAGTTTTTTTCTAAAATCATATTCTTTTGCTACCCTGGACGTGAAAAGATCATTTGTTGTTTTTTAATTTTTTCAATCTTTCCTCTGCCACCTGATTATCGGGATTCAACTGGAGAGTTTTTTCATAGTTTTTGATGGCCAATTCCTTTTCTCCTGTTTGCTGATAGCAGTAAGCCAGGTTATGGTAAGCCATCCAGAAATCCGGATAGACACTTATGCAGTAGTTGTAGACTTCAATAGCGTCCTTAAATTTTTTTTCTTCCATCAGGTTAAATCCAAATACATTCAGAGTCTGCATGGAGGCATGAATTTCAAAGCCGTATCTTCGGGAAAGATCCTCAAAAAAATCTTTTATGGCCGCCACGCCTTTTTCTAAGACATCGTCCGGCATCCTCAAATCTGAGAATACGGTTTCCAGCCCGTAATAGATGCTCAAATGGGGAGTCAATATATGATCTTCCTTTTTCAAATCTATAAATTCCCACCTCAAATTATCCGGTGCTTTGCTTTCCAGTACTTTGATAAAGTCCTGTATGCCTTTTCTGAAATCAGGTTCATCACCTACGGTTATATACACATATTTATTCAAGGAAGAACGACCGGCCAGAATCGTATCTGCATCTTCAATCAGGAGTGTGTTATAAACGAATACAGCCGGGCTTATGGCTATAAAAAAATTAAACAAATCGGGATTATTAACCAGAGCATACAAAGTAAAAGTCCCTCCAAAAGAATGACCGACCAGAGTTCTGTGGGGATGAGTCCGGTATTTCCCATCAATAAAAGGAATCAATTCGTCGGCAATAAATTGTAAGAATTTATCAGCCCCCCCAGTGTTTGGAAGTTTCTCCAGCTTTACCGGACAAAGATCCCGGTTGCGGACCGTATTAACCAGGCCCACCACAATCATTGGCGGGATAATACCCCTTGTGGAAAGATACTGAATTACTCCGGTTGCATGGTGGAAATGTGCCCTTCCATCCAACAAATAAAGCACAGGATATCTTGTTTGTGCCTCCTTGTAGCCGTCAGGAAGATAGATCAATAAATTTCTCTCTTCATTCATTATCCTGGATTGAAGCTTAAAGGTCTTTCCAATCACAATTTTTCCCGACTCTTCCTGTGCAAGAACGGGACTGTCAACGGTTGAAAACATTAGAAGCAGGGATAAAACCAACGCCCCCGTAGATAGATTTGAACCTTTCTTCATGCTTTTCCTCCTTTAAAATTGTGGCTTACAGAATTCTCTTTATTGGTTCTCTTCCACTTTGTGTGGGTAAGCTCTAATGGAAAAAGACATCAGGTATGTCCGCAGCGCCATTGAGGATCTAGCCTTCCCGATTCGTTCTTCGAGGGTAACAATATGGGGATATCCCCATATTGTCGGCGATGTTGTATTGAGCACGACTTTGCCAAAGGATCAGGGATGCAGGCAAGCACAGGAACAGAGGTTAGAGTGAAAGAGATTGGGTGTTAACACGCGCAGTTCAAAGCCACCGAGAAGGACGATAAGGGAATGGCGTTAAAGATAGTCACTAGAGCAAAGGACATGCCTGAGGCAAAAAAAACATTGGAAGTAATGCCCATACAAAATGGAAGAGAACCAGTTACATTCACTTTTATACACACCAATATTACCTCCTGGGATTTGCTGAGGTGGGCCCGGATCGAATCGGGAAACTTACCAGGTTGTGTTATCTTTTATTCATATCTCAAGGCATCTACAGGATTTGCTCTTGCTGCTTTGAGTATCTGAGAGCTCATTGTTCCAATAGGTATAAGAAATGCCACAAAACCTGATATAAAAAACATCCATAATTGAATATTTATTCTGTAAGGAAAATACCTGAGAAGATTATCCATAACCAAATAAGCAATCGGCCAAGCAATAAGATTGGCGATGATCAATATCCTAACCAGTTCTTTTGACAGCAAAACTAATATATCTTTTATTGATGCGCCTAATGTTTTTCTTATTCCTATCTCTTTTGTTCTCTCTTTTGTAGAAAATGAGACCATTGCAAGTAATCCAAGTGAAGCTATGAAAATCGAGAGTATTGAGAAATATCCGATTACTTTGGTTATATTATCATAGATCAAGAATGTCGCATTAAGATTATCATCCAGAAATCTGAAATTAAAAAGATCTTCCGGGAAAAATTCATTGAATTTCCCTTTTACAAAATTCACAGCATTATTAACATTTCCAGGAGATATTTTTACTGAAACATGGACATATCCTTTCTCAGTTCCCTTATATAAAGTCATTATTTCTGGTTCAATCTTATAGTGGAGAATTACATTGTGGAAATCTTTGGCTACACCAATAACCGTTAATTTGTTATCATCAATCCGTTTTCCAATCGGAGAGTCCCAACCAAAATTTTTTACAGCTGTTTCATTGATGATACATGCTCTTTTTATATCTGTAGAAAACTCCTTAGAAAAATTTCTTCCTTCAATAAGTTCAATACCATACATATCAATAAAATCGTAGTCGACTCGACTCATAAACACCACTGTAGATTCATCATCTCCTGCTCCTTCCCAATTCACTGTAACTGAATTTTCACTTACATAGGGTAAATTGCTGAATAAAGATGCTTTCAAAATATGAGGATTTTTTAACAATTCATCCTTAAAAGCCTCGATTTTTTCGAATCTTTTATTATTTAGAGTATCGATTTCCTGGTATAGGATATTTTCCATACCAAAGCCCAGATCCTTATTCTTCAAATAGTTCATCTGTGTCAAAAGAATTATCCCAGTAATAATAAAAATAATGGAAATCAGGTATTGAAATGTCACAAAAATTTTCCTCAAAGCTCCACTTTTCGCTCCTGATTTTAAAGCCCCTTTCAATACTTTTGCTGGCTGAAAAGATGAAAGGAAAAATGCCGGATAACTTCCCGCCAGAATACCGACCAATAACGCAATAAAAAACAATTCAATTAAGAGTATCCAACTACCGGGAAAACTCATTGTTATTTTGGTTTGCATAAGATTGTTGAATTCAGGAAGAAACATCATAACTATCACGACGGCAATAAGAACAGAGAAAAAAGAAATCAGGATTGATTCCCATAAAAACTGCTTTATGAGTAAAAAACGGCTCGAGCCCACCACTTTTCTCACTCCCACTTCCTTTGCCCTGGTCGTAGAATAGGCTGTTGACAGATTCATAAAATTAACACTGGCAACCAATAACGTGAGAAAAGCTATCAGGAATAAAAGGAAAATATACATTCTATTGTTCGTTGGTCCAATGGTAACACTTGCTTGGGTATCGAAATAAATTTGAGATAATGGGTTTAGGTATAATTCTGAGAAAGCTTCTTGACCTTTATAATGATTAAGAGAGTCACAAATTTTCTCATTTATTTTTCCCGGGGCATGTATTTCTTGAGTCAAAACATAGGTGAATATCCCGTCATCCCAATCCTCGAACAAATGATCCCCGTATATCCCTCTACAAGATGATAAAGATACTATAAATTTGAATATAAAGTGGGAATTTAATGGAGGATCTTTCAACACGCCTGTAACCTTAAGGTCATAATTGTTTTCAAACCTGAGGAATTTTCCTAAAGGATCATCATCACCAAAATACTTTTTTGAAAGTTCCTTAGTCAGCACGATTGAATAGGGTTCAGTTAAGGCTGAGTTTAAATCACCCTTGACAAAGGAAAAGGAAAAAATATCAAAAATGGATTGATCCGCGAACAAACCTTCATCTTCGTAAAATCTTTTATCTTTCCCATAATAGAGATGCCCGCCTGTTTTCAGGATTCTAGCGAAACCAGCAATTTCCGGGAAATCATTCATAAGGGCAGGGCCAAGAGGAACAGGAGTTAGTGTTTCCCTCCTTTTGCCTTCTTTATAATTCTGCACCTGCTCTATTCTATAGATCCTATCAAAATTCTTATTGAATTTATCATGGCTCAACTCATGCTGAACATAGAGCAAAGCCACCATGAAAGCGGCCATACCTATTGCGAGACATGCTATTTTAGTGAATGAATAACTCTTGTGACTGATAATGTTTCTTAATACGATTTTAATATAATTTTTTAGCATAAATACATTCTCCCACTAAATCCTTTGTCTAATGAATTTTAGAATTAGGGTTTGTTAAAAAAAATTGTGAAAGCGGATTTAAAATGTTCCGCAGAATCCTCATTTTGATCTCAAGTGCACATTTCCATTGACGGTGCGGATTATCACTTCATTTCGGCCGCCCTGGATACTGGCTTTTCCAAAGATATATTTTCTGGGTGTGCCCTGCGTATTATCCCAGGTGTCGGTTTCTACCTCCTGGAGTTTAAAATCACTCGTGATTTTGTATTTCCCGGTGTTATTTTTTGTGTAGGCCAGTTCAATATCCAGATCCATGGAAAGATTTTCTGGAACTGTGACATAGATTCCCCCAGTTCCCGTGACTAACGTGATATGCCGTTTACCATCTTCGGGATCGCCAACCATTGTCACGCGAATGTCACCCGCGCCGGTCGTTGCTTTTACCCAGCCATCCACGGCATCAATGGTTATGTCTCCTCCTCCTGTTGTTGCCTTCACAAACTCACTTGCAGAAAGGATGCGAATATTCCCCCCTCCTGTCTGGACATCGGCACCGGCCGGAGCTTCCTCCACCTTTAGGGCACCTCCTGCGTTTCTGATATAGACCTGGTCGGCAGGATATGTCCGGAATGGAGTTTTCACATTTTTATACACCACATTTCCTCCACCGGATGTCGCTTCGATATCCCCTTCAACATTCTCAACAAGAACAGAACCGCCCCCGGTTGTAACACGACCGTCAATCTGGGAATCTATGAGAATGATAGGTCCCCCGCCGGTGGCTAAATAGATCTCGCCTTTGAGGTTATCCAGTGTTAGCGCCCCGCCTGCTGTGCGGCCTTCGATCTTTCCTTTTATATCCTGAATACTGATCTCCCCTCCGATGGTCTTTAAATGCAGAGAGAATTCACTCGGGATCATAACGCTTACCTGGATATCTATGTTTCTGATATGACGTTTAGATTCAGACCGGACCATTAATCCAGACCTTTTTGGGGTAAATTCAAATTCGAAATCATCGGGATCACACTCTATGAAGCGAATTTGAATGTCCGCCAGATCCTTATCCCAACCCCTGATTTCGATAGAACCTCCCGTTCTCAGATCGACATCCAAAGTTTGGCCTTTCGAAACGGAAAATTCTTTCCTCAAATCCTGGCCGGCAACGCCGGAAACCACTAAGAACAAACTGAAGAATATAGAAATCATTTTTTTCATATTTTTGCCCTCCTTCAATATATAATTAGCCTGAATTATTCATAAACCTGATTTTTTTTATCGGGATTTAATGCTATATGCATTGAAATCAGGGACATATTGCCAGAAATTGGGGACGTGTACCGATTTGTTTTGAAATCGGTGACGTGTCCCCTGAATTTCTGGTTTGTGTCCCTTGATTTTAAGCCCGTACATGAAAAATTCAGGGTAACCTGGATAATTTTTGAATAGGCCAGGTTAGTAGGTCGGTTTATAAATATCTTAATCCTTTATATTATCCTTGATCCTCGCTATCATCTTCTCCGCAGCTTCGTTGTCGGGATTGAGTTCCAAGGACTTTTTGTAAACCCTGATTGCCTCTTCCTTATGACCAAGATTGAAATGCGCCTCCCCCAAGCTGTCCCAGGCGTTCCACGATTCGGGAAAGATTCGTGTGTTGAACTCAAACAACTCCAAGGCCCGTTCCGCCAATCCCCCCCTCATCAAGGCATAACCCGTCGTGTTGAACTCGCGCTCGACTTTAACAGGGCTAAAGCGCTTCGACAGCTGCCGAACTGCCTTTTCCGCTGAAGATCCATTGCCTTCAAACAGATCGACAACAACGCTTGCGATCCCGACCAGGAAGGTTTCCTTTCCCCCCACCGCATTCAAAAGGCGTGCGGCCTGGACGCTATCGCCGTTGCCTGCGGCTGTTATTGCAGCCCGCCGGATGCGCTCCCGCCCCCCGGTGTTGGACGGATTAAGTTCCAAAGACCGGTGGTATGCCTGAAGAGCTTCCTCGGTGTTACCGAGACCCAGGTGAGCCTCGGATAAGCTGTCCCAGGTGTTCCATGATTCGGGAAAGATTCGTGTGTTGAACTCAAACAACTCCAGGGCCCGTTCACCCATGCCTCCCCGTATCAACCGATATCCAATTCTGTTTATCTCGTACTCGACTTCAACCGGGGTAAAGAGCTTCGAGAGTTGCCGAACCCCCAGCTCCGCCGAAGGCCCATGGCCTTCAAACAGATCGACAACGACACTTGCGGCCCTGACCGGGAGGGTCTCCTCCCCCTCCATTACTTTCAAAAGGCGTGCGGCACGGTCACCATCACTACCGCTTGCGGCTGTTATTGCAGCTTGCACGATGCGTCCCGCATCGGCGATCCCGGCTAGTGAGCCCTTATCGTCCCTTAAGATAAAATACGGTTCGTAAGAATCCTCCTCGTGCAGCGTGCCATCGTTCTGCAGATAGAGCCTGAAGGTGCCTCTCACCGGGGTGTAGCCCACCAGATGACCCTCACCGGCTGTGATCTTAAGCTTTGTGAGGGACTGGAGTCCGAGTGGCTCCGGCGGGTATTTCCACTCCCTGACGAACTCCGTCAAGCGATCGTTCGACACCTCGGTGATCTTTGGATCCGAGGCGACCTCAAGCGGCGCAAGCGCCGGATTCGCCACCGAGGGGCCTGTCCGTGCCTCCAGGACCTTTTCGATGATACCGAGCAGCTTCAGCATGGGTGTGCTCTCTCCCTCGTATGTGTTGGCCCGGTTCACGATCACCATGTCGATCTTCGGAAACACAGCGATCATTTGGTTCCCGACACCCTGAGCTGAGTACATTCCGTACTTGGCGAACCGGGATTCCCGAGAAATCCACCAGTAGAAGCCGTACCCGAAGACCTCATTGTCAATGGAATAGAGAGCAGAGCTTCGTTTGACCCAGTGTTCGGAGAGGATTCGGCCACTCTGCCACATTCCGCCCCGGGCAAAAAGGAGTCCGAAACGGGCGGCATCCCTGGCCGACATGCGGAAGGGATAGGCCGGGTATCTCGATTTGTCTCGTTCGTAGTGGTAGTAACCGTCCGAGATCCGCCAGTCTTCCATCTTCAGCGGCCGGCCAAAATAACGATCGAACGCCTCAAAGACATCCTCTCCCGTCTCTTGCATCAAGATCGTAGCCGAGGTGTTGAAGTCCCAGTTGTTGTAGGCGAAGTAGCGACCAGGACCTTGACTCCCCCGTGGTCGCGAGTCGGTTCGACCCGCATAGGCCGCGGGATGGAACACACCGGATCGTGCCTTCATAAGATCCAGGATGCGTGCCTGTTTTTCTGTCTCCAAGAGGGGGTTCGGTTCATCGTCGATCCCCAATTCGGCCAACGTTTTGTTGAGCTTAATCTTGCCCCGGTCCCAGTAGATACCGTAGAGGGCGGAAAGGAAGCTCTTTCTCACCGAATGACACATGAACCGGCGTCCGACATCACCCCATGCTGCGACAACTGCTCCGTCTGCGATCACCAGGAACGCGGAGGATGAAAGTTCCTCCCAAGTGGTCCTCGCAGCTTCAAGTTTCGCTGGATCGAATCCGGCCTCCTCTACGTTCGTGAACCGCATCCAAGCGTCGCCGGGAAAACGACCGCTCGCCGTTTGCCCGAAGCTGGCCCCGGATGCCACGAAAAGAATGGACAGAACCACACTGAGAGCCTGAAACCGTCGGATTTTCCTGTTTTTTCTTGGCATCGATTGACCTCTTAACTCTAAAATGAGAGGAATTTGGATTTTTTGTTGATAATAGTTTTCACTTTATTCTATATTCCCCTTTTTTAATTAGCAATAAACATGCCAATATTACCTTGTTGGTTTTTCGAATGCTTGTTCAGCACTATATGTCCATTCTCGAACAACTTATGTTCATAACTGTACAAAAATAAATATTTCCCATATCACCTTCGTGAAAGAAAAAAAGTCTGGATTTTGTCGATTTGTAATCTAATCTTAGACTGTTGTTTTGTATATTGAAGCACTTACAAAGCATTTCTAAATTCAACAGGAACTAGAAATTAAGGGGACACCTTACCGATTTCAAAACAAATTATGTTCATGAATAATTCAGGTTAACCAATGAATGGCATTAATTTTTTTAGGAGATAAGATTATCATGGATATCCTGGTTTATCAGCCATCCGTCAATGCCTGAAATAAATTTTTTCTTCATTTATATCTTATTTAAAGCCTGGTCCACATCGCGTATAATGTCTTGTGGATCCTCGAGACCCACCGAAAATCGAATCATCTGAGGAAAGACTTTGGCCAGCGCCAGCTCCTCTTGCGTCTGCCAGGCGTGTGATGATATGACCGGAATACTCACCAGGGTTTCGACTCCCCCCAGACTGGTTGCGTTCAGACAGAGCTCCAGGTTGTCCACAACCTTCATGGCCTCTTTCTTTCCGCCTTTTACAACGATGTTTACCATGCCTCCGAAACCTTTCATCTGTTTTTTTGCTATTTCGTGAAAAAAATCATCATGAAGACCGGGATAATTAACCTTCTCGACTTTCGGGTGGTTTTTTAAAAATTCGGCCAGTTTCATGGCACTCTCATTCTGACGCTGGATGCGTACTTCAAGCGTCTTAAGACTGCGCAGCAGCAAAAATGAGGCAAAAGGATCCAATGTGGGACCGTACATATGCATTCTCTCATTGCATTCATGAATGAAATCTTTAGGTCCAACTGCAGCACCTGCGAGAACGTCACTGTGACCCCCCAGATATTTTGTTCCGCTGTGAACCACATAGTCGACACCCATCGTGATCGGCTGTTGATTGACAGGGGTGGCAAATGTATTATCAATCATCGTCTTTAGGCCGAGAGCACGGGCCTGCTTTGCAATTTCCTCAATATCAATTATCTGCAGAATCGGATTGGTGGGAGACTCGAAATATAAGAGTCTGGTCCGTGGAGAGACATGTCTTTCAAGCGTATACAGATCTTCCACCATTAAGAATTTCGAATGAATCCCATACTCCTCAGGCAGTACTTTGCGGAGAAAATTGAGGGTTTGTCCATAAAGTGTGGCCGGTGCAATCACTTCATCCCCCTTTTTCACAACCGAAAGGATGGCATTGGTAATCGCCGCTACTCCTGAAGAAAAGACAAGGGCATCCTCTGCCGACTCCAGCAGAGCCAGCCGTTCGTTCAGCACATCTTGAGCCGGATTGCCGAACCTTACGTATTCATGCTGATTCATCTCCCTGTGTACGATACAACGCTCCATAGCGTCGGTGTTCGGAAAAATATAGGTCGATGACTGATAAATCGGTACAGTCACAGGCTCGCTTTTCCCCTTATTGGATTCGCTTCCGTGAATAGATCGTGTTGCTAAACCATATTTTAAAGCCATTTTGTCCTTCTTTTTTTAAATTTTATATCTCATTTGAAGGTTGACACATCTCCCAACAGGATCCACTTGTCGTCCTGACGCTCATACAAAGCTATCCAGGCACAACAGCCCATGCCAGCGAGCCATCCTTCGAAAAACCGATAATAAAGGATTTTTCTTAATTTTCATATTTATTTCCACTCACCACAGGCGGATTCCTTATCATTTCTGGCTTTGTAATCCTGTAAGATCTTTGTTTTCCGATGCGAGATTTGGGATCCTGTCGCGCTTTCGGTAAACCAACCAAACGATGAAGGCCACTGGGAGAATCACGAGGGCTCCGAACTCGCCAACGACGTATTCTGTGGCCCCGGTATCCAAAGTCAACGGGTGGAATACCTCCTGGAACAGCACATTGTGGGCGCCATGAAAGAGTGCGGCGGTCCAAACGCTGCCCGACACGAGGCGCAACCAAACATACGGGAAGCTCACTAAGACCATGGCAGTCGACGCGCACGCCAAGCCGTACCAGACTGGTGCCTTCGAGTGGTATCCAAAAAACAAGATCACCGGAAAATGCCACAGCACCCAGATGCCGCCGCTTATCAGCGACGTTTTCGTAAACGAAGTGAATCGAGAGAGCTCTGGGACCAGCAGGCCGCGCCATCCAATTTCTTCACCGAGCGCCAGCACACTGGCAAACAGAATGCCAACTGTCCCATAGATGCCAACACTTATGGCGATGATCCCAAGTGGTGAAGCAGCGGTGATGTTGAAGGTGTCGCGAGCATTGGCCACGAACGAAGGATCATAGAACCCACCGAGCCCGGTGAGCCATGCTGTTCCGTATACAGTAATAACCAGGAACCAAGCAAGACCGATGCTGAGCAGCAGAAATCGAGGCCGCGATTTCCGGAATCCAAGGTCGGTTAACTTGCCGCCGGTGACAAGGATTGTCAAAAAAGCAGCAGCCGCTGGTGACCATCCGAGGGCAAGGAATCCCATAGCCTCGAAAACATCGCTCATGGACATCCCCACAAGAACGATCGCCGTGAAAAAAAACACTGTGACTAAAAAAATCCTAACTCTCTTTTTGGCCAATGATCGTCGCTGCATATCTGCCTCCAAAACAACATAATGTTCTTTTCCATGTTTTGCACAGTTCTTATTTTCCTCACTATATATATTCATCATTAATCTTCCATTCTATGTATACGAAGTCATGAGCAGCGATTAATCGTTGTTTTTGATAGGCCGCCAGGAAGGCTGGATTCTTTTTTCAAATTTTCAATTATTTTCGCATCTACCCAAAAAATATCTTCTTTGCCCCCTCTGCGGCTGGAAAAGAAAAAGTACTTTCCATCCGGGCTCACACTAGGACAATAATCCCGGGCAGATGAATTGACTCCAGGACCCATATTCCTGGCTTTTGTCCATGTCCCATCCTCTCGACGGAAGCAGATATAGAGATCGTCTTCTCCATAACTATTTCCCCAGCCATCAGACGTAAATATAAGATAGCTTTCATCTGGAGCAATAAACGAATTATACTCGTCCTTCCCGGTATTTACGTTATCCCCTAACCTTTCAGGTTTCCCAAATTTTCCATTACAATATTTCGATAAATACAAGTCAGTATTTTCAGCATTTATTGCTGTATAATACATTACCCGATCTTTTGTGAATGTCGTATAAAACCCTCCTTCAAACGGTGAGCCAAGAATTCTGGGTGTCCCCCATTCCTTTCCTTCCCTTTCCACAAACCATATTTCCCATGTCTCAGGATTCCCATCTCCTTCCTTCGGACGGTTCGAAATGAAGAATATTTGCTTTTCATCAGGCGTAAAAAAGGCTTCTGCTTCGTTGTAATCTCCTGAAAAAGAAGCTCTGCAGGGTTCTGTCCACCGGCCGTTCTCCTGTTTCATATACATTACATCCCAGTCCCCATCCTGGGGCCACTGCGTGAAATAAAACTCCTTTCCATCCGAAGAAAAACTCACATCGCGTTCATTAAGTTCAGAGGTAGATATGATTCCAGGTGCGAATATTTCCGGTTTTAGACCTGGTTTTTTCTGACCCAGGTAATCCCCTTTGAGTTTCGGATTTTTTGCATAAGCATGAATATCCTGAACCGAAGCAGAAAACACAAATACGACCAACACGAACAATACTGTCATATTTTTTCTTACATTCATGAAATTTTCTCTCCTCCCTGGTCTGCTATTAGCCATCGATTGTTGTCAGATTTTTCTGCCAGGAGAGTCTTTACGATTTGGCGTATTAAAAGTTATCAGAAGACAAGGTTTCTCATTTCAATTGCGCGGATGAACCGGCGACCTTTTTCCATGGTTCGCAGCGCCCGCCTAGATGCTTTGCCAGGAATTCCTCGGCCCGCCCAAAAAAATCCAGTCTGTTTTCAAAGCGTCCCAAACCATGTCCCTCATCCTGATAAACGACGAAAGTTACATCGAGTTTTCGCTTTCGCATCTGGGCAACAATTTGCTCGGATTCCTGAATTTTTACTCTTGGATCTTGCTCTCCATGTGCAATGATCAATGGAGCACGAATGTCCTGCACATGGAAAAATGGTGAAATTTTCTGATTGAAATCATCATTATTCACAACGTCGCCGATGCGGCGCAGCCACCTGCGTTTTATCGGCTCCCAATAAGGAGGAAATGACTCGATGAAGGTCTTCACATTGGAGAGGCCCACAATATCCACGCCGCAGGCATACAAATCAGGCGTAAAGGCTAATCCAGCCAAAACGGCGAAACCGCCGTATGAACTTCCCATAATCGCAATTCGTTCCGGATCTGCGATCCCATTTTCAATCGACCATTTGACGGCATCGGTTAAATCATGCTGCATGTATCCGGCACCCCATTGACCCGTGCTGGCATTCATAAACTTTTTTCCGAATCCGACCGATCCCCTGTAATTCACCCTCAAGACGGCATATCCGCGGTTGGCCAGCCACTGGGTCCAGAAGTCAAAACCCCATTTGTCCCTGTACCATGGCCCGCCATGAACCAGCAGTACCATGGGCAATTTTTCAGCCTTTTTTCCAGGAGGAATCGTCAGGTAACAGGGGAGCTTGAGTCCATCGCGCGACGGAATCACCTGGGGCTTCATGGAAGCAAGATTATACTTTTCTATAGCCAATTTTTCATCGAAGAGTGGTTCAATCGATTTGTTCTCTCGGCCATACATAAAGTACTGCATGGGCCTAATATCAGCAATGTAGCTCACCAACCATTTGCGGTCATCATCAACTCGTTGTTCGATCATAAAAACTGATTGGGGATACTTTTCCTGCAAGAACTTGAAATCATCTTTAATTCCGGAATCCAGCACCTTCCATTCCGGCTTCAAGTAATTGAATGCAACCGCCTGGATCCTGTCTCCTTGCGGCTCGAACATTACAACCGCGTGAAGATAAAGCGCAGAGTCTAACGTATCCCAGATATTTGACCTGGGATCATGTGCGATCACTTCAAGTTCTTCTCCTGTGACGGAGTGGATTTTGACCAGGCGACATGTGTCAGAATTCAGTGCCGATTGAATGAAAAGAGCCTTTCCATCTTGAGTGAATCTCATCGCAAGTTTACTCCCGTATCCTTCTAGAACCCCACTTTCTCCAAATGGCCATAAGAGCAATCTCCGCCACGGCTTGTCCACAGCATCACGAACTCGGAGCTCCATGCTGGTGTCTTCAGGATTAAGAGAAACAGCTGCTCGTATCTTAAATTCGGAATCGGTCAGCCACCAGCGCACATCGCCGGGATTTTTTGTATCCAATGTCACCTCTCCTGTTTCCAGGTAAACCCTGTGCATATCAAAAATCCTAGGATCTCTGAGATTCAGCCCTACCAGAGCCTGATCTGGGTGTTGTTGACTAAGAATAATATTCTGAGCCCGAATCCCTTGAAACGGAGTCAGATCTTTCTGAACACGATTATTCAATTCAAGAGAATAGAGGTGAAAATTCTCATCCCCCTGCCAGTCCTGAATAAAAAGAAGATACTTTCCGTCACCATTCCAACTGTATTCATAAATGCCATGGATGGCGTTCGCAGTGACCATCTCTTCGCTCTTATCTTCCAGATTCCTAACCCAGATGTTGGCGATCCCCTTTTTTGAGGGTTTTATGAACGCCAATTTTTTCCCATCGGGGGAAAACTTGGGAGAGGATGATCCCTCCAGTCCGAATAGGACTCGGCATGGAATTAGCTCCACTTCTGAAGCGGTCAAACCACTGAAAAAACATGACCAAAAAATGATAAAAACCAACAAAAAACTCTTTTTGAGATAATGCTTTTTTTCTTTCATTTCGCCTCCTCTATCATGCAGGCATGATATGATATTGCTTTGATATTTGTTGCCATTGGAGGAGCCTCGCTGATTAAAAAACATGCCAATAAGCTCTCTTGAGGTTGTTTAACGCTGAGCATCATTGACATCCTCATCCCGTGCAAGAGGACTGTATACAGACTGACGCAAAAGGTTTGTTATCTCATATTGGCTTGATAATCTTTTTTAATGGTTATCCGCGTTTAATGGGCAGGATCAGGCAGTTGGGCCCTCCGGCTCCTTTGGCGAATTCTGAGAGTTCTATTTCGTGGACATATACTCCTTCTTTTCTAACAATACGTATCAATTCTGAATTTGATGCAGGAGCAATGATTTCATTTTCCCCGAGACATATCAGATTTACGTTATGATTTTGGCAAGGAATATGAATGACCTCAAAACCTCTGAAATAATCGTTAGGGAAAAGATGAGTACAGCATATTACCTTTTTCGGCCCAAGAATTCCGATTACCTGGTCTAAATGAAGATAATAATCCGGAATCGCAACAGGGCGCACATCATATCCCATATTCATTAGTATCCTCGATATTTGGACCACTCCATCAACATTTGTCCTTTGTGTTAAGCCCACAAAGGCAATCGATCCGGCAATTATGAAATCACCTCCTTCAACCGTGCCAGGCTCTTTTATCTCGCCTGCGCAATGTTCGCCCATTCCGGTTAGGAATTGCGCCATCCAATCTTCCTCTCCCCTCCGTGTTCCAATTCCCATACGTGGCTTGATAAATCCATCTGGAGTTGATATGGCCATATCACGCGTGAAAACCGAATTGGGATGGCCGGACATTTCCCATACATCGATTACTTCTGCACCGAATTTTTCTATAGTTGTTCGCAGCTTTTCATGCTGCATTATTGCAGTTTTTTTGTCTGCGACCTCAAGGATATTATGTTCTACTGCATTATCTATATTAAAATATTCTGTCTTAGGGGGACAGATAATAAATTGTTTCAACCGATCTCCTTCATTTTTTACCATTCGACTATCCTTTTATATCTTATGTTGAATGTTTTGAGCAATATACATTAGTTCAGTCCAAATCTTCCTATTTAGCTGGCAATCTATCAACGAATCTTTTCAAAAAAAATGTCCTTTACACCTTTGCCTGATTGAAATGTAAATCCTGTCACCTTTCCGGCTGCATCTCTTATGAATTTCATTTCGTATCCGGAAAATGAAAATACATCATGACCGTCTGTATTCAACAATGAATCAGTCGGAGGATTTACGTGAGTAAAAACCAGATGTTTATCTTTAAAACCGACAGTGTAGTACACATGAAGTTCATCACTGTAATATTCCCCGACATAAACATCCAGTTGCTCTTCTGTAAGCTCCATCTCTTCATTTTCTGTATTCTCTACTGATGAGGCTTCTTTTAAAACTTGTCTTTCCATTTTTGTGAAGTACTCACTTAGAAATATATCAGCAACCTGATAGCATAGATTCATAGGATCAAAATTCGAAAGATTCCCCAAACATACAACTGAAAAACGATGGTCAGGAAACTGTACATAAGCAGAACGGAATCCCACGTATGAACCGCCATGGCAGACTATCCTAAGACCTTTGTATTTGGACACGGTTAGGCCAAAAGCATACTCATATTGTACACCACGATGTTCATAAGCAACCGGGGCTCCATCATTCAGCTCCCCAACCTGCAAAAGACTCTCCATAAAGCCCGGTCCGACAATCTTATCCTCGTAAAAATTCCTGTCCCAGAGAAAAAAATCTTCAACAGTCGTATAAACACCTCCATCTCCCGTGCTTTCGTTCAATGTCTCATTCACAACATATCCATTTTCTCCCTTGAAGTATCCCGTTGCTCTGTTTTTGATAATCAAGGTGTTGTCATCATAAATAAGAGTATTATTCATTCCCAGAGGATCGAATATCCTTGCCTTCACAAATTGAGAGAAAGACAGATCTGAGACTCTTTCAACAATAGCCGCCAAGAGAGTATACCCGGAATTGCAATAACTGAACTCTTCTCCCGGTTTGAACTCCAGCCCTTTCTGACGTGCTATTAGCTCAATGATATCTTCGTTGGTATGGTGTGCTTGATTTTTATGTTCTCCTCTGAAATATTGAAGCCACTCGTAATCACGGATTCCACTTGTGTGGTGTATCAGGTGCCAAATGGTTATGGGCCAATCATATTCGGGCATTTCGGGCACATATTTGCGGATATTATCATCAATAGATAATTTTCCTTCTCTTTGAAGGATCTGAATACAGGCTGCTGTGAACTGCTTTGAAATCGAACCAATACGAAATACGGTGCTCGGTTTGATTTTTACATCATGCTCCAAATTCGCCAGGCCGTATCCTTTCTTGAAGATGATCTCACCATTTTGAATTACAGCAAGAGCACAGCCCGGAGACTGCGGATTGTTCCAGGGTGAGAACAGCTTATCAACTGTGGCAAATTTTTCTTCCGGGTATTTTGCATTCGAAATATATCCGACAAACAAAAAAGAAATCAAGAACATCAAACATGTTTTTTGGAAATTTTTTTTTCCTGGATTCACTGTATACCCTCAAAAAAACGGGATAGAGATGCTACCGCCGTTAGAATAATGCGAGAAGTTCCTTTCATAAGGATAAATACGCAATTAAAAAGATAATCCTGATGGGAACAGAGGACAATATGAATAAAGTATGGTTTTCGAACCCGGACTTTTGTCCGACTCCGGATAGGCTTAAATGGGAATCACGTCATCATTTGCCCTGGCCGGTTTTATGGGTGGTCTTTAGTTTTTCTTAAGATTTTCTAACTCAATCTGAAAGTATTTGTTATTTGGATTCAATTCAATGGCTTTTGTGTAATTCTCTCTAGCTAGAGCAAGATTTCCTTTCACTGCATAGGCTTCGCCTAACAGGTCGTAGGCCCAGGCATATGCTGGGAATAATCTAACATACCATTGGAACATCTCGATGGCATCATCCACATATTTTCCCATAAGCCGTTGATAGGCTAATATTCTTATCTCGAAAGAAGAAAAAAAATAATGCTCTTCATCCTTCAGCAGGTGCTGCTGTTTATCCAAGTATTTTTGAATAGAAGGGCTGAATTCATTTTTCATTACCTTCCTAAACTCAAAGAAATTTCTGGCAATTCTATCCATAACCTTTGTTGTTTGCTCAGGTTGGGGTTTTCGCGTATCTTCAACATCCATGTCCGCAAACAAGGAAATGAAGGCCATCCAGCCACCATGGGATACACGATGATGATCGTTCAATCTGTATCTTTCCCAGACTGATATCGCAATATTTTTCATATCATCAAAACCCCATCCTGTATCTTCCCAAATCACAAATGGCGGCCGTGTTTCTTCATAATCCACTCCTTCCCACCTGTATTTCAAGAAACCGTCATAGCCCGAATATCCAAAAGCAGAATCATAAGGAATCCAGGATCCGCCATCCCAATACAAAACCCATACATGGCCGCCAGTGTAATACCCCAAATTCCATCTTCTATCCTTCTTGGCTTTCTCATGGTTTTCATCAGTGCTTAAGAAGAGATTCCTTTCCATGGCAAACTTTGCGGGAACTCCCGCCAACCTTAGCAGAAAAATCCCCATACGGCCATGCGAGTTGCAGTTCCCCGTACCAGCTTCGATAAAACGAGCAAGCTTTCCATAAAAAGCGGAACTGAATCCAAAATTTTTATGGACAAATTCCTGTATCGCAGCAGCCTTTTCAGATGAAGACTTGTTTTTTATACTCAATATGTGGAGCACATTTTTTCCCCACTCGATCGTCGTTTCAAGTGTGGATGTCCGGGAATTTTTCCCAGCCCGTATAGCCGAATAATCCAAAAACCTTTCATCGATTTTATTTCTCTTATTTTGTTGGGAGAAACCCAATTCAAAAAGCAATAACAAAAGCATAAAGAACTCTAAGGTACGATTAGGGAAATTCCTCATTCTTTCCTCCCGCACATGATTTTTTTATCCATTTGCAGATTTATGGGGTATATACTGAAGTAAGTTGAAATGGTTTCACCTTGTTGTTTAAAACAAAACAGGAGATGATAGCAATTGAACATCAATCGTTCGTTAACGGACATGTAGAGTTGAATAAGAGTTGAACAACCCCAAGAAATCATCTTGGCATATTTTTTGCCTGTTAAAATAGGGAATTCAGTTTGTTGGAAATGCAGGTTAGATGTAAGACCTTGAGAAAAAAGGGTAATTAAGCAATTGCAAAGGGCTTTTGTGTATAGTCTTTTTACATTGTTGATATTTCTATTATTAAAAAACCTAAGTTTTTGCCACATGCAAAATAATCCATTTTAATATATTGTTAAAGAACGAAGATGAATCTTAAAATATTTTTAAGAGTGTATTTTATCCTGATTTGCCTCACTATTCCCTTTTTTTTGTTTTCAAATAATCAATCCTTGAAATTCGAGCACCTTTCTCTCGAACAAGGTCTTTCGCACAGCTCAGTCTTCTCAATCCTGCAGGATAGTAAAGGAATAATATGGTTTGGAACCTTGAATGGCCTTAATAAGTATGATGGTTACAATATTACCGCTTATTATAAAAATCCACACACTCCCAACGGTTTAAGTAATAATCGAATCTACTCAATAGAAGAGGATATCAACGGCGATCTATGGATTGGCACTGAAAATGGATTGAATAGATTTGACCAGGCTAAGGAACAATTTATTATCTACCTAAATAAGCCTGATGATCCAACCAGTCTCAGTCATAATGCGGTATTTTCAATTTTTTTGGACCGGTTTGGAATACTATGGATCGGGACCGTTAACGGACTCAATAGATTCGACCGGGAAAAAGGAAATTTTGTCCGATATTTTCATGAGCCTGATGATGCCTACAGTCTTAGCCATAATGATATAAGCTCAATATGTGAGGACTCCTCAGGATCTCTCTGGATTGGGACCGCTCACGGACTCAATAGATTCGATCGGAAAAAAGGAAATTTTGTCCGATATTTCTTTGATCCTGATGATCCGCACAGCCTTAGCAGCAACACGGTCCTTTCAATATATTCTGACAGTCTTGGTGAATTTTGGGTAGGAACCAGTAACGGATTGAACTGGGTAGATCTAAAAGGAATGAAGTTTCGTCGATACATGTCCAATCAAGAAGGTAACAGCTCCATTAGTAATGAAGTCATAAGGCCTATTTGCGAAGATCAATCAGGGATGTTATGGATAGGGACTTTTTCGGGACTAGCTCGATTTAACCGCAAAAACGAAGCTTTTACTCATTATGCATCAAATCCAAAATACTCTTATGGTCTAAGCCAAAATGATATTCGGTCCCTCTATTGTGACCGTTCAGGTATACTCTGGATCGGCACTTTGGGAGGGGGCATTAACAAACTAGTTTTCAGAGGCAGTAACTTCAATCATATTAATAGCAACTCAACACCTTATGGCCTAAGTAACAACCTTATCTGGTCCATGTATGAAGATAAAGAAGGTATAATCTGGATCGGCACTGAAAATGGATTGAATAAGTATGATCCGAGAAGAGAGGAAATATTACATTACAGATCCGATCCTTTTGATCCTCTCAGTCTGAGTAATAATATAGTTATGGGAATATATGAAGACCAATTTGACATACTCTGGATTGCAACCTACGGCGGTGGTCTGAATAAATTTGATCGGACAAAAGAGCAATTTATCCATTTCAAATATGATCCCAAAAATCCAGATAGCATCAGTAATGATTATATTGGAACTTTCTGTGAAGACCGCTCAGGCAATCTCTGGATTGGAACCAGTTCCGGGCTTAATAGATATGACCGGAATCTAGGTATATTTATCCATTATAAAAATGATCCTGATATTCCCTTCAGCATAGGAAGCAATCTTATCGCCATAATTTATGAAGACCAGAAAGAAATATTATGGATAGGAACGATAGGAGGAGGTCTTTATAAATTTAACCGAAAAAACAACTCATTAGTTCAATATAAAAACGATCCCTTGAGTCCTGAGAGCATAAACGATAACAATATCACTTGCCTGTTAGAAGATAAAGCAAAATACGGAATACTATGGATTGGCACAAGAAACGGATTGAATAAATTAGATACAGAATCCGAAACATTCACCCTTTTTCACAAAAAGGATGGTCTGGCAGATAATATAGTTCAAGGGATTCTGCAAGATAACCGGGGCAACCTTTGGCTTAGCACCTTAAACGGGCTTTCAAAATTTAATCCTCAATCAGAAACTTTTATCAATTATGATGTTAATGATGGACTTCAAAGTAATGAGTTCAAAGTTGGGGCATATTTGAAGACCCGAAAAGGTCAACTTTTTTTTGGCGGCATAAATGGCGTTAATTATTTTTATCCGGATAAAATTGTTGCGAATCCGTACATTCCTCCAATTGTTTTTACCAGCTTCCAAATCTTTGGACAGTCTGCCAAGATTGGAGGTGATTCTCCGCTAAAAAAACACATAAGTGAATCAGAAAAAATTGTCCTTTCATACAAACTAAATCCTTTCACTTTTGAATTTGCTGCCCTGGATTTTCACCGCCCACAAAAGAACCAATACGCTTACATACTGGAAGGACGAGACAGCGATTGGACTTTACTGGGAAACACCCGGCATGTCACATTTTCCGAGCTGAATCCGGGGAGCTACACTTTGCGAGTCAAGGGCACAAATAACGATGGCCTATGGAATGAGAAGGGGATTTCCATAGAAATATCAATTATCCCGCCGTTGTCGAAAAAAACATGGTTCAGAATCGTTCTGGGCACAGTATTTTCAATTATGATAGTGATTGGCCTTTTCGTTTGGAAAAAATACCGGCTGTTTCAAGCTGAAAAACAACTGGATCTCAGCCAAATATGTTCGGAATGCAATATTTCAAAAAGAGAGAAGGAGATAATCGAGCTTGTCATTCAAGGAAAAACCAACGAAGAAATTGCAGATGAACTTTTTATATCTATTAAAACAGTAAAATATCATTTATATAATGTTTTCCAGAAAATGGGTGTGAAAAATCGATTACAGCTAATAAATTCTATCCGCTCCAAACCCTCCGAAAAATAATTACAATTTTACTCATCGCTCCTTCTGAAGAGAAATCCGACCGGGCTCACCGTACCTCTGCCGGTAAAGATAAAAACTCCCCAGCATCTTGCCATTTTCCAAGTAGGACTCAACTTTGCAGATAAAATAAATATCTTGTTTACGGTAAGTAGAAAAATGAGGCACGCGAAAAGTAAAAGATAACTGCCGGCCATCAAGAACGAAATGATCCAGCGTCACCTTTTGGAGTTTTCCGGCCGAATCCGTGATCTCTCCGAAAACTCCGCCGTCTTCACAGTGAATGTTTATTTCCCACTCATTTGTATCCGGGGAAGGATCCCCGTTGGCAATCACGGCCTTTCCTTTCCAGGTTCCTGCAAAATCCCAGGTATTTTGTATGACCGGCGGCCCATAATATGAGGTAAATCTGCTGATCAATGTAGTCATGTCGGTCCAGCCTTCCGGCATATCATCGGGATCCCACCAGGATGTCAAAAGTCTTTCGATCTGCTTACGATTCTCATCAGAAGTATGATCCGTAAAAAACAGGGCAACGTCTCCCGCTTTCTTCAAATCAATATCAAGGCTTTGAACCGGAGCCTGATTGGAAAAGTCGAAATCGTCCAGAGCAAAATGCTTGATCTCCGGGCTTTGATCCGTCCGGAAATGCACTTTCCTTTCGATAGGATCACAGACCACGGACCACTTCGATGGATCCATTCCCTCCATGCTTTTTAATATGCGGAAACCATAATCTACAGCCGGCTGGTTGGTTTGATACTCCCTGAGAAGGTTTGCAGCCAGGACAAATCCGGGCACGAGTTTCTCATCGGTTATCGAGTAGCTTCCGCTTGTAACGGAAGAAAAGACGCAGCATCTTGGGCACGGTGAAGACCACCTGACGGTGAGGGACTTCCAGTAGAAGTTCCTCCCTCATCCACTCGCCCCACTCCTCCCGGCGTTTGGCATGACACGACGGACAAAATCCGCGTGTCTTGCAGGAAAACATCAGCTGCCGCTCTTCCCCGCAGTCGGGACACCGGATGCGGGCAAAGCCACACATGGGATTACCGCAGTCCAGATACTTCTCAACCACCTCCTGGATCACCGGACGGAAGTACCCGTATTCATTCGTGAACCGGGATTCATATTCCCGGAGGAACCGCTCGAAATAGTGAAAAAACACCCGGTAAAACACCGTGTGTTCCGGATGACGCTGGCGGTAGATCCCTGCCATGGCAGGGAGGATGATTCATAAAATGGGCCAGGTGCATAATCCCACACTTTTTTGTATCTCCGGCAGGATGTCAGTGAGTGTTCCGGGGATAATCCTGTGAGGATAAAGTTGGTTGCCACCTGCCAGGGATGAGCATTCCGGAGCACCGATATTTTTCCGCTTACGAATT
The DNA here is from genome assembly GCA_964410125.1 of uncultured Eubacteriales bacterium. Lineage (GTDB taxonomy): Bacteria > Acidobacteriota > Aminicenantia > Aminicenantales > Aminicenantaceae. The sequence continues at coordinate 3,588 of CAYPGQ010000035.1, read as the reverse complement.
CGACCACGGCCGATTTCCCCGATCTGTCGGTGATGAAATAGTGCAGGGGAGGCCCTTCATGAAAATCGATGTTGAAATTCTCGAATACGGCGATGGCCTCATCCACGTTTTTGGCGTGATCCAGCATCAGCCGGATGATCATAAGACTGCTGACGGTCTGTTTTTGTGGATCGGCGGGTCCGTCTGCGGAGGGCACCGCCATCATGCCGACGGCCAACCCCTCCTCGTTCATCCCATCGAATGGGAGGTGAGGCGATCGCAACAGCCCTCCGGGATTTTTATCCGGAGTTTCGCTCTTGGAATAGCCCAAATAAAAGATATCCACAATGGATACGGATGCATACCTGCCCGGAGTATCGGTGAAAAGGAGAAGGGCCGGATGGCTGCCCCAATCGAAGTTTCTCCCCAGAAGCTGATTTCCCTGTCCGGTCTTTGCGGAAAAACAGGTGCAGGCCCATTGCGATGTGTTGCCAGAGGAAATCTCATTCCGCAGATTTTCGGGAAGCGATATTTTCGCGTCATAATGCGGGAGATCGTAGTCCCCGTAATAATGCATCTTATACAACGGGAAGTCATCCAACTTTTTGAGGCTTCGGATCGTCTTGAGTCGATCGGACTGCGGGGAATTATCGCCGGCTGTGCTCGTGAACGGAAACAGGAAAAAAAATACAATAAAAAGAATGGCCATCTTTGCAACGACATCTCGATCTTTTCTCATTGACATGCCTGAATAAGCCTATCACATCAAAAATCATCCGGTCAACGGAAGCCTTCACAGATATGACCTGGATTGAATAAATCATGAATCGGAGGAGCCTCATTCGTATCGGATGATATCCACGGGATCAGTGCGGGCGGCGCGGATGGTCTGGGAGAGAACCATCCCTATGGCCAAAACCATGACGAGACCGGCTCCAAGGATAAAAAGCTCGGCTCTCATGCCGACTTTCTTGTCATAAAGCGACAGCAGTACGCCGTTGAACCACCAGGCCAGTGGGATGGCAGGGATGGTTGCAACCGCGAGCATGCCCATAAAATGGCGCGATAACAGCTTTACCAGGTTCCACTCTCCGGCCCCGCAGACCTTCCGTATGCCGATCTCCTTCCTCCGGATGCGGGAGCTGTAATCCGCGATCCCCAAAAATCCAAGACAAACGATGATCATGGTCAGGATAGAGACAAAACGTATCGATTTCAGCATCGCTTTCATGCCCGAAAGTTCCTCCTCAACTTGATCTGCGAAAAGGGCGTATTCGAAGGGAGCAGCCGACTCGAACGATCCCCACATATTCCGCAGGTTTGCGGCGACATCCTTGATTTTTGCAGGTTCGACATGAAGAACCGCGACCTGACACCGTTCAGGCAAGAACCGAAGGGCGGCAGCGCCCTGATCTCTGGTAATTTCAGTGTGGGCAAAATTTTTCACGACTCCGGTCACACGGATTTCCTGCCCGTTCTCCATTAAAAGTAACCTGCCAACCGCTTCCTGCGGCCTGTCGAAATCAAACTCTTTAACCGCGGTCTCATTGAGAATCACCAGGATTTCCTTCGATGAGGAAGGGGTGTCGGGAAAGTTGGACCCGGCCACAATCTGGAGACCGAAAACAGGAACGAATCCGGCATCGGAAGCGATCATACATACCCTGTGTTCAAGGGGAGCGTCGGTCCGCTTGAGAAGGTAACTGAATATGGACATGGTGCCGGGCAAAAATTCTGTTCCGGCGATTCCCAGCACGCGTGCATCCTGAACGGCATTCTGACGGAAGATGTTGTAATCGACGCCCTCAAGAGAAACAGTGATAAGACCTTCGGTCCTCATGCCGGGATCGGTTTTTCTGATGTAGTTAAGCTGGTCTACGGCGATCAGGGTGGAGATGATAAAAACAACGGACAGGGCGGACTGGAATACAATGAGACCTTTTCTGAATGAGATACGGGAAACGACGCGCAGTCCGGGAAGGTTTTTCATGGCCTGAACAGGCTGGAACCTCGAGATATGAATGGCCGGAATGATTCCTGCTGCGATTCCCGTCCCCACGGCAAAGAGGAGAAAATAACCCAGTGTCGTCCAGTTCTCCGCGAAATAGAAATACGTGCGAAAAACATCGTGAAGGTTTAGGAACAACGGAATAAGAATGCCCCGATAAAATACGAAGGCGAGAATGAAAGCCAGGAGGGTCATAATCACGCTTTCGACGATAAACTGCAGGAAGATCTGGTACCTTCGAGCGCCGACGACTTTCCGGATTCCCACTTCTCTGGCCCTGGAAAGGGCCTGTGCTGTCGACAGGTTCGTGTAATTGAAGGCTGCTGACAGAACGACAAGCAGGGCTACAGCCAACAGAACATAAATGACGGCTGGGGGAACCGACTCTCCGGCGCTGTTCTGAAGGTCCGGCCCTGGAACGATACCGGTCAGCGGTTGGAGCCAGAAACGGTGCTTGAATTTCTGGTCCCGGATGCGGCCCGCGGCCAATCTGTTCACACCGTCTTCGATCCTCTGGGAGGACACACCCGGTTCGAGCATCACATAGACAAAGGCGCTTTCGATATTTGTCCAGTTTTCCGACAGGGCAGTGACCATCCCCTGCTGTTCTAAAGAAAGCAGAGTTGAAAGCGAGATGATGGATCTCAAGGAGATATGAGTTTTGAGGCGTGAGGTATCCTCCATCACGCCGGTGACCGTGTAGTCTCCCCATTTGCCGAACTGGAGAACTTCGCCGACAGGATTGTATTCGCCGAAAAACAGGAAAGCGACCTCTGAGGTAAGCACGATGGAATTCGGCTTCACCAGGGCGGCAGCCGGATCTCCATGCTTGAGCCTGTAGCTGAAGAGCCGGAAAAAATCCTCTCCGGCGAATGACGTGCGCAGGGGAAAAACCTTGCCACGCCCAATGGCGTTTCCGCCCAAACCCCACACCCATACAGTCGACACCTCGATGCCGGGGACGGCATGGGTCAAGGCTGAAGCCATGGGAAAGGGAGCCGTGGCAAAATCCTCGGTCCATTTTTCGCCTGTTCGCGTCGTTACCACACGGAAGATCCGGTCCTTGTTCTCGTGAAAGCGGTCGAAACGGGTGAAATTATAGATCATTTGGGTGATGAGCAGGCTGAGGGAAAGGCTCAGGGCCAGGCCGAAGATGATGATAAAAGAATATCCTTTGTTTTTGGTGATGTTCCGGAGGGTAATACGGAGATAATTTTTAAACATGTGTGATTCCTCCTCATAAACGACTATCAAGGCCGTGAACAAAGCTTATATAAGGAGAGACGCTTTTTATTCTGAAAAAGTTCCTCCACCTGCAAGCGGATGGAACCGAATACGGAACTTTCTCGATCCATAAGCGTCACAATAGGAATTTCGTTTTTTGCTTGCGGTAAATCCCTCGCAATTTTCCCCATTTTCCACCCACGAACATCCTGAAATAAGATTATCCCATCCAAAACGGCGAGGTCAATGACTTAAAATGCGTGACAAATTCCCCGAAATCTCCAAACCATCAAATTTCAGATAAACTCCGCCCTTGAATCAGAAAAAAACAATCCCGTACGCCCTCAGAAATATTCCCCGCTCTCCTCGGCTGCCAT
>CAYPGQ010000034.1:0-39694 GCA_964410125.1 uncultured Eubacteriales bacterium | reverse complement strand
AGGTGATTTTTACAAAAATTGTCTCACCCTTAAAGGCGATACCTTTCTCCGAAAAAGGGGATACCCGATGCACAAAAATCAGCAAAAATGACATTTTTTGTTACTTGTTTAATATTAGTCGGAGAAGAAGACCATAATTAGACATTAAAATCCAGCAATAAATTCAAATAAACATTTATGAGCACCTCATCCGTAGTATAATTAGCATACGGACGTTTTTTTGGGAGAAAGAGAAGAGGAAAGATATCACAACAGGATGCCTGGAATACCACAGCATGCTCCGGGATTATAAATATCTCATGAACTCGGCCTTTCCTATGGACCAAAAGCTTTATCTCTATACAATTCTCGTCAGGAAGGCGTGATGTGGGAAGACATATCAGCCGGTATATTCAGCACATTTCTTAAAATGGCAAAATCCACAGGGGGCGTGACAGAGTCCTCCGCCAAGATTGTCACGTCACTCATAGGACTGGCTATTTTGCCGATTGATGGTTGATAAAATAAGGGGTTAAGGTGGCACGCCAGGAGAGATTCGAACTCCCGACCTGCTGCTTAGAAGGCAGCTGCTCTATCCACCTGAGCTACTGGCGCGCGGTATGACTTAAGCTTCCCAACTATAGCGCAAAGTCTGATATTTTTCAATCCGTCATCAGAGGGGGTAATCGGGGAGAGCGGATTCGAACCGCCGACCTCCTGCTCCCAAGGCAGGCGCGCTAACCAGGCTGCGCCACTCCCCGAAAAGAACAAGCAATGACCTAACCTGAACAATTCATAAAAAATGCCGCTGCTTTTTTTCTTCAGCAATATCAGGAAGTTATCCTGACATTGCTGAAAAAACTTTTCAAGAAGAATCTTTTTATATTCATCGGCATTTTTCACCCTTCGGGCGAACCGATCTTACTGCATCTGCTTCGTAGTGACCCATTTGCGGTGGACAACCACAGCTGCATGGGTCACGCCTCTCATCTACAGCAACCTCGGTCCGTGAATAATTCAGGCTTAGGCAGGCCTGGGGAATCATTATATACCAATTTTTACTTATTTTCTTTTGATCTCTTTTTCTATCTGGCTTCTGCCAATTTTGAGGACGATCGGTCTCCCGTGCGGGCACAGGGATGGATTCGACGTTTGGAATAATTCTTCCACAAGGTAATTCATCTTTTCGAAAGCAAGGGGTTGGCCTGCCTTGATAGCACTCTTGCAAGCAAGGGTCGCGATCAGCGCTCCCTTTCTATCAAGAACTTTTTCTTCTTTTATGCCTTCGAGCAGGGAAAGGAAAACCTGCTTGGCTTCCTCTTCCTTGAAAATATCCGGGTACTCTTTGAGGGCAAAGCTCCGCCCTCCCATGTGCTCCACCAGAAAACCAATTTCCTCCAGCAATGCCCGGTTTTGCTCGAGATTCAAGACCTGGGAGGCTGAAAGGTCAAAAACCATCGGAAGAAGCGGCATCTTTCCCGGCAACCCCTTTTTTTGATCGATCTCCGTATATCTCTCGTATAACACTCTCTCGTGAGCATTGTGCTGGTCGATGATCAGGATCCCTTCCTCGTCAGTTGCAACAATATACGTGTTTAGATACTGTCCTAAAACTCGAGGATATCCTGTTTCTTTTTTTATTTCGGGCCCGAACGACCCCCTCGTTTGAACTTCCACATTATCGGGAAATTTCATCAGGGATGGCTGATACTTCTGATCGATCTGGCGGGACTCCCGGATTTCCGACTGAACCGGATAAACCTCTTTGATCCCTAATTCCTTGGTTATAGCCAGTGTTATTCCCGCTTGAATTAGGTAAAAAATCGGCTGGGATTCCTTGAAACGAACCTCGGCTTTGGTGGGATGGACGTTGACATCAACCTCGGCATACGGAAGGGCCAGGAATAAAAAAGCCTCAGCAAACCGATCCTTCTCGAGATATCCTCTAAAGCTCTTATTCAATGCGGCCAGGACCATCCTGTCTTTGACTGGGCGATTATTCACGTAAAACAACTGGTGGCTGCGGTCATTGCGGCCTGAGGGGGGCCGGGACACAAATCCATGAATTCCCCGTCCATCCTCTTCATAATTAACTTCCATGAGTTTCTCCAAGACCTCTTTCCCGTAAACCTGATAGAGCCTTTCCCTGAGGTTTGAAACAGCCGGATAATCAAACACAAGCCGGCTCCCATGCCGGAGGGAAAACCTCACCTCCGGAAAAGCCAGGGCAATTTGCGTCAAGTAGTTTGCGATCCGGGAAAGTTCAGCTCTATCCGAGCGGAGAAATTTTTGCCTCGCCGGGAGATTAAAGAATAGATCTTTTACTTCGATACTCGTCCCTCTAGGAAAAGCCACATCCTCGCATCGGAGCATTTCTTCTCCCTCTCGCACAATCTGGGTTCCCTTTTCGCCGATACCATCTGAAGTCTTCAGGGAAACGCAAGAGACGGCAGAAATGCTGGGTAGGGCTTCCCCACGAAAGCCCATAGTCGAAATCCTTTCCAGGTCTTCCTCTTGTGTAAGCTTACTCGTGGAATGTCTCTCAAAACAGATAAGGGCATCCTCCCGGTTCATCCCATAGCCATTGTCCAACACTCTTATAAGCCGTTTCCCGCCCTCAACCACATCTACCCTGATTTCCATGGAGCCCGCATCGAGAGAATTCTCCACCAACTCTTTGACCACAGAAAAAGGTTTTTCGATAACCTCACCAGCTGCGATCTTCTGGGCAATTTTTGAGGGAAGAAGGATTATCTTTTTCATCCGTCCTCAATCGATGATCTTTCCTCGGGTTTGATTTTCCTCGGCTTGAGTGATCTTGATTTGAACTTGCTCCCTTTCTTCGGCCGCACAACGGAAAATATGAACCTGCACATAGTTTGATGTCAAGATTTGTGCGATTCCGTTTTTTTGTCTTATGACAACACCCTCCCAATCATCCCCAACCAATCCTTTGCGGAAGTGGTAGTTTTTTCTTTTGGACAGTTCTCTCAAACGGGCTGCTCTCTCCTTTTTTGTCCTCTCTTCCACTTGTTTCCAGCGGGCTGCTGGCGTGCCGGGCCGTTGAGAGTAGGAAAACACATGAAAATAGGTCAACGGGGACTTTTTCACAAAATCATACATTCTTTCAAAATCACTCTCTGTCTCTCCTGGAAATCCGACGATAAGATCGGCTCCCAACGCGGCATTCGGGCTTTTCTGGTGCAAGTCGTCCAGGATGCGCCTGTAATCCGCCACCTTGATCTTGCGTCCCATACGTTGAATAATGTCATCGGAACCGTGTTGCAAAGAGATGTGGAAATGCGGACAAACCATCGGACTGGATGTGATATAATCGCATAACTTCCGGTCTAGGAAACGGGGATCCAGCGAGCTCAACCTTATCCGGCCCAGCCCTTCTATTTTTTCTATATTCCGGAGCAAACCAACGAGGGAATCCTCGGTCGGCCGGTCATTTCCGTAAGAACAGAGATTAATCGCCGTTAAGACAATCTCCCTGTAGCCCTGTTTTGTGTATTCCCGGACCTGTTCGATAATTTTTTCTTCAGGCAAGCTTACGCTTCGGCCTCTCATGGCAGGAATGATGCAAAAACTGCACCGGAAGTCACAGCCGTCTTGAATCTTAACCAGAGCACGGGACCTGAAGGGTTTTATTCCGGTTTTTATTCCGGATTTCATGCCAGCCATAATCCTGTAGGGCAGATCCTCCTTTTCTTTATTCCGAACAACTTGCCACACTCGAGAATTGTTTTGAAAATCGTCGAAAAATCGTTCAGAATAACATCCTGTCAGGACCAAACGCGCTTCAGGATTGAGCCGGATAAGTTTATTTAAAAACTGGCGTACATCTCTGTCTGCACGACTTGTCAGCGTGCAGGTGTTCACCAAAACAAGATCACTTCGAAAGGAATCGGATCGGTAAACCAGTCCATGGCTCTGCAACGTGTTGGCCCATGAAAAAGCCTCAGCTTGGTTGACCCGGCATCCAAAACTCTGGATGGAAAACGATGTCATAGTTTGTCCTGGATTTTTTGTGAGGCAGCCTCCACATTTTCTGCCATCTGCGATTTGAAGTTGTTCAGCTTTTTCTTCATGGATGGATCTGTCAGAGCCAAGATCTGGATGGCCAAAAGAGCAGCATTCAAAGCGCCAGACTTTCCGATTCCCATGCAGGCTACCGGTATCCCTTTAGGCATTTGGGAAGTTGAAAGCAAGGCATCCAGACCTCCCAGCTCTGAGCCTCCGACAGGAACGCCTATGACAGGCCGCACTGTATGAGAGGCCACAACTCCTGCCAGGTGAGATGCCTTGCCTGCCACAGCGATAAAAACGTCAACGCCGCTCTCCTCAAAATCATTTATTAGCTTTTTTGTCCGCTCCGGAGAACGATGGGCCGAAGTCACTTCAAGCCCGAACTCCACCTCGAACTTTTTCATCAACTGGATGGCTTCCTCTACAATCGGAAAGTCTGAATCACTCCCTATAAAAATTCCTACTTTCATTCTTCCTCCCTTAGGGCCCCAATGTCACGGCGCCATTGCATAGCCTCAAAATATATCCTGGAGAGGGCCCGATAAATTTTATCCATGGTTTCTGCCAGTGTTTTCTCGGATGCACACACATTGAGCACTCTTCCCCCATTCGTATAATACTGCCTGTCTTTGACAGTTGTTCCCGCATGGAATACCACGATGCCTGGAAAGGAGGCGGCCTCACCCAGGCCCTCGATTACCTTTCCCTTCTCGTATTTTATCGGATATCCACCCGAAGCAGCCACCACACATCCCGATGCATTGGAGCTCCATTCGATCTCCTTCTCCAGCACATTTCCCTCGACCGCGGCAAGGAGTACTTCCACCAGATCTCCCTTCATCCTCAACACTTGAGGCTGAGTTTCAGGGTCTCCGAACCGGCAGTTATATTCCAATACTTTCGGGCCGTCTGCCGTCAGCATCAGTCCCACATACAGGACACCCTTGAACTTCCGCCCTTCTTCCAGCATCCGGGTAATCGTCGGGAATACGACCGTGTTCACGATGTCGTCAAACATTTTTTGATCGATGTATGGGGAAGGAGAAATCGCTCCCATCCCTCCGGTATTGGGACCTTTGTCTCCATCATAAACGGCTTTGTGGTCCATCGTGGTCACAAGCGGGAGAATCTTAACGCCATCGGAAATAACGATGAATGAGGCTTCTTTTCCGACCAGGAATTCTTCAATAATGACACTGTTTCCCGCTTCACCGAATTTTTTCTTCACCATGATGGTGTCGATGGCTTCCTCTGCCCGTTTCTGGTTCCGACAAAGCATAACGCCTTTTCCTGCTGCCAACCCGTCAGCTTTAACTACCAGAGGAAAAGAAAATTTTCCCGATCCAATTATCTTGTTGGCCTGTTCGACAGAGTCGGCAATCTCAAACTTGCCGGTAGGAATCCTGTGCCTTTCCATAAACTGTTTGGCAAAAACTTTGCTTCCTTCCAACTCTGCTGCATTTTTGTTAGGCCCGAATATTTTCAAGTCCTGCTTCTCGAATTCATCCACGATCCCTAAAGTCAAGGGTATCTCCGGTCCGACAACGGTCAAATCCACCTTTTCCTTGGCCGCAAAATCCACAAGCCCTTGGATATCCTCTTGGCTGATCGGAACATTCTCGGCGATGTTTTTGGTCCCGGCATTTCCAGGCGCACAATAAAGCTTTTTAAGCAAAGGGCTCTGAGAAATTTTCCAGCCCAAGGCGTGCTCTCGTCCTCCTGATCCTACGATTAATATTTTCATATTACCTTACCTCTTTGGGATTCATTATGATGTTTTCAACAGATTTGATGAACATTTCGCTGAAACCTGGGTAGGAAAAAATACTCTGGAATATCTCGGCTGTGGCCTGGATGGACTCCTTTACCGGAAGACAGTACTTCATCTCTAGAAAATTTTGGCGGAATGCCCTCACCTCATCCTTGACATTTCGGTCTTCCAGAACCACATCGGCAACAAACCCTGACAGAACATCAAAATCTTTCTCTCTCATGCCAAACCGGGTCATCTCCTGCACTCCCATACGGATTCCGCTTGGCTCGAGGAATGTTTCATCATCAGGCAAAGCCTGGTAGTTGGTCAGAATGTTGCTCTCCTCTAATTTTTGGGCAATATCCATCCCTTTTCCGTATTCTTTGATTCGTATGAGAACTTGATGGGTTTGGGTAAATCCGTCTCTCTCGTCTCCCTCGACGGGAATTCCCTTTTCTTTCAACGCACTTGCATAGGCTTTGGCATTTGCTTGTACTTGAGTCTGGTACTCCTGTTTGAATTGATTCATCTCGTAGGCTGCCATCACAAGAGCGAGCAATGTTCCCAGGTGATGATTGCTGGTCGAACCGGGAAAAGCCCGGTTTTTGATATCCAGCCACAACTTGCGAAAGCGGGATCCCTTCGGGAAGTTACCGGCCACAAGGCCTCTCTGCGGGCCAAAAAACGTTTTGTGTGTGCTTCCGGTGATGACATCGGCACCCTCGGCAAGCGGCTCTTGAAAAATCCCGTACAAACCCAGAACATGGGCCATATCATACATGATGACTGGCCTTCTATCCCAATCTTTGACCATATCGGATACAAACTGGATCGGCTCTTGATAAATGAACATGCTCTTTCCGAAAACGACGAGTTCAGGCCTATGCTGATCCAAAAGTTCGGCCAGTTTTTCAGGGTTAGGCTTATACGGATTCTCCTCCAGGACAGGAAAATTGACAACCCTTTCCCTCCCTGTTTCCTGGTCTTCGTCCACAAAGTTAAACAGGGCTCCCATCGGTTGGGAACTGAGGTGGCCCCCTTTGTTCAGAGCGTTGTTCATGACCAACTTCATCTTGCGTATGGGCTGACCTTCGGGACGGTCTCGGTTGAGGAAACGAACCATGGCTTTGAACACGACCTCATTGGCCATCTGGCCGCTGACCGGTCGCAGCTCTACCTCTGAACATCCGAAAAAACGACCCAGCTCCTCCTGGGCTTCTTTTTCGATGTATCTGATGAATTCTATCCCTTGATAAAAATAAATCTCCTGCCCTTTCATGGTCCTGTGTTCGGCATATCTTCCAGCGGGATCGGATATTTCACACATCTTGACCAAAACAGAAGGAGTCGACTCAGACGGAATCAGATTGATGGATTCTTTCTGCCTCCACACATTGTTTCTTATAATTTTCTGGGTTAAGGATTGAATTTTTTCGTTGAAAGAAGACATGATGTATTCCCCTTTTTATGGTCTAAAATTCCTTTCTTCAATTATTTCAATTTTATCGAGCCTTTTCTGATGCCGCCCTCCTTCATACTCTGTCTCCAGCCAGATATCAACATAATGGAGAGCCTCGTCCAGCGGCAAAATCCTCCCACCTAAAGTCAGGCAATTGGAATCGTTATGGCTTCGGCAAACTTCTACGACATACTCGTCCCAACAAGGAGTTGCTCGTATCCCTTTAAACTTGTTGGCCACAATAGCCATTCCCAATCCTGTCCCACAAATAAGGATAGCCCGGTCACACACTCCGGATAAAACGGACTGAATAGCTTTTTCTCCGTAATCCACATAATCCACCTTCTCATCTGGACCACAGCCAAAATTTTCGTACTCAATCCCTTTCTGATCAAAATAGTCCAAAACTCCCTTTTTAAGACCAAAACCAGCATGATCAGAAGCCAATGCAATCTTCATATCCATTTCCTCCTGATGATTCGAGTTTTTCCATTATATCAACATTTCCATCACTATTAAACAAACGCTTTAAATCGAGCTGCCCCACCCCACCCTTGCTCTATTGTGAGGACAAGGAAATGGCACATTAAGCTGTAGTGAACTACCACAAGTGGGCTGCAACGGTGCCGATGTGGTGAGATCGGCTCGCCCGTAGGGTAAAAGCCGCCGATGGGATACTTAGATAAATATAAATTTTTCTTCAGAAAATGAATGATGTCATCAGCATATTTTATAAATAATTCAGGTACTCGGTTATCGCTATGGCTGCAGTTACACCTGTTCCCACAGCTGTGGCCATTTGTTCGGGACAGGCATCGGTCACGTCCCCCGCCGCATAAAGTCCTGGCTGATCGGTGGCCATGTTTTTTCTAACTTTCACGTGTCCCCTCTCATTAAGCTCCACGAGATTGTCCACGATTTTGTTATTCGGGATATTTCCGACCAAAACAAACAAGCCATCAAGCTCCAATTCTGAAGCCTTATTGTCTTTAACATTCCTGATGGTGACAGATTCAAGGCTCTCAACTCCGTTAATCTTATCCACAACCATGTCCCAGAGCACCTTGATCTTCGGATTATCGAAAGCCCTTTCTTGGAGAATTTTTTCGGCACGAAGCTGATCACGGCGGTGAATGATCTTAACCTCCTTGCAAAACCTCGTCAGGAAAAGAGCTTCTGTTATAGCCCAGTTTCCACCGCCGACAACCGCCACAACTTTGTTCTGAAAAAAGGCCCCATCGCAGGTCGCACAGAAGGAAACTCCCCGCCCGGTCAATCGTTCTTCTCCCTGTATGCCCAATTTGCGGTAATTGGAACCCGTGGCAACTAGAACGGCCTTTGACCTATATTCTCCCCTGTTCCCGCGAATCTGCCAATACGTCTCTTGTTTGCGAATTTCCTGAACGTCATCTATCACAATTTTAGCTCCAAACCTTTCAGCTTGTTTGCGGATGTTCTCCATGAGTTGAAATGGAACAATACCTTCGGTAAATCCTGGATAATTTTCGATAAAATCCGAGAGAAGAATCTGCCCGCCTGGTGTTGCTCTTTCGAGAACGAGCGTATCAAGCCTTGCCCGACCCGCATAAATAGCAGCAGCCAAACCCGCAGGCCCTGCACCGATGATGACAACATCGTTTGTTTCACTCATAAGTAGCCGGTTTTTCCTCCTTTTTTGATATCCAACGCCTTTTTATAAAGATTCATATACCTCCGTGCAGCATTATCCCAGGAAAAGTTTTCCTTCATCCCTTCAGAAATAATCTTCTTCCATAGATCAGGTTTTTTATAATATTTCAAAGCTTCTTTCATAGCCTTGAGCATGGCCGCAGATGAATATTCTTTAAAAACGAAACCATTGCCTTCTGATTTTGTCGGGTGGAAAGGGCGAACGGTTTCCTCAAGCCCTCCAGTTCCGCGAACCACCGGCACCGTAGCATACCTGAAACTGTAAAGCTGATTCAAGCCGCAAGGTTCATACATGGAGGGAATCAGGAATATATCCGCTCCTGCCGCCATTTTATGGGCTAAAGCAGGATTCATTTCTAACCGAACAGCCACTTTACCGGGATGCTTTTTCTGTATTTCAATAAGTTGATTTTCATACTGTTCCTCACCTTGCCCAAGGATGACCAGAGCCATATCCAACCTGACAAGTTCATCCATGGCATCCAGCAGAATATCAAAACCCTTATGCGTTCTCATGTAGGATACAATACCAATGACGGGCGTTTTTGTATGAATCGGCAGGCCAAACTCCTTGATCAAATCCCGTTTGCACGTTTTTTTAGCATAAAGATTGGAGAAGGAATAATTATTCGCGATATAAGGATCAGTCTCTGGGTTCCATACTTCATAATCTATGCCGTTACGAATGCTGAAAAAGACATCTCTACGACTGCGAAGAATTTCTTCCAAGCCAAGCCCATGTTTTTTGGTAAGGATTTCCCGCCTGTAGGTTGAACTGACTGTGTTGAGAACATCAGCATACATGATCCCAGTTTTGAGAAAATTGAATTTTCCGTTATGGGATAAGTGCCGGGAGGTGAAATATTTCAGGTTAAGACCGGTTAGCATCAATGAATCAGGGGGATATTTTCCTTGGTATGCAATATTATGCAGCGTTAATACCGTGGCAGTGTTATGAAAATGCTTTTTTTTGTTATAGTGAGTTCTGAGAAAAACCGGGATCAAAGACGTGGGCCAATTGTTGCAATGGATGATATCGGTCTGTAATTTGCGCTTATGCAAGAATTCCAATACCGCTCTATTGAAGAAGATAAATCTTTCATCATTATCCAGGTATTCTCCGGAACCTGTCCCGTATATCTGATCTCTCCAGAAGTATTTGGGATTGTCAATGAAATAGATATCATACTTTCCTTGTTCCCCCCTGAACACGCTAGCTTTTGCTGTCCTATCCCCTAAATAGACAGGGAGGTTGGATGTAATCTTTTCCATCGGCAGGGAGTCGATCTCCGGTCTGCGGTATTTGGGCATAAAAAGAGAGACATCCATGCCCAGCGAGGAAAGATGCTTTGGAAGAGAGTAAGCCACATCTGCCATCTCCCCTAGTTTGGCATAGGGAAATACCTCAGCCGAAACAAACGCTACCTTAATATTCTTTTTCATCAGGAAAAATTATGATAATCTCACCCTTTCCAAAAGTCAAACGCTCCTCTCTCAAAGAAGCATCTCTATTTCCGTAATACCAAAAGGCTTTATACCGGCTTTTAGGAATGATTTTGCTCCCGTGAAGATTTTATACGCCATTCCTCACCGCTCTTCTCGGCGGCTTTGAACTGCGCACGTTAAGTCCTTATCTTGACAACAATAGCTTCTGTTCCCGTGCTTGTCTGGATCTTGAATCTTTTAGCCAACTCGTGCTCAATACAGCATCGCCGAAAATATGGGGATTCCCATATTTTTTCCCTCGAAGAACGGGTCGTAATGGCTAAATCTTCAATGGTCGCTTCAACCATCCCCAAAAGCCCCTTTTATAACGGAAATAGGAATGCTTCCTCCTTCAAAGAAGGTATTTGCAGATGTCCGAGCGACATCAAAGATTTAACCTTTTTGAGATGTTTTTCGAGGGCCTCCGACACAGTCGGACGGCGAGGATGTATTGAGCTTACCTACCCCCAGCGGAGTTTTTCCTTCAGGAGGTCAAAATAATTCCTACGCGGAGAGGATATCAGCTGAAGCTTGAGTTCACTTTGACAAACCGTTACCGTATCATCTTTTTTCATCAACTCCCCCCTCTGTCCGTCTATGGTGAGATAGACTTCTTCTTCTCCTGTGAGGAGCTGAACTTTCACTTCGGACTCAGAAGAGATGACCATCGGCCGAAAAGACAAAGTATGGGGACAAATCGGAGTAAGGATAATCGCAGGTATATAGGGTTGAATGATTGGGCCACCTGCTGATAAAGAATAAGCCGTTGAACCTGTGGGCGTAGAGATGATCAAACCGTCAGCTCTTGTCATCGCGATCTCTTTTCCATCAATCCAGATTGCGCATCGAATCATCCGGGCCAATGCGCCTTTGTTGATCACCACATCATTCAAGCTATAATAAGAGTTTTCCTTTGTTTTTGCCTGAAGCATCTGTCTTCGGCTAACGATCTTATCATTGCCTTCTAAGTAAGAATCTAGGGTTAAAAACATCTCATCAAGAGGAACTTCGGTTAAAAATCCAAGGGCGCCTAGATTGATCCCGACAACAGGAACATCTTTTTGTGCAGCCACATGGGCGATACTCAACAGCGTTCCATCCCCTCCCAGAACTAGGAGGAGGTCGACCTTTTTGGGAATATCCTCCTTCTTCACTCCATCTTGAAGTCCGAGCTTTTTCGCTGCAACCTCTTCCAAAACACAGGCAATGTCCTTATTGTCAAAATAGGCGATTAGATCCACAAGAATGTTTTTCACCTCTGGGGAATGGGCTTTAATGATAAATCCAACCTGCTCAATCTTGTTCATCCCAGACTGCCTCCTTGATCAATGTTTTTATACGGTTGGGCGTTATCGCCGGTCGCTGGATGGACCATAACAAAAAAAATTCCCGGTTGCCTTTTTGACCCCTGATTGGTGATTTGGCCAACCCCACAACATGAAATCCGACTTTTTCCGCCTCTTCAATCATCTTAACCAGGACCTTTTCGTGCAAGCGGGGATCACGCACTACGCCCTTTTTTCCCACTTGGCCCTTGTCCACTTCGAACTGAGGTTTTATCAAGGCTACTAATACGCCGTCCCCGATAAAGCCTTTGATGGCGGGAAGAAC
This sequence comes from uncultured Eubacteriales bacterium, assembly GCA_964410125.1. GTDB lineage: Bacteria > Acidobacteriota > Aminicenantia > Aminicenantales > Aminicenantaceae. Next base: position 27,686 of record CAYPGQ010000034.1, on the reverse strand, counting down.
CTTTAGGATAGAGATAAAAGATAAGTCGGCTGTGATGATATCCAGGGGATCTGAAAAATCATCTTTGTCCAGATAACGGGCATTTTTTTCGATCAATACCACACGGGAATCCTGCCTCAACCGCCAATCCAACTGTCTTGTATCCACATCCACAACATAAACCTTCTTGGCTCCTTGTTGGAGGAGGCAATCGGTGAATCCTCCTGTGGATGATCCCAAATCCGCAGCGATTTTCCCCAATACAGAAACCCCCGATCTATCCAACGCCTCAGAGAGCTTAAATCCGCCGCGGCTCACATAGGGCGACTTCTCCTTTACTATGATCTCTTGATTTAAATTCATCTTCTGCCCGGGTTTATCGATTCTTTTCCCATTGGAAAAGACACGTCCAGCCATAATCAAGGCCTGCGCTTTTTGATAACTTTCCGCTAATCCCCTATCCACAACAACCTTATCCGCTCTCTCCTTCATCCTTCCCCTGGCTTTTCCTTGTTTTCGACTTTAGCTCTTAACCTGAATATTCATAAAAAATGCCGATGCCTTTTTTTCTCCAGCAATATCAGGAAGTTATCCTGATATCACTGAAAATGACAAAAAAACATTTTCCAGAGTACCATTCTTTCGAGTTTATATAAACCTTAATGTCAGGCTTGGCTGGATCGGCATCGGCATTTTTTATCCTTCGGGCGAGCCGGTCTCACTGCATCTGCTTCGTTGCAGTCCATTTGCGGTACACTTGTACAGCAGCATGGACCGACGCCTCGCATCTGCAGCAAGCTTGGCTCGTGAATAATCCAGGTTAACCTGAATTATTCATAAAATTCCTTTATGCTGTTAACAAGACCTTCCACATCCAGTCTATACATCCTTTTAATTTGCTCTGGTTTGCCAAGAGGATAAATCTCGACAGGGATTCCTATGCTTTTAAACCGGATATCGAACATTTCGTGCTTATCCAGAAGAGCCCGAACCATACTGCCGAATCCTCCTGAGCTTACAGCCTCTTCTGCTGTGATGATGACATTTCCAGGCCGGGCAATATCGAGGATCAACTCTTTATCCAGCGGTTTTGCAAATCTGGCATTCACCACGGACAAGCTGATTCCTTCTTGCTCTAATCGGCTGGCAGCCTCCAAGCATGGATAAACCATGCTGCCAAAAGCGAGCAGCAAGTCTTTCCCTTCTTTAATGATTTCGCTTTTTCCGAGCGGGATATCCTTCGGAGATTCATCCATCGTAACTCCATAAGCTCTGCCTTTTGGAAAACGGATGGCTGCCGGATGAGCGTAGGAAAGGGCTGAATGCAACATATGCTGCAGCTCGTTTTCATCCTTCGGGGCCATAACGATCATGTTCGGAAGATGTCCTAGGTAGGCAATATCATTGATCCCCTGATGGGTAGGACCATCATCAGGCACAATACCTGCGCGATCCAGGGCAAATACAATCGGGATATCCATTAGACACACATCGTGGTAGAGCTGGTCATAAGCCCTCTGCAAAAACGTGGAATAAATCGCGACAAATGGCTTGTATCCTTCTAGTGCCAATCCTGTGGCAAAATCAACAGCATGTTGCTCGGCTATCCCAACATCAAAAAATCTGTCTGGGTATTTATCTACAAAAGGCTTAAGCCCAGTCCCTTCGGGCATGGCTGCAGTGATGGCTAAAACCTTTTCATCTTTATCGGCTATATCCAACATGGTCTTCCCAAAAACAGAAGAGTAGGTAGACCTTTCATCCTTGCTTTTTGGTTTTCCTGTCTCGATATCGAATGGAGATGTACTGTGAAACCGTGAGGGATTACTTTGCGCCGGCTGATATCCCATTCCTTTATTGGTGACACAATGAATCAATACAGGACCGCTATGGGCTTTGGCATCCTCGAAAACCTCGATCAAAGATCCCAAACTGTGTCCTTGCACTGGACCGATGTAACGAATTCCTAATTCTTCGAAAACCAAGCCGGGAAAAAAGATTTTTTTTAAGGCTTCTTCCACAGCTCTGGCAACCTTTATCATCGGCTTGCCGACAGCAGGGATATATTTCAGGATGGACTTGACATGATCTTTTATCCGCAGATAGTGTTGCCCCGATACGAGATAGGACAGATACTTGGACATGGCCCCCACATTCGGAGAAATGGACATCTCATTGTAATTGAGGACAATAATTAACTTTTCCCGATGATGGCCGATCTGGTTTAATGCTTCCCAGGCCATTCCTCCTGTCAAGCTGCCATCGCCCATTACAGCAACGACTTCATGGTTTTTTCCCTTTTTATCGCGGGCAACTGCCATTCCCATTGCAGCCGAGAGCGCCGTGGATGCGTGTCCTGTGTTATAAACATCGTATTCGCTCTCTTCCCGGCTGGGGAATCCGTACAGTCCATTAAACTGCCGCAGGGTGTGAAATTTATCTCTTCTTCCCGTCAGAATCTTGTGTGTGTAACACTGGTGACCCACATCCCAAATGATTTTGTCACCAGGGGGATTGAACACATAGTTCAAAGCCAAGGTAATCTCCACAACTCCAAGGTTCGGAGAGAGGTGCCCTCCCGTGTTGGAAACGGTATCTAGAATCAATTCTCTGATCTCCGTCGCCAGCTTAGAAAGCTCTTTTGTTGAAAGCTTTTTCACATCTTCCGGACCGGCAATTTTATCTAGAATATTATTCATTTTTTTGTTTGAGATCCAATAATTTTGACGCTAAAAAACGAAGTTCTTCTGATTCAAGCCTAGCCGAGTCAAGAGCATGCAAGGCAGACTGGATATGCTGTCCCAGCTTTATTTTTGCCCCTTCAACGCCATAAAAAGACGCAGCGTTAGGATGCTGGGGAAGGTCTTGAGAAAAAAAGTGGTCAGAGTCCAAAATATCATCTCTAATCTGAAAGGCCAGGCCTATATTTTTGCCATACTGGGTCATAGCTAGGACTTCAGCAGAAGAAGCACCGGCAAGGATGGGCCCCACTCTGACGGAAGCTTGGATCAATGAGCCGGTTTTTTTCGCCATCAAATCTTGAAGATTGTCCTCAGACAGGGCATCTAACTTGAGAGTGATGTCCAGAAGCTGGCCACCTACCATTCCTTGAATCCCCGCACTTTGGGCAATTTCTATGATCATTTGTTCCTTTTGCAAAGACTTGGATTCTTCCCAAGGGGCAGAGACCAAAACCTCGAAGGCCAAAGTCAACAAACTATCTCCCACAAGCAACGCAATATCTTCGCCAAAGACCTTATGGCAAGAAGGCTTCCCTCTGCGGAAATCATCATCGTCCATCATAGGCAGGTCATCATGGACTAGAGAATAATTATGTATCAATTCCAACGCACAGCCAAAAGGAAGAACAGCATCCGGATTTAGACCAAAACATTCCCCGGATGCAAGCGCAAGCAACGGCCTAAACCTCTTTCCGCCGGATAAGACAGTGTAACGCATGGCTTTGACAAGGGGATTATTCTCAGCAGGCAAAAAACGGTCCAGGGATTTTTCGATGGCGTTTTTTTTCGCCTGGAGTTTATCTTGAACGTTCATCCTTATCTAAAACGGGAGGCTGTTGTTGTCATCGGAATCGGGAGCTTCTTGTTTTTTGGACAGTTCTTCTTCCTCTTCCGTGAGTTCATAGGGCGCTTCTTTTATCTCCCCCTTTTCATCCTTGAGAAGGATATCGATTTTTTTCTCAGCCTTTCCCAATTCTTCACGCAGAAACCTTGCCAGTTTGACTCCCTTTTCAAACAATGCTAAGGACTCATTCAAGGCAAGTCCTCCTTTTTCCATCTTTTCCACGATATTTTCCAATTCAGCCAAAGCTTTTTCAAAACTCTGATCGCTCATTAATCCTCCTTCCTGATTATTCCTCTTTTTTTTTAAGGCGGGATACGATGGGCCTATTTTGGTCAACCCTTCTAACCTGTGCTGTGAATTCTCCCTTGAAAAAAGAAACCGTCACCTCGTCCCCTTCACCGACGTCTTCGACTTTCTGGATAAGTTTTGGTTGGGCATTTTTCCAGCAAAGCGTGTATCCTTTTTTAAGAATATTCAGAGGGCTGAGATTGTCGAGTTCAGCGGAGAACCTCTCCCATTTTCCGTGATGTTCTTGCAGTAACCTCTTCATGGCTGATGACATTTTTTCTTGTGCAAGATCGACTCTCGACTTGGACTGAACAATCATCTGGACCAGGGTCTGGATCACGTATCTCGCACGTGTTTCAAATTCATCGACCTGCTGAATCAGATTAAATAGACGGACTTTGAAATTTTGAAAGGCCTGGTGGTGAATAAGATTCGTCACTTCATGCTTTTTTTCTTGGATGAAAAATCGGATATGGTGGAAAATTCTTTTTTCTAGATTTGCGATGCATTCAAGCAGGAACTGTTCTTTCTCTATGACCATCTCAGCCGCCACCGACGGAGTGGATGCTTTTACATCGGCCACAAAATCCGCGATGGTAAAATCTACCTCATGGCCAACCGCAGATATGATCGGAACAGGACAGCGAAAAATGGCGCGAGCCACCTTCTCCTCGTTGAATGCCCACAAATCTTCCAAAGATCCTCCTCCGCGCCCGACGATAATAACATCCATATCTCTATAGCTTCCTAGATAATCTATGCCTTCAACGATCTCATCGCTCGCTCCTTCTCCCTGGACTTTAGCCGGATAAATTACAATGTGGAGATGGGCAAAGCGCCTTTCTAAAGTTTTGATGATATCAATAATGGCCGCTCCCCGCGGAGAGGTTACGATTCCGACCTTCTTGGGCAGGAGGGGAAGTTTTTTCTTCACACTCGGGTCGAATAATCCTTCCTTATTTAGTTTTTCCTTCAACTGTTCAAAAGCAAGTTGAAGGGCTCCTTTTCCCTTTGGTTCGATACCCTCCACATAGAGTTGATATTGACCTCTCTGTTCATAGACCGATATCTGTCCTTTGCAGATTACCTGAAGGCCACTCTCCAGCTCGAAGGGCACACGGACTGCGCTCGAACGCCACATGACACAATTGAGCGCACTTTTCTCATCCTTCAGAGTAAAATACAAATGGCCGGAATGAGCCTGCTTAAAATCGGCGATTTCTCCCTCTATCCAGAGAACAGGGAAGATTTTTTCCAGCTTTTGCTTGATCTGACGCGTGATCTCAGAAACCGTGTAGATTTTCTCTTGCCTCTCAGGCAGATTCATCTTCCTTCACATCCTCCACAAGCATTTCTCTTTGGATGGAAACGGCCTTTCCGGTCTGTGTGTCAACTTCAATATAAACAGATGAAAATACCAACCCCAGTTTTCCCGGTTCAAAACGCTGAGGCCGCGAAGTCAAGAATCTCTGAATGGCCTGTTCCTTCTTTAAACCGATCACAGATTCATACCCGCCGACCATACCCACATCTGTGATAAAAGCTGTACCTCGAGGCAGGATTCTTTCATCAGCTGTGGGCACGTGTGTGTGGGTTCCTACAACAACCGACACTCTGCCATCAAGATACCATCCCATGGCTTGTTTTTCCGATGTGGCCTCCGCATGAAAATCGACAAAGATTATGGAATTTCGGCCTTCCAGCAACTTAAGCTCCCGGTCTGCAGCTCGAAACGGACAATCGATCGGCTCCATGAAAACCCTGCCTTGAAGATTGAGAATTGCTATCTGAAATCCCTCTTTCGTTTCAAAGACATAAATCCCTTTTCCCGGATTGGGAAAGGGGTAATTGGCCGGCCGCAGTAGCCGTGGTTCTTGATCCAGATATTCGACGGCATCCCTCTTGTCCCAGATATGATTTCCCGAGGTTAAAACATCAACCTGCGCAAGAAGTTGGCGACAGATGTCAGGAGTGATGCCTATCCCGCCTGCGGCATTCTCTCCGTTTGCCACAACGAGAGAAGGGGAATATTTCTCGAGAAGAGCCGGGAGAAATTTCTTCAGAGCCCGTCTTCCCGGCCTTCCGACAATATCGCCTATAAACAGAAATCCATACCTATCGCGCATACTCAACAGCCCTCATCTCTCGGATAACCGTTACTTTAATCTGGCCCGGATAATCCAACTCCTCTTTTATCTTCTGCGCAATCTCTTTTGCAGCGAGGGTGGCTTTATCATCCGATATCTTTTGGCTCTCGACAATGATCCTGATCTCTCTTCCTGCTTGAAGGGCGAAAGATTTGGCCACCCCTTCATAGGAGTTGGCGATCTCCTCTAACTTCTCCAGCCTTTTGACATAGGCTTCCAATAGTTCGCGGCGAGCACCGGGCCTTGCGGCTGAAAGTGTATCGGCAGCTTGCACCAACACTGCTTCGATCGAAGGAAAATCGACATCCCGGTGATGAGAAGCAATAGCCTGAATCACTTCTTCTTTTTCCCCGTATTTTTTTGTAAGCTTAACACTCAATTCTGTGTGGGTTCCCTCCACCTCTTTATCCACAGCCTTTCCGATGTCATGGAGAAGTCCGGCCCTCATCGCAACGTTAGCATCCAAGCCCAATTCTTTGGCCATGATGGTAGCAAGATAAGCGACCTCTTTGGAATGCTGCAGGACATTCTGGCCATAACTTGTTCGGTATTTCAATCTGCCCAACAGCTTTACCAACTCTGGATGAAGGTCCTGAATCCGCAGCTCGAGGATCACAGATTCCCCCTCCTGCTTGATTTTGTCCTCCAGTTCTTTTTTGACAGTTACCACAACTTCTTCAATCCTGGCTGGATGGATTCTGCCGTCCATCACTAACTTTTCTATGGCCAACCGGGCCATTTCCCGCCGAATCGGGTCAAAACTGGAGAGAATCACTGCTTCCGGCGTGTCATCAACGATGATATCTACACCCGTTGCCAACTCGAGGGCACGGATATTCCGGCCTTCTCTGCCGATGATCCGGCCTTTCATGTCATCAGAGGGAAGATCGACCACAGAAACAGTCGTTTCGACTACATGTTCGGCGGCCGAACGCTGAATGGCCTGGCTGATTATCTCCCTTGCCATCCCTTGTGCTTTTTCTCTTGTTTCCTCTTCGATCGTGCGCATGACTTGAACCGCTTCTAGCTTGGCCTCATCCTCCATCTTTTTCATCAATTCTCTCTTGGCATCTTCCTGTGACATGTTGGCAACCCGCTCGATCTCCTCCACGGCTTTCTTTATCAGGTCCTGGTATCCCTTTTCTTTTTCCACAAGTTCCCGTTCGCGATTGAACAATCGCCGTTCCTTTTGTGAAAAATCTCGCTCCTTTTTCTCATTGGCCTGATACTTCCGTTCAAGATTTTCTTCTTTTCTGACGAGTCTTCTCTCCAATTCATTGAGTTTTTGACTTCTGTCTCGTGTTTGCCTCTCAAAGTCTGCCTTTAAATTGAGTTGTTTTTCTTTTGCTGCTATCGACGCTTCTCGTTTTATTTTTTGGGCATCTTCCTTGGCAGCTCCAAGAATCTCCTTGGCCTCTTGTTGAGCGCGAAAAAGGGCCCGAGCCCCTCCGGCTTTCTTGACCAAGATAAATATTATAGTTGCAGACGCAACAAGCAATATAGCAGCAATGACGATAAGCATAAAATTCACTTTGACCACCTCCTTATAGGGGCCGCCAAAGGAGATGAAAATGGGAGGTTTAGAAAATACTCACTCTATACTGAAAGAAATAACATTAAAGCTTTCTGAGGGACATATGACAAATTGTCTGATCTGCGGTGTTCCCTCGATTTTCCAGATAGGGATAAAGTTTTCCCTTCGCTTATCTATGATATGCAAGACGGGAATTCCCGCTTCATTCAGTAGTTTTTTCCAAATTTTCGTAAGTATTTTCATCTCTAAACGCAAGAACCTCCAAACTTTCTATTTCATTCTCCATAAGCCCGATTACTTCGTTTAGCTGATCGAGATTCTTTTGACAGAGAAAATATTCATCTGCGACGTTCAATGCTGCCAAAACAGCAACCTTTAAAACATCCACAGATTTTGACTTCACGGCCACCTCACGCATTTTCTGATCAACATACGAAGTAAGATGGCTTATATATTTTTCATCCTCTTCTCCTTTGACTCTAATTCTATATTTCTGCCCATAAATTTCGATCTCGATAACTTTGTCCATCATATTTCTAGTTCATCTATTTTGTTGATAATCAGCTCGATCTTCCCTTTCATGGCCGCTCTTTCTTCATCATATTTCTGCAAGTCCTTGCTGATTTTTTCTACTTTCTTTGCCTGTTCCTCAAAGTCCTTTTTCTCGGCTTTCAGTTCCTTCAACTGCTGTTTCAGGCGGTCATTCTCATTAACTAGCTTATTTATGTAATCAACAACTTGGGAGATCTTTCCCTCTAGGATTTTAAGTCTTTCCAATTCACTTGTCAATTTTTCCTCCTTCCCTTAATTGAAAATGGAAACGGGCTCTTAATGTGTCGATAATTTTCTCTTGAAAAACATCCACCTCATCAGCCTGAAGTGTTTTATCGGGTCGGCGAAAGATGAAACGAACGGATAGGCTCACCTTGTCTTGAGGAATGGACGAGCCCGCAAACCTGTCGTAAAGATTGAATTTTTCCAAATACGGCAGCTGGAGTTTTTCCAACGCCACTCTGATTTCCTCGAATGAGACATTTTTGTCTCCGATAAAAGAAACATCTCTGTTTACGCTAGGATACTTTGCCACAGCAGAATACTGAAACGCCTGGGCCTGCTTTTCGAACAAAAGACTTAGGTTGATTTCTGCTGCCCAGACTTCTTGTTTCAATAAATAGGCGTCCAGAATCTTCTGATCGATCGATCCCAACCAACCGATCTCTTCTCCTTTAAAATGCAACACCAGAGAACGCCCATGCTGGTAATGAGGGTGGTTCTCTTCCTGGAAAGAAAACGATCCATAACGCAACCGCGCCATAAGCGCCTCGCAGGTCCCTTTAAGATGAAAAAAGCTGGTCTCCTTGCCCTTTTCTTTCCAATGCCTTTCCCCCACACTCCCAGTCATGACCATGCTAAGCATCAAATGTTCCTTGTGTGTTTCGTTATTCAAATGGAAGGTGTTTCCGATTTCGAAGATATGCACTCCTTCAGCACTTCTGTTTGTGTTCCAGACAACATTTTCCAGCAGTCCTCCTAGGAGAGTGGTCCGAAGCAAAGCTGCTTTCGTCGAAATCGGATTTCGGATCGGAATGGGATCGAGATCGGAGATGAATTTTTTCTCTTTTTCAGGATCCATGAAACTGAAATTCACGACTTCGTCAAATCCATAATGGAACATGAGCTGCCGCAACGTTTGTATTCTTTCCTTTTTAGGATCGAGGATCGGCTCGAGGCTTCGGAGAGGTGGGAATTGGATAGGTATTTTTTCATATCCATAAAATCGTGCAATTTCCTCGACTAGATCAGCTTCTCTCTCTATATCGATGCGAAAATGAGGGATTTTGACCTGCCAAATTCCTGGCTGCTTATTCTCCATTTGGAATCCGAGATCCACAAGGGTTTTTTCGATGAAGCCGTTATCGATCTCGATGCCGAGAAGAGAGGTCACTCGGTGATCACGAAGCATGACGGTTTTGATTTTTCGAGGTTTGGGATAAACATCCACGATGCCCTTGCACACCTTCCCGCCAAACTGGGAGAATAACGAAGCGGCCATCCTGGCAGCCTCTGGAGAAAACGAAATATCCGCTCCCCTCTCAAATCTGTAAGCGGCATCGGTTTGGATTCCCGTTGCCTTTCTTGTTTTTCTTACCGATACGGGATCAAAATGGGCACTTTCGATAAACACGTTTTGTGTTGAATCGGAAACCAAGGTATTCTCTCCCCCAATGACCCCGGCAAGAGCCACGGGCTTTTCTTCATCGGCGATGACAAGCATCTCAGATGTCAAATCTACATCCTTTGCTTCCAGGCTCACCAGCTTTTCTCCCTGCTTTGCTCGTCGAACGATGATTTTCCTTCCGGCGACTTTGTCAAGATCAAAGGCATGGATAGGCTGAGCTGTGGAAAAGAGAACATAATTCGTCACGTCAACGACATTGTTGATCGGATTCAACCCCATTGCTTCTATTTTCTTGATCAACCACTCAGGAGAAGATCCAATTTCAATGTTTTTCACGATCATCCCACAATAGCGTGGACAGAGATCTTCATCCCATATCTGAACATCGATAAAATCAGAGATATTTTCATTCGTCTCCGTCAAAGGTAAACGCTGCTCTTTAAGAGCAAGACCAAGGGCAGCAGCCAGTTCCCGGGCAATACCCATGTGTCCAAGCGTATCCGGTCGATTGGCATAGGTTTCAACATCCAGAATGACATCGCCGTTTTTTTCTTCACAGTCTTCGATCAATAACCCAATATTGTCCAACACCTCGACAAGCCGAGATACAGGGAGATCAACATCGATGTAATTCTTAATCCAATCCAAACTGATTTTCATTTGAGTGAAAATTGCCTTATAAATCTCAAATCGTTTTCGTAAAAATACCGCATATCCGGTATCTGATAGGCAAACATGGCTGTCCTGTCCACTCCCAATCCAAAGGCAAAACCTGAATACTTCTCAGGATCGATGTTCACGTTCTTCAACACCTGGGGATCGACCATTCCCGAACCGAGGATCTCTATCCACCCCCCTCCTCCACATACCCGACAATCCTCTGATTTTCCCCCACAAACAGTGCATTCGATGTCGACCTCCGCGGATGGTTCGGTAAACGGAAAAAAGCTAGGTCGAAAACGGATTTTGATCTTCTCATGGAAAAGGGCCTTCAGAAAATATTCCAGTGTGCCTTTCAGATGGGCAAAAGTAATTCCCAGATCCACCACAAGTCCTTCAACTTGGTAAAACATCGGCAGATGGGTGGGATCGGGCGCTTCTTTGCGGTAAACTTTGCCCGGATTGATTATCCGGATCGGGGGTTTCCTTTTCTCCATGACTCTGATCTGAACTGGTGATGTATGTGTGCGCAGGAGCACATCGTCTGTGATATAAAGCGTGTCCCAATCATCCCGGGCCGGGTGATGAGGAGGAAAGTTGAGTGCCTCGAAGTTGTAGTAATCCGTCTCAATTTCAGGGCCATCTGCAATGGAAAATCCCATTCTCAGAAAAATATTTTCGATCTCCTGCTGAAACAGGAGGATGGGATGGGGCGCTCCCCAATACTTCTTCTCTCCCGGAAGCGTGAGGTCTATTTTTTCTAAAGCTTTTTTCGGCGCAGCAAACTTTTCCTGTAAGGCTTGTACTCTCTCCTGAACATGGTTTTTAAAATCATTGATCAATTTTCCGATCTCCGGCTTTTCCTCCGGTTTCACATGTTTTAACTGCTCAAAAATCCCGGTGATAATGCCTCTCTGGCGGCTCAGATATTCGTTCCGGACGTCCTGGAGAGAATGCTTGTTTTTCACCTTTGCAAGAGCATCCTCAAATGCTTTTCTTTTATTTTGGATCTCGATCTTGAGATTTTCCATTTTTGCCTGCAATTCCTTACGCTTGGGCCTCCTTGACTTTTTCGACAAGTCGGAAAAAAGTTTGTGGAGAATGAACAGCTAAATCGGCCAGAATTTTCCGGTCTAAATCAATATTCAGCTGATGCAACCCGTGGATGAAACGGCTGTAGGAAAGGCCGTTGTTTTCGGCTGCTGCCTTGATCCGTATAATCCAAAGACGCCGAAAATCTCTTTTTCGGGTTCTCCTGTCCCTATAGGAATATTGGAGAGAACGCTCAACAGCCTCTTTGGCTGTCCTGTAATTATGGCTTCTCGCTCCCCAATAGCCTTTGGCCAGCTTTAAAATTTTTGCCCTTCTCCGACTTTTTTTTGTTCCTCTCGTTACTCTGGGCATTTTGTTCTCCTTAAATCATGTTGTTTTCACGCATGAAGAAAATCATATTCTCATTCCGATGAATTAGCGAATCTAGATATTTCCCTGAAAATCTAAGGCGCTTACTCCCTAAAAATCGTAAGGAAGCATATCTTTGATCCGACCACGATCTGCCTTGCTGATAGAATCTTTTTTGCCTAGATTCCTTTTTCTCTTCGCTGACTTTTTCGTGAGTATGTGGCTTTTATTAGCTTTGTTATGAAGGACCTTCTTCTTCCCTGTTACTTTGAATCTTTTTTTGGCTCCCTTGTGTGTCTTTAGTTTTGGCATATTTACCTCCTGACTTGGTCGCGGTCAACAGTGCTGAAACAGCCCAGGGTTGGGTTCGGATAGTGCCGTCTCGCTGTCCTAGTTCTTTTATGTCTTCGAACACCCGATCCAAAATTTTATGAGCCAATTCTGGCTTCGCTTTTTCCCGTCCTCTAAGCATCACCGTGATTTTCACTTTGTTTCCATCCTTTAAAAACCTCTCGACATGACGCATTTTGAAAGTGTAATCATGGATGCTGATTTTCGGCCTGAACTTGATCTCTTTGATTTGAACCTGTTTCTGGTGTTTCTTGGCTTCATGAGCTTTTTTGTGCAACTCATACAAAAATTTACCATAATCCATAATGCGGCAGACAGGAGGATTTGCCGCGGGAGCAACCTCGACTAGATCCAGATTCCTGTCTTTTGCCAATGCTAAAGCCTCTTGGAGCGACAGAACACCAACTTGTTTTTTTTCTTCATCTATTATTCTGACTTCTTGAGCTTGAATCCTGTCATTGATCCTATGCGGCTTTTCCTTCCTCTTTCCAGGATGAAATCTCCGTCTTCTGATGATTGACCTCCTTAACCTGGATAATTCATAAATTATCCAGGGTACCCTGAATTATTCATGTACGAGCTTAAAATCATGTTTTTGAATAATTCACGCTAAATATTTATACTCAATGATTTATTTTTAACCAATTCCTTAACTTTTTCAAGAAATTCATTAACGTCTATTTTACCTTTATCCCCAGCTCCATGAACTCTGAGAGACACAGATTGCTCAAATACCTCTTTATCTCCTACAATGCACATGATGGGAACCTTGTGCACTTCGGCATCCCGGATCTTGTAGCCTATTTTTTCGCGCCGATGGTCGACAGAAGCCCGCAATCCCTGTTCTCTGAACATTTTTCTTAGGTTTTCAACGTATTCGTTATGCCTGTCTGCAATCGGAATAAAAAGCACTTGGATAGGAGCAAGCCACACGGGAAAGTTTCCGTTGTAGTGCTCGATAAGCACGCCAAAAAATCTTTCCAATGAACCGAGCAAAGCTCTATGGAGCAGATAGGGTCTTTGGGCTTTCCCATCTACACCGATATAACTCAGATCGAACCGCTCTGCCAGGTTGAAATCGAGCTGAATAGTGGTGCATTGCCAGGACCGCTGGAGCGCATCTTTTATCTTAATATCTATTTTCGGGCCATAAAATACGCCAGCTCCAGGATCGATTTGATAAGCCAAACCCTTATCTTTCAAAGCTTTTTCCAAAGCCAACGTAGCCTTTTCCCAGTCATCGAGAAGCCCGCAGTATTTATCCGGACAGGTGGAAAGATATACATCAAACTCTTCGAATCCGAAGGCCTTCAATAACTTCAACGCCAGTGATATGACCCGTTTGATCTCGTCTTCCAGCTGATCTCCGCGACAAAACACGTGCGCATCGTCCTGCGTGAAACCTCTCAGCCGCATCAATCCATGAAGTACTCCGCTTCTCTCATACCTGTACACGGTGCCGAGCTCCGCCCAACGGAGTGGAAGATCTCGGTAGCTTCTCGGTCTATTGTTGTAGACCATGATGTGGAAAGGACAATTCATGGGTTTTAGCTCATATTCCATTCCCCCATGAAGAAGCGGAGGATACATGGCATCATAAAACTCTGTGTGTCCGCTCTGATGCCAGACATCGAGCTTGGCAATATGGGGGGAATAAACAATTTCATAGCCGTCTTTAAAGTGTTCCTCGTACCAGAATTCCTCGATGACACGTCTGACGGCTGACCCATTGGGATGCCAAAGGATGAGGCCTCCACCCAATTTTTCGTTGAAACTGAACAGGTCGAGCTCAGCTCCAAGTTTGCGATGATCACGCTTTTTCGCCTCTTCCAAAAGGTCTAGGTATTCATCCAGTTTTTCCTTGGAATAAAAGGCCGTCCCATAAATCCTTTGAAGCTGTTTCCCTTTTTCGTCCCCTTTCCAGTAGGCTCCTGAAGAAGAGAGCAATTTAAAATGCTTGATATATCCGGAAGAAGGAACATGCGGGCCCCGGCAAAAATCGATGAAATCTTCCTGCCTGTAATTAGACACCATGCCCTCACCCTTTTCCTGGATGAGCTCCACCTTCAAACCCTGGCCCTTGTTCTTAAAAAGCTTCAAGGCTTCATCCTTGGATAAGAGGACGCGTTCGATCGGGACATCCCTTTGAACGATCTCTCTCATCTTGTTTTCGATGGCTTCCAAATCCTCAGGCGTAAAGGGTTGCTCCCTTAAAAAATCATAATAAAACCCATTCTCCACAGCCGGCCCGATACCCGTCTGAGTCCCTGGAAAAAGATCCAGGACAGCATGAGCTAGGAGATGGGAGGCACTGTGCCTCAACACATCCAACGCTTCTTCTGAATCCTTATCGATCAATTCAAGCTCTATGTTTTCGATCAAAGGAGTATCAAGGGAGACAAGCTGACCGTTTATTCGAGCAAAAACAGGCTTTTTTTCCAACTTTAGGCTAGCCAAAAAGTCAGAAATTCTCGTTTTCTTCTCGACCGAGAAAGTAGACTCATCTATCGCAACCTCGATTAATTCCGACATTTATATTTATTTTGCATTCAAACGGGACGGCAAATCGCCGGATTTTTCGTTCCTTCTCCTGAACACAGACTCCTTAAATGGTAGGCGCGGAGGGGATCGAACCCTCGACTTCTTCCGCGTCAAGGAAGCACTCTTCCACTGAGCTACGCGCCTAATACTTCAAGCCTTTATATATTAAAGATTTAGCCCCCTGGTGTCAACACTCTTACCCCTTAAGTAAGCATTTCCAAAACCGTGATGGCCTTAAAGCAGTTGTGCAAGCTGATGATGAAGACATCAGGTATGTCCGCAGCGCCTATTTCTTTTTGGAAGGACCTATTTTACCTCTGGATTTTTTCTTAGACAGCTGCGGATTAGGCTTCCGGGTTTTTTGCCAGGCAGGCTTTTGTCTTCGGTTTATACTTCTCGCCATCTTTCCACCTATCCTGAATTATTCATAAAAAATACCGATGACAATATTCATTATAAAGAATTAAAAATCTAAAAACAAAACCGATAATCATCGGCATTTTTTACCCAAAGGGCGAGCCGATCTCACCACATCGACTTCGTTGCAGCAATATCGACTCGTGAATAATCCAGGCTAAAAAGCTGAATTGTTCATAACGTAAAGATTTCGGCTTCCCATGTTGCAGGATCCAATAAGGCAACCGTAGCCTTTCCCGTAAGCCATCCCCCTGTCTCTCCAGGATTGATTAAAAGAGTATTGTGGGCCTCTCTGATTTTAGGTTTGTGTGTGTGTCCAAAAATAACGGCTTGGTATTTTCCTGATGCGGCATGTTTGTCAACGGAAACATGAATATGCGTTATCAGAATCATTCTGCCCGCATGGGAAAAAACATGAGGGGCTTCCTTGATATTCCCAAAAGGGTGGATAGCTTTCTTCAATCCTTTTTTTTCTCCATCGCAGTTGCCGAAAACGGCCTTCACTGGACACTGGAGATGCTCCAATTCCCGTGCCGCAAACGGAGCGACAAAATCTCCTGCATGAATAACAAGATCACACTTCATGTCTTTGAAAAAACGCACAGCCTGTTTGATAGCATTGCAATTATCATGAGAATCAGACATGACTCCGATCATCCACAGCTCCTTCTGAATTCGTATTCTAAATCAACTCCCTTTCCTTGTCTACCCCATCTCCCCAGAAGAAAAACATTTCCTGAACTGTGACAGGCCAAAAGCAATCATGCAAGCTCAAGAGGACGCTATCTGGAAGAAGCGAGCTAATGCTTGTTGAATAAATATAAGGGGTGTATTATACTAAGCGTTCATTTTTATAGAATAAGACACAGGAGTGTTCGCAATGAAAAACATCATAATTATGGGCGCAGCCGGAAGAGATTTTCATAATTTTAATGTTTTTTTCAGGAACAAAAAAAACTATTGCGTCCGAGCGTTCACGGCTACTCAGATTCCTGACATAGAAGACAGAAAATACCCTGCAGCGTTGGCCGGTGAGCTCTATCCAGACGGCATCCCGATCTATCCTGAAGAGGACCTGAAAAATCTTATACGAGAATCCGACATTGCAGAGGTGTACTTCTCCTATAGCGATGTCCTTCATACCTATGTCATGCACTTGGCCTCAGAGGTGCAAGCCGCAGGAGCGAGCTTCAATCTCCTCGGTCCAGACGAAACAATGATCAAAAGCCAGCTTCCTGTTATATCTGTCTGTGCTGTCCGAACCGGATGCGGGAAAAGCCAGACCACCCGTAAGATCGCACTCCTATTGAAAGAAATGGGCCGCCGGGTCGTTGTCATCCGTCACCCTATGCCGTACGGAGACTTGATCAAACAGAAAGTCCAGCGATTCGCAACCTATGAGGATATGATCGCACATGAGTGCACAATCGAAGAAATGGAGGAATATGAACCTCATATCAACGATGGAATTCTGGTCTATGCGGGTGTCGATTATGGAGCCATCTTGAAAGAAGCGGAAAAAGAAGCAGATATCATCCTTTGGGATGGAGGGAATAACGATATTCCTTTCTACAAGGCCGATCTTGATATTGTCGTTGTCGATCCTCACAGACCCGGCCATGAACTTTCTTATTATCCTGGGGAAACCAATTTTCGCAGGGCTGATGTGCTCATCATCAACAAAATGGATACAGCCAAACAAGAAAATGTCGACAAAATCATGGAAAATATTCAGGCATTTAACCCGGAAGCGACCATCGTCCGAGCCACATCACCGATCACAGTCCCCGAAGGAGAGCAAATCCAAGGCAAAACAGTACTCGTCGTGGAGGATGGACCGACCCTCACTCATGGAGAAATGGCTTTTGGGGCTGGTATTGTTGCAGCAAAAAAATATGGGGCATCAAACATCGTGGATCCTCGCCCGTATGCTATCGGGAGCATCCAGAAGACGTTCGCAAAGTACACCCATTTAGATAAGGTTCTCCCCGCAATGGGATACGGACAGAACCAGATCAACGAACTTTCTCAGACTATCGACAAGGTGGAATGTGATTTGGTGATCGGTGCCACTCCCATCGATCTGGGACGTTTGATCCAATCCAACAAAAAAATTCTCAGGGTTACCTACGACCTGGAAGAAATCGGGGCACCTGATCTCAAGGAGATTCTCACGGATTACTGATGAAAAGAAAAATCGCCCTTATCGCTTTTGGGGGGAACGCTATCCTGCCCAATAACCAAAGGGGCCTGCAGTCCGAACAGATGAAAAATGCCCAAAGAGCAGCCCAATTGATGATCCACATCGTCAAAAAAGGCTACGATCTTATTATTGTCCATGGCAACGGCCCTCAAGTCGGAAACCTGCTCATCCAGATGGAAGAAAGCATCACAAAAATTCCTCCTTTTTCCCTCGAATTGTGTGACGCGATGACCGAAGGCAGCATGGGATTTATGCTTGAGAAAGCGCTGATAAACGAACTCCGGAAAAATTCCGTGGACAAAGAAGTGGCTACGCTGATCACACAAGTTGTGGTCGACCGCGATGACCCGGCCTTTGACAATCCCTCCAAACCTATCGGTCCTTTTTACTCGAAATACAGGGCTTCCATGCTCAGAAAACAAAGAAATTGGAAAATGATCGAAGATGCGGGCCGGGGATACCGGAAAGTTGTTCCCTCTCCCAAACCTATAGACGTCGTGCCAAAATATGTGATCCGTGATTTGGTGCACGCAGGAAAAATTGTCATCGCTGCAGGAGGGGGTGGCATTCCGGTAATCATAAACGGAAACGGCCTATTCCAAGGGGTTGAGGCTGTGATAGACAAAGATTACGCTGCCAGTATGCTCGCTAGAGAGGCAAAAGCGGAATTGTTTATCATTTTGACCAATGTTTCTCGCGTTTACCTGAACTACGATAAGCCCGATAAGGAATCCATTTCGGTGCTGTCCGTGGACAAAGCCCAGGAATACCTGGCACACGGACAATTTCCACCTGGCTCGATGGGTCCAAAAATCGAGGCCGCGATCGAATACATCCAGAACGGAGGTGAAAAGGTTATCATAACATCGGCAAATCATCTGAAGGCATCCCTTATCAACCGTTCAGGAACAACGATTGTCGCCGCTCAACTGGAGGAATAGATGTTCCATGACTTCTTATCCATTCACGATTTAACTCCTTACCAGTTCAGTCAAATTATGGACCTAACACGTGAAATCAAAGAAAAGCCGCGTCGTTTCAGGGATAGACTTAAAAGCAAAATCTTGGCCATGATATTCGAAAAGCCATCTCTTCGCACCCGGATAACGTTCGAATTCGGGATGTTGCAGCTGGGAGGAAAGACCATTTACCTTGCTCCTCACGACATCCAGATTGGAACGCGTGAAACCCCGTATGATGTGGGGAAAACCCTGGAAATGTGGGTGGATGCAGTCATGATCCGGACATTTGCCCATCAAATCGCGGTAGACTTAGCCCAGGCCAGCACGATTCCCGTTATCAATGCCCTGACAGATCTTCTTCATCCCTGTCAGGCTATGGCAGATTTTTTTACGCTCAAGGAAAAGATCGGGGACTTGGCTCATATGAAACTGGCCTATGTTGGCGATGGAAGCAATGTTTGCCACAGCCTTCTGTTTGCGGCAGCGAAAACCGGAGCAGAAATTTCCGTTGCCACACCTGCAGGATATGAACCCAATTCGGATATCGTCAAAAAGGCTTTGCAAGATGGACAAGAAACGGAGCTCAAAGTTCTTATAACGTCCGATCCTATTGAAGCCGTTGAAGACGCGGATGCTGTCTACACAGATGTATGGACCTCGATGGACCAGGAAAGCGAAAAGGCAAAAAGAGCGGACATCTTTCTTCCTTATCAGGTCAACACGGAATTAATGGCGAAAGCCAAACAGAGTGCCTTATTCATGCATTGCCTTCCTGCCCACAGAGGTGAGGAAGTAACCGATAAAGTTATTAACTCGGTTCAATCGATCGTGTTCGATCAAGCGGAAAATAGGCTTTATGTTCAAAAAGCCATTATGCTATTATTAATAGAACAAAAAAACAAAAATGGATAAAGAGAACGAACAAACCAAAATCACTGAAGACGATCTTTCTTTCCTAGAAGAAGAACTACTTCAGATCAATAAGGCACTTACTCTTGACCAGCTGACCCAGAAAGTTGCATTCAAAAAAACATCCAGTCAACTCAAGCAGGAAGTCAAAAAATATGATCCCTATTGTTTATACGAAGCGGGAGATCTTATCCTCAAAGAGTATGATGAACCCCTACTCATAAGCAGCAAGGGAGCAGAGCACTTCAAAGGATCTGTGGTGCTGAAGGTCATTAATAAAATCTCCTTAGAAAGCTTCGATTGTGAGATGTTGGAAGTGGATTATTCGGGAGGCGGAACCTTCCGCAAACACATCGACTATATGAACAAGACAAAAACCCAAGTTCTCCTTCCAAGCAATTTCGATCAAAAAGGAGTGAAGCCTCAGATACTAAAAAAAGAGGAGGACCCAAGGCTCGATCAAGTTCCGATGACGGACAAAGATCTCAAAAGACTGGAAAGAAATCTGGGAAAAGCTCTGTCCAAGGCTGAGATATTTTTCAATTGGGATGAATTCTGGCAACTCACACAGAAGAGGACCAACATCTCGAAAAAGAAGATTGAAGAGATCAAAAAACAGTTCCGTGAATCAAAGCAATCGATAAGCACGGTAGATTTGTGTTCTCAACTCTTCAAAAAGGATGTTTCGGATGATTTATTCGACATTCATTGTTTGAGTTTGAATTACACTCTAGAAAAAAAACATAAAAAAAGTTTTGTTTTTGTCTCTCCCAAAGATTGGGGAAAATGGCACCTCAAAGAAACCATGGATGGTTTTTTCAAGGATTTGCCCTTGTCGGCACCAAATGCAAAAATTCCTGCATCAGAAAAAGGAAGCAAAAAGGAAGCACCAACAACACAAAAATTTCCGCTAAAAATCTATCTGACCTGGAGAGAAATTTTCTCGGGTGGAATAAAAGTTCCCAAAAGCGTTAGGAGATCGCTCGCTGATTTCAGGGAATATACTTTCACTGATGATGAGGAGAGAAAAGATTACACGGTTTATTATTACCCCTCGCCTGGTATTTTTCTGGGTTTAAAGGAATTTTATGAAAACAACAATGTTCCCCAAGGCGCAAGCCTAACACTCGAAAAAAAAGAACCTGGCCATATCAGCTTCTGGCTCAAAAAGTCAAAAAAGAAGCTTTCCGTACCACAGGTAGCCTACGACCCGAAAAAAGATAAATATTCAGAAACCGGTGAAGAGGTGTTCACATTCTCCCTTCCCAATAAAATTATTCATCTAGAACGAGACACCTTGAACAATCTCTGTGGGTTTTATGATCAGAGGGCTAAACTCAATCTGAAGGAACTGCTCATTCTCATCTTCAACAATTTTGGTCTGGAAGGTGAAACCTTATTCCTGCACTACCTACGTGCTTTTCATCTTGTCGATGTGCTCAAGCAAACCTCACAAGAGGATGTTGAGAAGACATTGCTTTCCTCTCCTGAATTCACCAAGTCTGAAAAAAAGAAAGGAATCTTCTTCTACGCTGAAAAGATTCGAACAGATGCGGAAACCATAATCGATGAGATGATGGATATTCCCACAGAGATTCCCAGTGCTGTTGAAAAGACAGAGGTTCCTGGGGAAGATCATCTCGCCATCGGGACAATAGAAGGGGATGTACCCTTACTTGAAGTCGAGGAAGAGCTCATCGTTGTGGAAGAAGAGGTTAAAGAGGAGCTTGAGGAAACGGTTGAAGAACTAACACCACCTGAACCACCCACACTTCCTGCAAAAGAAAAAACAGAAATGAAGAGAAAGGAAGCACCTCCCAAGAAAAAGAAAAAAGAACGGAGAAAAATCGAAGGAGAGGCAGCTCCGCGCCGGAGAAAAGGGGAGAAAAGGTTTATCGAAGAACGGATCGAGCTGGAAGAGTTTGAAATGGAAGCCTTGGTTGCTGTTAAAGAAAAGAGAGAGAAAAAAGCAGACCGGATTGCCGAAAAAGAAAAGAAAAAGAAGGAAGAATTCCAAGCACCCGTCACCGAAAAAGCCACGTTTGGTATTTTTGCAGCAAAACTGAAAACCGCCCTTGATAAGCAAGACAAGCCCAAAGAAACTGAAAAAAAGCCCAAAAAAAAGCCCAAAAAAAAGCCTGAAAAAAAATCGAAAAAGAAGCCCATAAAGAAGAAAAAATAAAGCGCCTTGTTCAATGTCAAGGTTTGACCCCAAAATTATAATCATCGGTGGCGGAATAATAGGTGTTTCCACCGCCTATTTCCTTGCAAAACGCGGCCAAAGAGATGTCATTCTTTTAGAAAGAGATCTCTTGGCTCAGGCCTCCACAGGACTGTGTGTAGGAGGAATTCGCCAACAATTTTCCCATCCAGCCAACATTCTATTGTCCCAGGAGACCATCCGTCAGCTTCGGGATTTCGAGAGGGAGTTTCACACAAAAATCGATTTTCACCAGGCAGGATATCTTTTTCTAACCAAGGAACAGCCAACTTGGGAAGCTTTTGGCGAATGTGTCAAAATCCAACGCCGATATGGGGTTCCCGTCGAAGTCCTGTCGCCAGAAGAGATCAAACATCGCTGGTCATATCTCGAGGTGGAAAACTTGAAGGGCGGAATATTCGGACCGGAAGACGGGTATGTCGATCCCTATGATGTGACCATGGCCATCGCCAACAAAACCAGAAAAATGGGAATTCCCGTACTTGAAAGGACAAAGGTTACGGACATTCGTTTGGAAAACGGCCGGATCACCGGTGTCGAAACTTCCAAAGGCCCTATTTCTTCCAAGATCATCGTAAACGCGGCCGGGGCATGGGGAGGAGAGATAGCCAGAATGGCTGGAATCGATCTGCCTGTACAACCGTACAGACGCCAAGTGTTCATCACGAAAGCTTTTGACCCCATCCCCCGACCTGTTCCGATGATCATCGATCAGGACACCCAATTCTATATCCGAGGATATGCACCAGGAATTTTGATGGGCATGACCGATCTTGACGAATTGCCGAGTTTTCACACGCATGTGGACCGCAGCTTTATGGAACAAGTGACAGCGGCAGCGTTGGAAAGAGTTCCCGTGTTGGAACAGGCAGAAATCCTTCGCGGCTGGGGAGGACTATATGCCATGACACCGGATGAAAACCCGATCATAGGAGAGATACCTGGAATCAAAGGATTTTTCTGCGCCACAGGATTTTCTGGACATGGCTTCCAACATGGGCCTGCCGTAGGACGAATCTTAAGCGAACTCATCCTGTACGGAAATACTAGTTTTAACCTCAGTCCATTTAACTACGACCGATTCAAAAAGTGCAAAAAAACAATCGAATTGATCACTGTTTGAAGCAGAAGCGTTGTTTTTTTGGATCGTGTTTATTAACCTGTATAATTCAGGTTAGAGGAGCGATCATGAAAATTAAAATCCTGTCCCGAAGCGATGTTCAGCAATCTGTGACCATGCCCCAAGCTATTGATGTGGTCAAACAGGCCTTCATTTCGCATGCCCAAAAAGAAGTCATCCTTCCCCTTCGAACACAAGTCCCCGTTAAAGAACACCAGGGAATAACATTATTCATGCCAGCCTATCTTCCCAAATTGGGATCCCTGGGGGCAAAAATCGTCTCGGTTTTTCCGCAAAACGTCAAGAACAACCGTCCGACCATCCATGCCATCGTGATCATCTGTGATGCCAAAACAGGGCAGCCCACCGCCATTATGGACGGAACCTACCTGACAGCACTCCGTACTGGTGCTGTCTCAGGAGTTGCCACCGATTTTCTCGCTCGTAAAAGAGCAAAAACGGCAGCCATCATCGGAGCGGGCATTCAAGGGCGGACACAACTGGAAGCCATCTGTTGTGTGCGGGATATCCAAAAAGTTTTGGTCTACGATAAAAGTCCCCAGGTTGCCGAAGCTTTTTCAGAAGAGATGCAAAATAGGGGGAAGCCTATCCCTGGCGACATTTCCGCTGTATCTTCCCCAGAAAAGGCTGTGTCCAAAGCAGACGTGATCTGTGTTGCCACAACATCTTCTGTACCCGTATTCGAAGACTCTCACCTAAAATCAGGCGTTCATATCAATGGGGTTGGATCCTACACGCCCAAGATGCAGGAAATACCCGAAAAAACAGTTTTGCGCGCAAGGATTGTCGTTGATTCCATTACGGCCAGTCTCGAAGAAGCAGGGGACATTATTATCCCGTTAAGGAAAGGATTGATAAGCCAATCCGATATTCGAGGAGAACTGGGTCATGTGGCTTCAGGTCTCCTAACCATAAGGGAATCTGAGGAAGACATCACTTTTTTCAAATCCGTCGGATTGGCCTTACAAGATGTGGCAGTGGCGAAATTGGCTCTCCAGCAAGCCGATGACCTCCGATTGGGAATGGATCTGGATTTATAACTATCCTGGCTTATTCATAAAAAATGCCGATGTATTTTTTATGAATAAGCCAGGCTATTAAAAAAAATCAGCGCAGGAGTGAAGTTATGGCAAAAGAGATGGATTGGAATCCTCCACCGGAATGGACTTCGATAAAAACCATTGATGCTCACACAGCCGGCGAGCCGTTGCGGGTCATCACAGGGGGCATCCCCAAGATTCCTGGTTCCACCATCCTGGAAAAGCGGCGGTATGCTCAGGAAAACCTAGATCATCTTCGAAAAGCCATCATTTGGGAACCTCGAGGTCATGCCGATATGTATGCCTGTATCCTTACCGAACCCACGACTGAAGATGGAACCATAGGTGTGCTCTTCCTCCATAACGAGGGTTTCAGCACCATGTGTGGACACGGCATCATCGGTCTGACTACGGTGGCTTTCGACACAAAGATGATAAAAGCTGAAGGAAATAAACCGGTTATCGAAATCGACACTCCAGCCGGACGAGTGAGAGCGCAAGCCCACATTCATAAGAACCGAGTCCAGGAAGTGACATTCCAGAATGTTCCGTCTTTTGTCCTGGCTCTCGATCAATCGGTAGCAGTTCCGGACGTCGGAATTGTCAAATATGACCTCGCCTTCGGTGGAGCCTTTTATGCATTCTGTCAAGCCTCGGAATTGGAACTCCAGCTTATCCCCGAAGAATCATCAAAGATCATAGACTTGGGAAAACGGATAAAAAAAGCCGTAACTGAAAATGCGCCACCCTGTCATCCTTTCGAGGAAGACCTGAGTTTCCTGTACGGAACCATTTTCATCGGACCACCTCAAAATACTCAGAACCATAGCCGGAATGTCTGCATCTTCGCGGAAGGTGAGCTGGATCGCAGTCCAACAGGAACAGGCGTGAGCGCCCGGGCTGCTCTGCATTATGCCAGAAAAGAGATCGGTCCAAACCAAAGCTTTATTGTGGAAAGTATCTTGGGGACATGCTTCAGAGGCAAGGTCATAGAAACTCTCTCTTACGGACCGTATGAAGCCGTTATTCCTGAAATCTCTGGGAGCGCCCATATCGTCGGTCGCAATGAATTGTTTATCGATCCGGAAGATCCCCTTGCCTTTGGCTTCTTCCTCCGTTAAAGAATTTTTCGGGTGGATCCGCGTCGTCGAGTAATCCCCATCTGATCAAGAAGCTCAAGGAGAGGGATGGCATATTTTCTTGTCAATCCGGTCATCTCTTTGAATTTTGTAACCGTCAGTTCTCTCTTCCCGGAATTCCGGATTTTTTGGATGACTTCATCAAGCCAACGGGAATGAAGGATAAACCCATTCTTTCCAAGAACGATCTTTTTCCTCTCGGTGAGAAGAATGAGCATTTTATTCAATTGTTTGGACGAGAGGCGAAAGGACCTCTGCAGCTCATCCAAGGAGACGGATTGGAATTTGTCTTTCAAGCACATTTCCTCCAGTCGGTCGAGGATTTTTTCCTCTTCCGGTAACAAGGCCATTTCAAAGGAAGAAAGCGCCACATGGTCATCCAAAACTTTGATTTGGCCGTCCTGGGTGAGATATTTCAAGGCAAGAGTCAAAATGCGGGGATGCACATCGAACCGCTTGCGGATCTTTTCTGTTTGTATCCCCACATCCCCAGGATGTTTTTCATGAAATTGTCCCAAGAAGCTCAGAATTTTTTCACAGAGAAATACGATGCCTGTCTGGGAGATGATAAACAAAGGAGAAAACTCGAGAATCCTGATCCGACCTTCTGTTTCCAGTTCCTGACTCAGGTCTAAAAGATAAGCCCTGGAATGATGAGCAAAGCGGATGATTTCCTTCTCTTGGACGCCATGGATTCCCTTGAACTGAACGATGGCCAAAAGCATCTGTTTTTCGTTCCCGAGGAGATTTTGCAAGTACTGTATTCGCCGCTTTTTCTGCCTGCGGATGAATTTTCCGGCGAATGGATCGAGAACTATTCCCTCCCCCCAGACTTCTCCGCTGTGAAGACTCTTTATCGTAAAGGTTTGTTTCCACGTTAGGGAAAGAGGTTGTGCTGAGTGCGCTTGAACAAATGTGTTTATTTTTCCGGCAATTGTTTGGTCCTCGATTAAACGAAGGGAAACAGAGACCGATATTTCCTCCGTGCAAAGCAAAACCGAAAGAGGATCTTCCTTTACACGATTGCAAAATTCAACCACAGCATCAAAACATGAGGTTTTTGTCATAAATCCACCTTCTGCCATTCTTTTCAAGAAACCATCAGGTTCATTCTCCTGAGTATCGGATCCACGGAAACAAGAATGACTCTTATCCGGCCTCCCAATTCGAACGATTTCCCTGTCTTTTTTCCGACGAGCACATTTTCCGTTTTTTTATAAAAATAATCTCCTCCCAGGTCAGTGTAAGGAATAAGTCCGTCGACAAAATAATCATTCAACGCCACGATCAAACCTGCCTTTTTGAAGTCAATGATAATCCCCTCGAACTCATCCCCGAGTTTTTTCTTCAAAAACCGGTATATTCTCCACTCGACCAAATCTCTTTCGGCTTCCTCTGCTGCTCTTTCTCGCTCGGAACAATGACGGGCAATCGCAGCCAATTCCTCTCCCTCGATTTTGCATTTTTTAAGAATAAGTTTCAAGATGCGGTGCACGATAAGATCCGGATATCTCCGAATCGGCGATGTGAAGTGGGTGTATTCTTCCTTGGCCAAACCGAAATGACCATAATTCTCATCCGAGTATACCGCAAGCCTGAAGCTTCTCAACACTCTGAGCGTGACAAATTTTTCTTCCGGTTTTCCCCTGACTTGCTCCAATGCCGATTGCAGATCTTTCGAACCCATTCTTTTCGATTTCGGGAGTTCTATGTTAAAATGCGACAATAACTCTCGAAGACTCTCCAAATCAGCGGGCAACGGTTTAGGATGAACGCGGTATATCAACGGAACAGATTTGGAGGAGAAAAACCGGGCCACGGCTTCATTCGCCAGGACCATGAATTCTTCGATGATATGATGCGCCTGGTTGGCCTCAACGGATATTACGGATTGTAGGCTGCCTTGTTTGTACACAAGCTCCGGTTCGGTCAGGTCAAAATCCAGTCCTCCTTCGTTTGTTCTTTTTTCCCTTAAAATCTGTGAGAGATCCCTCATGTGCAAAAGATCCTGAACGAGGGGAGCAAATTTTTTTCGTTCCACATCATCATCTTCAACTATCTTCAGCACAGAATTGTAGGTCATCCTCTCGACTGTCCGAATCCATGAGGGATGAATATCGACATTCAGCACTTGTCCATTGCGGTTGATCTCCATAACAACAGAGATTGTGAATTTTTCTTCTCTTGGCCTCAAACTACAGATCCCATTGGAAAGCTCTTCAGGTAACATCGGAAGAGTCAAGTCGGGGAAATAGACACTGGTTCCTCTATTTTTGGCATCTCTGTCCAATGCTGTTTCCGGTTGAACATATTCGGCAACATCGGCAATATGTACACCGAGGAGATAGTTGCGATTAGATAACAATTTTATGCTGACAGCATCATCAAAATCCTTTGCATTATCTCCGTCGATCGTGATCGTTTGCCAACCGGTGTGATCCACTCTCCCCATTTTCTGCTGAGAGGTCAAGATGTTGGGGATCTTATTCGCCTCCTCGCATGCATCTTCGGAAAAAACATCCTCCAGGTTATATCTTTCGATGATAACCCTTGTATCCACTCCCGGATCATCCAGGCTACCGAGGACCTCTGCCAAAACCAAAGTATTTCTATGGACTCTTACCACATCCCCAGATTTCGGGACAGGGTGCCCCGCACAATTGATCGGCATCTCTTGAGGAGATGGAGCAGCAAAAGCCAGAAAAAAAACTTGACCGGATTGCACGCGACACAGCCCGAAAAGGCTCTGTTTTCCTTTTTGGAGGATTCTGACAACCCTACCTTCGGGTTTGCCTTTCTTTCCTCTTTCTCTGTATTGGACCTCGACGAAGTCTCCATGGAAAGCCCCGCCGGCAGAATGTGCCGGCACAAAGATATCCTCTATGTATTCCTCCTCCGGTATAACGAACCCAAAACCTCTCGGAGAAGAAGTGAATCGCCCTTGAACAACATTCGACTTCGGACGGATAAAATATCTCTTTCTCAATTT
>CAYPGQ010000033.1:0-41615 GCA_964410125.1 uncultured Eubacteriales bacterium | reverse complement strand
AACAAGGATGTCTAAGCAATATCTATCCCAAGGCGGGGGATTCGGTTGAGACGGGAGCGCTCCTCTTCACCATCGACTAACCGTATTCATAAAAATGCCGATTCCATCCTTCATTTTCAACTAAATAAAATTTTCAAATTCTTCAAAATAAAAATCTGCATTTTTTATGAATAATTCAGGCTAAATGATTCTCTTCCATATTGTGTGGGTAAGTTTTAAGAGAAAAAGACATCAGGTATGTCCGCAGCGCCATTGAGGATCTAGCCTTCACGAGTCGTTCTTCGAGGGTAACAATCAGGGGATATCCCCATATTGTCGGCGATGTTGTATTGAGCACGACTTTACTAAAGGATTAGCGTTGAGGGCAATCAGGGGAACAGAGGCTAGAGTGGTAAAGATTGGGAGTTGACGCGCGCAGTTCCGAGCCGCCGAGAAGGGCGATGAGGGAATGGCGTTAAAGATCCTCACTAGAGCAGAGGACATGGCTGATGGCTTTTCCCCTTTGGGTGAACTGGGTAGGAAATTTATATTTAGGGCAAAAAATGCTATATTTAAAGACGTATGTATTTATCTGTCATCAAGCTGAAAAAGAAGTTCAAGAGACTGGTGATTCTCTCTGCCATTTTCTTGCTCCTGTTTGGGGCGGGTGTCGTTTTGAAAAACATTTTCCTGCACCAGATTCAGGGACAGATCAAAGAAAATTTTGGATATTCTGAGTTTCGTTTTTCTTTTTTTCCACCTGCCCTTATCCTCAAAGATGCAAGGTCAAAATCCGTTTCCCCTTTCTTTTCTGCAAGCAAAATCGCTGTGGGAATCTCTTTCCGATCGTTGCTCTCAAAAGATAGGCCGCTCACTGTCCTCATTGAAGATCCCATATTAAGGGTTTACAGCACACAGGATACCAAAGAGGAAGACGCCGGGAAGAGGATCAGTTTTGCTTTGCCTTTTGCCATCGATCGAGGAGTGATCAGGAATGGAGCATTGTACTATTGGGGATCCGAGACACGCATCCAAGCCAACGGCGTGAGCGCGATTTTCACTCAAAATGGTGATGAATTTTCAGTAAAAGGCGAAGCCAAGGAGAATATTATCAATCTCTCTTCTAACAAAAATCCGCTCGAGGGAAAATTGAGCTTTTTGCTCAGCGGAAGAGGGCAAGAAATTGCCATACAGAGGGTAAAATTCAGTGGACCGAGAGGAGTGATAAACGCTGTAGGCAGTCTCATAGATCCTTTCGATCCGGAAATTCAGCTCCAGGCCAACTACACTCTCCGAGTAGACATAATTCCGGATATCCTGGATATACCGTTTGAATACCAGGGTTGGGCAGAGGGGAAAGGCCGATTCGAAAGGAAAGATGGCCTTGTCACGGTGGCCACTGATTTTTCAAGTAAAGATCTTTTTCTCAACGGCGTCAGAATGGGAAGAGTCGAAGGAAATGTGGATTATAATGGATTTTTGGGCCGTCTGGATTTTAATATCCAAAAAAGAGGACTTCAGCCAGAATATGTTCGTGTGAACTTTGATAAACAAAGGGTTTGGGGATCAGCCAGAGGATTCTACTTGGATCCGATCATCAGTATTGTCGACATTCCATGGCCGGTATCTTCACAGGGTTGGGGAGATTTTTCTCTTGATAGAGATAAACTCTTGGCCGAGGTCGAGTTTAGGGATGAAGAACTGAGGGTGACGGATTCAAAATACTCTTTTAACGGCCAAGTTCGGGTTGAGTGGGACAAACAGAAGACAGTTTCATTTTTTTCTGAACGCTTGAACTCACAATTTTTCAGTGTGAAACTGGATGGGGGATTGGTGATAGACAACACGATTGATCTCTCGATAGATGGT
This sequence comes from uncultured Eubacteriales bacterium, assembly GCA_964410125.1. Lineage (GTDB taxonomy): Bacteria > Acidobacteriota > Aminicenantia > Aminicenantales > Aminicenantaceae. The sequence continues at coordinate 39,767 of CAYPGQ010000033.1, read as the reverse complement.
GAGATCATGGACCTGAAACAGGCAAGAGAATTTGTTTCCTTATTGCTCCAGAAAAATTTTGATTTTCCCGAGATCCGTGGGATGGGACAGTCAGCGATTCGTATATTTGGTGATTTTGGCCGGCCCGAAGTTCATGCGGAGTTTGCTGTGACTCCGGGAGGGTTTGACAATTTTGATGTCCAATATGTCGAGGGAGAAGCCGATATATCAGATAATGGTTTTTACGGGCAGTTTTTTGTGGTCGATCCCTTGATGGAAGGAAAAATCGATGTGAACACGCACCAGGGCAAGCTCAATGTGAATGCCGAAATGGAAAGGGGATTTGTGGAGAGCATCCTTCCTGGGTTCGACATTGCCATCCCCTTGAGAGGTGAAGCATCGGGAAATTTTGAATACCGTGTCATGGAGGAGGAGGTCAGGCTGGCAGGACATTTCTCGAGCCCGAACTTGGAATTTTCCGGTCAGTCTCTCACACAGGTCAATGGAAACCTCGAATGGGACGGAGAGGTGTTTTCTCTCAGTGAATTGGCATTTGACCTGCATGAAGGGAAAATAACCGGATCTTTCAGCGTGCTACTACTGAGTGATAAATTTGAGATCGATATTTCCGGTGAAAGGATCAATCTTACTTCTATCTTCGGGCCTGTCCAAGGATTTCTTTCGTTCGAAGCCAAAGGAAACGGTAACCTGGGAACAGATTCGGCTTTGGGGAACTTCGAAATAAAAGATTTGTATTTCGACCCCTTCCAGAAAACCGAAGCTCTGGGCGAATTGCAGGTGAGCTTTTCTGAGAACAAGGTACAGCTTGAACTGGAGGGAAATTTTGAGCCCGGCCAGAATATATTTTTCATATCCTTGGGTATCCCTCTTCAAGAGGAGACCATTTCGGGGGATATCCGGGGTTCCTTCACAAACTATGACCTTCTCCTGCCATGGAGCGGGGCAGAAGGGAACATCAACTATATTGCCGAGATCCGGGGAACCAAACAGGAGCCTCAAGTGAAGGGGGCCATAGATTTCCAAGGAGGGATATTTCCTTTTCCTAAGTTCGCCCATGCCCTCCGTGACTATTCTGGGTATGTTTTTTTCGAGAACGGCGAATTCTCCATCCGCTCGATTCAAGGAAAATTTGGCGGAGGAAATGTCCAAGGGTCCGGACGTCTGAAACTGGATCAGGGAGGGGTGGAAGAAATGGATATCAAAGCCGAGGGGAAAAATCTTCTTCTTTCTCCCCTGGAAAGGACCAAAGCCCTGACAGATGGGTCCATCACCTTGGTCAAGGATGCCGATCGATTTGTTTTGAACGGGGAGTTTTTTGTCCACCGGCTCACATGGAGAAGGGAAATCACCGAAAAATTCGCTTTTTCCTCAACCCCTTATTATGAGCCCCAAGAGGAACCTGGGTTTTTTGATGACCTTACCCTGAACCTCAGGCTTAAAGCCGATGACAATGCATGGATGGAGAATTCTCTCGGGAGGATCCGTGGAAGATTTGACCTCAATATCATGGGGAACATCAATTCTCCCATCGTTCTGGGCGATATCGAAGCCTTGGATGGTGATCTCAATTTTCAGGACCGGAAATTCAGGATTTTAAACGGACGAGTGAGCTTCATCAATCCTCAAACTATCGAGCCTTACTTAAATTTTAAAGGAGAGACATACGTTAAGGATTACAGGGTAACTTTTTCTTTGGATGGATTAATGGATAGTCTCAACCCGGAATTCAGTTCTTCTCCCCCTCTTCCCCCGGAAGATGTGCTTGCCCTTCTTGCGTTGGGAGAAGCCTTTAAGCGGACCTATTCGTATGATATGAGTACCCAGCTTAGCACAGCCTCCCTCCTTTCCTTCCAGTTATCGGAAGAGGCGAAGAGGCAAGCTGAGGGGCTTTTCCTTGTCGACCGTTTCAGGATCGATCCGTTTGTCATCGGATCCTCAGCTGAAGTCACAGCTCGGTTGACGGTCGGGAAAAACATCTCGAGGAACTTTTTTATCCTGTATTCGACAAATCTGACAACACAGCGTGAGGAAATTATCCGGATGGAGTGGCAGTTGACAAGAGATCTATCCATTGTGGGAACTCGGGATGAACAAGGACGAATCGGATTTGATTTCAAAATCCATAAGAGGTTCTGATTTGAATAAGAGAACACTGGCAGCAACGTTATACCTTGCAGGAATCCTTGTTTTTTTCTTCCCGTCCTTCCCATTGCATGCCCAGATGCCGGAGACCATCCTTCTCATATCAGAAATTAACCTCAAGATCGATGAAATGCCCGGCAGCCCAGAAATGAGGAATCTCATTCCGATGGAAGAGGGAGAAGTCTATTCTTTAAAGAGAATCACAGAAAGCATAAGACAGATATACCAAACAGGGTTGTTTTCTGATATTAAGGTTTTGAAAGAGGGAGATAAAGACGCCAAACTCACTTTTCTGTTGACAAGAAAACTCCTAATCCGAAAGATCGATTTTATCGGTGGAAGCGAGATTCCTCAAAAAAGGCTCATGGAAAATTTGTACGCTATGAAACAAGAAGAGTCATACTCGGAGGATAATCTTGACCGAGCGGTTGAAGAAATTAGGGAGATTATGAGCCGGGAGGGATTTTTTCAAGCTGAAATTGAGCCTGTGGTCGAACAAGATCCTGAAGTCCCAGAGGTAAATATCTCGTTTATTATTCACTCCGTCAAGAGATACACTATCGGCAAAATCGATTTTACCGGGAATCTGATCATATCGAATCGGGAATTGCGCAAAAAAATGCGCACAAAAGAGGGAAAAAAATTTGTTCCTTCTGATTTAGAAGCGGACCTGGAACAGATAAGACAGAGTTATCAGGACTTAGATTACCAACGCGCAGAAGTTCTGGTCGTGGAGCAGAGGTTTGATGATGCAAAGGAACAGGTGTTTTTTGTCATTCAAATCCTGCCGCAAGAAAAGATCGAAATAACGGTTATCGGGGCAGATGTTCCTTTGGACCTCCTTAAACCCATTTGGGAAGCCCAGATATTTGAAGAATGGGGTTTGAGAGAAGGAGATGCCAAAATCATCAACCACTTGAGGAATAAGGGATACATTTTTGCGACAGTTAACTCATCCGTTCAGTATGAGGATAGCTTGATGCGCGTGATCCATAGAGTATCTCCTGGGGAACGATATAAAATCCAGAAGATTATCTTTAATGGCATGGAATATTTCACTTCCGACCAGCTAAAAGAGGAGCTTATGCTGACGGGAAGCTTCCCGTTGTTCCAGAAGGTTGATGAAGCAAGAATTTATGAATTGCCACAAGAAGTCGAATTTTTGTACAAGTCCCATGGTTTTTCGGAAACACAAGTGGAATTGACTTTCGACAGAGAAGAGAACAAACTCAAACCGATATTAACTATCGATGAAGGTAGACAGAACAAGATCGACAGCATATCTATCCAGGGCGAAGTTCTGTTTTCTGAGGAAGTTCTGTTCGAGAAAATCGGCGGCGTTCAAGGGGGGCCTTTTTTTCAGCCCGATATACAGAAAGACATCGAAAGAATCAAGAGATATTACCTGAACCAAGGGGTCAGAGGAACCGAAATTGTGGCCGTTGTCGAACAAGTTCAAGACAATCTTTATTCTGTGCGATTCAAGATCGAAGAGGGACAAAAGATCCAGATCGAAAATATTATCATCACAGGCTATCAAGCCACCAAGAAAAAAGCCATCTTGAGGGAATTTCTACTGCATGAGGGAGATTTTGCGCGTTATGACGCGATTCGAGAGACAAAAAGAAAATTGGAGAGATTGGGCATCTTCACAGAGGTCATTATCGACGAGATCCCGATTTCCTCTGATAGGATAAATTTATTGGTCAGTGTCAGGGAAGGGGCGAGAAATTATGCCAGTTTGGGAATAGGTATGGAGACGAGAAACCAGCCTCGGACTTATGCTGTTTGGGATTATGCATTCAGGCCAAGAGGAACGGCGGAGTTGATCCGGTACAACATCTTCGGGACAGCGGCCCAGGCCAGCCTTGTCGGGCAGTTGAGTTTTAGGGAAACAAGAGGCGTTTTTTCTTGGAGACAACCCTATATCTTCGGGCTTCCGATGGAAACTTACTTTAACGCTTGGTTGGAAAAAGAAGCGCGCACTAGTTTCACATATGAAGGAAGCGGAATCAGCTTGACGACCGTAAAACCGATCTCGAAAACAGAGAATATGAATTTTCTGGCCACATTGAGGTATGCCAGGCGAATAATTACCAAACTGAATATCATCAAGGTGTCGGAAATTGACCGTCTATTTTTCCCGTTTTCCACCACCGCCATCTCGGGAAGCTATATTTGGGAGAGAAGGAATGATCCTTTTAATCCCACGGAAGGATTTTTTTTCAGTTCTGTGCTCGAATGGGCATTCCCGTACTTTGGAACAGAGTCAGATTTTTGGAAGACGTTCAATAAATTTCAAATTTTCGCTCCGGTTTTACCTGAAGTGACACTTGGGGCGACCGTACGACTTGGATTGGCCAAGGGGAGAGTTCCGATTCATGAAAGGTTTTTTGCCGGGGGCAGCAATTCTTTCCGTGGTGTAGTTTTTGATGAATTGGGACCCAAGGACCCGGAATCTGGCAAACCCGTCGGGGGAAAGGCCTTGCTTTTGTTCAATTTTGAACTGGCTTTTCCGATTATTCCAGCATTTAAAAATTTGTATGGTACCCTATTTTTCGATAAAGGAAATGTTTTTGAAAGAAGAAAACAGGTCAGCCTGTCCGGACTGAGGAACGCCCTAGGATTGGGATTGAAATACAAAACTCCGTTAGGCCCGGTCCGTTTGGAACTTGGTTGGAATTTGGATACGTTTCTTGGGGAAAAAAGTCTTATAGGATTTATAACGATTGGCAATGTATTCTAAAACAGCAAAAATCAGCAGGCATCTGGTGCAAACCACCACTCTATTTCTTTTTTTCCTCTGGATGCTTATCCCGGGCTATGGTCAGAGAGAAGTTGTCGATCGAATTGTTGCCGTTGTCAATGACGAAATCATCACACTGACAGATGTCAATATCATCCAGAAGTTTGGCCTGTTCGAAGATCTGGAAAAATCCCAGGATGCGGATAAACAAACACAAATTCTCAGCCGGTTGATCAACCAGAAATTGGTCATTCAGCTGGCCAGTGAACGTATCATGATCGATAAGAAGGAGTTGGAAGCGTCTTTGAGTGATTTTGTCCAAAAGACAGATCCTGACCTTGCAGGAACAGCCCTTCTTCAATTTGGCTTGGATTGGGATGATTTGAAATCCTATTTTCGTGAAAAATTGTTGTTTCAAAAAATCGTATCTCAAAGGTTTAATCGTGGGGTCATCGTGAGTATCGAGGAAATTGAAAGATATTATGAGCAAGTGTATGTTCCCTCTCAGAGGGGAAAAAAACTCAGTCCTCAACCCATGATCGAAGTGCTCGACCAAATCGAAGGGGAGCTGCAACGAGAAAAAATCGAGGATCAAGTTCAGGAATGGATTGATAACTTGAAACGCGAGGCCAATATTCAGATAAAAATTTCATGATTTTAAGGATGGAGTATGGGAAAGATCGCATTTTTGTTTCCAGGGCAGGGTTCCCAGGCTATCGGAATGGGAAAGCTTTTTTATGACTTATCTTCCGTGGCGAGAGATATTTTTAAACGAGCGGACAATGTTTTGGGATATTCGTTATCGCACCTTTGTTTTGAGGGCCCGGAAGAAAAACTCCGCTTGACCCAGAATACACAACCCGCCCTTCTTGCTGTCAGCATCATTGCCCATACCCTTCTCGGTGAAACTCCGACCATCGCAGCCGGCCATAGCCTGGGAGAGTACTCGGCTTTGGTTGCAGCCGGTTCTTTGTCATTCGAGGATGCCGTTTATCTTGTTCATAAGAGAGGATGTTATATGCAGGAAGCCGTTCCTGTGGGAGTTGGTGCCATGGCCGCTCTCATGGGAGCGAGTTATGTCGATGTGGAAGAAGCCCTTCCAAAAGTCAGCTCGGGTGTGGTGGAAATAGCGAACTGGAACAGCCGAGAACAGATCGTCATCGCCGGGCATGAAAAGGCCGTTGAAGAGGCTTTGACTTTAATCAATCCCCGGCGCTCCGTCATGCTTCCTGTGAGCGCTCCTTTCCATTGCCAGCTTATGAGGAGTGCAGAGGATAAACTTGCCCTTGACTTGGATGCCGTGCCATTCCAAGATTTGGCATTCCCGATTGTCACCAATGTGGATGCCAAGGTAATCCACTCTGGCGAAGAAGCAAGAGAATCCCTGAAAAGACAAGTCACGCAAGCCGTGCTTTGGTTCAAGTCTATGGAAGTGATGGCAGAGCAAGGGATTCACGCGTTTGTGGAGTTGGGATCGGGCAAAGTATTGTCTGGGCTGATCAAACGGATAAGCCGTGAATGGCCATCTGCGCCAATGGTTTTTAATGTGGATGATATGGAAAGCCTTGATACAGCCCAAAGGTCATTGCGAACGAAGTGAGGCAATTTCAAAAATATCTACTGTAAGGCAAGCTGAAACATCAGCCCGGTGATTTTTTTGCGGCTATTCTTTATTTCCGTGGAATAAGGTCGGCGATGCTTTCGACAACCAGAGTCGGTTGCTCCTCGATTTGCGCGAGGTCTTTTTTCTTGGTCTCGCCGCTGAGAACGAGAATAAAGTCGCACGGCACTCTTCGTGCCAATTCCATGTCTGTGTAGATGCGGTCTCCGATCATTACCACATTTTCAGGGGAGGTGTTGTGTTTTTTCAATATGTGGGTGATCATTTCCGGATTTGGTTTTCCAAAGATTTTCAGGGGTTTTTTGTTTGTCGCTTTTTCAAACAAAGCAAGCATGGCTCCTGTATCGGGGATAAATCCTTCCGGTGTCGGGCAGACTAAGTCAGGGTGAGTAGCGATGAGTTCCACTCCGTTTTGGATGAATAGCGCGGCTGCTTTCAATTTTTTGTAGGTCAGCTCTGTATCAAATCCCAAAATAATGTAGCTTGGCGAATGAGATTCTGTGTCGAATCCATCTTTGATGAACATCTCTCTCATCGACTTTGTCCCTACGACATAGATGTTTTTTATCTTTTTTTCCTTCAAATATTCGATGACGCCGTCAGTCGATAGAATAATCCCTTCTTCATCGGTCGAGATGCCCAGATTGGATAGCCTAGTGACATAATCCGATTTGGAGCGTGAGGAATTATTGGACAGGAAGTAGAAAAAAATGCCTTTATACGAAAGATAGTCCAGGAATTCCTTAGCCCCGGGAATCAGAGCGTCTCCCATATAGATCGTGCCGTCCAAATCTAGGAAAACGACTTTTTTATTTTGAAATAGATGCTCGGCACCTGACATCTCACTTTATCCTTTTGGAGGGAGAAAGAGCATCTTTGACATATTCGATGGCGGATAAAAATGTTACGGTAATGATAATCCAAGAAAGAACATAAAAACTCCAGCGGCCTATGTATCCCCAATAATAGGGCCCAAGAAGGGCTAAAAAAGAACCGACGGCTTGGACAGAGGCTTTCAGTTTTCCGCTTTTTTTTGCCGACACAGTGCGGTTATGTTGTGCCAGGACGATCCTGGAATAGGCCACCGTTATGTCACGCAGCGCCATGATCAGCGGGACGATGACAATTACGAGCCCTTTGGTTGCCAAAGCCCAGTAGACGATAAGACGCGACACGCTGTCTGCGAAGGGATCGAGAGTGGCTCCGGATTCTGAGACTAGTCCGAATTTTCTTGCGATTATTCCATCGACTAGATCAGTGAATTCAATAATCAACAAAAGAATCAGTTCTAGCACCAGAGTGAAAGTCGTCTCTTGGCCATAAATCAAAACGACCAGGAAAAGAACAGCGATCGGAATCCGACCCAGAGTCATGGATTGAAGGAGAAAATATCCAGGAGTCCGCTTTCCCCCTTCGTTTTTTCCCTCTGTCGGTTTCATGGTCTTGATCCAATCCGATTTTGTGTAAAATTAATTATACAAAAAATAGGGTGAAATGGAAACGTTCCCAGTTATAGGGGTGATTACATACCTGTCCCGGAATACAGAGGATTAAATTTTCTGTTTTAAACTTCAGGCTAGACTTATGAATTCACCGCGAAGCAAAACCATATTTGTTGGATTACAGGTGAAATCCAATGCCCACAGCAAAGGCCCAATTCGAGCGCTGGTATTTTTCTGTAAAGGGAATGAAAGTACCCGGTAGCGATGGTGGTGATGGAAGTTCATATTGCGTTTGCACTTGGGCTTCCGTGTATGTGGAGTACAATCCGCCAAGGTCGAGGGAAATTTTGGGCGTTAGCATGATCCGGCCGCCGAAGCCGATCGTGTCGCTGTTGAGCTCGTGGCTGAAGCCATCTTGATATTCGTCTTTGACTCCGACCTGGGTGCGAAGATATCCCGCGCTGATCAAAATGGAATTGGTGATATCGTACTCGAATCCGACACCGATATCATAGGAGTTAGATTCAACCAAATCATCTTGGTTAACGGTCGGGTCCTCCCCCCAAACAGCATTCTTATCGAAGAACAGATTAAAGGAGACCATAATACGGAGATTTGAGGCTGCCGCATATTCTAACCCTAGGGACAAGATGGCAGGGATGTCATTCCGGAATTCATACCCATCTGGAAAAAGTCCGGTACCATCCACCGTTGTGTCGTTCGTTATTTCCAGTTTGGTGTTGAATTCATACCGGATCCCGATATTCACGTTTTCATTCGGTCGTATGTTCAAACCCAACAGAGGTGTGATGGCTGAACCCGTCTGTTTGACATCCGCGGCGATGTCTGCGACTTGGGCAGCATATCCAGGTTGACCCACCAGAGTAAAAAACTGTTGGGCTGGCATCATTCCGCCGGATGGATTGAGCAGCGGATGCTGGGGATTGACCTGGATGTTTTTGAGCTCCCCATCATATTCCGTCACAGCAGAGATGTACCTAGCTCCGGCTGCTACGGAAAATACATCATTTATCGCATAAGATATATTGCCTTGGAAACCGTAATAAACCGATTTTCCTTTAAAGGCCATTTCAAACGAATGGGATGTGGTTGGAATCCCCATTTGAGTTATAATGCTAGGGATTAAGGAAACGGGGATCTCGAAGGTGGGCAAACCCGTTGCAAAATCCGCCGTTCCTCCTCCTGCGTTGGGGCCGAATCCGAAAGAAATGGCTAATTTGTCTTTTTTATATACGGCAAACACGGTCGGGAAAATCGGGACTCTTACCTCCCCGACATATTCGTCATTGTTAAGATACGGAAAATCATTGATGACGGTTTTATCTTGCCATATCGATTGGTTGTGGATGGCAATATGAAAACCATTGTCGAGATGCATAACACCTGCCGGATTATAATAGACAGCATCGATCAATATGGATGCATTGCGAGCGGGGAGACGAAAGTACATGACACTCTGGTTCGTATTCGTGACAATTGTCCCGAAGACTGCCGGCACTGCGAACATAAACAGAATAATTGCGATAAGGTTTTTTTTCATTATTTTCCTCCGTGTTTTTTTTTATACCCGTATCCCTAACTGGGTACTGTCAGAGACTATACAAATTTTTTTCTAAAGATGCAAGACAAATTATCTCAAATTTTGTATGTATTGGATGTGATTCATTTCTTAACAGATTGACAGTGACCTCATGATAAAGAGCTTCTGGCTTGAAAAAAAAGGTTTCAAAAAGTATAGTTGAAAAGAACCGATGGCCAAAAAAAAATCCGCCACACCGATGATGGAACAATACCACAGGATCAAAAAACAATATCAGGATGCTCTGTTATTTTTCCGACTGGGTGATTTTTATGAGATGTTCTTCGAGGATGCCAAAACGGCTGCTCCGGTTTTGGAAATTGCCTTGACTTCCCGCCATAAAGTTCCGATGTGTGGGGTTCCCTATCATGCGGCCCATTCCTATCTGGTGAAACTCCTGCGGAAAGGATTCAAGGTGGCCATATGCGAGCAGGTGGAGGATGCCAAGCAGGCCCTCGGTGTGGTCAAAAGGGACGTGGTCAAAGTCCTGACCCCTGGAACCGCGGTTGAGCTTGAGTTGGAGGAGGAAAAAGAGAATACCTACATTGCCAGCTTGTTTATGCCAGATCAAGAATGGGGTTTGGCCTTGATTGATTTTGCTTCTGGCGAGATGAAAACTACCCAGGGTGAGTTGAGCAGCATGCTTACCGATGAGCTTTTCAAGATTTATCCGAAAGAAATCATCTATCCAGAAGAGCAGTCCTATGAGGTCGAAAGAATTCTTACCCGTTCGGGGATGAACAGTGTGGCAAGGAGCCCCCAGGAGGAGTGGGTATTTGACTTCACGCAGGCGAAAAATCTTTTACTCGATCATTTTCAGGTCAAGTCGCTGGACGGTTATGGATTGGGAAGTAAAAACCTATCCATATCGGCATCTGGTGCGCTTTTGTATTATTTGAGAAACTTGAGAAAGGATTCTCTCTCCTTGGTGCATGGGCTTTCGTATGTTCAATCGTCCCTGCACATGATCTTGGATGCGACTTCGATAAAAAATTTGGAGCTCACAAAAAATTTAAGAGATGGGCGCATACAAGATTCTCTTTTAGACGTCATCGATTTTACGGTCACTTCCATGGGTGGCAGGCTTCTCCGTTACTGGCTTCTGCATCCGTTATTGGATAAAAAAGAAATCGAGCGCCGGCTGGAAACCGTGGATGAATTCCTTTCCCAAACCATAGAACGTCAGGAACTGAGGAGCGGGCTCAAAGACATTTTTGACTTGGAAAGGCTCACCGGGAAAATCTCTCTGGCTGTGGCCAATGCCAAAGATCTTGTTGCTCTGAAGAGATCCCTTCTGCCCCTTCCTCAAATCCAGTCTGTCATCCGATCCTTCACCTCCGAGAAGATGAAAAAAATTCAACAGGATTGGGATAATGCCCCGGATATTGTGGAATTGATCGAAAGCGCACTATTGGACGAGCCATCTTTCCTCCTCACCGAAGGGGGAATTATCAAGCAGGGATACAACCGGGAGTTGGATGAATTGAGGGAGATCAGTCTCTCAGGAAAAACATTCATCACCCAAATGGAGAGGAAAGAAAGAGAGAAGGCAGGTATTTCGTCCCTAAAGATTCGGTATAACAAAGTTTTTGGTTATTACATAGATGTGACAAAACCCAATCTGCACCTGGTCCCGCCGGACTATATCCGGAAGCAGACCCTGGTCAACTCTGAACGGTTCATCACACCCGAACTCAAGGAGTATGAGGAGAAAGTCCTGAATGCCGAACAAAAGATCGGGGAATTGGAGTATCATTTATTCCTTGAAGTCAGGGAGAAAATTTCTCAAGAAAAGGAACGGCTTCAAAAAATTGCCTCCTGTATCGCGCTTCTGGATGTGCTTTCTTGTTTAGCCGAATTGGCGTCACAACACAGCTATAAAAGGCCGAGTGTCAGCGAGGAGGAAGGGATAAAGATTGTGGAGGGAAGGCATCCTGTTATCGAAGTAACGAATGATGAACCCTTCATACCCAACGATACACTCTTGGATAGGGAGACGAACCAGATCCTTATCGTGACAGGACCAAACATGGGAGGTAAGTCCACATACTTAAGGCAGGTAGCCCTGATTTGTATCTTGGCCCAGATGGGGTCTTTTGTCCCTGCCAGCGAGGCCGAAATCGGATTGGTGGATCGTATTTTTACCCGAATTGGAGCCATGGATTTTTTAAGCGTGGGGCATTCGACGTTTATGGTAGAAATGCTGGAGACAGCCAACATCCTGAACAACGCCACGAATAACAGTTTAATTCTTCTTGATGAAATAGGAAGGGGAACAAGCACATTTGATGGGCTCAGCATCGCATGGGCCGTGGCCGAGTATCTTCACGACAAACAAGATTTTCAGGCTAAGACCTTGTTTGCCACTCATTATCATGAATTGACGGAGCTTGAGCTAACGATGGAGAGGATCAAGAACTACCATGTCTCTGTGAAAGAGTGGAAAGAAGATATTATTTTTTTACGGAAAATCGTTCCCGGAGCTTCCGATCGAAGCTACGGCATTCACGTGGCACGTTTGGCGGGAATACCCCGTTCCGTGATAGAAAGAGCCAAGGAAATCCTTTTTAACCTTGAGAAACAGGAATTGGATGATGCTGGCCTTCCCAGGATTGCCTACGGCTCGTCCCAGGAGCGGGACAAATCCCAATTCCTTTTGTTCCAGGAAGATCGTGACCGGGAATTTTTAGAAGAGATGAAACAGGAGATAGAATCATGCAACCTGGAAACTTTTTCCCCTCTTGAGGCCCTGAATTTACTCAGTGACCTGAAAGATAAAATAGTCAGAAAGAAGAATTGATTTAGCGCATCTAAACTCAGAATTCTTCCGATTCTTAATCAGGACCAAAGTTCTCTTCCATCTGATGCTCCCAAGAAAAAAATATCAATTTTTGCAAAATTGTCAAGAGGAAAAATAAAAAAAAAGAAAAACATGGAGAAAAAACATAAGGGAAACGGAAATTGAACTTTTTCTTTATCTAAGTTATTATTCTTTTAGCAAGGAGAATGAAATGAAAGAACGAGTCCAAAAAGCTATCGAAGAATTGAGACCACATCTTCAAGCAGATGGGGGAGATATAGAACTTGTGGATGTCACTGAGGATGGAATAGTCAAAGTCCGTCTTCTAGGGGCTTGTGTCGGTTGTCCAATGAGACAAATGACATTAACCCATGGGGTTACACGGTTCATAAAAAAACAAGTTCCAGAGGTCAAGGAAATTCAGGCCGTAGAGGAAGAGTAGGATTTGACAAGAATCAGGGAATATCGTAAACAAAAGTAAAGGTGAAGGAGGTTCAGATGAAAAAGGTCAAGATCCTTTTTGCGCTTTTATTTTGTTTGGCAATCTTGAATTCCTTCGTTGGTGCGAATGGGCTGAACCTGAATAGTCTGGGAACCAGGGCCATGACCATGGGGGGGGCCTTTGTCGGACTCGCGGATGATTTCAGCGCGATTTTTTGGAATCCTGCCGGCATTGCACTGTTTAAGCAGAAATACTTTGGCTTTTACGGGGTAGACATCATCCCGTCGGGGACTTACAATTTTTCTGTCGGTCCTGTGACTTTTGTCGATGCCCGGACAACGACAAAACATTATCTTGCCGGATTGGCCGCTTATTATCACCCTATTGCAGAGAATGTTGTGGCTGGCATCGGTTTTTATGCTCCCTCCGGGCTTGGGGCTAAATGGGATGGCAATGACTTCAAGGATCTCACATTTTTAAGACCTTACAAATGGGAAAGCAAGGTTGGGATGTTCACGATCGCACCTGTTCTTGCCTTTAAGGTTCACAAGATGGTCTCTGTTGGAGCCAGCCTCAACATAAACTATGGGATGTTCAGTATCAAAACCCACGCAGGTGACAAAGAACTGGATGTCGACCAAGGCCAATATGACGAAAGCCTTAGCGGATGGGGAGTCGGTGCAACAATTGGGATTCTTGTCAACCCACATGAGAAATTCAGCATTGGGGCCACTGTACGAACTCCGAGCAACATAAAATTCAGCGGGGACGTTGAAATAACGAATATCGGTATTCTCGGGATGATACCGGATACTCCCTTTTATGGTGCCGATATACCCGCAAAGGCTACCGTGGATCGAGAAGTCACCTGGCCCTGGTGGGTGGCTGTGGGAGTGGCGGTCAAACCTATCGAAAATTTGACTTTGACGGGAGATATTCAGTGGACACAATGGTCCACGATCGACGTGATGGAATCGACATATGGAGATTTTTTCTGGTCCTTGATAGTGGATGCTGAAAGACCGATGCATTGGAAGGATGTTATGCAGATTCGATTTGGTGCAGAATACAGATACAAATCATTATGCTTCCGCGCGGGATATTACTGGGATCCCTCCCCGGCTCCGGATAGGACCATGAGTGTTCTTCTGCCCAGCTTCGATTTCAATGTGCTGACAGCCGGGATCGGATATTCTCTCGATGGACTCAATATCGAGTTCGGCGTCGAGTATTTGATTGGAAAAGAAAGGGATGTTGATTACTTGAAGAAACAGACAGATCCTGGGTGGAAAACGGCACAGCCCGGAATATATAACATGAATGTTCTGATACCCAATATTTCTGTTAGCTTTAAATTCTGATACGTTGCCTCTACTAAACTATCTTAAGGAGCACGGATGAGCACAATAAAAAAGGCCGTTATCCCGGCTGCCGGATTCGGCACGCGATTCCTGCCTGCCACCAAAGCCCTACCCAAGGAGATGTTGAGTGTTGTGGATCAGCCTTTGATCCAGTACGGTGTAGAAGAGGCCGTTGATGCCGGCATAAAAAGCATCGGGGTCATAATCGGCAGGGGAAAATCTGCGATCGAAGATCATTTCGACAAAAGCCCGGAATTGGAGCGATTCCTGGAAGAAAAGCAGAAATATGATTTCCTGGAAGAAGTGCGGCGGATATCCAACCTTGCTGAATTTTGTTATATCCGCCAGAAAGAAGCTTTGGGGCTGGGGCATGCTATCCTGATGGCTGAGGATTATATCGGGAACGAACCTTTTGCTGTGCTTCTGCCCGACGATATCTTCGATTGTGAAAAGCCGTGTATCCGGCAACTGATCGATGCCTATTCGGAGTATAATGCTTCGGTCATCGTGCTCGGAAGGACGGATGAAGAGGGGACAAAAAAATACGGGATCATCAAACCCAAACAAATAGCAGATAGGGTTTTTCAAGTAGAAGATTTGGTGGAAAAACCCGGTCCGGAGAAAGCATTTTCCGATTTGGCTTTGATCGGGCGGTATGTGTTTACCCCGGCCATATTCGAAGCGATCAAGCGGACCGAGCCCGATGCAAAAGGTGAGATTCAGATCACCGATGCCATCAAACTTCTGCTGGAAAATCAACCGGTTTACGGGTATCTCTTCGAAGGAAAACGGTATGACTGCGGGGATAAGATGGGGTTTATCCAGGCCACGGTTGAATTGGCCTTAAAACGGCCGGAATTCGCAAAAGAACTCAGAGATCACCTCAAAAACTATTAAAAACTGAAAGACTTATAGGTTCTTTACATCCTCGCCGACAATATGGGAATATCCCCATATTGTTACCCTCGAAAAACAACTCGTGAAGGCTATATCCTCAATGGTGCTTCAGACATACCTGATGGCTTTTTCCATTAGAGATTAAACACACAAAATGGAAAAGAACCGAAGGATGAAATTGTTTTTAAAATCAGGGGATTGACGGGGAATGGCGAGGGACGGAATTGAACCGCCGACGCAGAGATTTTCAGTCTCTCGCTCTACCGACTGAGCTACCTCGCCCTCTGATGATCAATAGCTCATCAACTCGGGCCATAGTATAAATAGCCTAGCATTTAATGTCAATCGAAAAATGGCCTCTGTCGTTAAACCTGGATAATTCAGGTAAATTGAAATAGGGGTGGCATTGTGATATTCTTTCAAATTGGAGATCAATCTCTATGGAAGAAGAGGAAGTCAAAAAGCGTTTGCTTAAAGAAAACGAGGAATTCCGCAATGCCTATGACCAACACCAAAAGCTGGAAAAAAGACTTTCTAAGTTTCAAGATAAAAGCTATTTAACAGAGGAAGAAAAGTTGGAAGAAAAACAACTGAAGAAAAACAAACTTCTGTTAAAAGATAAAATGTATTATATGATGACCGAATACGGAAAATCTTTTGCATAACCAATTTTGATAAAACATGAGTCCAAAAAAAAGAGCACGGATTGCGTTGATTGGAGCTGAATCTTTCCGAGGAAAAGAATTAAAAAATGTTTTGGAAGGAAAAAAGTTCCCTATCGAGAAGATAGAGTTTTTTGACCCTGATGTTGAAGAGGAGTACTCGAAATTGACAGAATTTCGGGGAGAGCCTCGTGTCGTTATGCCTCTGGATGAAGCGACCATGGCGGACTATGACATTGTTTTTTTGGCATCCGATAAAAAAACCAATAGGGAATACGCAAATCTTGCGGCTGAGAAAAAATATCTGGCTATCGATTTGAGCGAAACCTTTAATGCGGAAAAAGAAGTTCCTATAGTTGTGGGGGGGATAAACCATTTGGCCGTCCTTAAAAAAAAACCTGCTTTAATTGCCAATCCCCATCCCGTGACCATCATTCTTGCCCATGTTTTAAACGTGATTTGTGAAAAATTTCACAACAAAAAAATAGCCGCATTTGTCCTTCAACCGGCATCTGCATTTGAGGAAGCAGGGATCCGAGAGCTGGCTGATCAATCCTTTGCTGTTTTGAGCAGCTCATCCGTTTCGAAAAAAACCTTCAAAACTCAGTTTGCTTTTAATCTTCTTTCTGATGTTGCTCCTGTTGACGATGATGGATTCTCCTCTGTTGAAAAACGAATTCTCTTTGAAACCAAGCGTGTACTCGACCTTCAAAATCTCCCGCTTTCCGTTGCCATCATCCAAGCACCTGTTTTTCACACTTATTCGATCATGATCTATCTGGAACTCGAGGAACGGACCGACATTCCAACTCTTGTGAATCTTTTTAAAAAATCCCCATACTTCAAGGTTTCCTCTCCTTCGCCTTCCAAACCGGTATCTTGTGTGCAGGTGGCCGGAAAGGATAAAATTTACATAGGCCAGATAAAAAAAGAAGATTCCGTCCCAGGCAAATATTGGGTTTGGACAGTGGCGGACAATCTAACCCGTGGCTCGGCATTGAATGCCTATGAAATCTTGGAGAGCAGCTATTTGAATTTGTGAACAAAATTATGAAAGATATTTTTCAACTTCTCAAATTCACTTTACAAGAGAAGAAAAAACTTGTCCTCTCCCTTTTATTCACACTTTTTGTGGCTTTTTTCACGTATGTATTCGTAAATATGGTCCAACCGATCGTAGATATGCTGCTCAAGCTTGGCCCAGAAGTTCCAGTCAAGAAAGCCCGTTTTCTGGATATTGTTTTTCGGCATGTCAAAGAGGATCAGTACATGCTTGTATTGCCTTTGCTGCTTGTTGTTGTCTTGTTTGGCAAAGGAATATTCACCTTCTTTTCTTCCTTTTTTATGAAATCCATTGGACTGAAGGTTTCAAAAAGATTGAGGGATGATCTCTCCGAACATTTTATGTACCAATCGTCGGATTATTTCGACCGGGTGGCCACCGGCGAGCTTATGTCCCGTTTGACAAATGATGTGGACAAGATCCAGGAGGCTGTTTCGGGGAGCATGGGAGATTTTATCCGGGAGAGTTTTATCATTTTTGCTCTTCTTATCGGGATATTTATGATCGACTGGCATCTGGCGCTGGTCTCTTTTATCATCACGCCGCTGGCGGTGATTCCTCTAGCAGTTTTCAGCCGGCAATTGAAAAAAAGAGGAAGGATGAATCAAATCCGGATGGCAGATATTTACAAAATTCTCCACGAAACCATAACAGGGAACAAAATCGTCAAAGCTTTTACCATGGAAAAGTTTGAGCTTAAAAAGGTATTCCAGGCTACGCAAAACTATTTCAAGACCAGCCTCAAACTGGCCTGGATTGGGAGTTTATCCTCTCCGTTTATGGAATTTTTGGGGGGATTGGTGGGAGCTTTTATCCTGTTTGTGGGCTCCACTCGGATCACCCAAGGATTTATTAGCCCTGGTGATTTTGCAGCCTTTGTGATGGCACTTTTTTACATGTACACGCCGATAAAAAAAATCAGCCATGCTAATGTTGTCATTCAACAAGGCGTTGCCAGTTTTGAAAGAATCAGAGAGATCCAGAAAAGCAAACCTCAGATTGTCGAACATGATCGGGTTTATCCCCTTCCTCCGGTGAGGGGACATGTGAAGTTTGAAAATGTTACTTTCAGCTACAATGAAAATATCCGTGTTCTGTATGATGTGGATTTTGAAATATTTCCGAAGGAAAAAGTGGCATTGATCGGTTTGAGCGGCGCAGGAAAAACCACTATTGTCAATCTCATATCACGTTTTTATGAAACCACTTCTGGCAGGATCTTGATCGATGGCATCGACATCCGGGATGTCAGTCTTTTATCCCTTCGAAAGCAGATTGGGTTGGTTACCCAGGAATTGATTCTCTTCAATGATACTGTCCGGAACAATATTGCTTATGGTTTGGATGATACACCGATGGAGCAAATCCTGGATGCGGCCAAGGCTGCAGAAGCTCATGACTTCATTTCCAAACTCCCTGGAGGTTATGAGACAAACATCGGAGAGAGGGGAGGATTGCTGTCGATCGGCCAGAGACAGAGGCTTGCAATTGCCCGTGCTTTGCTCAAAAATCCTCCGATTCTTGTGCTTGACGAAGCGACTTCCTCCCTGGATTCCGAGTCGGAAAAGCTTATTCAAGTTGCTGTGGAAAATGTTATGAAGGATCGGACGACATTTGTGATTGCCCACAGGCTATCGACGATAAGGAATGCGGATAAAATCCTGGTTTTGGATAATGGAAAGATTGCAGAAGTCGGTTCGCACAGGGAACTCTACAAGGAAAACGGCCTCTACCGAAAGCTTTACGATCTTCAGTTTCCAGAGGAAAAGGAGTTGTTGAATTGATCCGCAGCATGACCGGTTATGCCGAGAAGAGGTTTGTTCATAAATCCTTTTCTGTAAAAATCAGTATCCGAGCTCTCAACCATCGCTTTTTGGATTGGAATTATCGTGGGGCCCCTCTGGGCAATGTTGAGGATAAACTGAGAGCTTTATGTCAGCAGAAACTCCATAGAGGAAGAATCGAAGTCCTGGTGGATATGAATTTTTTTGGCACGGACAAATGGGAATTCCACATCAATCAGGATCTTTTGAACAAAATACTCACCAGTCTCGACAAAGCAGCGGTTGTTTCCCAAAAACATGTCACGTTTTCTCTCGAGAATCTTTTGAATACGCCCCATATTGTCCGGTTCCAGAGAAAGGCCTTCACCAAAGAAGATGCCGAATTCCTAGAACAGAGTTTTGAAAAGACTCTCAATCTGCTGATCAGAGAGAGAGCGAGAGAGGGAAGGGAAAGCAAAAAGCAGTTATTGATCCATGCACAGAACATTAAAACTCTTGTAAGCCAGGTCGAAAAACGAGCTGAAAAACAGCCCCAGTTGATCAAGCGAAAATTGATGGAAAGGTTGGAAGATTTGGATCAAGACAAAACGTTTCCAGAGGGGAAATTGGCTGAGGAGGCCTCGTTATTGGCCCAGCGCTATGACCTGACGGAAGAGATCGCTCGGTTGAAATCTCATATGAAATATCTCCGGGAGCAGCTCGATTCCAAAGAGCCGGAACCGGTCGGGAAAAAACTGGATTTTCTAGCCCAGGAACTCTATCGAGAGGCTAACACCTTGAATTCAAAGGCCCAGGACATTGAAGTGATCCGCAAAAGCCTGGCGTTGAAATCAGAGATTGAAAGTATTCGCCAACAACTGCAAAATATAGAGTAATATTTATGGGAAGTAAAGAAGGTGGAGTGAGATGCTTATCGTGATCACAGGGCCCTCTGGGTGTGGAAAATCCACCCTGGCAAATCTCGTGCTGGAAGAACTGGAAAATGTGGCGTTTTCTGTCTCGTACACAACACGGAGAAAACGGGACACGGAGATCGAAGGGGAAGATTATCATTTTGTCTCCCCAGAAACATTTGAAAAGATGATACAGGATGACAAGTTTGTCGAATGGGCTATGGTGCATGAGAATTATTATGGCACTCCCAAGAAAACACTGGAGAGAAAAGCGATGGGCGGGGATCTTCTCTTAGACATAGATGTTCAAGGAGCCGATCTGATCCGAGAGAAACACGAAGAAGCGGTGTTTATATTCATCCTTCCGCCTCTGTTTCCAGAGTTGAGGAAAAGGCTGGAAAAAAGGGGGCAGGATAGTGAATCGATAATCCAAAAGCGGTTGGGAGTGGCAAGAGAAGAAATAAAGCGTTACCGGGAGTTTGATTATCTCGTGGTAAATGATGAATTGTCCAAAGCTGTAGAGGAATTGAAATCAGTCATATTGAGCCAGAGATGCCGCAGGGAAATCAGAGAAAAAAAGATCATGCCTATACTGCGGAGTTTTGCGGAAGGGGATTAAAAGGGAACGATGAAAAAGATAGCGCTGGGAATATGTTCGTCCATAAGTATTTATAAAGCCTGCGAGATAATCAGGAAGTTTCAAAAAGAAAAATATGAAGTGCAGGTGATCATGACTGCAAACGCCACTAGGTTGATTTCACCCCGTTTGTTCAGTGTGCTTACAGGTCGGAGGGTGATCGTCGATCTTTTCGAAGATGAAATTCCTGATGAAATCGCCCATGTTGAATTAGCCAGAGATGTTTCCCTTCTTCTTGTAGCTCCAGCCACCGCCAACATGATTGGCAAGTTTACATCAGGTATAGCCGACGATTTTTTGTCGACGTTTCATCTGGCTGCCAAGTGCCCGATTCTTATCGCTCCAGCCATGAACGAGGCCATGTACTTTCATAAACAGATCCAATCAAATATAAAAAAGCTCAGAGAGATGGGGATCCGGTTTGTCGAGCCAGAAAAAGGATATCTCGCCTGTAAGGACGAGGGCTGGGGCAGGCTTGCTCCTGTCGAAAAAATCGTAAACATGAGCCTCCAGCTCTTGCACAAAAGCCAATCTTTTGCGGGAAAAACATTTCTGATCACGGCTGGACCCACCAGGGAATACTCTGATCCTGTTCGGTATCTGTCCAATCCTTCCTCCGGCAAAATGGGATATGAATTAGCCGGGGAGGCGTTAAGGCGTGGTGCCGAGGTGATTCTTGTCTCAGGGCCTACCCATATCATTCCTCCGCCAGGCGCCTGTGTTAAATGGGTGCAAACGGCTGAGGAGATGGAACGAGAGGTCGGCCGGCATTTCCAAAAGGCGGATGTGCTCATTATGGCAGCAGCCGTTGTGGATTATAAGTTTTCGGCCGTTTCCTCCCAGAAGATAAAAAAACAGAAGAAATCCCAGACAATCCATCTTGTCCAAACGCCGGATATCTTGCAGAAGTTCGGGAAAAAGAAAAGAAAAAGGATTTTGGTGGGATTTGCAGCAGAGACAGAAAGGATAACAGAAAATGCCTTGAAAAAGGCCGTCCAGAAAAACCTGGATATGATCGTGGCCAACGACATCACAAAAAAGGGATCAGGGTTTGGCTCCGATTATAACCAGGTCACTCTTGTGTTTCCCGATGGAAAGAGCATTCGCTCCGGCAAAAGGACAAAATCGGAAATCAGTGCGATAATTATGGATGTGATCGAGGAAAAAATTGGCAAAGGATCCTGATAAACTCCTGAGCGAGGTGGAAGAAAAACTAAAGTTTCTGTCTCTTCTCGGTATTGAGTTTGTCACACGAGAGTCTTCTGTTTTATCTTTGGAAGAAACCATCCTGAATTGCCAGAAGTGTCCCCTTGCAAAAACCCGGACACACGCTGTTCCTGGAGAAGGAGACCTGAACGCCGATCTCATGTTTATCGGAGAAGCCCCGGGTCGTGATGAGGACATGCAGGGAAAGCCGTTTATCGGAAGGGCCGGACAACTGTTGACAAAGATAATCCATGCCATGAAATTCCAGAGGGATGAAGTGTATATCACAAACATAGTCAAATGCCGTCCTCCGGGCAACAGAAATCCCCTGGGAACGGAGATGGCAAGTTGCAAGCATTATCTCCTTGCTCAGATCGAGCTCATCAACCCGAAAGTCATCGTAACTTTGGGGAAAGTGGCAGCCAGTTTTTTCATCCGGAGTTCTCTCGGAATGACGGCTTTACGAGGTGATTTTTATGACTTCAATAACATCAAAGTGATGCCCACTTTTCACCCTTCTTATCTCATCAGAAACGAAGGCAATAAAAAGCTCAAAAAAATGGTCTGGGAAGATATGAAAAAAGTGATGGCCTTCCTGGGCAAAAAATGAGTCTCTATGCGGAAGTCGTATTAGGCCTTCCCCTGACAAAAACCTTCACCTACGTAATTCCAGAGACGAGCAAAGCTCTGGCACAGATTGGATCTAGGGTGTTGGTTCCCTTCCATCTGAGGGAAATAACAGGATTTGTAGTCGGGCTTAAATCCCGAAAAAAAAGGGAAGATTACGAGCTGAAAGACATCCGGGAAGTTCTGGATGAAGAGCCTGTTTTTACCGGCGAATTTCTTTCCTTTACAAAGAAATTCAGCGCTGCATCTTTTTGTTCTTGGGGAGAGATGCTTCAAGCGGCGCTTCCTCCTTCCTATGTTCCCAATAGCCGGGTAAAAATGTCTCTTTCCGAAGAGGGAAAAAAACTTCTCCAGAGCAAGTCGCTTGCTGAGGTAGAAACAGAGATTCTGGAACTCCTTCGAAACCGGGCTTATACACGGACATTCATCAAAAGAAAAATCAGGCAAAAAAATCTATCATCAATCCTTGCACGGTTGGAAAGAAAGGGACTGATCCTGGCGCAGAGCGATTTGAAAAAAATTTACCGGCGGGTAGAGAACGAGGCTGATTTGACTCCCGTGCAGCTGGAGATGGATTTTTCTTTGGATGAGGAATCCTTCAGGGCTTCCAGTATTATTTCTGAATCCCTGGAAAAAAAAATGTTTTTGCCATTTTACCTCCATGCTTCTAGACAAAAAAGGGAAACCATATACTTTGATTTGATCAAAAAAATCCTGAATATTCGGAAGAAGATCCTGTTTCTCGTTCCTGAAATTAGAATGACGGCATCTCTTCAAGAAAAATTTACAAAAAAACTGGGAGAAAACGTGGCGCTTTTTCACAGCCAATTGACTGCGAAGCAGAGAGAAAGCGAGTGGGAACGGATCAAGACAAGCCGAACGGATGTTGTAGTGGGACCCCGTTCAGCCATTTTATCGCCTTTAAGCAATATCGGTTTGATCATACTGGATGATGAGCACGATGACTCCTATCTGCAGACAGAGAATCCCTCGTATGATGCCCGAAAAGGGGCTTTACTGCGAGCGAAACAGTCCTCCGCCCTTTTGATCTCCGGTTCTTCGATCCCATCGGTGGAGGCCTATTTCCTGGCGAAAAAGCAAGGTTATTTGGTTGAGATAAAGGAAAAATCAGCAGACAGAAAGGTTGAAATCCTGAGGGTAAGATCCAGAAAATGTGTTGTGGAAGATAAATTGATCCGCGAGATAGGCCAAAAACTATCCGGTAAAAATCCTGATCCTATCCTTGTTTTTTTCAATCGCAGAGGGTACTCATCATTTATGATCTGTTCGCACTGCCGGTATATCCCCCGTTGCGAACGTTGTGATGTGACCATGAGTTTTCACAAGAAAAAGGGAAAACTCTTGTGTCATTACTGTGGATTTTCCTCTCCCAAAATAAACACATGTCCCGAGTGTGGGGGAGAACTTGTGTTTGGAAAAAGTTTTGGCATAGAGGTCGTTGAGGAAGAATTGAAAAGGAGATTCCCGGGCAAGAATATCGTGTGTTTTGATTCAGATAGAGTGCGCACAAGGAAAGATCAGGAAAAAATTCTCTATCGATTTGCCGAAAAAAAAATCGACATACTTCTCGGGACACAGTTTTTGGCCCACCAAGGAAATCTTACTCCGGTTTCAACGGTTGTTATTCTTTATCCGGAGATTTTCCTGACACTGCCAGATTTCAGGGCAAGTCAAAAAACCTTTCAAACCGTAAACCAGATGACAAAATTTCTTTCCAAAGAGGGAGATCCCCGACTTTTTATCCAAACAACTAATCCGGACCACTACAGCATACGGCACGCCGCTTTTGACGATTATGGTAGTTTTTATGATCAGGAAATCAAACACCGACGGCTTATGAATTATCCTCCGTTTTCCAGTTTGGCCGAAGTCCTTTTGACCGGGGAGAATTTGAGGGCTCTTGCACGGGAATCCCGAAAGATTTTTTCATGCGTGAAGGATCAAGATTCTCAGATCGAGACTTGGGGGCCGGCATTGGCGCCTGTGTCTAGGATAAGAGGGAAATTCAGGGTTCAGGTTGTATTGAAGTCCAAAAAAAAGAGGGCCCTCAATCGGGCCCTCCAAAAGTCTTTAGAACGTGTGAAATCGAGAAAAACCGTCTTTTTACACGGTTGACGATTATCCCTATCTAGTTTCCTTTTTTCAGCCTAATCTCGAATTCGGCATGGAGATAGTACTTTGTTGGATCTGGAGTGCCAGGGGGATAGTTACCAAATTCATCCCACCAGGTTTCCGGTTGCACATCGATTTTTACCCAATCATCACCCATGAGTTCGCCGCTTGTCGGGCCTTGATAGATCATGGTTGCATAACCGTTTGAATCGGTCTCTTTGAATGTCTTTGTCTTGCCATCACTGAAATTGCCCAAACCACTCGTGATCTCAAAGAATATCTTTCTTCCGACAATAGGCGTCCCGTCTGGAACAGCATAGAATACCGAGATGATTGATTCGGGTTTTTGGCTGGAACACCACAAAATATTTGGGTCGACCTTGACAGTGAAGATAAGATCAGTGAAATCACGAACAACATAAACAGGAGCCCATTCCGCAATAGTCTCTGCACCGTCCCAGGCTATGTTTGCGGTGATGTACAAGTATCCGTTACTAGCAATCTCAGCAGCTTTTGGTCCATAGTACGTAACAGTGACCGCTCCATTTCCATCTGTTACTTTTGATGCCACAGCTTGATGGCCCTCAAAATATCCATATTTATCGGCTCTGCTTCCATTAGCATCTACAACTTCAAAATACACGGTTCTTCCTGAAAGCGGAGTCCCGTCATATTTAACTAAGCTGGCTGTTACCGTTGTCGAATCTCTTGCCGTGCTTCCAGCGAATATAACATTGGTACTGGCAGAAACTTTAAGAGATATCGCATATCCTGCCGGGCCCAGCGGAGAAGGCTCGTCTACCTTTTTCTTCACACAGGAGGTAAACAGGACAAGACTCAGTGCTACGAGCATAAAAACTGCAAATTTAATGTTTGATCTCATTATTCGCCTCCTTCGCTGTCTTCATCGGTGATATAGTTCGCAAAGAAAATGGTTAGATACCCTGTGGCCTTGACCTTATTGCCGAGCGTGTCGTGTCCGTAAAAATCGATCTGAGCTGTGACTTTGAGTTCCCCTTCTCCTCGGCCTGCTGTCAGGTTGATCAGCGGAGGTTCAAGCTTTGATACGGCCCTAACGACAACAAAGCTGACCTCTGTTGGTGAACCAATCTGAACCCTAGCAGAAAAAGAGCCGTCAAACGAGTAAGGAAAGTCGACGCCCTCCTGGTTTTTTCCATCCGAGCGGCTGTAAATTACAACATAGTGGGTGACAAATATGTCGGAGTAATGGGATGTGCCGAGCCAAGGTTCGGGGTTGAGAGACTCGGAAGAGAACGTAACCTTGGCAGCATCAGCGGCAACAATCCCAGCTCCTGTATCTGGATTGATCGTGACAACATCAGATTGGAGAAAATCGACTTCATTCTCTTCGACATCTGTCCCTGTTATCTTGATAACGTGAAGGACGCTATCTGACCTGGAATCATCCGCTATC
The DNA here is from genome assembly GCA_964410125.1 of uncultured Eubacteriales bacterium. Classification (GTDB taxonomy): domain Bacteria; phylum Acidobacteriota; class Aminicenantia; order Aminicenantales; family Aminicenantaceae. Next base: position 14,276 of record CAYPGQ010000033.1, on the reverse strand, counting down.
GGATTACAGGAGAACAGAAGGAAAATTGCCGGAATGACAACCAATATTTTTAGCCAATTTTTTATTTTTCTCATTTTTCCCTCTTATCTGAGAATTCTGGGAGTTACAAAAATAAGTAACTCCCGGCTTTGTTTGGTGCGTGCAAACGATTTGAATAAATTTCCTATTATCGGAATTTTATGGAAGAATGGAACCCTATCTCGTGTTATCGAGTCCTCTGTCCGGTAGATGCCTCCGATGACCGTCGTACCGCCATCCGGGATCATGACTGTCGTTGTTGCACTCTGGGTGATTATCGGAGGTATGCCGTTGACTAGATTGGCAAAGTCAGCTGCGTTGTTCTGGAGTTCTAGATGCATGATAATCGTGCCCTCTGCTGTAATTTGAGGGGTTGCTCTCAACTCAAGAGCAGCATTCATATAGCGTGTTGTGACTGTGAAGTTGGCGACAGTTTGGACCGGGATTTGTCTTCCTTGTATGATGTGGGCCTGTTGGTTATTCTGTGTCGTAACAGACGGACTTGAGATGATTCGGCCCTGTCCTGAAGTCTCAAGAGCAGATATAGCCAGATCTATCCTGAAAGTATCCAGAACGTTGGCGAATGATACACCCACGGCGGTCGAAAACGCGGGAGCCGGGAGATTGATGGCGTATCCGCCTAATGGGCCTCCGATTCCTTTGGTCACGATACCTTGTGGGATCATGGCGCCGTCGAGCAGCATTTTATGCGGAAACTCCAGAGAAGTTTGATTGCCATAAAAAGGATCGGAGATTCCTCTGGCTCCCCACTGTACCCCAAGATTGCGGATAAATGTGCTTGTCGCTTCCACGATTCTGGCTTCGATGGACACTTGAGGAGTGGGAGTATCGAACACGTCGAGAAGTCTTTCGACCAGCACGATCCTGTCGCTGACGTCGGTTATGACCATAGTGTTTGTCCGATCATCCACGATGATTTCGCCTCTTTCCGAAATTTTGCTCTGCAGAAGCCCTTCGACATCTGAAGCTTTCGAGTAAGAGAGAGTGTACGATTTGGTCACTCGCGGACCTGCCAGTTCTTTGCTTTCTTCGAGCGCTTGCACTTCTTCTCTCTCGCGTGTGAGTGTTTGGACAGGCGCGATCCTGAGAATATTGCCCTCCAGAGTCTTGCCCATTTTGTTCTGCTTTAGGATAAGATCTAGTGCCTGATCCCAGGGAACATCGATGAGATTACAGGAGACAACTCCTCTTACTTCGGGATCATGTGCGACGTTCAGACCGGCAAACTCACCAAGGTAATTGATGACATCCCTTAGATCTGCGTCTTTAAATTTTAAGGTGATAACATCTCCATGGTATTTTTGTTCTATTTGAGAAATGGTTTGCGGTTCGAATTGTTGGGCCTCTTCTTGGGGAAATGAAGACCCGTTTTTTTCTGGACGAAGCGTTTTCGGCATTTCGATTTTTTCTTCGGTTATTACAGGTTTTGGCGGGGATGTTTTTTTGACAGAAGGATTGACCTTTTTTTCCTCGGTTTTTGGTTTGGGTAGCTCTGGACTGACCTCTTTTTTTGGTTCAGTTTTTTCTTCTACGGGAAGCGAAAGTTTATTCTCTGCCTTCTGGGTGACGATAGGTTTGGAAACCGCAGGTGCCACCTGTGTTAATCTTTCTTTATAAAAGGATATGGTCAGGTTGTTGTTTGCGGTATCTATGGAGTAATACTTGGGTTCTGTGAGATCGAAGACCATTCTTGTGATGATGTGAGGATTTGAGATTTGGAACTGAGCCGCTCTCACCTTTTTAACACCAAGATGATTGATAGCATGAACAGATTGCGATGAGGAAAAGTATGTGTTGTACAGGTCGACAACAAGCCGGAGAGGTTTATCCAGAACAAAAACATTGGAAACGGTTTCATGACTGAGTACCGCCCTGACATCCACTCTATCCTTTTTATCGGCGACGCTGATATTTGTCAGGTATCCTACTTGGCCTGATGCTTTTTCCAGTTTCGATTTTACATCTGGATCGAACGCATATTGTCCAGGAGTCCTCTGGATCTGATTCAGCTCGACGATGGTGTTATTGTTCTCGGTTTTTATCTGATAAGGAACACGTTCTTTCATGTCGATATGGAGACGGAATTTGCCGGCGTCGATTCTCTGTACCTTAATGTTTTGGATTAATGAGGTTGTATGGGGTGCTATTTTCGGTGTGACGCTTGTAGATACATTGTCGAAATCGACAAAAATAGTGGCAGGACGATCAAGTGCATAGCTCGAGCCGACAAGAGTTAGAGGAGAATTGGATTCGAGAATGATCCTCGTGTTTGGCTGTCCAGGTGTGACAGAAATGTTACTTATATTGCCCAATGGTTCTTTGTTGCTTGCAAATCCGCTGACCAATGTGAGGGCACATATGATGACCAGGATTTGCAAATATTTTTTCGTTTTCATTTTATTGCTCCTCTAGCTTGATTTCTTTTACGATATCTTTTGGATTTGTTAAAGGGATGCCTCTTTGTCTCGTTTGTCGGAAAATAACTTGTGAATCATTGACATTCAGGACAAACCCATCTAGGAAATTATCCCCGGTTTTGATGTAGTAAGGAAATCCTTGTGCATCATTGATAATCGCTGTCAATTTTCCTCTATGCTTAACAATTCCAATAAGAACAGCATCCTCTATGGCCAACTGTTGGAGTCCCCTGGTCTTGCCCTTTTCCCTCAGGTCTTGTCCAGCGAGCAGATCTCTGAATGGATCTCTTCTTCCTTCGGGATTATACGTGGGTCCTCGAGGTTTGATTTGAATACGTGTATCAAGCTGTGTGCCCTGATCGACATCCTGAGCAGAAAGAGGGAAAGTACCAAGACATATGATGCCCGCCACAAGCAATAAAACTATTCTTTTTTTCATCTCAGTTCCCCTCATTCTGTTGATTTTCTGTTTCTTTTGTCTTTATTTCTTCCCGGTAAATGTATGTTTTCACATTCCACTCGGCAGAAATGGTCGTGGCATCTGTCTGGTTTTGCATGGCTTTAATGGAAAAATCTTCTATATTAAACAGGCGCTGAAAAGAGTTCAACCTGTCGAAAAATATGGCGAGATTGTGATAATCCCCTGTAACAGCGACAGATATGGGCTGTTCTGTGTAGAACTCCTTGATGATCTCTGGATTTTGGATAAATTTGGTGATGTTCAAACGGGTGTCATAGGCAAGCTGTTGCATTTGCTTTAGAATGTTGCTTATCTCTTCTTTCTGAGGGATGATAGTCTCGAGCTTGCTGAGCGTGATTTTCATCTGTTCAAGCTCGGCTTCGATCTTATCCAGTTCTTCTTTTTTTTGCCTGAGATGGGCCACTTCTGTTTCTACTTCTATCCTTTCGTTTCTGATGTTTTGAAGTTCCTCATTCTTGGGTTTATAGTAAACAAAATAGAAAAGACCCAGAATGATAATGGCTATGAGGACATATGCGAACCAAGGCCAATCTCTCATTTTTGTTCCCCTTGTTTGGCTTCTTCTGATGAATATATGGTCAAAGGCAAGTCGTATGTTGCCGTGAGAGAAAACTCTAGATACGGGCTGCTTGATTGTTCAGTTCTTTGATTGATGGATTCGATTTTCACATTGCTCAGATGTGGGCTGTTTTCCAGATTATAGACGTAGTCTGCAATAAGGTTGTTGGAAAGAGCCCTCCCTTTTATGGTGATTTCTTGTGCTTCGTAACTCGTTTCGATTAGCCAAACCCAGCCTGGTATGTTTTTGCTCAGTTCATCCATCGTCCTCACGGCAATCTCTTGGCGAGCCTTCAGATGATTGATCAGATTGATCTTTCTCGCAAGGATGTTTTTCTGTTCTTCCAATTTCTCTAGAGCAACCAAAACGTACTGGAACTGTTTCTTTTCTTCTTGAGCTACGCTCAGGAGATCTCTTTCGGTTTTGATGGCTTTATCCTGCAAAAAATAGAGGGCTGCGACAGCACCGATAGCAAGGAGTATGATTAGGCTAGCGATCGGGGTTCTTCTTTTCTCCTTAATTTCTGGAGCTAGCCCAAAAGGTTCCTCTCTTATCTCTTTTTTTTCGGGTTTTAATAGGTTTATTCTAATCATTGTTTACTTTTCCAACTTTCTTGTGGCGAGTCCTGTGGCCACACCAAAAAGGGCAGCCATCTCTTCAAAATAGATGGAGTCGAATTTTTTCTCGTCGTAATAAATTCGTCGGAAGGGATTGAAGAGTTCTGTGCGCATGTTAAACTTCTGCTCGAATTTAGCGGCAAGATCTTTGAGTTTGGACAGACCTCCGCTAAGAAAAATGGCCTCGATTTTTCTCTCGGCCTTTTCGCCAGCTTCGTAGAAGGAAAACGTTTTTTCAATTTCTTCAAGGATGTTCTGAATATTAAGGTTCAGGATTGCTTCGTATCTTTCGGGTTCTACGTTTTTCACTGGGAGACCTTTGAGCAGCTTTTCTGCATCGTCAAAGCTGATCCCTAGATCCTTACTGATATTTTCTGTGAAGAAGGATCCTCCCAGAGAAAGGTCACGAAAGAGTTGGGGGACGTTTTTTTCGATGATGATAACATTGGTGATGTTCGCTCCGAGGTTGATGATGGCTACTGTTTTTTCTTTGCTGAGTTCCGGATAGTTCACATCCAGTGCATTTTGTAAGGCAAACACATCGACTTCGATTGCTTCGAGATTCTTGCGTGCTTGATTGACGACGTTGCTGTAGTTGGCGATTTTATCCTTTTTCGCCGCCACAAGAAGTATATCGAGATTTTTGTCCTCTGAGTACTCAGAGGATTTTAGAATGGCGTAATCGACGTTTGTTTCCTCATAAGGGTAAGGAATGTTGTGCTTGGCTTCCCAGATGATGGATTCGGCCAGCTCTTCTGTGTCCATAGAGGGCAGGGAAATCTTTTTGATAATGACGGAATTTCCCGACACAGAGATCACGACATTCTTGTTGGTGATCTTATTTTCGTCGAAAATCATCTTGATGGTCTCCACAACGGCAGCCGAGTCGATAATCGTTCCTTCGACAATGGCATCGTGGGGAAGAAGCTCATATCCGATTTTTTTCACTTCATAGAGTTCTTCTGTGCCTTTTTTCTTTGCTTTAAGCTCGACTGCTTTAATGGAGTATGAACCGATGTCCAATCCGATTAAATCTTTTTCTCGACCGAATCCCAACATTTTTTTTTCCTTTTATATTGAATTTGTTTTTGGGGTTGTCTTGTACTTTTCTCGCAATTTATCCTCGACTTCCCCAGGAACGAGGCCCTCGAGACATCCTCCCAACATGCTGACCTCTTTAACGAGTCTCGAGCTTAGGAAGGAATAATTGAGACTGGGCATCATGAATAGTGTTTCGATTTCTGGATCTAGTTTTCTGTTCATAAGTGCCATCTGAAATTCGTACTCAAAGTCAGAGATCGCTCTTAAGCCTCTAATGATCATTTTAGACTCATTTGTGTTTGCAAAATCAACCAGAAGTCCTTGAAAGGATCTTACTTCGACGTTTTCATTCTCTGTAAATATCTCCTGGATCATTGCAATCCTTTCTTTAGTCGGAAAAAGAGACCTCTTTTTGGGATTTTCAAGGACAGCAACTAAGATCTGGTCGAAAATCTCAAGCCCCCTTAGGATAATATCAACGTGTCCATTGGTGATCGGATCGAACGAACCAGGATACACTGCCTTTTTAATCATGCGCACAAAATGGACTCTCTCACCTGGGTTGTTTAATTTATTATCAGAAATATTTTGCTTTGTCAATTAAATCTCGTCCGAATCTGTAATTTTTTTTCTATTTTGTATAAGCAGATACCTCGTTATTCCTTTCCATTCATTTTATTTAATTCATCTTTTACGTCAATCACCGAAAAAGAGGATATTAAGGGGGATATTTTTTGTGATTTTCTCACCTCTAAGGGTTAGGACGCTTGAGGGCTCTTTTTTGTCCCATAATCCTCCGAAGTCGCCTTTATCGATAAGAAATGGGCTCTGGATTATCCATACTAGTGGAAGCATCTCTATTTCCGTGATACCAAAAGGCTTTATATTGGCTTTTAGGAATGGTTTTGCTCCCAACATCCTCGCCGACAATAAGGGGATGTCCCCATATTGTTACCCTCAAAGAACGGATCGTAATGGCTAAATCTTCAATGGTCACTTCAACCATCCCCAAACGCCCCATTTATCGCGGAAATAGACATGCTTAGCATGCTAGTGAATTCCTAGGAATATTTGTATATAATAGATATGAAGTAATCGATCAATAGCGAATATTAAGAGGGACCGAATGAAAACCTCAAATGCCCCAGCCTTTCTTGTTCTTTTCCTTATCCCGTTTATCTTCCTTTTTTCCCAAGAAACACAGGGGGATTCTTATGCCAAGGCAAGAAAATACATGGTAGCCAATCAATTAGCTGCGCGCGATATTTCGGATGGCAAAGTTTTGGAAGTGATGAATAAGGTTCCGCGTCATATGTTTGTCAAGCCCAATTACAGAAGCTTGGCTTATGCGGATCGTCCCTTGCCAATAGATGAAGGGCAGACCATTTCCCAGCCGTACATCGTGGCTTTGATGACACAACATCTGCGTTTGAAGCCAGGAGACAAGGTATTGGAAATCGGGACAGGATCAGGTTATCAAGCTGCGGTGTTGACTTATTTCACTGATGAGGTCTATTCCATCGAGATCCGGGAGAACTTGGCCAAGAAGGCGTCGGAAACACTAAGGCGATTGAACTACGATCAAGTCCAGGTCAAATGGACCGATGGTTATTTTGGCTGGGAAAAGTTTGCTCCGTTTGATGCGATAATCGTGACTTGTGCCGCCAACCATGTCCCTCCTCCGCTTTTGGAGCAACTCAAAGAAGGTGGAAGATTGATTATTCCCGTAGGGAGTACCTTATACTACCAAACCCTAACTCTTATAACCAAAATAAACGGTAAACCCAACGTCCAGCATATTTCAGGTGTCACGTTTGTTCCGATGACTGGCAAAGCCCAGGAAAAAAGGCGTGATCAGATAGCCGATAGCTGCCAGCATTAAAACGCAATTGTATCCTCCCCAAAAAGCGATCATTAAGGCTGCTATGGAATTCACGACGGAGGAGAAGGCATTTGTCGCCCATGCCCAAGGGATTATTCGCCTCTCTGTTTGTTCCAACAATCGAATTCCGGTCGGGAAAGGGAATCCCATCATAAAACCTAAGGGGAAAATCAGGGCAAAAGAGAAAAATATCTTTGGCAACAGCTCTGATCCGATGAACATCTTAAAAAACAACGGGGATACCAAACTATAAATCAGGATTAAAACTCCTGAGAACAAAAGGGAAAAGATGACATTCCTTTTGGGATTTTGTCCGAGGATTTTTTTCGACAGAAGGCTACCAACCCCAGAGGAAAAAAGCAGGGCAGAAATAATGAGTGCTATGGAATACAGGGGGTGTCCGAGAAACAGGATGAATTTTTGTATCAGGGTAATCTCGACGAACATGAAACTCATCCCGATCAAGCCAAAATACAGGAAAATTTTTCGTAATTCGGGATTCTTGATACAGATTCTGTTCCGTTGGAGAAGAACCGGAAGGAGAATCAGGACAAAAGCTACCCCTATGGCTTGAATAAAAAGCAGAGGGACGAGAAATTCTCCTTGTAAAAATGGCAGCCATTTTTGACCCATTGTGGTGAATGTGGCTTTGATTTTGCTCAGTTTGAAAAAGTTCGCGAAAAACGGGCGGTTATCCGTGACCGGTTTCACTTGGAAAAGATATTCTTCGTAAAATCTTCTGGAATCGCTGGATGACAGAAGCTGGCGTGTTACGTTGTAGTATAGCGGCTCCTCATAACGATTATGGATATTAGCTTCTTCGGGTTTAATGCCTGGATAATACACAAGATCAAAAAGACATTTTTCACAGAATTCTTTGAGAGCTTGTATTTCTGGCGCTGTGTACGGACTTTTTTTGACAAAAAAGCTGATGGTCCCCCAGCTTCTGAGGACAAAAAGATGCTGCTCGGGAAAATCGGTTATTTTGCGCAGGGTTTCTATCCATGTGGCCAGGAGCCGGATTTCTTGACGGGGTGGAGGAAGAAGATACAGGGTCATGCTGGCTATCCCATCAGCGGATAGCCGGCTTATTGCATCCTGGAATGACTCTTGCGTGTACAGGTAATTCTCCCCAATGCCGAGTTGGCCTGTTCCAGCAGACCCGAAAACATCAGCAAGTGAAAAAACGATAAGATCAAAATATTCCTTTTCTTTTATCAAGGCTGATCGACTGTTAGAAGATACAGTGTGAACGCTTTTCCTCTGGTAGATCTGGCCTGAAAAATCCGCAAGATCCCGGTCGAGGATGTTATTGATTATAGGATTGTTTTCGATGACCTTGGCTTGTGAAGCTCCGTAATGGAGGGCAGCCAAGATGTCTAGTCCGCCTTTGGGTTCGAGGACGAGAACACGAGGCCGATCCAGAACATAATACGGAAGGGAAGAGGGAAGATAGGATAGGAACAAGAAGGAAGGATCATCGGGTTCTTCCATATGAGTGATGGCGTTGAGTTCTCCCCCGTCAACCAACAGGCCGAGTTGGTTGGGAAGACTTCGATTGTACAAGAGACTCAAACCCGGGGCATACCTCACGGCAGGAGAATCGATGATATCCACTCGTGAAATGGCGTTCCATTTGGTGAAAAGCTGTCTGGCGCCTGGATAACGAAGGGAAACGGGCAGAGCCTTAAAATCAGAAATGTGGAAGGCGAGCCAGGATGGTCCTGCGGCAAAAAGAACGATTCCTGCTGTCAGCAGCAGATAGATCAGGAGTTTGAATCCCAGTGGCTTTTTCGGGCTGAAAAGCCAAGCCGCGATTAAGGCTAATACGGTGAGAATAGGGAAGACGCCCTTATCTCCCTTGGGAAGAAAGATAAAAATAGCAAAAAAGGTGCCCGTCCCCGCTCCGAGCAGATCGAAGAAATACAAAGTGTTGACCATGCTTGCAGCTCTTGTGATCGCAAAGGAAAGGATGATTCCTGCAAAAAAGAAAGGAATGCTCAATATGACATAGTAGAGAAATATGAGGAAGATTTGTGTGGTGTCCCAAGACAGCTTTATGACGTCGAAGGGGACAGCATTACAGATAAAGAAGCTCGCAAAAATGGTCAAGGAGAATAGAATAGCCGAGGATGACAGGAATTTTTCCTCATCTGCATCGAACAATTTATGGAAAAGAGATAAAAAAGAACCAGCAGATCCATAGCCGAGAAAAGCGATGCTGACCACAAGAAAAGCAAAGTGGTATTGCTGTGAAACAGAAAAAAATCGGGTGAGAGATATCTGAAGGCAGAGTGTCGTTGTTGATGTAAAAAAGATTCCGGCCAAAAAACGGATTTTCATTTCTAGATAATCAAAACATGATTTCAGTGTTGAATATATAATAGGAAGCGGAAAAGTTCAAACTTTGCTGCTGAGCGCTAGGGTTGCTTTTACTCTAGTCTTATGCTAACTTTACAGGCAAACAGAATGATAAAATTCGGCACTTCTGGATGGCGAGCCGTGATGGGGGAAGAGTTCACTTTCCAGAATGTGCGACTTGTCGTTCAAGCGATCGCCAACTATCTTAAGAAAAAATACCCAGGGCAGAAGGTTTCGGTCGTTGTCAATTACGACACCCGTTTTCTCTCCGAGCGGTTTGCCTTTGAGGCCGCAAAAATCCTATCCCACAACATGATTTATGTCTATCTCTCTGATAGGGATGCGCCATCCCAGGCCCAGGCATTGCAGGTAATCAAGAGGAAGGCGCAGGCAGGCATCAATTTTACGGCTTCTTTCAATCCTCCTGAATACAATGGCCTGAAGTTCAACACGGAAACAGGGGCTCCGGCTCTTCCGGAAGTGACGGAGAATATCGAAGAAGAACTGAAACTCCTGACGATAGATTATTCCTTTTGTCCCCTTTATCCCAGTGAGGAATTTATCGAAAAAATCGATCTCCAGCATGATTATCTTTCTTTTATCCAGGACAAAATAGATTTTGAACTTATCCGGAAATCCAAAATAAAGGTAGCTGTGGACCCGCTCTACGGCACCAGCCGAGAATATCTGGATGAGATATTGGAAGAAAATCATATTCCTGTAGAGGAACTCCATGGGTATGTCGACCCCTATTTTGGCGGGATCGCTCCCTCTTGTTCTGAGGAGAATTTGAAAGAGCTCAAGGCTTTTGTGAAAGAAAAAAAATGCCAGATAGGAATCGCTACCGATGCGGACGGAGACCGGTTCGGGATTTTGGATGAAAAAGGAAATTTTGTCATACAAAACTTGATCGTTTCTCTTGTCTTGGATTATCTTGTGTCGAAAAAAATGTGGAAGGGAGGCGTAGCCCGTTCTGTGGCCACGACACATCTCGTGGACCGGATAGCGAGAAAGTACGATCTTCCTCTTTTCAGGATGCCTGTAGGATTCAAATACATTGCCGACCTCTTTCTGAAAAACAAGATCATATTCGGAGCTGAAGAAAGTGCTTGTATGGCTATCAAAGACCATCTCCCAGAAAAAGATGGCATTTTTGCTGGTCTCCTGGTTGTGGAGATGATGGCTGCCTTGGGGAAAAACTTGACTGGGTTGATAGTGGATTTGTTCAAAAAGTACGGGAAGAGAATAGGACAACAACAAAGTATTCCACTGGATTCTAATAGGGAAAAAAAGCTTGCAAAATTGAAAAAAGATCCTCCTGCAAAGCTTGGAACAAGAAAAGTCCTAAACTCCAAAAATATCGATGGAATCAAATTAAATTTATCCGAGGATGATTGGGTTCTCTTCCGGCCATCGGGCACCGAACCTCTTATCCGCTGTTATGCCGAAGCGGGCTCGCAAAAAGAGGTCGGGATCATGATGAAGAATAGCCTGGATTTGTTGAGCTAAAATGAAAAAAGATAAGAGCTCTTCTTCTTTCAAGAAAAAAGTCATCGTCGGGGGAGTGGTTTTTCTTCTGTTTGTTTTGACTGTAGTCTCATTTTTTGGCAAAAGGGGATTGATGGAGATTTACCGAACCCGACGCAAGCAAGAGGTTCTCCTTCAAAAGATTGAGCAACTTGAGGAAAGAAAGGTAAAGCTGGAAAGAGATGTTGAGGAACTCGAAAAGAATCCGAAAGCAGTTGAGAAAAAAGCCCGAGAAAAGCTTGGGCTTGTGAAGGAAGGCGAGATCGTCATTATCGATAAAAAGACCCGCTGATCTGAATTTCCATTCCCGTTACCCTCGCTCTCCTTGTGATTTTCTTTCCTTTAAAAAGAAAAATGGAAGATTTACTGAAAGATCTGAATCCTGAGCAGAGAAAGGCTGTCACTCATGGAAAGGGTCCCCTGATCATCATAGCTGGGGCAGGAACCGGAAAAACGAAAGTTATCACCCATCGCATCGCCTCCCTCATTTCATCCAAGATGGCCAAGCCAGAAGAGATCCTAGCGGTAACGTTCACGGAAAAGGCTGCGAATGAGATGGAAGAAAGGGTAGATCTGCTGATTCCCTACAGCTATTCCTTCGTTGATATCAGCACCTTCAATTCTTTTGGGGAACAGATTTTGAGGGATTATGGAATCGAAATCGGATATTCACCGGATTTCAAATTGTTGGATGATGTCGAACAGGCCATTTTTTTTCGAGAACATATATTCCAGTTTCAGCTAGATTATTATCGTCCCTTGAGTTCCCCCACACGGTATATCCAGGATATTTTGTTGGCGATCAAACGATTGAAACAAGAAGATGTCAAGCCACAGGAGTATTTGGAATACGCTAACAAACTGGAAAAAGACGCGTTCGATGGAGTGACTAAGGAGACGGCGCTGAAACACAAAGAAATGGCCAGGGTTTTCAAGAATTATCAGGATCGCCTCGAGGCAGAAGGAAAGATTGACTTCGAAGACCAAGTGACCCTGGTTGTCGATCTTCTCAGGAAAAGGCCGTCTGTCCTCCAGGTTTTTCAGGACAAATACCAGTTTATCCTTGTGGATGAGTTTCAAGATACGAACTACATTCAGTTTGAGTTACTTAAGCTTCTTGCGGCCAAACACCGAAACCTGACGGTAGTCGGGGATGATGACCAAAGCATATTTCGGTTTAGGGGAGCTTCATTAGCCAATATTCATAACTTCCGCAAGATATACACCGACTACAAAAAGGTCGTGTTGAACAATAACTACCGGTCCACTCAACCCATCCTGGACTCGGCTTATAAGCTCATACAGCAAAACAATCCCTACCGGTTGGAAGTGCAAGAGGAGATCGATAAAACGTTGAAATCCTCTTTCAAGGAAACGGGCAAAAGTATGCACATGCTGACGTTTGACACCCTTTCTCATGAGGCAGACAGGGTGGCTGAATTGATAGATGAAAAAGTAAAGGAGGGTTTCAGGTACAGTGATATGGCGATCCTTGTAAGACGGAACGCTGATGCTGACCCCTTTCTCCGTGCTCTGAACATCAGAGGGATTCCCTTCCGATTTTCGGGCAGTCGTGGTTTATACACCCAAGATGAAGTGAAAATTCTGGTAGCTTTCATAAAAGCATTAACAGATTTTGAAGACAGTAAGAGCCTGTTTTTTCTGGCCCTTTCTGATGTATATAAAATGGATCCGTACGATTTAACCCCGTTGACCAACTATGCCGATAAGAGAAATTTCTCGCTTCATCATGTTTTCAAAATGGGCTACGAAGGAAAGGATCCTGTTGTTATCACTGCTTCAGCGGAGAAAACAGTCAAGCGGATAGTCGAGGATATGCTGCATTTTATAAGTTATGCCAGGTCCCAAAATGCCGGTCATGTGGTGTATGCCTTCCTTGAAAAGTCAAATTACCTCAAATCTCTTGTGGAAAAAGGAGACCTCTCATCCGAGCTGAAGATTAAAAACATCCGTATCTTCTTCGATAAGATAAGAAAATTTTCTGAACTGGTCGAAGATGATTCCATCTATTCCTTTGCCCGGCATCTGGATCTTCTCCAACAGGTTGGAGACAATCCGGCAACGGCAGAAGCGGAGCTGGAGGAGGATGCGGTGAATATGCTGACATTCCATAAAGCCAAGGGGTTGGAGTTTCCGATCGTCTTTATGGTTAGTCTTATCGCGGATCGTTTTCCCGGTCGCCATCGTAAAGAGAAGATTCCGGTACCGGACGATATTTTAAAAGAAGACCTTCCTGAAAGTGAAAAGTACTTTCAAGAAGAGAGACGGCTTTTTTATGTGGGAATGACTCGAGCCAAGAAGCGCCTGTACCTGACTTGGGCCAAGGATTATGGTCTCAAGCGTCTCAAAAAAGTCAGCCCGTTCGTATTGGAAGCCCTGGATCTTCCCTCTTTGCCCGATGAAGTGCAGAAAGCTTCTGCACTGGAAGAGATCCAAAGGTTTGCTCCCTTCACATTGAAGTCCCCTGTTTCTCCAAAGATTAGAGAAAAGGGAGTCTTGAGTCTGAGTTATTCTCAGGTCGATGCGTATCTCATGTGTCCGCTCCGCTACAGATTTGGAACTATCCTGCGGATACCCGTTCTTCCTCATCACAATCTCGTGTTCGGACGCGTTTGCCATAACACCATTCATTTTTTCCTCAAAATGAAAATGCGAGGGAAAACAGTATCCGAGAAGGAGTTCATAAAGGCCTACGAGGAGCGCTGGGTCAATGAAGGATTTTTAAGCCGCGAACACGAGGAAATGAGAAAAAGAGCGGGTGAAGATGCGATGCGCCTTTTTTACAGACGGGAGGAGTCATCGAATCTGTTGCCTAAGTTTCTTGAAAAAAAATTCAGATTGTTTTGGGAAGGAATCAAATTCACAGGCCGCTGGGATCGTGTGGATTATCAGTCGGAGGGGGGGGTGGTCATCGATTTCAAGGCATCGGCAGTCAAGGATCAGAGGGAGGCAGACAAAAGAACAAGAGATAGCCTCCAGATGGATATGTATGCTTTTGCCTTTGTCCGAACCCAGGAACTTCCGCTGTTGGAGACAAGGCTCCATTTTCTTGAATCTGATATCATCGGCCGTGCTGAGAAAGGAGAAAAAGAGTGCCAAAGGGCTGAGGAGAAGATAAGGCAGGCAGAACAGGGAATCCGGGATCAAATTTTCCAAGCCAAACCAGATTGGCACAATTGCAGCCTGTGTGACTTCAGGACTATCTGCCCCGAATCCTACGCCTACTAAATAATTCAGGAGCCTGGATTATTTACGGGCCTAGATTGCTGTAGCGGCAAGGCAGTAGCTCATGAGTTGTATTTGTATACTACGATTGGGCTGCAACGAAGCC
>CAYPGQ010000032.1:0-42046 GCA_964410125.1 uncultured Eubacteriales bacterium | reverse complement strand
GGGATGGGAAATTCTTGATTTAATCCGATGAAAAGACGGGACCAGGCTATCCCATGTTTCCCTCCTAGACAACGTATATCAAACACACAACCTCCGGTCAAATCCTGATGGGGTGGAACCTTGGGGAATGTCCCCATAATATGATATCATTAGCGTCAGCGTGAGTACCTTCAGCATATTCCTTTACTTTTTTGGCTTGGCTTTCTTGATGGCCTGTTCCTCATTTTTTTCCGGTTCGGAAACGGCGCTGACTGCTCTTTCCAAAGTCGAGACGCAAAGAATAAAGGGAGATAACAAAAAAAACAGTCGATACATCATGAAATTTTTGGATGAACCGCGTCGGCTGTTCATTACGGTCCTATTCGGTAACACCCTGGTGAACATGGCTTTTGTGAGCATCACTGGGTCACTCATTTTCAACAATCTCTTCAAGAGGGAAAATCCGGGGTTGGCATACGTCGTGGCCATCTTGATCCAGACGATTATCCTTTTGATATTCGGGGAGATCACCCCTAAAACTTATGCCATCAAGCATTCCGAGAGATTTTCGAGAGCTGTGGCCCAGCCCTTATGGTTCTTCTCCTTCGTCATTTACCCTTTTAGGAGGCCCTTGCGCCTCCTGACCGATATGCTCCTTCCTTTTTTTGGGGTTCGCTCCGTGGCTGAAGAGACGCCGCTGACACAGGAGGAAATCAAGGCCATTATAAAAATAACCGAAGATCATGGGGCCCTGGATGAAGCAGAAGGGGAGCTCATTCATAGCATATTCGAACTTCATGACATCACGGTCAAGGAGGCGATGGTCCCCAGGACCAAGATGGTGTGCGTCGAAGTGACCAAAACCATCGGGGAAGCCTTCGATATGACAAGGGATGCGGGACATTCACGCATCCCCGTCTTCAAGGAAAATCTGGATACTATCTGCGGCATATTTTATGTGAAAGACATGCCGCGATGGAAAAAGCTGACAAGAGAAAGTCTCGGGGGGAAAAGTTTTGAGCAGTTCACCATTGCAGAATTCCTGTCCCGCACGGAAACTTTCGAAAAGTTGAATCCAGGCAATGCGGGCACGCTCATCCGGGCCCCGTTTTTTGTGTACGAGACAAAAAAAATAGGGGTTCTGATGCGTCAAATGGAGAGAGAAAAACAGCAGATGGCCATACTGCTGGATGAATACGGAGGTGTGTCCGGTTTGATCACGGGAGAGGACATCGTGGAAGAGGTATTGGGAGAGATCTTCGATGAGTATGACAAATTGTCTGAAATGACGATTTCCCCAGACCCGAAAGATCCGATGTGTTTCCTGGTCCCGGGATTCGTCAGTCTCCGCAGCGTGAACAAACAGCTCAAGCTCAAACTCGAAATTTCAGGAGCAGATACGGTTGGCGGGTATATAACCAAGCTCCACGGAGCCATACCCAATGAGGGCAATGTCATTGATGACAATATGAACAAGCTGGTCTTTGAAGTCATCAAGATGACTGGAAAAAGAGTCAATTTAATTAAAATCCGAAAATTAGGGAGGCCTCCCGAAAAAGATCGAAAAAAAAGACTGAATCTTTTTTTTCTTCCGTTTGTCCTTGTTCTCAGCTCGTTTATGGGTTTTGCTCCCATAGGTGCTTCAGAGGGGAGTCCTCTTGCTCCCACTGGCCAGGTTTCTCTTTATGTTTTTTCTTTGTTGCTTGTTCTTTCTTTGTTTCTGAAGGCCTTTTATTCCGGATCAGAAACTGCTGTTGTTTCCGTCTCGAAAGCGCGAATTGATGTTTTGGCTGAGCAGGGAAATTCACGCGCGCTCACCATCAAGAAGTTGTGGCAGGAGCCGGAAAAGATGCTGGGAACTGTTCTTGTCAGCGATAATTTGATGTCTGCAGCGGCAGGCATGGCCGGGCTCCAACTCATCATTTTTGCTCTTCCCGGAAGGGAGGGAATCCAGGAAATTTTAAATACCATCATCATGACCCTGGTGACCATGATCTTTTGTGAGATCCTTCCTAAAACGACATTTCGTGTCAAAGCCGATACGCTGGCCTTGAAAAGCGCCCCAGGTCTATGGATTGCGGGCAAACTTCTTCGCCCTGTTGTATGGCTGTTGACGAAGATCACGAATTTCATTATGAGGATGGCAGGTGAACAAAATGTTGAAGAGAGGCAGCGGGCCATGCGCGAGGAACTAAAACTCCTGGCCCAAATGGGAACCAAGGAGGGAGTTCTCAAAAAAGAACAGCTCCACATGATATCGAGCGTGCTTGATTTGGAAACGATGGCTCTGGAGAAAGTCATGACACCTCTGATTGATATTATAGCCTTGCCCACAGATGCTACAGTCGAAGAATTTTATCACACTGTTTCTGAAACGGGCTATTCAAGGATCCCTGTGTATGAGGATCGTGTGGACAATTTGGTTGGAATGGTGAATGTCCTCGATGTTTTATATTCAAAAGAGCAATCCCCAAAAATTGCCCCATTTGTGCTGAGAGATATACTCCACGAGCCTGAAAACAAGCGGGTGTATTCCCTTCTGCGGGATCTCAAGCGCAGCCGTAAAGCCATGGTTGTTGTGGTGGATGAGTATGGCGGTGTCGTTGGCTTGGTGACCATCGAAGATTTGATCGAGGAGATCCTGGGCGATATCCGTGATGAGAAAGATAGAGATAAAGAAGGAAATGTTCACCAAATCAGCGATACAATTATCGAATGTGATGGGAAAGCAGAGATATCTTTTATCAACAACTCGTATGGAATGGCAATCCCCGCAGGAGATTACAACACCATCGCAGGTTACATCATATCCATAGTGGAGCGGATTCCCAAACCGGGAGAGATTGTCGAGACTAACAAACTCCGGGTCGTTGTGCTGGATGCGGATCAAAAAAGCATCCGCAGAGTAAGGGTCCAAATAAAACTCTAGAAGATTACCTTTGTTCGATCGTGAGTTCGAACGGATTGGTCATGGCATTGTAGCTTTGATCCAATCGGTCCCGGTAATGCTCGAGAGATGCTTTGATCACATCCGGTAGTCCGTCCTCCCAAGGTAGGCGAAACCGGTCCTCTTCCATTGCCTGGATTTCCGCCTCTAGGAGGTTTTTCCATTCCGACAGGGTTTCAGATAAGCCTCTGGCCACCAGTTTTTCCCGTTGGTTTTGCAGCATGGGCAGGAGTGTGCGGTGCAATCGTCTGAGCATGCTGTCTCTGCGTTCCTCCAGTATTTCTCCCCTGTCCATTTCGCCCCAACGGCTCTCGCTATCCTCCGGCCCCATTACCTCGAAATCCGGACCATCCTCAGGCAGTTTTCCCAGCCAGGAAAAATAGGATATTGCATAGATATAATAATACTCTCCCATTCCCATTTCGGCGTCCAGAAGGGCCTGGTTTCGGAACTTCAAAAATTCAGCGATTTGTGGGATAAGACCGAATCCCAACTTCACCATTTCGAAAATATTTTTGGGTTTTTTGATCTCTACCTCGCTCCGTCCTGCCTTATCCTGGAGTTCTCGCATGGAAATCTCCAATTTCTCCTGGAATGGAGCAAAAGCTTCTCTTACGGATAAAAACGCCTCGATTCGGCTGGGGCTGATGGATCCATCTGGTTCAGGGCAGAAGTCTCTGATTTCTCCGTAGCGTTCGGTCAAAGTTGTCATCAACTCTTCTTGTTCTTGGAATTCACCAACCAAGTTTTTGAAAAACATAAAGCCGCCGACGCCGAGCACGATTAAAATCAAGATGATAACCGCACATCCAATGCCGCATCCTACGAGCCATTTTTTTGTTGTATTGCTGGATTTTGTTTCGTTCATCCTTTAACCTTTTCTTTGAGAGGTTTTTTATATAATAACAAAAATTGGTCCCAAATGGCGAGGATAAACGGAACTTTTGTGTTTAGCTTTTCGTATGATTAACCTTAGAGAGGATGGAGCTAAAAATCCAGCAAAAAAATTCCAGTTTATGAATAATTTAGAAAAATTCAGGTAAAGGAGGCAAAATGAGAAAAACGAGAATTATCTTAACCACCTGTCTTATTGTTCTTTTGGTCATACACATTCCCATCCTTCGTTCAGAAGACGATCTCCACAGAGTCTGGGCCGTGAAGGATTGCAGGATTATCACACAGGCAGGTCCTCCGATCGAAAAGGGAACGGTCGTTATCCGGGACGGTCTGATCGAAACGGTGGGGGCAATAGTCGATGTTCCTGCGGATGCCGAAGTGATCGACGGGAGCACATTAACCGTTTATCCGGGATTGATCGATCCTCTGGGAAAATCTCTGCTCAAGCTTCCGGAACAAAAGTTCGATCAAACAAAGATGTTCACGGGACAATACACAGATGAAGACAGAGGAATAAGACCCGGTTTAAAAGCCTTTGACCATTTTGAGATCACCAAATCGACACTGGAAAAATACCACAAAGCCGGTTTCACAGCAGCTCAGGTGCTACCGGAGAGAGGCGTATTCACGGGCCAAGCTTCTGTGTTTTCCCTCAGCGGCACGGATAAAAATGCAAACATAATCCTGCGAGATACTTGCCTTGGTGTCGGTTTTTCCGTTTCCAGCTTTATGGTGTATCCCAGCTCGCTCATGGGTGTTGTGGCGATGCTCAGGCAGGAGTTATCCGATGCCGTTTATTTTGATAAACACAACAAACGGTGGATGAAAGAAATGAACGGAATCTCCCGTCCTGAATACAGTGTCAAATATGAATTGCTTTCTGATTATGCGACAGGAAAAAAGCCGGTAGTTTTCCTCTGCCGGAATCAGAATGATATCCGCAGGGCCATCGGTTTAGCCGCGGAATTGAAGCTGGACTACTTCATCTGTGATATCGGTAACGAGGCCTTCCGGCTAATTCCAGAGTTAAAAAAAGCGAAAGCTCGGGTATTCTTACCCTTAACCTTTAAAGCTCCCGGCACCAGCATTCATGCACAAAAGGGAAGGGATGTGCGGGATAAAGCAGAAAAAGAATTGTATCCGAAAAATCCAGCACAATTGGCTGAGGCAGGCATCCCGTTTACCTTCACTTCTTTTGGAACAGACGATCCCAAGAGCTTTATGGAAGGGATCCAGAAGGCCATAGAAAACGGGCTTCCTCAGGAAAAAGCGCTGGATGCTCTTACAGTTGGAGCAGCTGGGTTTTTAAAGTTGGAAAAAACTTTGGGGACAATCGAGCCTGGTAAAATTGCCAATCTTGCACTGGTCGAGGGCGAAATATTGGCCAAAGAAGCAAAAGTCAAGTACGTGTTTGCAGACGGAAAAAAGTTCGAACTAAAAGAAGCCGCAGTTAAGGAAGGAGAAGAACCCACTGTCAATGTAACCGGGAAATGGGAGATTTCCATCGAAGAGGCCGGATTGAAACTGACAATGGATTTTGTTCAGGAAGAAGCCGCTTTGTCGGGCAAATTGACTACTCCTTTTGGTGTTTTTGATTTTTCAGGCGGCACGGTTTCCGGCAACCAAGTCTATTTCGAGATGAATCTATCTGTCGGAGGTCAAGAGATCGACCTGTATTTTACAGGTGAAGTGGAAGGTGACAAGATGACCGGATCGGTTGTGCAGGGAGCCGAAGGATCATCTGAATTTACGGCCAAGCGGATTCCAGGAATGGGAGGGACGAGATGAGAAAAGCGATTGGATGGATAGCGATTTTAGCGGTTTTTGTATTTGCAGGAAGCCCTTTCGTCTCAGGTGCGGAAAAAAACATTCTCTTTACCAACGGCAATATCATCACGGTTGAAGGCGATACCATTAAAGGCGGAGATATCCTGCTCAAAGGGTCCAAGATTGCAAAGATTGGAAAAGGACTCAAAGCAGACTCTAAGACAAAGGTTGTGAACCTTGATGGGAAGTGGGTAATGCCCGGTATCATCGACTCCCATTCCCATATTGCCATCGAAGGGGGAGTCAACGAAGGTGGCAATCTCATCACTTCAGAGGTGGACATCAAGGATGTGATCTGGTCCGAAGATATGAACATCTTTTATGCCCTAGCGGGTGGAGTCACCTCCGTTCATACCATGCACGGATCGGCCAACTCTATCGGAGGAAGGGGTATCGTTCTCAAACTTCGTTGGGGGAAAAGTGCCGAGGAGATGATTTTTAAGGGAGCGCCTCCGACTATCAAGTGGGCTCTTGGGGAAAATCCCAAGCAGAGCAATTTTTTTGCAATCGGTCCCGCCCGGTATCCGAAAACCCGGATGGGAGTAGAGGCTTCTATTCGCCGCGAATTCGAAAAAGCTAAGGACTACATGCGGGACTGGCAAGATTACGATGCCAAAGCAAAGTTGGCCAAAAAGAAAAAAAAGCCTGTGCCATTGCCACCCAAAAAAAATTATCGGCTGGAAGTTATCGCAGAGACGCTAAACGGAAAATACTGGATTCGCTGCCATGCTTACCAAGCCGAGGAGATGTTGTCCATCATGAAACTCTGCAAAGAGTACGGGGTGAAACTGGTGTGTTTCGAACACGGACTCGAGGGATACAGGATCACGAACGAACTGGTGAAATACGGCGTGGCTGTTTCCACATTCGCCGACTTCTGGTCATACAAGTGGGAAGCCTTCAAAACCATGCCCCATGCGGTCGTGCTGATGGCCCAAAGAGGTGTATTGACGGCCGTCAATTCCGATGATGCCGAGAGGATGCGCCGACTGTTTCATGATGCGGCAAAAGCCATGCGATTCGGCGGCCTGTCGGAAATCGAAGCTTTCAAGACCATCACACTCAATCCGGCCATCATCCTGGGAATAGACAAAATGACAGGGACCCTCGCAGTAGGTAAGGATGGAGATCTGGCCATTTTTAGCCGCCATCCTTTTGATCCATACACTATATGTGAGATGACCGTGGTTGACGGGGAAATTTTGTTCGATCGGGCACAATATTTAGAGGCGAGAAAAAAGGCTGAAGAAGAGAGAGAGAAAAAAGAAGAGGAGAAGAAAATACCAGAAAAGAAAAGACCTGAAGGAGAGGTGCTGCCATGAAAAAAATTGCGATACTAGCGATTGTTGTTGCAGCGATGGTTGTGTTTATCTTGGCGCAGGAAGATGTGGATAGGTATCTGATTAAAAACGCCACGATCATACCGGTTGAAGGAAATCCTCTCGAAAATGCGGATTTACTGATCGAAGATGGGAAGATCGCCGCCATGGGAGATGAAATCCCTGCGCCTGATGGAACGAAAATCATCGATGCTTCAGGCATGTTCGTTTACCCGGGGTTTATCGATGCCCATACGCATTTGGGCTTGTCTGAGGTCTCTGCTATCACAAGCACAGTGGATATAAGGGAGATGGGCAAGGAGAATCCTGAGCTCAAAGTAGCCTGGGCTATCAATCCCCATTCGGTTCACTTCAAGATCTCCCGTATCAACGGAACCACGACCGCATTGGTTGCTCCTTCCGGCGGGACTTATCCAGGGATGTCGGCTCTGGTGAAAATGGATGGGTGGACCATCGATGAGATGCTCGTCAAAGAGGTGGCGACATCCTTCATCAATTTTCCGATGTCACCGCGTCCGACAAGAGGAGCACGAATGGGGCCTCAAACGCAATCCAAGGTGGACGTTACAGCCAAGCTGGTCGAAAAGATCCAGGAATACTTGAACGAAGTGCGTCACTATCTGAAGCTGAGAAAACAGGGGGTAGAAGATCCCAACATCATCGCGCCGGATTTGAATCCCAAGTACGAGGCATTGGCCCCGGTTCTGGATGGCACGTTGCCTGTTATTATATCTGTCGAGAAGGCCAAGGACATTGAGTTGGCTATTAAATTTGTACAAGAAGAAAAGATCAAAGCGATATTCCGAGGATGTGTCCAGGGTGGCAAGGTGGCTGACAGAATCAAAGAAGCGGGCATTCCGGTAATAATCGATGATCTGTACAGAGGTCCTTTAGAACCGGAGGATGGTTATGATGCTCCTTTCTGTAACGTCGGGGAGTTGGTGAAAGCCGGAGTTCAGATCTGTTTCTCGACTGGGCACGATCCGGCTCTCGGAAAGGATTTGACCTATCATGCCGCTCGAGCCGTGGCTTTTGGATTGGATAGGGATGAGGCGATCAAAGCCTTGACCATCAATCCGTCTCAGATCTTCGGGATCGATGACCGCGTTGGCAGCCTGAAAGTCGGAAAGGATGCCGACCTCTTTATAACGACCGGCGATCCCCTTGATTTGAGGTCGGAGGTAAAACACTTATTCATCAACGGCAAGGATATGGACCTGGGTAACTGGTGGGAGACCCTATACGACACCTGGAAAAAGCGACCCATTAAGTAATAGAAGAAGTCTTTTTGTCGGGTCTTTTCCATTTTGTGTGGACATTACTATCAAGGTGTTTCTTTGCCATCAGGCATATCCTCCGCTCTAGTTCGAATCTTTAACGCCATTCCCTCATCGCCCTTCTCGGCGGCTCTGAACTGCGCACGTTAACACCCAAACTCTTCCACTCTAACCTCTGTTCCCGTGCTTGCCCCGAGTCTCTAATCATTTAGCAAAGTCGTGCTCAATACAACATTACCGTCAGACTCTGTCTGATTCCCTCGACGAACGACTCGTGAAGGCTAGATCCTCAATGGCGCTGCGGACATACCTGATGCCATTTTACATCAGAGCATACCCACACAAAATGGGAGAGAAGGCTATTCTTTTATCCCGACCAGGTCGAGCATGAAAGCGTATTCGAGAGCGGTCTCCCTGTATCTGCGGAACCGTCCCGATACGCCACCGTGGCCTCCCTCCATGTTGATGTGAAAAACCAGGGGATTGTTGTCCGTCTTGAGGGTTCTGAGTTTGGCCACCCATTTGGCCGGCTCGAAGTACTGGACCTGAGAGTCGTGATATCCGGTTGTAACCAACATGGCCGGATAATCTTTGGCCTCCACGTTGTCATAAGGAGAATAGGAAAGCATGTAATCGTAGTAGTCTTTTTTGTTAGGATCGCCCCATTCGTCGAATTCGCTTGTGGTGAGGGGAATGCTGGGATCAAGCATGGTTGTGATCACATCCACCCAAGGGACACCAGCGAGGATGCCTTTCCAAAGGTCAGGGCGCATGTTTACCACAGCCCCCATCAGCAGTCCTCCGGCACTTCCGCCCATGGCAAACAGCTTATCCGGGTTGGTGAATTTTTGTTCGATCAAATATTCGGCACAGTCGATGAAATCGGTGAATGTGTTTTTTTTGTTGAATAGCTTCCCCTCCTCATACCAGTAACGCCCCATCTCGGAACCGCCGCGGATATGAGGGATGGCGTACACGAAACCTCTATCCAGAAGGCTGAGGCGGACAGAGCTGAAGGTCGGTTCCCGGCTCGCTCCGTAGGAACCATACCCGCTCAGAAGGAGAGGGTTTTTGCCGTCTTTATCCAGACCTTTCCTGTAGACCAGGGAAATCGGGACTTTGGTGCCGTCTCTGGCCGTGGCAAAATGTCTTTCGGTCGTATAATTACTGGGATCAAAATCACCTAACACTTCTTGCTGTTTCAGCAGAGTCTTTTCCTTGGTATTCATATCATAGTCATAGGTAGAACTGGGCGTTGTGAGCGAAGTGTAACCATAACGCAGAAGGTTGGTTTCGAAGTCAGGATTTGTTGATATATAAGCCATATAGGCCTCTTCTCCAAAATTGAGATAGTGTTCGGCTTGGTCTGCCCAATTGATGACCCGAATCTGTGTCAGTCCATTCTTGCGTTCGCTTAACACGAGATAATTCTTGAAGACATCGAAGCCTTGAAGCAGGACATCATCCCGGTGGGGGATGACTTCTTTCCAGTTTTCCTTGGTCGTTTTATCCACAGGAGTTTCCATTAGCCTGAAATTTTTGGCATCGAGATTGGTGTGGATGTAAAACTTGTCCTTATAATGATCAACGCTGTATTCATGGTCTTTTTCGCGGGACTGGACGATCTTGAATTCCCCTTCAGGATTATCCGCATCGAGGAATCTGTACTCAGAAGATAAGGTTTGTGCTGATGCGATAATCATGTATTTTTTGGATTTGGTTTTATAAACATATGTGCTGAAGGTGTCATCCTTCTCGTCGTAGATTTCTTTGTCTTCAGAAACAGGAGTTCCGAGAACATGCTTCATCACCTTGTAAGAACGCAGGGTTGTTGTATCTTTGAGCATGTAAAAAACGGTCTTATTATCATTGGCCCAGGCTGCCCGGCCCGATGTGTTGGGAATCTGTTCGTCAAAGAGTTTCCTGGTTGTCAAATCCATAAAATAAAGAGTGTATAACCTGCGGCTGACTGTATCCACGCCATAGGCAATCAAGTTGTTGCTGGAACTTGTGGAATAACCGGCGACACTGTAATAGTCGTGCCCCTTGGCCATCTCGTCAACATTGAGGACGACTTCTTCCTCTGCATCCAGACTTCCTTTTTTGCGGCAGTAGATCGGGTACTCCCCTCCCTCCTCATATCGGGTGTACTGATAGTAACCCTGATCCTTGTAGGGCACAGACATATCGGTTTTTTTGATTCTTCCGACGATTTCATCGAATAGCTTTTCCTGAAAGTCACCGGTGTGGAGCATGACCGCTTCTTTGTAGGTGTTTTCGGCTTCCAGGTAGGCCATGACCTCGGGATTGTCTCGTTGATTTAACCAGTAATAGTTATCTATCCGGGTGTGTCCGTGTGCGATCAATGCTTTGGGAATGATTTTGGCGACAGGAGGGGCTAAGGTTTCTGAAGGCTTTTTTGCCTCTTCACCCTTTTTGCATCCTGGAGGGATAAGAATTAATAAAAGCAAGAAAGGTAAAACAGTCAAGATTCTGATGAGCCATCGATAATGGTTGTTTTTCATTCGGACCTCCTCTTTATTGATGAGATATATGATTACAGAAATGTCTTGTCAAGGCAAGCACATAAAAAGGGAGATTTTTATCGTTCAAAAGATCTTCGATCCTAGAGTTTGACCAGCATTTTGCCGAAGCTTTCGCCGGTGAAGAGGGAGAGGAAAGCTTTCGGAGCGTTTTCGATACCGTGGACGAAGGTCTCCTTCCATTGGATTTGTCCCTGTTTGAGCCACTGCCCCATGTCATGCAGAAACGGGAGCATGCGGTCGTTGTGGTCGTAAACGATAAAGCCTTTGAGAGTCAAACGTTTGGAAATAGCAGACACGAGATTTCTCGGGGAGCGGGGCGGTCTTGTGGCATTGTAGATGGATATCATCCCGCAAAGGACGATTCGACCATGGTTATTCATGGAATCTATGGCTGCTTCCAAGTGGGTGCCTCCCACATTGTCGAAATAGATGTCGATCCCATTAGGACATTGTTTTTGGAGTTCGTCCACCAGGTTGTCGGTTACTTTATAGTTAAAAGCCGCATCTATGCCGGCTTGCTCCTGGAGCCAGGCGACCTTTTCATCTGAACCCGTGCTTCCGACCATCCTGCATCCCTTGATCCTGGCAATCTGGCAAACAAGAGAACCGACTGCACCGGCAGCCGTTGAAACAAACACGGTATCGCCTTCCATAGGCTGTCCGACATCCAATAGTCCCACATAGGCTGTAAACCCGGGCATTCCGAGAACACCCAGATAGGTCTGGATCGGAGCGACATCAGGATCGATTGGGACGAGTCCTTGGCCATCTGTCACAAAAAATTCCCGCCATCCCTTGTTGCCCAGGACATAATCTCCTTCCTTGAACTTTTCCAATTTTGATTCGATAACCTGACCGACACACCCGCCATCCAAAGGTTTTCCCAGTTCGAAAGGAGCGATGTAGGTTTCCCGTTCCCCCATACGTCCCCTCATGTATGGATCGACTGAGATGAAGGCGTTCCGCACGAGGATTTGCCCCTCCTCGATTTCAGGAATCATGACTTCGGCGAGTTCGAAATCGTCAGTGGTGGCCGGGCCCATCGGGCGGTTTTTCAGCCGAATCTCACGGCTTATGGTTTCTGCCATTATTCTCTCCTTCAGAAAGGGGACAAAAAGGGGACGGTTCTATTTTTTAAAAATAGAACCGTCCCCTTTTTTACCTTTTTTAAAACTCAAGTCTGTCAATCATATAAAATCCCACCAAGACAATCAATATGGGGAAAGACATCGATCGGGATTTGTCAGATTTATCTTGACATTTTCACAGAATCCAAGAATAATTTTTCCATATTTATGGAGGATTTTCATGTTTAACAAACTCATTCCCAGTGTTTTTTTAATTTTTGTTTTGGTTTTTATGATGGCTACATTTTTCGGCTGTGCAAAAAAGGAACCGGCTGATCTGGTATTGAAGAATGGAAAGATCGTGACGGTCGATGAATCTGTACCTGAAGCGCAAGCCGTGGCTGTCCGGGGTGATGTCATCGTGGCTGTGGGAAGCGATAAAATGATCGAATCCTACATAGGAGAGGCCACTCAAGTGGTCAACTTGAACGGCAAGCTGGCCATTCCTGGATTCATCGACAGCCACGGCCATTTTACAAGCATAGGGCAGTCAAAGATGCAACTGAACTTCATGGATGTAAAAAACTGGGATGAGATAATCGCCATGGTCGAAGAAGCTGTGAAAAATGGCCAGCCCGGGGAGTGGATCCTGGGAAGAGGATGGCATCAGGAGAAATGGGACAAAACTCCGGAGCCCAACGTTGACGGTCTGCCTTATCATTATGAGTTGAGCAAGGTTTCACCCGATAATCCTGTTTGGCTCAATCATGCCAGTGGTCATTCTGCTTTTGCCAACGCCAAAGCTATGGAATTGGGGGGTATTACAAAGGATACTCCTGATCCCCCAGGAGGGGAGATTGTCCGGGATCCTGATGGAAATCCTATCGGGATTTTCCGTGAAACTGCCCAAGGACTGGTGGGAAAGGCCATTAGCCATTACATGGATGAACGGACTTCTGATCAGATCGATGCCGAGCAGCGAAAAATCGTGGAGTTGGCGGATGAAGAATGCTTATCCAAAGGGATCACTTGTTTTCACGATGCGGGGTCCTCTTTTGGAACCATCGACCTCTTCAAGGAATTTGTGGAACAGGGAAAACTCGGACTGAGGCTTTATGTCATGGCCTCTGCAAGCAATGATCAACTGAAGGAACGCCTATCCGAGTACAGGATCATCGGCATGGGAAACAACCACCTTACGGTGCGATCGATCAAGCGCCTGATCGATGGGGCCTTAGGGGCTCATGGTGCATGGCTCCTCGAACCCTACACAGACCTTCCGTCCAGCACAGGGTTGAACACCACCCCTGTCGACTTCATCCGCGAGACTGCGAAAATAGCCATCGAAAACGCTTTTCAGCTCAATATCCATGCCATCGGAGATAGAGCGAACCGGGAGGTCTTGAATATTTATGAAGAAGCTTTTAAGGCTCATCCCGAGAAAAAAGATCTGCGCTGGCGCATCGAACATTCCCAGCATCTCCACCTCGATGATATCCCACGCTTTGGGCAGCTGGGCGTGATCGCCTCGATGCAGGGGGGCCACTGCACGTCCGATGGTCCCTGGGTGCTCAAGCGATTGGGGGAAAAGCGGGCCGAAGAGGGAGCCTATGTGTGGCAAAAACTGATGAAAACAGGCGCTGTTATCTGCAACGGAACAGATGCACCGGTAGAAGATGTGGATCCAATTGCTTGCTATTATGCAACCGTGTCGCGAAAAACATGGGATGGATCGGTTTTTTATCCGGACCAGAGAATGAACCGAATGGAGGCTTTACGCTCCTACACGATAAACGGTGCTTACGCTTCGTTCCAGGAAGATATTTTGGGTTCGTTAACGGTCGGCAAACTGGCCGACATCGCCGTCCTCTCCAAGGATATCATGACAATAGCTGAGGAAGAGATCCCAACGGCTGAAGTTCTGTACACCATTGTGGGCGGGAAGATCGCCTATCAAAAATAAACGGAAGATCTTTTTTCGAAGCAGCCAAGGGCACGAGCTCTGTGGGATTTTGTCCGATCCCTCCGGTGACAAGCACCGACCCCTCGTCGTTTTGTGTCACGGATTCACCACGAGCAAGGATGGCCGCACCTATGTGAGGCTGGAAGAAATTTTGAATCAGAAGATATTTTCGACCTTCCGGTTCGATTTTTTTGGACATGGAGAAAGCGGGGGGGAGTTTGCAGACATAACGATTTCCGAAGCTGTTGATGATGTGCAGAATGCGATCCGGTTCGTAAAGGATTCCGGATACGAACGTATTGGGCTTGTGGGCTCGAGTTTCGGAGGATTTGCCAGTATCCTGACTGCCGGAAAGTCCAATGATTTGTTTGTTTTAGCCTTGAAATCTCCCGTCTCAGACTATCTGGGCCTGCTTATCGCACGGGATCATGATATAGATGTTGAAGCCTGGAGACAAGAAGGGTATATTACGGTCGAGAGGGCAGACGGCAAAAACTTAAGGTTAAACTATTCTTTTTTTGTTGATGCGGAGAGGATACAGGGTTATGCCCTTGCTGAAAATATAAAAGTGCCCACTCTGATTGTCCACGGGGATCAGGATGAGACCGTGTCGCTTGCACAGAGCCAGAAGGCAGCCGATCTCATACCCAATTGCCGACTAGAAGTCATCAAAGGGGCAGACCATACATACTCCAATCCTCAACACTTTGAACGCATGCTCGATTTGATTTCTGATTTTGTTGTCTGCAAGGAAGCTCTCGAGGATTAGTCAAATGAGTGAAGCCCCTGCATAGCCACCGGAGAGGATATTTTTTTGGGTGATAGAATAGGTCATCCGCTGTAAAGCAGGACGAGATGTTTTTCGATCAAGTTTTTGATAATTTCCGCTGTTTTTCGGAAGGAGCTGATGTCTTGGCCATACGGATCTTCAATATCCCATAGAATGAATTTGTCCGCTAAAGTGGGGTAACGGTTTTTGAGTGCCTCAAGCACATAGGCATCGAGCACTATTATGCGTTCAAAAAGAGCCATCTGGATATCTGCAACACTTCTTGATATATGGTGAGAAATATCGATGCCGTAGAGTTTGTGCAGAACTTCAACAGCTTCGTGGATTGCCCCATTCAAAACCAGAACCAAGCCTGCGCTTTCGATCCTGACTTGTTCTCCCAGGATCAGTTTTGCCAGCCCCTCGGCCATCGGGCTACGGCACGCATTCCCATAACAAACGAATAAAATACTCATTAAGGATCCAGCCCTTTCTTATAGGTATAAAAAATTCTGCAAAAAATCAATTTTTCTGAGAGATATGTGTATACCAATGTATAACCTTTCGTCCTTTCAAAGTATAGGGTAATAGGGAGGAATGAAGCGAGAATCCGTTCTGCTTGCAGGAGAATCGTAGCGACTGCCCAGGAAAAACCGAAAGGGTACAAACGTTAGGTTTTAGTGCCGCTTTCTTTTTTCCAAACTAAGTAAGGCTGGTTCTTGAACCTGATCATACCACTGTTAGTCGATAGGAAATAAAACGGGAATTCCGCTTTTTGCAGATCGCGATCACGATAAAAAATCGTATACTCCATCCACTCTTTGTCTTGCATTAGTTCTTTTTTGATTTTTATGATCGTGAACTTGTTGCTGTCTCCCTCCTTGGTGCGGAATGTGATAGCTTTCTTTTTTATCTCGAAGGAGGTGTCCTTGTATCGTATGTTCGAAGCCGTCCAAATGCCGATGAGCTCGTCGGATGCTGTGGTGATTTTGCCGCAGTTAATCGTGATTATGGCAATAAGTACAGCAAGGAAAATCACCTGACTTTTTTGTGGTTTTTTTATTTTTGAGGAGATCATTTTGGACTCCTTGAGGAAATTACTGGAGATAAATTATCCTTTGCAATGAGATGAATATTCTTTTTCTTTGCCAGAAAACTTAAAAAAACATCGACCACTGCTGGATCGAATTGTGTGCCGGAATTGTTTTGGATGAATTTTGCTGCTTCCTCAGGATGGAAAGCTTTTCTGTAGGGCCTGTCCGCTGTTAGGGCTTCGTATCTGTCGGCAACGGCATAGATTCGGCTGTATTTGCTTATTTCCTTTCCGGCAAGGCCATCTGGGTATCCTGTCCCGTCATAATTCTCATGATGCTGCAGCACGATGTGCATGGTCTCTGTGTAGGCTGATATGGGTTCGAGGATTCGAGCCCCCAAACGAGGGTGTTTTTGTATGATCTGCCATTCTTCCTCGGTCAATTTTCCAGGTTTATCCAGGATTTCATTGGGGATGCCGAGTTTGCCGATGTCATGAAGCAGCCCTCCTCGCTGGAGGATGTCCATATCCTTCTTTGAAAGTCCCATCTCTTTCCCTATTTCCAATCCGTATTCTGTGACTCTGTCCGAATGTCCGGCTGTCCATGAAGATTTTGCGTCGATGGCACGAGCCAGGGCTTTAAGGGTGCCCAAGTTGAAATCGCTCAATTCCTCGATCAACCTTGTATTGGACAGAGCTACCCCTATCTGATCGCATAACTGCCGGGCCTGGACCAGGTCTTCTTCCGTAATATTTGGCTCTGTTTTATGGCCAAAACTGACGATGCCTGCCAATGTGTTTTGGAGAAATATCGGGAAAACATGGAATGATTTGATGCCGTTTTGGGCGATGGGTGCGAGATAGCTTTGGGAAAAATTCTCTTGGTCGAGGAACATATTTTCTTGATGGTCGAACAGCTCTCTGACATCTTGGTCGGGAAGTGTCAATATGCCTTTATTAATTTGTATTGTGGAATTATCTTCTCCTGTATAAATTATTCCCTTATTTGGATAGTTTTTTTCGAGAAAAGTCACACCAACTAGGTCACAAGGAAACACATTGTCTGTTTTGTTGAGAAGAGTGGGTACGATGAATTCAACATTTAAATTAGAAAGGATAGCTCTGTCGATTTCCGCAATTGCCGTCAGGGTTTTAAACTGCCTTCCCAGCTGATAGGTCATGGTATTGAACGTTTTGGCCAAATCAGCAAATTCGTCTTTTCCGGTGATGACGACTTTTGTGCTGAAATCTTTTTTTGCTATCTGTTGCACCCCGGCTTTGAGTTTTTCGAGAGGTATAAGGCTATGTCTTATCTGATTGAAGCTAAAGAAAATGACGATCCAAAGGGATAAGAGGATGATCAGGAAAAATGTTTTTCTGAAGCTTACCACAGGAGAACGAATGTACGCTTTTGCTTCGCTTGCGATCACGGTCCAGTGGGACGTTTGAAACTTTGGTCGGAGAAAAATTTCTCTGTGGCTTGCATAGTAACCTTTCCCGTTGTGAATCCAGTCGAATTGACCGGAGGAAGAACCTTGCATTTGCTCAGCGATCTGTTCAGGTGGTCTGGGGGAAGATGGGAGAGTGGAAAACAGCACATTGTTCTCATGATCAAGGATGAAAAACTCGGTCATTGCAGGCAAAGCCGTTTCGTATCCCATATACCACAGATAAAAGGGCTCTAGTTCAGCCAGGAGAAAATTTTGGGTGTCAGAATTAGGGCTCACGGCGCGGCTAAAAAAAATCTGAGGTGTCTGATTATCTAGGACATGAGTCGTCAGAAGCGTTTCCCCTTCGAGCATGAAGCGTTTTTCTTCCGGTGTGAATTGGGGGACAGCGGCTATTTTTCCGAAGAGGGGAACGGGCCTTTCCGAATCTGCGAGAACGACAAGACCCTTAAACCTGTTCTGTTGGTATTTATCAGCAGCCGATAAGAAGATCGTGGGGGAGCGCTGAGTTATATCATGGAGGTTAGATGCCATTCTTATCATGTCGGCTTCGAGAAATAACAGGCGTTCATAGATCGAAGTGGACATAGTTTTGGTTGTCTGACGAAGCCGTGTCAGGCTCTGCTCTCGGAGATGTTTCGTGACTTGGTTGAATGAGAGAATGGCAAGCGTAATGATCGGGAGCAGTGCACAAAGGACAAAAAGAAATGCGATGCGTCGGGCGACTTTGCTTCTCAGGAAATTTTTTTCAATTTTCATGCTTTCGCATCAGTATTTGATGGCGAGTCCGAAAAAGTTCCCATCATTTGCGCGCACGACATCATCCCGACTGGCTTGGGCGGTAAAAGGAGCTTTGGAGTCTTCGTCTTCCCCCATGCTGTACAGGTCGTAATCCGAGTTTACGGGCACCAAAAATCTGTCTTTACGCCACTTCCCCTGGACGTCCTGTTTTCTTTTCCCGATGATGGGAAGGTATTCAAACGTATTTCCCCACGGATCGATCAGATTTAATGGCTTAGAATCCTGGAGGAGTTCATCCAGAGTTTCAGGAATGGTGCCGTTGTCAATAAGAAAATCGTCAAGCTCGCGAGAAATCTTGACGATATCTTTTATGGCCTGATTGATTCTTGCTTTTTCGAGCAGGTTTGTGAAGCTGGGAACCAGGAGGGCCGACAGAGTCCCGATTATGGCTACGATAAGGAGAACCTCGATCAAAGTAAAGGCTTTCTTCTTAGTTACTTTCATCAGTTTTACCCTCTTGATTTCGTTTATCTGGCAAGCCAGAAAGAAAACCTATATATACTTAAATAATATTGCAAAATAGGGGTTGTGAAGAAAATCGCCTTTTAGGGTTAATTATACGATGATTTTTATATGCTGTTTCTCACCCTTAAAGGGGAGGATAGGAAAACCCTAAATTTGATAAGCGTTCTAAAACTTACTTTTCTTGTTGAAGCCAGGTTTTAATTTCCTCGAGGGAAGGGATTCGGCCCGAGCTTTTAACTTTTCCGTTTATGACCAATGCGGGTGTTCCGAAGGATCCATATTTGGCGATCTCATTGATATCTTTGACCTTTTGAACATCGGCAGCCACGTTTAATTGTGTTAGAGCATTCAAGGTGCGTTTTTCGACTTCGTCGCAACGGGGGCATCCGGTGCCTAAAATCCTTATTTCCATTTATTGCCTCCTGAAGGAGCATGTGTTTGCATGATAATATTTTATTTTTATGGGATAGTACCATAGATTAGTCCTGAGATGGTTGCCATGATGATCACCAGAAGGATGTACACCAGAGTTTTTTTTGTCCCGATCACACTCCGAATGACCAGCATATTCGGAAGAGAAAGGGCCGGTCCGGCCAGCAGGAGAGCAAGGGCGGGTCCTTTGCCCATTCCGGCTCCCAAAAGCCCTTGCAGGATGGGAACTTCTGTCAATGTTGCAAAATACATGAATGCGCCGGCAACCGAGGCAAACAGGTTGGCTCCCAAGCTTTTTCCCCCGACCCATCGGGCCACCCATTCGTTCGGGATCAAAGCCTCGTGGCCGGGTCTCCCGAGCAGCAAACCGGCAACCAGAACTCCGGCGAACAGGAGAGGAAAGATTTGCTTGGCGAATATCCAGGTAGAAAATGTCCACTCCTTTCGTTCCGCTTTGTTAAACCAAGCCAAAATCATCCAGGCCAGAGAAACGAGTAAAAGTCCGCTGATCAGCCACTTTGCGCTGTAAACAGTGGCCCAGATTCCCGCCTCTGTTCCTGGTTTTGCCCAGTTGATAAACACCAGGATCGCCACCATTGTCGCGAAATACAAGGCTGTTTTCCAGAGGGAGCGTGATTCTGGCTCCTCTTCGACAGCGATATCTGGTTGGGTGTCCCGGGATTCTGGCTTTTTCTCGAACAGGAGATGCATTATCCACCCGATGAGAACCGCGAATACGATCGCCCCCACAGCTCTGGCAACACCCAGTTTGGTGCCCAGGACTTTGGCTGTCAGGATGATGGCCAGCACATTGACGGCAGGTCCGGAATACAGGAATGTTGTTGCCGGCCCGATCCCGGCTCCGCGTGTGTAAATGCTGGCAAATAGCGGAAGCACTGTGCAGGAACAAACAGCCAGGATAGAACCGGAGACGGATGCGACGGAATAGGATAGAATTTTTCGGGCTTGAGCCCCGAAATATTTGATAACGGAGGTTTTTTTGATAAAAACAGAAATGGCTCCAGCGATAAAAAAGGCCGGAATCAAACAGAGCAACACGTGTTCACGGGCGTATTCCTGCAGGAGAGAAAAAGCTTCGACGAGGGCCCTTTGCACATTCAACTGGCCGAAAGGAATAAAAAAAGCCGCCAAAAAAACAGCGACAAATATCAACAGGACCCATCGGTCTTTCATACGTCTTTCTTCCTGGGTAAATATTGAGATTTTCGGATCTGCTTTTTTAAACAAATTTTCAGGTTATCTTTATCTTGTTTGATTTTATCAGACTGTAGCAAATCCTCCCCGCAGAATGGACCGAGGAGAGGCTCGATTCTTTGTCTGATCTCACGCGGTATTCTGTATATGATCCATTTGCCATCTCGGATATCCTCCACCAACTCAGCATCCCTGAGTATCCTGAGCTGATGAGATATTCTAGACTGTTCCATATCCAGGATAAAAAGAAGCTCACACACACACAGGTCCCTTTCCAGCAATAATATGACGATTCGCAGACGTGTAGGATCGGAGAGGGCCTTGAGGATTTTGACGGTTTTTTTCATATTAAATTAATATATGAACATATTATCATATAAAAACCTTGAGCGCAATACTTATTACTCATGATGAAAGAATTGGTGAAAGGGTATCCTGTCCCCAATTTGCCTGGATTATTCACGAGTCGAGATTGCTGCAGCGGCAAGGCAGTGGCCCATGAGTTGTATTTATATACTACGATTGGGCTGCAACGAAGTCGATGTGGTGAGATCGACTTGCCCGAAGGGTAAAAAATGCCGATGCCGATCCAGGCAACTCTAACATTAAGGTTTATATAAATTTGAAAGAATGGTATTCTTGAAAAGTTTTTTCAGCAATGTCAGGATAATTTCCTGATATTGCTGAAGTAAAAAAAGCAGCGGCATTTTTTATGAATAGTTCAGGTTAGAAGATGTTGTCTTCGACTTTGATGATATCCAGCAGCATCTGATTTTTTTCCGAACGGCTTTCACCTACGCTGGTAACATAAATAGCAGGTGAATCGACTACCGGGCATTTGTTTTCGCATATGCCACAGCCTGTGCATTGATCGAGATCGATGATAGGAGCCAGCGGAGTTTTTACGACTCCGTCAGGACGCAGGACTTCAATTTTCATGAACTTTATGGCTTTGGGTGAAACAGGACAATGTTCCTCGCAGACGATACAGGGATCGCCGAATTTCCAAGGAATGCAGCGGTTGCGGTTCACCCAGGCCGTGCCTATCTTGAGCTCATTTTTTTCTTCTATCGTGAGCTCCTTTATGGCACCAGTAGGACAAACCTGTGTGCAGAGAGAGCAGTAATAATCGCAGTACCCGATTTTGGGATCGAGCTTCGGAGTCCAAATGCCTTCGGGCCCGGCTTCTGAAAGGACGGGCTGGAGGGCGTTTGTCGGACAAACCTTCATGCATTCCCCGCACTTCACGCATTTTTTAAGGAACTGTTCCTCCGGAAGGGCCCCTGGGGGTCGGATCAATCTCTCCGATGCCCTATGTTTTGTTGGGGTGAGGCGGAAAAAAGGCATGGCGAAAATTCCCAGAAGAGAGGTAAAGAGGAGTTTCCTGCGGGAGAGGTCGATGGCCTCGACTTTCTCTGCTGAGAACTTTGCCGGGAATTTGACTGCGTTTGTCGGGCAGATCGCAGCACATGTAAAACAGTACACACATTCCGAGCTTTTCCATCCCTCATTTGGAAAAGGATTGGCCTGAGTCTGGCATTGAATCGTGCACAGCCCGCAATCGATACATCTGTCCTTATCTATTTTGAGATCGAAAATGTTCCACCGTGAAACGAGTCCCAGAAGGGCTCCCAAAGGACAGATATACCGGCACCAGAATCTTTCCCGAACCATGTTCAGAAGAACGATTCCGATGAATATCGTCCCGATAAAGAATCCCTGGATAAAGATCGCGTTGATATCCAGGTTCTCGAAAAATTGGATCATGGGATCGCCGATTCCAGTCAGGTTGAATTGATAAAACAGTCCGATGAATGCCGAAAAACCATAGCTCAAGGCAGGCAAAACTCCGACAATGATCGAACGGTAAAGAAAAGAAAAGGGATCGAATAGACCAACCACGTTGAGTGTAAATACCGCACTTACCAAGATGAACACAAGGATGTAGTACTTCCATGCAGTGTGATTGTCCTGAAGCTTTTTCGGTCGGTGGAGTTTTGTCTTTTTAAAAACAAAAGAGAAAAACTGATGAAGGGATCCCAACGGGCAGATCCATCCGCAAGCCACACGGCCCAAAAAGAAGGTCAAGACAAGGGTTATGACAGCAGGCAAAAAAGCGATAAAAAAGACACGGGATGCGATTGTGGTTGTCAGGGCTAACAAAGGATCCCAATGAAAAAAACCTTCTACGTTAGAAATGTAATCTTCTCCAGGGAAATGGGTTTTGAGAAGGAGAAAAAAGAAAAATCCGAAAAAAAAGAGTTGGAAAAGAATCCGGGTTTTTTGCAGGAGGCGATACTTTTTAGATCGTTCTTTTTTCAATTTTTAATTTCTCCAAGTCGATACGGCCTATTCCCCTTTCGCTGGCAAGCTGCAAATAAGTGAGATCTTCTGGTTTGATATCAAAAAACGTTGCGCCCACAGCGTCCACAGCCACATAGTCTACACCGGCAACGACGGTTTTATGAAGTTGCGCATCTGAAAGCCTGCCTCCCTGCGGTCCGTTCCGCACGAGTATCCTGTAGGCATCTAGCACAGTAAGGGCGGGCTTGAAGAACTTGGCCAGATCGATCATGGCATAATCCAGGCCTTGATGGAGCTGGTTTCTTGCCCCGCCGACTGCTCCTAACCAGTTTTTCAGGCCCATGGTCAACCTCGACAGACTGTGGGTTTTGGCGATTGGGACGTTGATGATTTTATCCGCCTCGACAAAATCGGTGTAGACTTCCCATTCTTTAAACCATTCGCCGTTGAGAGCCATTTTCTTTAGGTGGTGAGGATTGACGTATGGAACCTTTGCCCCTGCTTCCTTGGCGGCCTTTGCGATGCCCGAACGCGCGTAGGTTCTGCGGGCGGGATTGATCGTGTTATCCATGACGATGACTTCCTTGGCATCAGCCTCCACACAAAGCTCGACCAAGGCTTTGACTACTTCGGGATTGGTACAAGCAGCCTGTTCAGGGGTTCGGTCCCAACCGATGTTCGGTTTGACGATGACCACGTCTCCTTTTGCGATAAAGCGCTTGATTCCACCGATAGCGGTGATAGCCTCTTTTGTTATTTGGGCTGGAGAATCTCCCTGAATCATAGCCAGATCAGGGTATCCGCTTGCCTGAGCAAGCAGGCGCGTGGGGACGTTTACGAGTAGACTCCCGACAGCCACATTCTTTAAAAAATCTCTTCTTTTCATTTCATATTCCTTTTCCCAGAGAATTCATGTACTCCTTGATGCCGTTGTAGATTCCCTGGGCGATGTATTGGCGATACTGGACGTTTTTTAGCCTTGTTTCTTCCCTGGAATTGCTCAAATAGGAGACTTCGACCAGAACAGATGGTGTTTCCACACCGATAAGGACCCAGAAAGGCCCACCCTTGTATCCCAGATCTTTGACATCTTTATATTTTTTTTGGAGGGTTAGAACAAGATTTTTCTGGATATCATTGGCAAGTTCTTTGGATTCCATGACTTTGCTGTTTTTGGCGATCTTTTCCAGAATGCTTCGC
The DNA here is from genome assembly GCA_964410125.1 of uncultured Eubacteriales bacterium. Lineage (GTDB taxonomy): Bacteria > Acidobacteriota > Aminicenantia > Aminicenantales > Aminicenantaceae. The sequence goes on along the minus strand of CAYPGQ010000032.1, from coordinate 18,536 downwards.
ATCTCGCTGAGCTTTTTTGTCGATGTGGCGTTTTCCAGAGCGGCCGTTTCGATAACTGAGGGGTCTTGACTGAAATTGAGATAAAAGGTTTCCACCCCCGATCGTTTTTTGCTCGGATTGGAGTTGGCATGCACAGAAACGAACAAATCAGCCCGCTTCTGGTTGGCTATGACCGTCCGGTTTTCCACCGGGACATAAATATCCGATTCTCTGGTCATGATAACTTCCAGGTTATTGTTGGCACCGAGAAGTTTTTTCAAGCGCTGGCAGATATCCAGGACGATTATTTTCTCCATGGTCCCGCTTTTTCCTATGGCGCCAGGATCTTTGCCACCATGTCCCGGATCGATCACGATTCTCTGAATACCCAAACCGAGCTGTCGTGCCATGCTGTATCCTTCTTTTGTGGGTTGAGCGGGTTGAGGGGATTTTTCTGTCGAAGCATCAGAATCGGTTTCTTGGGGATAAATATCGATGACGATCCTGAAGGGATCGAAGGCCGGCCAAATCTGAAAACGTTTGACCTTGCTAAAATCGAGGTCCACGACAACACGGACTGTGTTGGGTGACCTTTGGGCGATCCGGATCTGGCTTATGTAATCGTTTTGAACCAGATAGGTTTTGTTGTGCAAAATGGGATTGAGTTTGGCCTGGTAGATATCCACGAAAATCCGGTCCGGAGAGGGCAGCTCGTGGGGGCTGTATTCTCGGAGTGTTCCGATGTCCACGACGATCCGCGTGAACGTAGGATGGGTGAAGTGCCGGAGGTCGTATATTTCGACGCGTTCGTCTTTTTGGAGAGAGAAGGAAACGGATGAAACCAACAGCAAAGCTACACCGAAAGACAACACAAGGGTTTTTTTCATTCTTTATACTCTACCTGAATTATCCAGGCTATGTAATAACTCTATTACTTTCAATTTTGCTATTGCGTTATGCGCCGTACTTTTTCAGCTTGCCAGCATGGGCCAGCATGAGAGGCATGGCGTAGATGGCTTGAAACCGTCCCAGATAACCTTGAGAGCAGGTTCGTTCAGAAAATCGGACAACGGTGTCTGGCATAGCTGTTGGAGCATAAAGCATAAACGGGTTGGGATGCCAGGAGTGAGATTTGAGTAAACTGGGAGTGGAATGGTCGGATGTCACCACCAACACATCAGAGTTTTTGCCCATGAGGCGAGGTATATAAGTATCGGTTTCTTCGATGGCCGCTTTTTTGGCATCATAGTTGCCGTCCTCTCCTGCAGAATCGGTTTTTTTCACATGAATATAGAAAAAATTGTAGTCCGAATAGATATCATCAAGGGCGTCGAATAGGTCTTCGATATCCGGTCCCGCATCGACGATTGCCATCCCGACCAATTTGGCCAAACCTTTGTACATCGGGTAATTGGCCAAGGCTACAGGTCTGATTTTGTACAGATCTTGCATCGACGGAAGGGAAGGATACTTCGAAAAACCGCGAAGAAGCGCTGTGTTTGCCGGAACTGAATCCTTCAGGAAATCTGTCAGATCATCCAGAAAAGAGTTTACCAATAAGGCTGTTTTTTGTGCCTTTTCATCGAGGGGTTGGGCGTATGCGCGGGGCTTGTTTTCTTTTTGAGGGTCGGCATCGCTCAGTGCATCGAAAAGATTCTCGCCGCTGAATTTGACGACGAATCGGTGTTCTTTTCCCGGATACACCTCTATTCGTGGTCCTTCCCGGGATTCTAAGAAAGCATTGATTTTTTCACAGAGCACCGCATTTTCGGAGGTCGGAATTCTTCCTGCCCGCCTGTCTGTGATCATATTTTCTTTATGTGTGGCAAAGTTGCCACGGGCAACCAAGTCGTCCCTCCCGACCTCCACCCCTACACCAAGAGCTTCCAGGATGCCTCTTCCCAGTGTGTGCTTTAGGGGATCGTACCCAAAAAGTGAGAGATGAGCGGGCCCGCTTCCCGGTGTGATTCCCATGAAAACAGGCTCTGACAGGCCACAAGCGCTTTTCGCTGCCAGGTTATCCAGGTGTGGAGTGAGGGCAGCTTCCAATGCGGTTTTCCCGTTGTGTGGAAGCCCGCCCAGTCCGTCCATCACGAGGAGGATGATTTTTGACGGTGTGTCCGTGCTTAATTCTGTTGCGATCTTTTCCCAATCCATGTTCTTCTCCGAGGTCAAGTTTTCATAACTTTAATAATTTTCTGAATGTATAATTATAAATTAAATGAGATTGATAGGAAAGTGCCCTTGGTGATATTTATGAAAGTTATGAAAGCCTGACCCAAAAATTGAATTTCACCCTTTTCATTCATTCTAGCAATTGTTAGAATCGACGCATGGATAAGGTTTTTGTTATCGATTTTGGCTCACAATACACCCAATTGATCGCACGAAAGATAAGAGAATTGGGCGTGTATTCGGAGATATTCCCTTTGAATCTGCCTCTTTCCAGGATCAAAACAGAGAATCCGGGAGCCATTATCCTCTCCGGGGGTCCCCAGAGCGTTTACGCCCCGGAATCTCCTGCGATTTCTGAAGAGATTTTTCAGTTGGGGATTCCGATTCTCGGTATCTGTTACGGCCTCCAGATCATGGCTCATGTTTTAGGGGGAAGGGTCAAACCTTCGAAAAAAAGGGAATATGGTTTTGCGCACTTGGATGTGAAAGACAGGAAAGGACTGCTCTCCGGCATCAAGGATCGAGGGCAGGTCTGGATGAGCCATGGGGACAGGGTTCATGATGTCCCGCCTGAATTCCTTATCTCTGGAAAGACCTCTAGTTGCCATGCGGCTGTGATCGAATCGCAAAAAAAGAAAATTTTTGGCGTTCAGTTCCACCCGGAGGTTATCCACACCACGCAAGGCTTGCGAGTTCTCGCAAATTTTCTCTTTCGTCAAGCAGGCCTAAAAAAAGAGTGGAAAATGGGCTCGTTTATCCAGGCAAAAGTCCAAGAAATTCGGGATCAAGTCGGGAAGGAAAGAGTCATTTGTGGCTTGAGCGGAGGTGTCGATTCTCTGGTGACATCTTTGATCATTCATAAAGCGATAAAAGACCGTCTTACCTGCATATTTGTCGATAATGGGCTGCTGCGAAAGGGACAGTTCCAGGAATTATTGAAAAGCTTTAGGCCTCAATTTTCGCTGAACGTTATCGGCGTGGATGCTTCTGAGTCATTCCTGGAGAAGCTCGAACGGATCATTTCTCCGGAGAGGAAGAGAAAGATTATCGGCAAAGAGTTCATCCGGATTTTCGAGCAGGAAGCCAAAAAGATCGGAAAGGTGACATTTTTGGCTCAAGGAACGATTTATCCCGATGTAATTGAGAGTAATCCTGTCAAAGGCCCCTCCTCAAAGATCAAGTCCCATCATAATGTCGGAGGATTACCCAAAAATTTATCTTTCCGATTGGTCGAACCTTTAAAAGAGTTGTTCAAAGACGAAGTCAGAGAGCTGGGCAGGGAGCTCGGTGTGGAGAAGGATTTTATCCTTCAGCACCCCTTTCCCGGACCAGGACTGGCTGTTAGGATCGTGGGCGAAGTTACAAGAGAAAGACTGAAGATCATACGGGAGGCCGATGAGATTTTGATTCAAGAAATAAAAAAAGCACGACTGTACAACAAGCTGTGGCAGGCTTTCACGGTTTTATTACCGGTCAAATCCGTGGGGGTGATGGGTGACCGGCGCACATACCAGAGAGTGGTGGTGCTCCGGCTAGTTCGCAGTGTGGATGGGATGACGGCGGATTGGTACCCTGCAGATACCGATGTCCTTTCCAGAATCTCCAGTCGCATAGTGAACGAGGTAGATGGAGTCAACCGTGTTGTGTATGACATAACCACAAAACCACCGGGGACCATAGAGTGGGAATGAGCATGGAATCGACATTCATTCACCTTCACAATCATTCAGAATTCAGCATTCTCGATGGGGCGTTAAAAACATCTGCGCTCGTGGAGGCTGCCTACGAAAACAAAATGCCTGCAGTTTCCCTCACTGATCACGGCAATATTTTTGGAGCTGTTAGTTTTTTTAAGCAGGCCAAGGAAAAAAAGATCAAACCCATCCTGGGATGTGAAATCTATATGGCTCCTGAAAGCCGGTTCGACAAATATCCCGATCAAAAGGGGCCCAGATACTTTCATTTGGTTCTCCTTGTCAAGGACGAAAAAGGATACGGGAATCTTTGTCGGCTCATCACAAAGGCATACCTGGAAGGTTTTTATTACAAGCCCCGTATCGATAAGGAGCTGTTGGTTCAACACAGCGAGGGACTGATCGGTCTGTCCGCCTGTCTCAGAGGAGAGATCAGTCATAGTCTGGGATTAGGATTGGTAGATAAAGCTGAGGAGACAGCTCTCGAGTATGCTGCCTTTTTTGCCCCAGGGGATTTTTATATCGAACTGATGGATCATGGAATCCCAGTGCAAAAGGAGATCAATCCTCTTCTTGTGAAGCTAGCCAAAAAGCTCAATCTCCCTTTAGTTGCAACAAACGATGTCCATTATTTCCGCAAAGATGATCATGAAAGCCAGGATATCCTTCTGTGTATCCAGACGAATAAAAAAGTCACGGACCAGGATAGAATCCGTTTTGCCACCCAGGAATTCTATTTCAAGTCACACGATGAGATGGTGGAGCTTTTCAAGGAGACGCCTGAAGCCATCCAGAACACGACCAAGATTGCAGCCAAGTGCAATTTTGACTTCCCTCATTCTGGATATTTTTTGCCGAATTTCAATCCGCCAGGGGAAAGTTCTCTGGAAGAATATTTTGATCAGGTCATCAAACAGGGATTCGAGGAAAAGATGGCCATATTATCTCCTCGGATTGAACAGGGAGAACTCCCCGGGCGTAAAGCCTATGAAAGGAGGCTGGAAAAGGAAGTAAGGCTCGTCAAAGAAATGGGATTCGAAGGGTATTTTTTGATTGTCTGGGACTTGATCCGTGAGGCACGCACGAGAGGAATCCCTGTAGGCCCAGGAAGAGGATCGGTGGCAGGCAGCCTTCTTGCCTTTTCTTTGGGAATCACGGCTATAGATCCTCTTGAGTACGACCTTTTGTTCGAGCGATTCCTGAATCCGGAACGAATCAGTCTTCCGGATATCGACATCGATTTTTGTGGAAGACGAAGGGATGAAGTTATTTCCTATGTCACAGAGAAATTCGGGCGGGAGAATGTCTGCCAGATCATCACCTTCGGAACTATGGCGGCTCGCCAGGCCGTACGAGATGTAGGGAGGGCTCTGGAAGTTCCTCTTCCGGAAGTGGACAGGATCGCCAAGATGATCCCCCCGGTCGGTCCGGATTCCTCGATAGCAGGGGCTTTGAAAAACCTCCCTCAACTGCGAGAGTTGAGAGATAAGGATGCAAAAATTGCCCACCTGCTATCGGTCGCTCAGAAACTGGAGGGGCAGGTCCGCCATCCTTCCATTCATGCTGCCGGGATCGTCATCACTCCCAAACCTCTTGTGGAGTTTATGCCTTTGTATCAATCCGTCAAGGGAGAAATAACCACCCAATTTCCGATGGGGGATATTGAAGATATCGGGCTTCTGAAGATGGACCTGCTGGGGCTTCGCAATCTCACCGTTATCCAGGATACCGTGGAACTGGTAAAAAAGGACAGTGGAAAAGAGATCGATATGGATCACATCCCCTTGGATGATAAAAAAACCTTCGAGATTTTCCAATCGGGAAACACAGATGGCGTATTCCAGTTTGAAAGTGCTGGGATGAAAGATCTGCTCCGGAATTACAAACCTGAAACACTGAGGGACCTGATCGCCATGAATGCCTTGTATCGGCCCGGCCCATTGCAAAGCGGCATGACGGATGAATTTGTCAAACGCAAAAACCATCCCGACAGGATCAGTTATGAATTTCCGGAACTGGAGCTTATTCTTAAAGAGACCAAAGGGATCATTGTCTATCAGGAACAGGTGATGCAGATCGCGACCGAGCTGGCGGGGTATTCCATGGCCGAAGCGGACCTTTTGAGGAAAGCCATGGGGAAAAAGATTACCTCAGTGATGAAAGCGCAGAAGCAAAGGTTTGCACGGGGATCCAAGGAAAAAGGCCTTTCGCCGGCCAAGTCCAGCAAGATTTTTGAGCTAATCAAACATTTCGCCGGGTACGGATTCAATAAATCCCACAGCGCTGCCTATGCATTTCTGGCCTACCACACGGCCTTTCTAAAAGCCCACTATCCGGTCTATTTTTTGGCTGCTCTCCTTACATCTGAGGCGGAAAGAGGAGTGACATCCCAAGTAGTCAAATACATGAACGAATGTAAAGAAATGGGGATCGAAGTGCTCCCGCCGGACATCAATGAAAGCGATTTCAATTTCACCGTCTCGGAAGGGAACATCCGTTTTGGACTCTCTGCCATCAAAAATGTCGGAGAAGGAGCCATCAGAGCTTTGATAAACACAAGGAAGAAAAAAGGACATTTTTCTTCTCCGTTCGATATTTTTGATGAAGCAAGCCCCAAAACCATAAACAGGAAGGTCATCGAAAGCTTGATCAAAGCTGGAGCGCTCGATTCCCTGAAGTGGAAAAGATCCCAGATGTTTCATCTTGTCGACAATATGATTGGCTATTCCCATGAAATCCAGAGGATCAACTCTTCCAAACAAAATCTTCTTTTTGGGAAGGGGCACATCGAATCGCCCCAGGTCCCTCCAGAAGTTCAGGAAATGAGGGAATGGGATGAATCCTTGTTGCTCTCCTACGAAAAGGATGTTTTGGGTTTTTACATCACGGGACACCCTCTGACACATTACGGAAAACAGTTGAACCGTCTTGTCTCTCACACTATTAGCCAGTTGGATGATGAGTTGGATTTTAACAGTGAGATCAAGGTTGCAGGTATCATTTCGTCCGTGAAGCAGTTAAGGACAAAAAAAGAGGAAAGGATGGCTACTCTGCAGCTTGAAGACCTGAGCGGCCGCATCGAAGTGGTTGTTTTTCCGGACAGTTATCAAAAGAATTATGAGTATTTGAGAGCAGACCAGCTCGTTTGGATCAAGGGGAAATTTTTAGGGGAGGGAGAGAGTCGGCGAATTCACCTGCTGCAGATCATGCCTCTGGGGGAGGCATTCCAGAAACAAGCCAAGAGAGTGGTGCTGAGGATTTTTCTTCCGGGTATCGAGGAGACTGTTTTCGAAGAGTTAAAAACTATTCTGAATAAATACAGGGGACAATGTCCCGTGATCTTCGAACTAGAGGCACCACATTCCTACCGGATGGTCGCTCAGTCGAGAGAGATACAAGCTGTTGTGCCTTCAGAAGAACTCACCAAAGATGTCGAGAATTTGCTCGGTGAAAAATCAGTGTATATAGAGTATAAATAGATTCAGCCTAGAAGTAGAAGATGATTCCAATTCAGTCCCACGCTTCCTTTTTCCCAAGAAAGGGACAACGAAGTCAAGAACAAGAGCATCAAGATTGGCAATAAAATGAAAATTCAATTTGACAATGGGTTCAGAGTTTTTGTACTTATATCCCTAAGGCTGATGAACTACAAAATACTTGTTGCCGACGATTCTCCGTCCATCCAAAAGCTCATCCAAATGTCCTTTCCCACCTCAGAATTTGAAATCTTCCCGTTTAGCAATGGACAGGAAGTCTTGGATTCTCTTAGCCAGATAAACCCAGATGCCATTCTCCTGAACCTCTCGCTTCCCCAAAAGGATGGGTATGAATTGGGTGAACACATCAAAAATCAGGAAGCCTTTAATCAGGTGCCTCTGATACTGATCAAAGAGGCCTTTGAACCGTTGGATAAGGAGAGGTTGGGAGCGTTCGAATACGATCAACTTGTTCAGAAGCCTTTCGATTCGGACGCTTTGGTTCAAAAGGTGCGAACCGCCATCGGGGAGAGAAAAATTCCGATGACTCTTCCTGAGGAGCCTGTTTGGGATGAAGGTTCAACCGCCGAAATGAAAGTTGAGCTGGATGAAAAAGTCCGGGAATTGGTCAAAAATGAAATACTGGGCGTGCAGAGAGAGTTGGAAAAGAGAATAAAGGCCCGGATAGTGGCAGAGCTTAAGATGTGGTTGATCAATAACCAGAAACAATAAGTCACATTTCCAGTATTCAATAAAAGTTTCTGATTTTAGAAAATACCCATTACCAGGGGCCCGATGGCCTCATCGGGCCGGTGCCAGTTTATCCCAATTTTATCTTATTTATCCTTACCTTATTCAAATCCGCAACACCCACACCTTTATCAGCGGCCATCTGGATGTGGTCTGGAAATCTTCCTGCCATTTCCAGTGAGGGAACACCCTGCGCCTTCCTCTCTGCGGCGATCACTTTGTGTCCTAGTGCATCCAGGGCAACCGGATCTCTGCCGATCCAGAGCTTTTTCGGCTCAAAGAAAACCTTCCTATTCCTGGGCACAGGTCCGTTATCGTAACAGGCTTCGATTCCGTCTATTATATGAAGCACTGTTTTTTTCTTCACAACCGGGATCGAGCAAAAATCCGAAATAAACGGTCCGATGTGCTTTCTACCGTGGCACCGGGCGTTATTGCCGCAGAGCCCGTAGGCGAGGTTTTTCAGGCAGAGTGTGACACCCGAGAGTCCATGGTCCTTAAGAATGGCCAAGTTGATATGTTTATCACATTCCTGAGTGAATATTTTCGAGAGATACGAAATCTTGCTGTTGTTATTCCTTTTTTTTGGATTGTCGAAATCGGTCTCATACATAAGGCTCGGATCGTCCGAACTCTTTTTGTTATCTAGGGAGACGGTTCCGAAAACACGCACGCCTTCAGCGCTTCTGTTAAACTCGAACTTGCAGTCTTCCATGTGCTTTTCGAAACGGTCCCATACAATGATATTGTTCGGCTTGATCCCGAATGCGATAAGCTCATTACTCACTGCTTTAATCAGCTCATGGTGTGTATAGAGCAAGGGGCGCCCCAGGCAGTTGATTTTCAGTCCTACCTTGTCAGTAGGTTTAAGAAACTCCGCCCAAGGATTATTTGAACCTGAAAGGTTTTTCATACCGGCCCGGACCATCATGTTGACGGCTTCCTGATCCACCTTGCGCCCAGGACCGACAACCCCTTCATGCAGGACTTCGACTATATCACTTTTAATCTCTTTTCCCTGGCTCATGCTGAGCCCCGACCTCAGGGCCAATCCCGCGCCAATAGCAACGGTTGAACCTTTTTTCATGAATTCACGGCGGTTCATTCTTTTTTTCATCTGTTCTCCTTTCGTCCATCTTTTTAAATTTTACTTATTTTAATGAGATTCAAATTTAAATTTAGGAGGTACAAAAATGAATTATATGGGTATTGACCATCATAAGCAATATTTACACATCTTGTTATGTGTTTTTTTCATTGGTTCTCTTCCATATTGTGTGAGCATAATTTTCAGTGTGTTGCATATCCATCAGGCATGTGCCTCCGCTCTAGTTCGGATCTTTAACGCCATTCCCTCATCGTCCTTCTCGGCGGCTTTGAACTGCGCGCATTAACACCCAATCTCTTCCACTCTAACCTCTGTTCCTGTGCTTGCCTGCATCCCTGATCCTTTGGCAAAGTCATGCTCAATACAACATCGCCGACAATATGGGAATATCCCTATATTGTTACCCTCGAAGAACAACTCGTGAAGGCTAGATCCTCAATGGCGCTACGGACATACCTGATGTATTTTTCCATTAGAGCCTACCCACACAAAGTGGAAGAGATCCTTTTCATTTTACATATTGTAGAATTCTTTTTGAATCAATGGCTGGGAGATTTTATTACTAGGCCCATCTCCTCTGGAAACATTGACAGATACTTTACCCTCAAGTGCCTGAAATATTTCTGATACATCATTATGTGTAAAACCAGGGCAAAGCATAATAGCGTCTATCTTCTCTTTTTTATAGATACTTTTAGACACTTTAATTGCTTCGTTTTGAGTTTTTACCACAACTGAAAAAAGTTTATACTTACCTGTATCAATAACATTGTTATGTTTTTCATAATCTGCATCAGGCGCATGTGCTAGAAATATTGCCTTAAAAGCCATAATTTGCCTCCTTAATTTATTTTTTTTATCATTCAATATTAGCAGAATAAACACAATTATGTTCATATATACTTTCTACACATAACGTTAAGGCTAACCTGCCGCAGGTTTCGGAGCTTGAATTTGCCCACAGCCCCTGCGGTCAGATTGAACCTTTTGTTATGTGGCTAATATTATCGATTACCATATTAATTTTTACTTCTTACTTTTTGAATTTTGGTCTAGGTTTATCCAATAAAAAATGATCAAGCCAAAAAATTTCAGCCTTTACCTTTTTTACTTTGTGTGAAGGTTTCTGATTTTAAAAAATATCCATTACCTGTTAACCTGGATTAAGCACGAATCGAGACTCCCCACCCCACCCACCCAGCAATATCGGTTTGCCCGATGTGTAAAAAACCTCGAGGCCGATCCAGCCAACCTTAACATTAAGGTTTATATAAACTCGAAAGAATGGTATTCTTGAAAATGTTTTGTTGTTATTTGCAGCAATGTCAGGATAAGTTCCTGACATTGTTGAAGTAAAAAAAACATCGGCGTTTTTTATGAATAGTTCAGGTTAAAATAGGGCTCTGAAATTGAGGATAGTTGCATGAAAGAAAAAATCGTTTTAGCAAAAGCCTATGATCCTGATCCTGTTGAAGAAAAGTGGCTGAGAGATTGGAAGGAAAAGGGTGTTTTTACACCAAAAATGTCGTCTTCCGCAAAAAGATTCTCGATGGTTCTTCCCCCTCCGAACGTTACCGGTTCTCTTCATATGGGGCATGCCTTGTGTTTCACACTTCCAGATATAATCGTGCGGTGGAAAAAGATGCAAGGATACAACACCCTTTGGCTCCCGGGTACAGACCATGCCAGCATCGCTGTTCATAACGTGATCGAACAGAGATTGGAAGAAAAGGGCCTGTCCAGGGAAAAACTCGGAAGAGAAAAATTCTTAGAGATTGCATGGGATTGGAAACAGAAATACGGAGGTGTGATCATAGACCAGCTCATTAAGCTGGGGACCTCTCTGGATTGGACCAGAGAAAGATTCACACTGGATGAAGGGTTTCACAGAGCTGTGGTGCGCGTCTTTGTCGACCTATACAAAGAAGGGCTGATCTACAGGGATTATTATCTTGTGAACAGATGTCCTCATTGTGCCACTGTGCTATCGGACATAGAAGTTGAGCATAAAGAGCTGGCCTCCAACCTCACATATATAAGGTATCCGGTTTTAGATTCGGAGGATTATATCATTGTGGCCACAACGCGGCCCGAAACCATGTTGGGAGATACGGCGGTCGCTGTTCATCCGGAGGATGAACGTTATGCCAAGTATGTGGGACAAAAAGTGCTTCTTCCTCTCCAGAACAGGGAGATCCCGGTCATTGCAGATGAGCAAGTGGAGATGGATTTCGGTACCGGCGCTGTCAAGGTTACCCCTGCTCATGATCCAGTGGACTTCGAGCTGGGGAAACGCTACAACCTCGAACAGGTCATCGTTATAGATGGTTCTGGGATTATGACAAAAGATGCAGGGGAAGATTTTGTAGGATTGGACAGGTTTGTATGTCGGGAAAAAGTGCTGGTCCGGTTGGAAGAACAGGGCCTGATTGAAAAAACCGAGGACTACCATCATGCGGTAGGCCATTGCTATCGCTGCAAAAACATCATCGAGCCCAATCTGTCCTGGCAGTGGTTTGTCAAGGTTAAGCCTCTGGCCAAGGAAGCCATCCGGGTCGTCAAAGAGGGAGAGATTGAATTTATCCCTTCCAACTGGGCCAAGACCTATTTTGAGTGGATGTACAATATCCATGATTGGTGCATCTCACGCCAACTCTGGTGGGGCCACAGGATTCCGGCTTGGTATTGCCAGGCGTGCGGCGAGATCATCGTAGCCGAGGCAACACCAGAACGATGCGGCAAGTGCCAGAGTACAAACCTTGTCCAAGAAGAGGATGTTTTAGACACCTGGTTCAGTTCAGCTTTATGGCCCTTCGCCACCATGGGTTGGCCGGATGAGACTGATGACTTAAAAGCATTTTACCCCACGGACTTAATGTCCACAGGATTTGATATCATCTTTTTCTGGGTGGCCCGGATGATCATGATGGGGTTGAAGTTTGCCAAGGACATTCCGTTCCGTCGTGTATTTATCAACGGATTGGTGAGGGATTTCAAGCGGCGCAAGATGAGCAAATCCGAAGGCAATATTGTCGATCCGCTGGAAATGATGAAAAAGTATGGGACAGATGCCTTGCGCTTTTCCCTTACAGCTCTTGCCATTCCGGGGATGGATATTTCTCTCAGTGAGGAACGGATGGCCGGTTACCGGGCATTCGTTAACAAGATCTGGAATGCTTCCCGGTTCGCTCTGATCAACCTGCAGGAGGAAGACCTGGAAGTGAAGGAGGAGGAGTTAACCCTGGCTGACAAGTGGATCAGGAGCCGTCTAACACAGGCTATCGCTGACATGAATGCTGCTTTTGAGGAGTATAAGTTTTACGAGGCCGCCGACAGAATATACCACTTTGTGTGGCATGAATTTTGCGATTGGTACATCGAACTGGTCAAGCCGAGCCTGAAACAGAAAAAACGAACGAGCTTGGCCGTGCTTATCGATACCCTGGATCAAATATTGCGGCTTCTCCACCCGATCATGCCGTTTGTGACAGAAGAAATCTGGCAGCACCTTCCTTCTGATGGCATTTCTCTTGCTCTGGCTGAATTTCCTACCCCAGATGCGCGAATGATAGATAAGGGAGAAGAGAGTGCCATGAAAGTGCTCCAAAACGCCATTGTGGAGTTGAGAACCCTGAAGGCTGAAAACCAGATCCCCTTGAAACAAAAAATACGTCTATTGGTCAAATGTAGCAAACAGGAAAAAAAGGCCATCCGCGAACATCAAGTTTACTTTGAGGTATTGGCTAATGTCGAGAGTCTAGAGATCCTGGATAAGTTTCCAGAGGGCCAAATGATGTTAAAAGGAGTGGCCGGTTCGATTGAAATGGCAATACCCCTCGAGAAAGGTTTGGTCGATTTCGAAAAAGAAAAACAGCGTTTGGAAAAAGAACTGACAAAAATAAAAGCAGAAATAGAAAAGATAGAAAACCGGCTGGGAAATGAAGCGTTTGTTGAAAAGGCACCCAAAAAAGTTGTAATGGAAGCGAAAACACGGTTGAAAGAACTTCAGGACCGGAACAGCAGAATTGGCGAGAACCTGGAGCACATTCTATCGCTTCTCTAAAATATCATGTTTTATGGCTTTGTTTTTTATTCGATATCCTTTGTCTAACCCATGCATTTATTTTATATTAGTATGACACAGGAGGCTTGATATGTTATTGGCTGTGGATATCGGAAACACAAATATTGCATTGGGATTGTTTGACGGGAAAGATCTCATCCAGCACTGGAAAATCAGGTCAGAACAGCAAAAAACAACCGATGAGTATGAAATCATTTTACTCAATCTTTTGTCACTTGCTCAGCTCGAAGCAAAAAGCATTCGATCGGTCATCATTTCCAGTGTTGTCCCTCCGCTCACACCGATTTTCCAGAGTCTGAGCCAGGACTTTTTAAACATAAATCCACTTGTGGTGGGGCCAGGGCTGAAAACCGGGATGTCCATCTTGTACGAGAACCCCCAAGATGTAGGCGCCGATCGAGTCGTGGCTTCGGTAGCGGCATTCGATAAATACGGGGGACCTGCCATTATCGTCGATTTTGGAACGGCCACGACGTTTGATGTCATTTCCAAAGATGGCGAGTATCTGGGAGGGGCCATTGCACCCGGAATTCAGATTGCTGCCGAGGCCCTCTACTTAAAGACGGCCAAACTTCCGCGCATCGAGATAAAAAAGCCCAAGAATGCTATCGGGCGGACAACAGTCACCAGCATGCAATCTGGCCTTTATTTTGGTTATATCGGGCTCATCTCCAACATCATCGACGAGATTTCCAACGAATTGGGTGAGGGTATAAAAATCATTGCAACCGGAAGTTTTGCCTCCCAGATCTATCCTGATCTCGTATTGATCGAATATCTTGAGCCCTATCTTGTGCTGGAAGGCCTCAGGATAATCCATGACCGGAATAAGGTGTTATGAGGCGAAGCGACGAGGAAACAAGCCGGTATTTCCAGGCTGTTACCCGGATTTTTCTCGAACATCGCGGAGCCCCGTTTTTCCTTTCGGCCAGGGAAGTAGAAAACATAAAGGAATGGAAAAATATAGGCATCCCACTTCAGATTGTACGAGAAGGGATCGAGGATTGTTTTGTAACACAGGGGAGAAGGCCCGGTCGCAAAAACAAAATATCGTCCTTGGCTTTCTGTCACCCGTTTGTATTGCGTGGCTATAAAGCCTACAAAGAAAGAAAGGTCGGCGGCAAAAGAAAACCTGTTTGCAGGGAAAATAAACGGAAAAAATTGAAAAAGGCGGTTGAAGGATTTTTAGCAATTTGCCCTGATAGTCTTCCAGACATACGACAGGTTTTCTCTCGTGCCCTGAATCTGATCACACAAGGTTCGGATGAGGAGCTTTTTGAGGATCTGGAGAGTGAGGCGGAGGCCCTCGTTTCAGGGATGGTTTCTGAAGCAGAGCGAGAACTTATCCGAAAAGAGGTAATGGCTGAATTTGGGGATAGGAATGCACAGGAACGGGAAAGGATCCAGGATTTGAAACTGATCAAACACGTCAGGGAAAAATATGCAATTCCCCACATTTCCCTTTATTATTTTTAATCATGAAATTATCGATGGAAACATAGAGAAGGTATCGGAACTTTCCTATTCATGCTTCAGAGCATCTGCCGGATTCGCGCAGGCTGCTTTTATGGACTGGTAGCTCACGGTCAACAGAGCAATAGCTAAAGCCAAAAATGAAGAACCAACCAGGATTCCCACATTTACATTAATGCGGTAAGCAAAGTTTGACAGCCACAGATTCATGACCACATAAACCAAGGGCCAAGCGATAAGATTAGCGATTATAACCCATTTAACAGTCTCCTTGGAAAGCAGCAGGACAATTTCTGAAACTGAAGCCCCTAAAACCTTGCGAATGCCAATCTCCTTGATCTTCCTTTCTGCAGTAAAAGATGCCAATCCGAAAAGCCCCAGGCAAGAAATGATAACACCCAAAATCGTAAAAACGTTGAACATCTTCCCTATCCTTTCCTCTGCCTGATACTGCCGGTTGAAATAGGTGTCCAGAAAAAAATAATCAAAAGGATTCCCAGTAAAAAGCTCCCCCCATTTGTTTTCAGCAAAAGCCAGAGCCTCCGTCAAATGCTCGGTGGATATATTGAGGGTGATGGTGCCAAAATAGTCAGGCCCTCAATATATAGCCAGAGGTTCGATAGCGGCTTGAAGACCCATATAGTGGAAATCTTCAACCACTCCGATTACTTTACCTGCCACAACACTTTCCAAGCGCTTTCCTAAAGCATCCTCAGGTGACCAGCCATATTCTGCAGCCCCAGTCCTGTTAAGGATAAAGGCTCCATTTGCATCAGTGCTTTGCTCTAGACTAAAATTCCTGCCTGCTATCAATTCGATCTTGTATGTATTTATAAAATCCGGCCCGGTATATATATGATTTAGAACCCGACCTTCATCTTTTCCTTGACCTACTAGTTCGGTATCCCATCGGTCCAATCTCTGGCTGATGACTTTGGAAGAAACAGCCGCTTCGATGATGGAAGAATGCTGTAAAAATGCAGCTTTTACAGTCTCATAATTCTCCTCGATAGAGATCATGCCTCTCACTGGGATAATCAGCTTTTGTTCTTTATTAAATCCAAGATATTGATTCTTCATAAAATTGATCTGCTTGTACACTACCAGAGTTCCTGCAATCAAGGCAATGGATATGGCAAACTGGCTGACTACCAATACTTTCCGCAGACCAGAGCCTTTTGCAGCCGTCAGGAAATTAATTTTTAATACTTTCACAGCCTGAAAAGTCGAGAGAAACAAGGAAGGATAAGCGCTAGCAGCCAGGCCGACAAATACAACCAAACTGACCATGAATATTAAAATAGAGGGCTGCAGCAAAACAAAGACTGTAAAAGCTTTACCTGCAATGGTATTCACAAGCGGCAAGATCCCATAAACCAGAAACAATGCACATACAAGTGCCAAGATGATGATCACCAATGATTCACCAAAAAACTGCCGTACCAACTGACTGCGCACTGCTCCAATCACTTTGCGCACTCCAACCTCTCTGGCACGCAGGATCGAGCGAGCTGTGCTCAGGTTGATAAAATTCATGCAGGCGATCAAAAGCACAAAAAGCCCGATGGCAGAAAGGATATAGAGATATAGCGGATTCATACTTGGTTCAGCTTCGTTGCGCAAATGGGAAAATAGATGGATATCTCCGACAGGTTGCAGAAAATAGTTGATTTTTTCATTCGTTTCAATCGATTCTTTTGGAGCGTAGGTATGTGCGATAGGGCCCATCAGGTCTGCAAATTCTGACTTATCTACTAAAGGATTGAGTTTAACGTATATATAGAAATTTGATAAAAACCACCGGTCGAATGGATACCGGCCTTCAAGCGTTTTCATGGAGACAAAACAGTCATATTTAAAATGGGTGTTATGAGGAGCATTCGCGACAACTCCTGTTACTTCATAGTCGCGCTTGTTGAGGGTGATGGTTTGTCCTAAAGGCTCCTGTTGGCCAAAATACTTTATTGCCATACGATCGCTCAGCACCATGGTATAAGGATGGTCAAGTGCTGTCTTGGGATTTCCCTGGAGAAAAGGAATGGTCAAAATTTGAAAAAACTCAGGGTCACAAAAGATCCTGGTATCCTCATAATATTTTTTATCTCCCTTTTCCATCAAACCGGCGTTAACGCGGAATACTTGTGCCACTTTTTCTACCTGTGGGAAATTGTCTCTCAGAACCTGTGCCACTGGCGCACATGATTTGGCGGAAGTAGCATTATAGGTAGGAGATTCCACATGCACCGCGACTCGGTAGATATGATCAAGATCGGCATGATACTTATCATAACTTATTTCATCGCTTACATAGAGAAAGATCACTATGCAACAAGCCAAACCCACTGTAAGGCCGAACATATTTATAAATGTATAACCCTTTTGACGAGAAAAATGTCTAATCGCTGTTTTGAAATAACTTTTGATCATCACTCCATCCCAATAAATTTTTCCAATAATAAAAGGTAGAAGGGACACAAAGATCTGTATCCAGTACCACACATGTGCAGCCATAATCCCACGTCTTTTGGCGATCTCTTGATAGACCTCTGCAAAATCCCCTGCAGACGTATAGATCCCATCGTCAGGAAAGATCCGTTTCAACGCCCACTCGGCTAGTTTGGGCGAAGAGAATCGTTCTTTACGGGCACTCATTGGATATCAATCCTTCATGCCTTGTGGCATTCCCTTCCAGGCCGCTTCCTGAATCCTACGAATCTCCTCCAATGCTTCACGGCCTTTTTTTGTCGGCTTATAGATCCGCTTACTGCGGCCTCCTCTCTCTGCTGTTGGCTCGGCCAGGAATGAATCCAATAGCCCTCTTTGTTCCAATCGGTCTAGTGGCATATACACTGCACCGAATGACCAGGGCCGTCTCGTAATCTGCTTTAGGTCCTTGCGGATCTCAACACTATAGGCTTTTTCCTGCAAGCGCGAGACAGCCAGAAGTATAAGTTCCTCTGCTCTTGTCAGCATCTTTTCTCCTTTTTTGCCATTTTTCTAAAATATTGGAACATATATGTATACGAAAGTCAAGCGAATTAGTTTCAAATTTTTAGAAAAATCGTTTTACATTGTGATTCTTTCTATCACAAGTCTTGTCAATCCAATCCTTATGCCCAAATTAGCTTATCGCACTTATCCTTGAAACTCAGCGATTAAGTATGCAAGTGCCAGTTCAAAAATCCAAGGTCCAACACTTACTCCTTTTGCATATAGGATTATCTGCGGATATAATAGGCTAAGATCTTCTTGTCGTCCTTCAAAGATCTAGCCTCTATGATTCCTTCTCTTCGACAAAGATCAGCAATACTCTCCTCCCCCCGTAGTCCTTCTAAAACGATACGGATCTTTTCTTCCGTTGAATACTTGCGGCGGGTCTTTCGTTTGATCTCCCGAACGATCGATTCAAGCGACGACTTCTTCCTGATACTCATGCATATCTCCTTGCGTGATTTTATTATACGTAAACCATCGCTTAGAAAATATCATGAGTGGTCCGAATTTGGCTGAAACGAAACAAGGATAGGTTTTAGCTTGTTAAATCCCAGGGGTAGTGATAAATTACAGAGTAAGAAATTAGACTGAATAATTCAGCATGACTAAGGAAATCCTGTCTTTGCTTGCTAAGAACAAAGCCGGGATGAGTCTATCAAAATTGGCCCGGGAGCTTCGCATTTCTCCAGAGAAAAAAATCTTGCTCCGCAAGAACGTGAAAACATTAGAAAACCAGGGACTGATCGTGAAATTGAGAAAGAGATATTTTATCCGTCCGAAGTCGAATGTTGTTCAAGGGCGAT
>CAYPGQ010000031.1:0-43226 GCA_964410125.1 uncultured Eubacteriales bacterium | reverse complement strand
CTTCTTCAAAGTAGATGAGTTTCATTTTATAGAACCGTCCTTCATACCCAAAGCGCCGAATATGCTCAACCATTTTTATAAAAAGATCCTCGTCTACCCTTTCTTTCACAATATAATGATGCGGCCAAGTTGCAGCATAGGTTTTTGCAAAAATCCATTTTGAATTCTTGATGAAGTCCTTCAATTCCTTAGAAAACTCTTTCATAGTTCAGCTTCACAATGTTCAATTCATTTGCTCAGATTTTTTCAACCAACCATCCTTTTGGATATAGGGTTTCTTTTTTAATTTTTTTCCCATTTTTATTAAAAACAGCAACGTAAATCTTTTTTATTTCTTTGTCACTATGTAATTCTTGGACCTTAAAATAATCAATTTCCCTGTCAATTGTATTCGTGAAAACCAGCATGCATTTCAGATCCGCCTCTTCTGCGTTTTTTAGTTTGAGATGATCATAAAGAATCTCATGTTTGAACTGATCACCGTGCTTAATGATGAATTTGAATTCCATTGCTGCGACAAGATTCTTTGTTCGATAATCTATAGGTTTGAATTTGGAAATATCTCTACAGCGGACTTTCTCGAATTCATTATTCACTATGAAATCTGGATTCAAAATCGCCATATCGTATCTGGCTCTTACTCCCTTGGGATCCACTTTAGGTTCTTTTCGACTGAACCTCTTCAGAGTCGGATATTCCGGATGCAAAATATTTGTCATCCTCCCATCACTAGTTTTATACAGTTTGGAAAACTCCTTCTGCCTGTAAAACGAATGATAACAATAATGGTGAAAATCATGTTCATTGAAAAAAATATCTGGCTTCCTTTGGAATTGGTTGACAACCGTTTTAACGGTCTTTAAAACCAGGGTTTTTAAATGTACCTGATAATCGCTTGAATTCTTCACTTCTTTCCTCCTATTTTATTTAAGGCGAAAGGTCGATGCGGAAATTATCCATCTCTTTTTTGATTTCTTCCTGGTCCATATATTTCTTTAAAAATTCAACCAAATCTTCCTGCCGTGGCTGGCCGAAGACCATCCTATAAAGCACCAACGTGCTCTGTAGATCCTTTAACCTCTCACGGTCTCTACTCAGGGGCATACATGGAACATGACGATCGATCTTAGCTCCCCCATCTGTTTCGAATACCCAAAATGGCCAAATATCGTCTCTTTCTTCCAATCTAAATTCAACGCCTTGATCGAACAAGAATTTCCACGGATCAAAATCGACAGCATTCTCATTCAGCGTTTTCAACCCAAAATGCTTGGCAAGATTCCGCCTAATCACCAGCCCTTTATATCGATGAATCCGCCCCTCTCTTTGTTCCAGATCCACCGGATTTGCTGGCAAATTCCAATGGTATATCGAATGACAATACTGATGAAAATCTAACCCTTCTTGACCAATAGAAGTTGTTGCCAACAAAAATGGCCGAAACGGTGAATTAAACGAATCTCTTACTTGACCCGACCTGGTTACTTCTTCATCACCTTCAGTCTTGTCCTCTCCCAATCTCAAAGCATATCGGCAGCGAATTCTCTTTTTTTGGACTTGGATTCGACGAGAATAAGGCGGAGCCGCGATATCCTCATACTCAAGGCTGACGGTTCGGATTGATAGGGCTTGATGTATAGCTTTTGCAATAAGAAGCACTATCTCCTCGTATGGATGATCAACGAATCCCAGAGAATCTTTAAGTATATGCACATATTCATCCAATACTGCCTGAAGATTTCCAGAAATCCCATAATCCAGGACTCTTTCCCAGTATGGCTCCTTGTCGTTCAGGCTCCGGATTAAAGCTGTCGTCTCGGGAAGATTATAGAGCACACGAAATCCGGCCGAAACAGTTGCAGCACTTTGAAAAATATGGGGCAATCCAAAGGCTCCCTCATCCTCCCTTAATCTCAACAGGCTCCGCAGCGCAGTAACAGCCGGTGAAGCCAATGCATATTTCGTCAAGACATCAATCAAATTTCCTGGCATCGGTCCCAACTTTTCGGGCTTATCAAAAAATTTTTTAAACTGTTTCACATGCCGCTTGAAGAATGCATCTTCTTCGCTTTCCCTTTGCGCTTCCATGCTATCTTCCCATCGCAGCCCATTTTCCTTAGATCCAAACCAATTCTTGACTTCATCAAAATAGAATTTTCGATCAAGTAAAGCCAATGCTGCCCAGTACCACTGTTTATCCGGTCTTCCACTATGTTTTTCAGTAGTCCCCACAGCTTCATTTAAAAGCTTCCCTATTTCTTCTCTCACCGCTGCCCTCAACCGCAGATAAGAAGGAGGCCCATATTTGGGTATTATCTTAAGAGCGATGTCCAAGGGATCAATTTTCCGAGCCAGAGTCATACATGGATAAAAAAGCGCTAGATTTGCCATGCCTGCTAACCTTCCCTCTGTTTCTCTAAAAACGAGAAGCGGCCTTCTCTTTCTCGTCACTTCATCATAGTCAATCCCCAATCCAGGAAAACCTTTGGTCATCCGGCGTTCTGCCTCATAGCTACACAACATAGCAATCGCTTTAGGAACAACCTGCCATGAGGAAAAAATGAGGCTCTTGGTGTAATTCTGGAGGTCTTTATCAGCATAAACACCGTTCGGTTTGTAATAAGGAAGAGACGGAGGCACCCAAAGCAACTGCCAGCTCTCTTTTTCTAGGCCATTATCCATCAGCATTCTTATCTTTGCGTTGGCTGGCTCAATCTTTTTGTATTTCTGTATTCTTTCCCACTGCAACATCTTTTTTTGTGAGGCTTTGATCAATTCTAAAAGTGGTCGGCTAGATTCTTCCTTTTTTCTGGCTTTATCAAATTTTCGCTTCAAATCGTAATCTTCCATTAGATTTAGAAGATAGGGAGCTGATTTCCAGTATTCAACCATATCAGACGTTCCCACCTCTTGGGCTACTCTATCGACAACAGAAAAGCTTTCTAAATCGCGAATCTCAACCTTACAGAAAACGTCTTTCTTTTCTTTGACCATCCCATTTCGGTCAGGAGTCTGGGCCAATTTTTCGGTGCGAATCATGACTTTCCGAAGTTCTTCTTCAATCTCTTGTTTGATTAATCGTAGATTCGCAATAGACTGTTTGGTCATCGCAAAGAAATCACTGCGGAATCTCTTCAGTTTTTCCTCAAAATATCGTGTTCTCTGCTCGTCTTTAAAAAGAAATCCTACGGTTCGGATAAAATCAGCATAATGATTATCTACAGCTTCTTCTTGCTTCAATGTGTACATCTTGTAAGGTGTGGCTGAGAGCATAATAATCTTTGCTGGAAAATCTGGGTTTTTATAGTTAAAAAGATGTTGAGCCAATTGGCTCATATTGTCCTCACCATCCATTAGATGTTTGAATCTTTGAAATTCATCCAGGATGATAAGGTCAGGTTCGAGGGCTTCAAGACAGGCTTTTGCTAAATTCATCCGCATCTCACCAATAAGCTGAGTGGCATCGCGACGATCACGGTCAGAAACATTTCTCGGCTTTTTTTTAACAACTTTAAATCTTTGGCATAAGTCGTCAAATCTGCTTCTGATATCCGGCTTTCCCTGGGCCTTGTCTTCCTTAATCCGTTCTTCTAGAGCATTTAGAAATCCCTTGGCGAGATCTTCATCAATATCTTTTTTAGGGAACTCTTTTAGCTGCTCATGCCAATGCTTCCTCGAAGCCCAATCCTGGAATAAATTTATCGGACCTGCCCTGTTTAAGCCCCATCCCTCCTTCAAAATATTATAAATCAGTGCCCGCTCTAGCATAATGCCCGTTCTGGAATGGAGATCAAACGATGTCCCTGGAGTAAACGAGATAAAATTCAATTTCTGCTTCTTCAAACCGGAAATCTTCAGGGGAAGAAGAGTCAGGCGGGAGGCCAGGGAAAATTGTTTTTCGGAGGTGATATTCAACCGGTTAATATTTTGACTGGCGATTTCTCGGTTTGAACAAATGTATATCACATCGATGCGATCGACCTTCTTCCACAAAAAATCTACACTCTTGGCAATAACTCCTCTTGCCACAAGCGTCTTCCCCAATCCGACTTCATCAGCAATCAAAAGCCGATCGGTCGGATCCTTGTCTAAGTAAAGCCTTTGAAAAACCTTCTCAACCGATCGCAATTGAAAGTCTTTGAGCTGATCTAAAATTTTTTGTACATCTGGACGCTTTTCCATTTTCTTAACCTAACTTTGCCTCTTTGAATATTGCCCATAGCTGCTTGAATTCCTGAGGCAAAATCTTATCGCCTTCTTCTGTTTTTGTTATATCATCGATAAGTTTTGTGATGCGTTTGATCTTTTCAGGGGATCGACTGTAAGCCCTGACCAATTCTTCAAAAAGAGGCATTTCTTCTCCTATTGACCAGGATTGACTTGGACCGAATATTCCTTTTAGTTTTGCTTCAAGATTTGTATCGAAAAAGGTGAAATCCCCTTCATAGAGCAGAAGCCAGAGATATCGCAGAAAATTTTCCCGGTTAGATACGATGGATTGAAGAATTTTTTCTTCCCTATTCTCTGGGATTCCTCGAATTGGGAGATTGAGCACAAAACTTTTACTCAACTTGCCTAATTCCAATTTAAAAGCCAAAAAACTTGTGATTTTTTCAACAGAAAGGCTTGAAAACCTGATAGGAAATACTGGTTTGAAGAGATTCTGCTTTATTCCAGAATGCGGTTTCATGCTGATTGGCCAGACTGAAAATTTAATCTCCTCGGCATCTTTGAATTTTAGGCTTCCTGGCCAATGCAAATCTAAATAATACTGGTTTTTTCTTTTAGCTCGGGAAACTTGTGCTTTTAGATTCGAATTGGCGATCTGTCTTTCTACTAACTCCAGTTTCTTCTCCATTGCTTTTTCTGATTCATTTTCCTTTGGGGATTTTTCAGGAGGTATATATTCTTGCAAAAGATCAACAAAGTTGGTGATTCCTTCCTTTTTTTCTAGAAATTTCTTAATTCCGACTCTACTCTTTTTCCCTTTTAATTCAACCAGAAACTCTACGTTATTACTGAAAGCTGCGGTCGTGGCATTCGCAGAACCCGTCCATAGATAAGAGTCCCATCCGGTATCTCCCACAAAAAGCTTGGCATGCAATCCCGAGAGATCACTCTCACCATCTAATTGAGATTTTTGTGCTGCTTCACTCGAGATCTCTATGCTTGTTTCTTCCTCGTCTCCTGCCACTTCATCCAGCACATATTTTTCTTTGAACATTTCCAGCGTTTCTGGCTTAAGAAAATCCAATTCTTCACTACGAGAGATAAGGATACTGTGCCTATTCTTTGTAGCTAAACGCTGCAGGAGGCCATTAGTCAAAAACGGCGAAACTACCATAATTCGCCAATAATCTTTATGAATCGGGAAGCGTTTATGCTGCGGCAATCCCATTGGCCAAAAAGAGAAATCCTCAAATCCTGATGGTGCTTTAAATTCGACATGACGAATTTCCTCTGCAATATCAGAAATTTCATCCCTTAATTTCTTTCTGAGAGGTTTTTTGGCTAATTTGGGTAAAGCTTTAACAAAATCAGAAAGCGGGTTATTACGTGCAAAGAGTCTCCCTTTCACCGCTCCTTCGAGAGTCAGAATTGTGTCCCAAGATTTATCGAAGGTGATATTTCGTGAAAGACACAAAAATCTATAGAATACGCTTTTCCCACCTTGCTCCTTAAATCGCAGTATCCAGATTTTAGGATGAAAAATACCTTCAGGGTGAGGAGGTGAAACCTCTATAACCATTTCCTCAAGATATTGGAAAAGAGGATTGGCAAAACTAGGCACCTTAATCCCGCCGTTCTGGCAAAAAACATGAAATTTTCCTGTTATCCGTCTTACTGCCTCCAGGATAGATATTGGTTCCTCAAGAATTTTGTCTTTGGTTTTCAGATCAAATCTGGCAAAGGATAGAGGGACTGCTAAAAGGGTGAGTAGATTCAGTGTGTATGTAGTGGCGAGAGCGCGGTCAAGGTTATAACCTGAAGGAGGCTGAAGAGCCCGAATGTACAATTGCCGGTCTTTTGGATCAAGCATATCTGTCCTTTATTTGCCTCTTAAACCTTCCAGAATATCATTGATAAGACGTCTGGCAATGCTCCAACGAAAACCCAATGGCCATGCTCCCGATTCTCCCAACCATTGCTCAAGCATTCTTTGATTTTTGAGTCTCGACCGCTTACCTTTGATCTTGACTTCTCTTCTTGTGATCAGATATCTTGCATGGTCATTTTCTTGCAGTTTGTCTAAATTCTGTTTGTCTTTGACAAAATCAATCCAGTTTTCTATGAACCTACGAGTCATAAAATGAATGTGACTGTTTTGTTCAAAAACAATTCTCCAGAATGCATTCATGTCCCAAATGAGGATTTGAGACATTTGATTTTTGATATCGCTTATCCAATCAGATAGTTTGTTTTGGTATTTATTAATGCAATCCTCGTTATTTCGTTTCTCTGAAAGCATAAGGTTGTAAAGCAGAGAAGCTCCATTCATCACAAGGGAAAAGTTTTTAGCATGCTGAATTTGGTTTTTGTGCAAATCTGAGAATTCTGCACTCTGGGGATGCATCCAGATGTAATCAACGTCAGTAGACACAGTCTTATCCACCAGGAAAGCTAAAATGCTCTTTCTACAATTTGTCACAATTCGCTCCCTCAAATACTCTGCCTCTTGAGGGGAGAGGGATAAATTTGCTCCTTCTGGGAAATTGCTAGGCCTGGGTGGTAAGTTTTGATCCCAATTATAGGGTACATTCGATATGATTTCTTTGTCGTCTGATTTGATAATATTCTTTTTAAAAAAGTAGAAGCTGTCCAAAGACTTGAAATATTGATAAAGAGTCCCATCAAAACGACGGATGCCCCATATACCCAGCCCCGACCAGTACATGTAACTTGGCAAGATTTTAAGCTTGCTTCCAGCAACTTTGCCTATTACCCCGTCATCTTCTCCAGAATTAATAAGGGCTCGGATAATGCTGATTTCGTCATACCTGGAATTTTCCTCAATTTTGTCAGAAGAAGTCTTTTTTCCCTCTTGCCTCAGAAAAATCCAGGGGATTAATAGAAAATATTTTGCCCTGGTATGAAGTGTACTTGTTCCAGGAAACAGAATATCCGAAAACGCATCTCGAACACTTCCTATTCCAAGCTCTTCCCGGATTTCTTTTTCATGGAAAAGATGGAGAATTTCCATCATCCGCTGGCGGTCATCTTCTGCAAAATCAACCCAATTAAATGATGAAGGCATTTTATCCCACCATCTCTATCTCTTATTTATATAAAATAAACGATATCAATATCGTTATGATTATTTCAATCGCCCCTTGAGATGAATTTAGGGGTGATTTTCGAAGCTACATTATATTCCTATTGCGCCAGCATATAATTATTACCAACTTTTTTTATCGTTTCAACATTTTCTAGCCATTGAAGTCTAATCTTAGTCTGGTAATCCGTTTCCCAATCAACAGATAGTGTTTTTTTGAAGAATTCATGGGACTCTTTGAACGTCATTGGTCCATTCTCAAGACAATCCAAATATTCTTCGATCCCTGCTACACATAAATTCAGTTGTCTAAGAATTTTTTCCTTCGCGTTTTTTGTTAAGACCTCAGTCCCATCATTAGTTATCTTTATTACTTCTCCATCAAAGTTTAATAAACCCAATGTAGTAAGAACTCGAATATAGGTAACAATTGTCTTTTCACTTTGAGCTTTAGGGAATGCTGAGGGCATCCACTCAATCATTTGGTCTTGGGTGGGTTCATTTTGTGCAACATATTTAAGCATTTTCTGAGTCGACTTAACATAATTCTTTGCTCCCCCAGGTAGAGGCCAAAATCCCAAGCGTTTACCTATTGAAGATATTCCAGTTTCTTCCTCGTATTCTTCAAGTTTCTCAAGATCAAGTTCTAAGTATGTAATCTTTTTCTTAGAAACACCAACTTCATTTTCAATCAATAGGTCAAGAAGTTTTTCTCCGTCTATAAGTGAAATCGGAGTTTTCCCCTCTTCAGTAGCCTCATTTTTTGCATCTTTTGTGAAAAAAGATGTCGTGATGATTAAGCCTCTCTGATCGGTTTTTAGCCCTCCTCGAAGTTCTCTGACAATTTTTCCTGGGACATTGTTTTTCCAACGCTTTACTTGAACCGCTGTTTTAACATTTGTAACTCCTCCAACAGTTAATTCTGCTTCAACATCAAGGCCACCATCCCCACTGTATTTTAAGACCACAACATTCTCAAATCCTATGTTTGAAAGTAATTCACCGATTAAATTTTCAAAGGCTTGAGGATGGAAATTTGCAATCCTTTCAGATAATTCAGAACGAACTTTTTCATTCATTTCTTCAAGAAGCTTTAGAGGACCTCTTTTTACTTTCTTTGATAGAACAAACTGACCTCTGCCGACCTGGGAAACTTTAGGTTCTTGACCAGCAGCTTCAGCCTTTTTAATATGAGTGTAGAGGATGGCTCCGATAGTTGCTTCTGGCGTCCTTCCGGCTGGCTTAATATACCCTGATTCAATGGCAAGTCTTGCTATTTCTCGATAATGAAGAGGCCCACCTCCAGCTTCCTTTAGTACTTTCAATGTAGCGTCAAAGAAGGTCATTGTATCCATTAGATTCTCCTCGTGTTAACACATGTGTTGTTCAATCCAATCTTCAAATTTATATGATTCGCTTATGATTTTTCTATTAAAAAGATTCTCGAATTTGGCATAAACCATAGGATTTGGATTTACAACTTTTAAATTAGATATATTTGAACACCGTATAGATGAAGATAGAAAAGTTATGGCAGCCGAATCAGCATATGGAAGACTGTATCCAATAATAATTAATTCATCTGCTTTTAATATTTCTTGGAAGGCTTTTGCCCAAATATCTAAAAGAATCCGTCTATTGAAAAGCTTAACAAAACTAGGTTCGATAAAAGTTGTTCCTTCATCATGTCTTACGCACAAATCTGATCTATTATTTTCATAATAATTTCCAAAATAATCATCAAAACTGTCGTTTATTTCACCAAAGATTATATCTTCATTTTGTTCGTCATAAAACCAACCTAGAGATCCATGAAGTTTATAAATCTTTATAGAAGAATGAGTTGGCTTTTTCGGTGGATATCCTATTCCATTAGATTGAAAGGATTCTATTTTTTTTAAAATTCCATATCCATCTAAAAATGTCCATTTATTCTGAAGCCATAATCCTATTTCTACTATTAAGTCATAATTATAGGTAATCACTGTATCTGAGTTATTTAATTGTTTGCAAAACCACCAATATATTTTGTTGGCATTTTTATGCTGCTCAGTAATTTTTCTATTTACACTTCTAAACTCATCATGTTTATAGCGGATTGTCCTATAAAGTGCACCCGACAAACGCCATCTAAAAATACGTAGTTTTGCAAAATCATTAAAAAACTTCTTGAATATTCCTAGATTTCCGTGGAGATGGGCTAGGTCAATATATGTAAATAGAAGTTCAACATTTTCTAATAGCCAGGGATAATGGACCTCGATTTTTTCTGTGAAATGAAGTAATTCCTTATAGAAACCTGAAGATCCGGTGTCTCGCATATCTCTCGAATTTTTTAAATAATCTAAAACAAAATGCCATAAATCACTCGCTAGCGGTAAACCAGCCAATCTGGAAAAACCCGCTCCCAGTAGGAATACTCTCTTAGACATACTATTTTTTTAAACGATTAATGTTTCATATTAAGAAAATTTCTCAACCTAGATACACACCCAACTCAGCTAGGAAATTATTGACCACTACCTCATCATTCAAACTCACAGCGGTAATATCCATCACATGAAATCCCATCATCCTTAATTTCGCTCTTATGATATTATCCTTTCGAATCTGATCTGGCCTGCCATGAATTTTCTCAGACATCCCGTCGATATAGATGAGTACTTTTTTATCAGGGTAAGCAAAATCAGCTACCGTATAACCGCCATTATTAAAATCCACTCTAAACTGACCTTCAGGCAATGGAAAAGCCCTCTCCTTCAAAATATCAATAAATTTATCCTCAGCGTCACTTTCGCCCGTCTCTGGTTCTTTCTTAATGAATTTTGGGGGAATATCCATCGACTTTGTCAATTCACCCAATAAATCAGTTAAAACAGCCTCCGCAGTAAAACGATTTAGCTCACGATGAAACTGCTGATTTCTGAAATGCATCAAACAGGAATAACAGGCTTCTTCACAATTTCGTGGACAATTCGTTACAAGTTCAATCCCAGCCTCAATTATAGGATTCCAATATTTCATGATTTGTGGAATAAATCCTGATCCACCAGGGACAGGATCATAAAATACAATCCAATACCTCTCACTATCATCAGTCTCGATAAAGCCTTCAACTTCAGTCTTTCCCATATCAAGGACTTCACCAGCGCCCAGCCTTAAACCTTCAAAAACATTGACTGCCTGGTCATGCTCGTTATATGGCCCTATTTTCAAAGTTTCTGATCTGAATTCTGTTTTCAGAGCCACTCGTTTGATATTATTAATTGAACATGACTTTTTATGTGATTCAATAAACCGATCGATTTCTGCATCCGACATGAATGGGTCTCTAACAGCTCCACAAACAGGACACAATGGATAGCCCATCTTGGTTATATCCCTGTTAAGAATTTTCGTCGGTCCAATATTTATTAAACATAACTTTTGATTTGATAAGTGCATAAATTCTTTTTGGTTAATCTTTCCTGCTTCTCCCCCGTGATGATCCTGCAGAGGAACTCCATAATTGTTGAAGGCCACTCTTCTGCGAAACATTTTGCGATCATTTATTTTTTCTAACTCATAAAGCTCAACCTCCAAAAGCCTGCACATATCAATTTCTCTTAGTCCGGATGAACCTCCTTCGCTGTTTTGAGTGTTTATATCAAAAATCCTATCCAGATTTGGATCATAAATTATCGGCTCAAAGTAAGAATCAACATTTTCTGTCGCCTGCCCAGAGCTAAATTGCCTAAAATTTATCCGCCCGATTCTAAAAACATTTTTGTTAGCATATACAAAATTTGATGGGGTTAATTCCCGTATGGCAACAGTAACCGGTCTTCTTAGCTCGATAAACGGATCAATACACTGGGCAAATACTCCCTCACGTGACAGTGCATATCCTGGCAAAAAGCCATCTCTGGCCAAATAAGAAAGACAATAATTATCCCGATTTTCTTTCTGATAAGTCTCTATTGCATTATCCAAAGACTTCCTTTCCTTTTTTTCTTCTTCACTCAGAGCTTCGTCCTCTGCTTTTCGGTTTAGCTCTTTAATTCGGTCACGAAAGGTTAATACACGATTGAAAAATTTATTTGAATGCTGTGCTAAGCCTGAAGAAAAAGTATTTATAGCCAGTGATAAAAATTCAGGATTAACTGCCGCCTTATCCCCCTTAGGCCAAGAATCATAAAAGACTTCCCTAAGTGTCGATTCTAGTCTCGGCTTATCTGTCCCAATTATCTCCTGGAGATCAGAGAAGTTTAATGGGGTTTTGTGATATTTAAAGCGAAATTTATCTTTATTCCCAGGATCAGGATATTTCTGACCGATATAGGATAAAATAAATGTCGGGAATGCTCTATTTAGAATATTTTTTTGTTCTTCATCCAGAAATTCCCTTAATCCGGTTAAGATAGTCGAATGTATATGTTTTTTGATCAAAGGTTCATTCTGAAGGCTGAAGGCAGGAACTTTCACTAATCCTCCGATTATTTCTTCAGGAGCCTCAAAAAAGTACTGATCATGATGATTCCCCCGACAATAGGTAAAAACCGTAGCTATTCGGTGCCGCCTTCCCGCCCGTCCTGAGCGCTGCTCATAATTGGCAGTCGAAGGAGGTGCATTTCTCATTAGGACCATTTCAAGTTGCCCAATATCTACACCCAATTCCAGAGTGGGCGTGCAGACAATGCAGTTGTATTTTCCATCTTTTTTCTTAAATTCCTGTTCCACTTCAATGCGTTTTTCTGTTGGAATTTGAGCAGAATGCTCCCATGATTTAAGAGGAACAAAGGCCATCTGTGTATACTGATAAACATCAAAATGTTCTGGATCTCTGGTTGTTTCCTTCACTGCTCCTTTGCAGTTATATTCTGTGCATTTGTTTGTGGGAAGATATGTTGCATGAGCGCGTCTGCATGAGCTGCAGAGAAATCTTTCCTCTGTTTCTTTAATGCCGATTTTATTCATATTGATTTGGAAGGCTTGTGCAGATATAGAGATCTGTTTTATTTTGCCGTGGATTCTCCTTTTCAATTTAGCTTTCACAAACAATTCTTTTTTCTCAAAAAGCTCCCATACCGAAGCAAGAAATCCATCTCTATGTTTGCCAAAGTCATCTCGATTACGAATTTCAGCACTCACTGCTTTACTGATTATGAGTTGTGCTCCAGAACGTCCGTTTGGAGCTATTAATCCACAGGTGAATCGTTTGCTACTATCACTTTGCGTAAGTGAATGCAGAACTAAAACTTGAGGGAACCAGTAATCTTGAACTTGAATAATTCCTTTACGCACTTCTTTATCCTGATAGCTCCAGCATCGTTGGAAAAGTGGATCTGAAATCGTCCCTTTACGTCTGTAATAATCGAAAATTAGACGGACCACTTTGACCGCATCTTCGGGCTGTAATCCAAAAATATTTCCCCAGTGCGAAAAAAAATCAGAGTTTGTTTCTATTCCCAGCCCATGGTAAATTAGCTTTGCTAATCCAAGATTTTCAACGCCAATTCTTCTCTGTTGTACTGTTCCAAACTCTTCAAGCAGAAACCATCTCACCTGGATTTCGTCATTTTCTTGTCCCCAGGGTAGTCTTTTGAATAATCCTAATCTTATGGCTTCCTCAACAATTTCTTCAGCTAGTTTTTCTAAGGGCCAAATCTTTTCTGTATCTTTTTCAAGGATAGAGTAGAGCAAATGTCTTAGACGAAATCGCTTTGAACGTTCTGCCATCCAGCCAGCCTGAAATGCTGCATCCTGTCTACTATCTGCAAACACTATCAACTTTTGTAATTCTTTTTCTGGCATAGCCCCTAAAAGCGATTGTGCCAAAATATGCACATCATAAACTTCGCTTGAATTTGTTGGTATCAGATTACTCTTAGAAGAACCACAAGAAGGGCATTGAGTTAAGGTTTCATCATGAAATATCAACACTTCAGCCAGAAACTCTGAGCCTTTCCTTCGACATTTATCATTCTGGCATAGATCTGAAAGCTGCTCGTGAATAGTCCCGCAGGATCGGCAAATATATCTTTTATCCGGTTTTCCTTCTTCATCAATCATAGATACCAACTCATCTGTAATATATGCGATGGTTTCACCGACAGATTCGACATCACGCTTGTCCAGGGGAGGTCTAGATTTTTGATATCCATGTGAGGAAGACTCACCTGCAATGACATCAGTTTCCAAAAACAATTTGAAATAATGCTGACCGCAACTTTTGCATAATATTAAAGGCATAGGCAAAGAGTCAGAATCTATTCGTGCCCTTTCTAATCCGGAATATAATTTGATTCCATTGGACTCTAAAGTTCCCCATATTCCTTGAAGACCACTCACAAAATAATGAAGCTTAGGTCTTAGCAGTGGCTCCCCTTCCTTTTGGGCCAATGCTCCAACGGTTAAATAAGCTATTACTTCACTAATAAGATCATTTTCATCCTTATTTTTTCTATCTCCAATTGATTTTATTCTTTCAAGGACTTCCCCAATTAGCTTAGATTCGATAAAAATCTGTCCCAGCTGATAAACCAATCTATTATTCTTTAGTAGATTGAAAAGTCGCTCCATGTTTGTAGAAGCAACTGGGGATTCTCTCCCACAGAGTTCCTCTGTTATCGCCAGCAAATCATCCGGGATATCCTCAACTTCCTCCTTTAGTTGTGTAGCTCGCGCTACTTTCAGTAATCTGGCTAATAATTCTTCGGGATTTGAAGGGAAAGGCGGAATATAAGCCATTTCACCAGGTGGGTCTGGTTTTTTATGAACTTCTGTAACGATTTCAATGTTGTTTTTGTCAATACCGAATAGCCTGTGAGCAAATTCACGGGATAATCTTTCAGGATCATCTTTGCCTTTGTTGTTGCTTATAGTGGCAGATGTACCAATGCATATTACCTCTTCTGGATTTTTATGAGCCACATGACGTATTCGTCTCACTAAACAAGCTACTTCAGAACCCAACTCACCGGTATAAGTGTGTATTTCGTCTAATACCATAAATTTTAAAGGCGCATTCCTGAAAAGATCTATATCCTTATCTCTTAAAAGCAAATATTCTAATTGATTGTAGTTTGTTAGCAGAATCCTAGGAGTTTTGCCTGGATCCAGTATATCCGCGCGCGAGTAGCATTCCTCCCAGGGCAAAAGCATAAAATCTTCATCTTCATTGAGCTTTCGAATTTCTTCCTTTGTGTATGCTTTAGAGTGTTCCATTTGAGGGATATTACCAGAACTTTCGTTTGGGGTTTCTCCTGTATATCGTGCAAATCGGACACCTATCCCGGCTAATATGATCCTCATCCGCTTTAGCTGGTCATTCACAAGTGCATTCATTGGATAGACAACGATAGCAACGATGCCAGGATCTGCCTTTTCTTCCCTAAGATGAAGACAATGATCAATAATTGGCAGAAGAAAAGCTTCGGTCTTTCCAGAACCAGTTCCTGTTGAGACAATTGTATGTTTTAAAGACTTAATGGCCCTAATGGCTAATTCTTGATGTTTATGAAGAGATTCATAAGGAAATATTCCCTTGAGTGCAGGATGAAGATTAAGATCTTTTTCCTGTATAAGATCTTCAATGCCAGGGCCTTGTTCGAATGGTCGATTTAGAAATACATAAGGGCCTTTTGATAATAATCTTTCGCCACCTAAACCATATTGTAATATGTCTTTAAATTGCTTTTCCAGATCGGAATGAGCAATAGGAAAAGTGCTCAATAGATAGCGGCCGTATTGATCGATAACTTCTTTCCCGGTTTGAATCGGATTAAGTGACATTGTTTAACCTCGTTTAAATAAATCTTGTTGCCCCTCTTTTATTTGGAGCTTTTTAGGTGCGGGGTTCTTATATTTCTTTTTCCTTTTTTTATCGTGGAGACCTTGTTTCACTTCCTCTTCATATCTTTGATGATTTAGTTCAAGCATACGTTCCAAGATTTCTTTTTTCGTTTCAGGAGAAATAGTGAATCTGATTTCTTCAATTCTATCTCCGGTTTTATCAATTCTAGATTTTACTGCAAAAAAGTTGTGGTTTAGGCTTAAATTATCCCAACCATAAGCTTGAAGTACAGTTTTGTCTAATGTTATATGAAGGTCTCTAAATTTTTGAATGTCTATTGAATTATCGGAAGGATCGTGGAATCTATTATATATTTG
Source organism: uncultured Eubacteriales bacterium (assembly GCA_964410125.1). Classification (GTDB taxonomy): domain Bacteria; phylum Acidobacteriota; class Aminicenantia; order Aminicenantales; family Aminicenantaceae. The sequence goes on along the minus strand of CAYPGQ010000031.1, from coordinate 27,802 downwards.
AGTTAAGCCTTCATTGCGAGTTATTGTGAGATTTTTACGATAATGATAATAATTATTCCCTATCTCTTTTAGGCTATTATTAAATTTTGGGAATGGAAATGTTTCGAAACAATCAGTAGGTGAATAATTTAATGTATCAGAGCCTAAGGTAGAACTATATTTCCAAGCCCAGTCGCTGTGGAATGTAGACATTAGCACTGAAAACATTGCGAAACTGTCGAATGGCAAAATAATAATCTTATCATGAAAGACAATATTAGTTTTTTGAAAAGTAACAGTGGGATATTTTGTTACTCTAGGAAAAGCTAAAACTCTCTCCATTTCAGAAATGGCCTCATACAAAGTTTTCGCATCAGCTCCATATCGCCACCAGTAAGTTCCTCTCTTTGTTGCGATTGCATTCCTGCCAATAAGTTTAATCCTTTCCGGCTTTACCTTTTCTTCCACTATTTCTAAGCACTCTGGATAATCTTCTGCCACAGAACCTGGATAATCGTAAGGAACGATTCCCTTTCTCAGAAAATTTCGTTTTTCTTTAGCGGAACAACTTTTCCAGAAACCTTTTGCTGTTCTTGCGAGGGGCCAATCATGAAAATTAATAACCCAACGACTAGGAGATTGATCTGATCGGGAATTCAAATCATCGCCATTGAGATAGCGAAAGATAACTCCCCTGTTTTTTGGAAGCTTTTCAATTAGAGTTTTTGCTAAATCCGCTTCTAAAACAAAACCCAACCCAAGTACAATAGAACCCTGGAAGCTCTTGCCTTTATTTGCTTTTAATTGGAATGGCTTTTTTAAAGTTGTTGAGCTATCTAAAAACGGCGAAATATAATCTACATTTTGTTCATCAAGTATTTTTTGAAATTCATATTCTCCTTTGGATATATGTACTTTTGCTACATGTACAGCGGCAATCCCTGGCCAGGCCATTGTCGGGACAGCATTATATATATGCCCGTTTTGTTTTATAATCTGCTCCAATCCCACTTCTCGTGTGTCCCCTTGTGCAATGGTGTTAGTAGCCAGTAAACCCAGATTTCCAGTTTCTGCTAACTTATTAAAACTGTTCAAGAAAAAGTAAGTACATAAATCCGCAGAGCCTTTTTTCCCTTTTGCCAAGATGTTAACCAGATAGTCCCTATAGGAGGCGCCTAACAATCCAGTAAGATGTTGGCCTCCCTTAAAAGGAGGATTCCCAATAATAGTATCGAATCCACTATTAGTTCTTAGAAAGACTTCAGGAAATTCTATATGCCAATGGAAGGGTTTATATTTATTTAGTTGCGATTTTGCGGCCTTCCTCAAACTCTGAATATCTTTCTGTTCGTCTAAATATCCAATGAAGGCATCTCTATTGGATGCAGTAAGACTTTTTTGTCTTTTGCCATCTGTGCTCTCCAATATAGGCGCGATAACAAGATCTCCAGCAACCTTGAGCCATTCAAGCAAAGTTTCTGACTCCTGCAAGATCCTAGCTTTATATTCAGCATCTTCAACCTCATCTACTACAATTTTCTTGATATCTTTTCGGAGTTCGATAACTCGATTTAGATCTTTCATGACTTTTTCTGAACTTAATGCCATTTTTTTAGATTCTGTTAGCGACCAATGCTGCAGTTGCTCTAGATCTACTCCTAGTAGCGAATCTCCTTCTTTTAAGGCATGTTTTAAGAATGTAAAGGGCTTGTCTTTTGAGAAAGTGACAAGCCAAAGTGAAAGTTTTGCCATCTCAACGGCAAGTGAGTTAACATCCACCCCGTAAATGCAATTATCAACTATCAATCGTTTAGCTAAGAGCAATCTTTCTTCTCTTTCGATGGGCAATATATTTTCTTCATCTTGTACTTTTGAAGGAGCGCCATAAGGCGTTATAGGAACATCAGGATTCTGAGCTTCAAAATTGTCCCAACTCTCTACTAGTCTCTCGGATAAATACCGTACTGCTTGGACTAAAAAAGCACCCGAACCCATAGCTATATCGGCTACTTTGAGATCTAAAATTTCTTTGGGAGATTTTAATCCACTTTTCGTATTGGGATTCTCATACACCAAAGGAGCGAGAGTGTTTCTTACAATTGGTTCAGTTAATACTTGAGGTGTGTAATGCGAACCTGTTGCCCTTCTGGTTGCGCCTAATCCTACATAACGTTCACTAGGAAAAGCAATAAAATTCAGATCAATTAAATTGGCATAGGGAAGAAGCTGTTCACAATATTTTTCTCCAGCTATATCTTTTAATTTTTGTGAGGTCTCGATATTTGGAGGCTCTTCAATTGCTTTATTTATTGCATGAATTGATCGATCTGTTCTTTTTTTTAGCCACTTCTCAAAATCGCTTTCAATGTTTTCAAAAAGTTCTCTTATTGGTAGTTTTATATCATGTTTTGCTTTCAGTTTGATTGTTAAATCATCTGCTTTTAAGATAGTATGGTCAAGGAGGCCTTCATACATATAGCCAATCTGCTCAACATCAAGTGTATTATAGCTTACGCGCTGATTTATGATTTCTTTGCCAATTTTAGCGCGTGCATAGGTCAGCTTATGAAGAATCTCGTGTATTGCTTTGTTCGGTATTAAAAATCGGGGATCTTCAAGAATAGATTTGGTGTTGCCCTTTGGGCAAAATCTTTTTGGATCAAATAGACTTCCACCATAAGCTCTTAAATTTAGCTCAGAGAATTCACACCCATCATGAATGAGTCTGAAAGTTGCCAATAGAGACTGCCAAGCATCTATTTGTCTTGATAGTAAATCTGGGTTAGTCATGAATGTTTGTTGTAGATTGAATGCTAAGTGGTTGACTCCGTAGGCGCAATCATAGAGTACTTCTCCATGTGGAAGTAATCCATTTTCTTCTGCGAAAAGGAGAAAAACAATCCGCATCATTACAACGATAGCTATCTCGTATAATTCTTCGTTAGAAAAGTCTCGTAATAATTCACCATTAAATGATCTGTCGAGACGATCAATTTCATGAACAAATATTTCAATGGCTTCACGAATCTGAATCCCTAATTGGCCTGCTATCTCGATCTGTTTTTCTTGACTATCCTTGATCAATTCGATGAGCAGGCGTTTTTCGGAATCATCAAAGATTTTTTCTCTATTGAGTATCATTCTGAAGGCATTTAAGGTAGAACGCTCATCATTCCAGACTTGGGCTGTCCAAGTCATATGAGTGGTATTTAATCCGGGCTCTGAGTACATAAGTCGCCACTCAAAACCATTAGTAAGGAGGCCGATCCTTGTTTCGGTTTCTCGTAGGATTCTATCGAGTTTTGTTGAAGGAGAAGCTTTCCATTTTCCAGGTGTTCTATCTGCTTTGTCTAGATTTTGGTCGACATCTGTAATAGATGCTATAAAGTTGATTCTTCCATTCTGTTGGATGATTCGGGAAGGTTTAAGAGTTTGACAAAATTGATCAAGCTCAACGCAGGCTGTATCTGGAAGATTGTCTGATTTTTTCCAGTCGTGAGATGGAATTTCCAAAAAGTCTTCTAAAATAAAATTAATCCATTGTCTGGAATTTTTTTGCTTTGCTTCCCTAGGTGAAAGCATGAACCGTTCAAACTCGTTGCGGAATCTTTTGAAAACATATGGATCTATTGGCGGTGGACCGCTAGGGAATTCGGTTTGCAAGACTGGTTCACTCAATAAAAGCCCGGACATTTCAACAGAGGATAACCACTGATGGCTTTGCTGAGTTTGATATCCTTTTCTTTTTATTGCCATTGTTTTACCAAAGTTTCTGGTATCAAGTATAGAAGGCCTGTCGAATAAGTTTGGATATGTTTCACTACGTATTGTTTTTTAATTTGAGCTGGACGATTTTTCTTTTCTGTGGCCAGCTGATCTAAGCGTCTTTCCAGCCACTTCATGTCCTCATCAAATTGTAGTTCTTCCTCTAAATCTAATGGAAGTTGTCCCAAATCTTTCTTCCTCTTATCTGTTTTTATGCGGCTCCGAATTTCTTCAATACGTTCATTTATAAGATTCTTAATCTGCTCCGCTTCTTTTTCTGCACGTTCGGCTAGCAATTGTTTTATGCGGTCCTGTTCGCTTTCTGCGAGTAAATCCAATTCCTTCTGCAAAATTTGTTTGTGTGATGGAAACCACAGTCGCAATTTATCTGCTAGTTCTTTAGGTATTTGTTGCTGGTCTCCATCTGATGGTATTAGGTTTTGAACTTCATATATGGGAAGTGGTTCGAGCTGGGATTCTGAAAAATAACCTCCGACCTTCACAAGTTGTTCATGCAGTTTTTGCCCATATGTATTTGTAACAACTATTCTTCCAATTCCGACTATCACTGGTTTATGAAAATCGCCATCAGAGACAACTTTATAGGAAACACGCTGGATCTCCTTTCCAGAAAGAAGGCTGGTTGACCACATGTTTGAACGAAATATACCTAAGGCTCTTTTGAGGAGAGGATGATTCATATGTATTAGAGATACATTTTTTCTCTCTTTGAGGTCATCCGGATCAAATATTATGGGTCGTATTCTGCCTTTAGCATCCTTGAGTGCTTTTTTTACGTCATGCCAATCTTCAGGGATGTCTGGAGTTCTAAGCAGATATACTTTATTTCCGTTTGATATTTGGATCTCTTCCAAATTATAGGATTTGCCAAGCGATATACTTACGGCTTGTTCTACAACTTGTTTCATTCGTTCAGGAGTATAGTGGAGGGACTCTCGAGCTTCTTTTATCTGATTTCTCACTTTTTGAATATCTTGGGATAATTTCGTGTAGGCCTTTGTTTCTTCACGCACAGTTTTGATTCTATGTTCTGAATATGAATATGGTTTGCTTTCTCCTAACATTCGCTGTTCAACTTCTCGCTCGATCAAATCCCCAACTCCGCCCATATCTTTTCGCTGAGTCTGCATTTTATTGATAATGAGCTGTAAGTAATCACTATCAGCATGGTTTGTATAGTAGAAATGATGGCAGAAAACCTCAGGATATGATTGTCCGTGACGATCGATCCTTCCATTTCTTTGTTCCATTTTGTTTGGATTCCAGGGGATTTCATAATGAATGAGATAGCGGCAATGATTTTGAAGGTTTAGTCCCTCAGAGGCAGCATCTGTGGCTAGAAGAATTCGTACTGGATCTTCTTTTGGAGAAGTCTGAAAAGCAGATTTTATCTGTTGTCGGTCTTTTGTCGGCATTCCTCCAATCAGAGTGAGAATTCTATCGCTCGGGTCAATTTTTTCTATACGGTTCTTTAGATAATTTAAGGTATCTTTATATTCTGTGAAAATAATGAGCCTTTCGTTATTCCATTTGTCGCCATCAAACATATGTTGTTTGATCCAATTAATGAGCTCCTTTGCTTTAGTATCTGCTTTGTCTTGTAGGGTTGAACTGATTTCCCAGAGAATTGTTAGATATTTATCTTCTTCTGATGTTAATTCTCCAAAAAATTTTGTGCCCTCTTGGAGTGCTTGCTCCTCGTATGTAGCTTTTTCTGTATCGTTGTCCCAGTCTTCCTTAGACTTTCGATGGAGGTTGCTGAAAAGGACTTCATCTTTTTGTTTTTCCTGGGGGACACTCTCGCCTGGCTTGGTTATATTGTTTAGATGGACTTCTAATGATTTATAAAAAGCTAAAGGACTGCTTAGGAGTCTCTTTTTTAGAAGAGTCAATGCAAACCGAATGGGGAGTAGTTCCCGCTTTTTTTGAGTCCTAGCAAGACGTGATTTGCGATAAAGCTCAAAATATTTAAAAAGCTTGCGTTCTGTATGTTCTTCGTCAGAGGGGAGATTCACAGTAATTTTTTGGACCTTACGTATAGCAAACTTTTTACTGGCTCCCTCTTTTATAATATCATCCTTTAATCTTCGGATCATGACGAGTTCACGTTGTTTTGGATCGATATAAGGGCCTCTGGAAAATCGTAATGGATCCAGCATCTCTAAAAGAGCTGTAAAGCTGTAGGTGTAGCCATTATGAGGTGTCGCAGTGAGAAAAAGCCGATTTTCAAAATTACTAACTATGTCACGGCCCATTTTTGTTCTATCGCTGTCTTTGACATATTCCTTTCTTCCGGCTGGAGCTAAATTGTGAGCCTCATCGATTATTAGTAGATCCCAGTCTTTAAGACCTGCTTTTTTTGTTTCTGGATTAAGGCTATTTTTGAAGCTGACTAAGTTTTGTTCACGCTTGAGAAAGTCCATTGATGTGATGAGGCGTGGATAGCTATTCCAAGAATTGACACGGATGCCATATTCTTTGCGAAGTCGGAAAATTGCATCACGGTCAATGATCCGAAATTCAAGGTTAAATTTTTCCAACATCTCTTCTTGCCACTGTTTCATAAGGGATGCTGGACATACAATCATGACGCGACGGATGCGATGGCGTGCGAGAAGTTCCTGGACAACAAGGCCGGCTTCGATGGTTTTGCCTAGACCTACGTCGTCGGCAATTAGTAGATTTACACGGGGCATTGTGAGTGCTCGTACTACAGGCTCGAATTGATATTCTTCAAGTTCAATGGCTCCCATAAAAGGTGACTGAAGTGGAGGGCCTTCTATGAGTGAGCTACAAGACCAAGTAATTGCATTTGTGTAGGCCTCGAATAGTGGGAGAGAATCCCACTTTTCTGGCCTTGGGAATCCGATGTCTGTATGGACGGATTTGTTGACTTCAAGTTCCCAGATTAGATCAAGAGTTTCCCCGAGACGATCGTCATCTATGCACTCTAAAGTGAGTTTATGCGTACGATGTTGAGTTTCTCGATCGATGTGAAGATCAATATCTTGCACTATAAAAAATCGATTTCTTACTTGGACAAGTTGGCCCTGTTCAGGAACGGGTAATGTATTCATACAATTTATTCCTTTTTATTATTAGCTTCGTCTTGATCAGAGGCCTTAAGTGTATCAACGGATTGTAAGGAGTTATTGTATTCTTCTGAGATCAAATCCTGTCTTTCTTTGAGGTGATTCAAATATTCTTTCGTTGGTTTCAGACCTTCTTTTATTTTATCAGGTTGGGCAATATATACTAAAGCATAGACTTCTTTTCCGCTTTTAAGTTTGACCTCGATGGTTTTTTTATCGTAATGATTAGAATAGCCTTCAAATCTGTCAAGTTTCACAATATCTTCATCATTAATTTCATAGAGAACGCCCTCTATTACTGTGTCTTCTTCAGGACTCAAGTTAGCATATCCTTCTTCTGGATTCCGTGATGATTGCTTGTTGAAACAAAGTTCATAGTTTTTAAGAGTTGCGAGCTCTCTCTTTTTAAAATTTACCTTACGATCCTTCATTCTTTGTCGATTCATATTTGAGCCATAAGCAAAGTATTTCATAATTTAAATTCCATTTTACTCCCTGAAGATTTTTTCATTATGCCAGCTAAGAAATTCACCCGAAGGCTGGTCAACCAGTCTTTGCGGCAGGTTTATCTTCTGTCCATGAAAAGTAAAATAATACCCTCCATTATCAAACTCCTCTCTGATGCGGCGGCTGATCTCGACATTTAGCTGGGGAGTTATGGTCATGTCTTCCTTGTCATGAAATTTTTTCATATCGCTTTTAATTAAGATTCTTTGTTAATATACAAATGCTCTTATTCAGATTTTTTATTAAGTAAAAATATTTTTCTTTCTCTTTTAGGGTTTGATGTATAGAAGGATTTTCTCCTTCTTCAATTTTAATTCTAGTATTATAGGTATGATAGTTTTTCTTTTCTAAAGTTAATGAATATTCTCCAGTAACTAATACCCATTTATTATTCGTTTGTCCACGCTTATTCCCATTGAAATATACATCTGCCTTGTTGGGATTTGAGCTAATATATATCCTCCCGAAAACGATGGGTTCTGGAGATGCCAAAATTGGTCCTATTCCCATCTGTTCAAGTATCTTGACACTCATCGGGTCAACAACAGGGCTTTTTTCGATTGAATCTAAGTAACTTATTAAGGCTTTGGGTCTTGCCTCTATTAACTTTTCTTTGGGATATTCACAATTGATAAATTTTATTTCGCTATTTAGTAAATTAACTAACAAGATCAACATTGTATTTTCTTCTAAATATATATCACGACTACTTTCCCAATTAGTTATTATTGACATTAATGATGTGGAAGAAATATTTTCTAGAATATAAGAGAGATCGGCGGTAGCTATTTCTTTATTATAAATTCTCTCAAACATAGCTATTGATCTCTCTGTTTTTTCTTTATCACCGATTGATTTTTCCTCTTGGGGTTGAGCAAAAATTATTTTGAGTGAGAAAATAAGAAAAAATATGGAGCAAATACCAAATAAGGCCTTTCTCAATTTTTCTTATCCTTCCTTTTTGCTTTTTTTGAATCAGATATATCAAGAAAAACAAATATTCCAAAGAATAGAATTGAAAATAGAAATGTCCAAAATTGTCCTTCTATTGGAATTCTTAAATATGGATTTAATTTTTGAAGATTAAAAATCTTATTCGCCAAGAACTCAATAATCCTAGAGTATGTAACATACCCAAAGTAAATTGAGAAGCCTGCTGATACTGCACTAACAATTATGAATGACTTCTGAAAGTTTGTGATTTTTATTTCTTCTTTTTTATCCCAAATCAATATAAGTCCAATAGCCCCAATTAATGCTGTTGCTAACGAAATCAATAATTTGCATCTTTCCATGAAGGCTTCGTATGCTTTTATTTCAATGTTGTTAAGCTCTGGCTTTTCTATCTCAGGTAAAGGTATAGTTGTATGAAAAAAAATGAAATATATTACTATTAAAACTAGCGAAATTATTAATGCGAGGAATAACCAGATTTTTTTTTCGTACATTTAGGCCTCTATTTCAATAAAAAAAAAAGGCAAATATTTTATTGGGAATTTGATTTTTATATAAGTCTTATTCATTTTCTTTATCTAAATACATTCTCATTATGCCACGTGAGGAATTCCCTAGATGGGCTGTCATTAAGTCTCGTCGGTGGAGATACATGATTACCATGAAACGTAAAATAATACTCTCCATTATCAAACTCCTCTCTGATGCGACGGCTTATTTCGATGTGCAACTTTGGCGTTATGGTCAGATATCCGCTGTCAAAGAGCTTGTGCATATCGCTTCGGAGCAGAACGCCGTTTCTTACTTCATGTGGACCATCATCCGAATAAGGCTTGATATGGGCCGCTTCCAAGACTGGAAGAACCCGTTCTTGTGTGATGGCACAGGACCGACGGTATGCATCTGTAACAAGAATCTTAAAGGATCCCTGCCCCAGCCTGGGTTTTATCAACGTCTCTTTTCCATATCTTGCTCTTTCTTCATCTGTTCTCAAGTCCGGTTCGTGAGGCAGTTGTCTTCGAGAGAGTATAAGTTGGAGTTTATGCCAAATGGATTTTCCTGGTTCTGAATCAATTTCGAAAGTTTTGCCTTTGACAATGTTTGGACTCCATTCGAGAATGGGTATCCATTCTGATTTATCCAGGAAGAATGGCTGTTCGAGAATGATACAACCTATTGTGAAATCCTCGAACAGATCCTCTGATCTGCGGTATTTGGCTATGCGCTGCCGCATTTCCAGAAGTGAATTTGCTCCGTTTTTCTCTTGGAAAGCCTCCCAGGCCAGGCTTATAGGAAGGAGCGTTGAATGGGCGAAAAATCCTCCGCCTACAATATAATCATTGGGGCTGTGGAGCTTGAAGAGGAACAGTTCTCCAGGTTGGAGAGCTCTGAATGTGGTTTTTCCGGATGGCTGCCAGAAGTTGACTTCATCTGGGGAAGGGAGTGATGAAAGGTACTCGAACCAAGCTTGATCTGTGATGCCGATGAAGAAATTCATGATTGTTGTGCTGCTTTCAAGCCCCCCAGTTTCATGATAATTGCTCTAGGACTATATATATATTATGCTTAATATTTATAGCTTTATTTTATTAAATCTTACAACTTGAGCGGGGTGTTGGTCAATAACCTTTAGGGATGAAGTTTTGGGGGTGATTTACGGAAGCGTTTCCAGGCAAACTTTTTAAGTAAATTAACTGATTCAATCGCAAGTATTTGCACATCATCGGACTTAAATTTGTAGCGATCGTGGTAACTGGATCTATCGGTGAGTACAAGGAGAAGGGTGTCTGGTGTGAGATCTATCTCGTCTGTTTTTGACCAACGTGATGCACCTATGGTGCGATATATTTTATCTGGGAGCAAAAGTGTTACTTTTTTCATCAATCCCTCCTTCCTTGTATTTAGTAGCATATAACAGACTTAATGAACAATTCAATCGCCTAACACTTTTAACTTTGCCCACTGACATTGAAGATATGGAGTCCTTGCCAAATGGAATCAATTAGGTGTAGCATGAATTACGAAAACTGTCGTTTAAAGTGTCAGCTAAAAAGTCGAAATCACTTGAAGACAAACAAATAACGCATGTTCTTTATCATTATTAGAAAGCATTAAAGTATGATAGAAATAATTGAAATACACGCCGCTCGAAAAAGCAACAAAACCAGAAAGTCGTGGATTTGCCCCAGTGGCAAAATTGGGACGGTTGAGGAATTAGTCCAAGAATACTACCTGCAGGAAAGAGCATTCACAGGGTGTCTCATAGACTCCGCTTGTGTCTATGGGGGGCTTTTATGGGCTTTGCTTTACGACCTCTTGTTCCACAATAATTTGAACTCAAGGCAACCTCTTTGTAAGCAATTTTTGTACACACCTCAACATTTTTACAAAAGACACAAAGACATCATAGAGCAAAGACTTGAGGAGTATCAACACAACCGTGGAGATATTTTTGACCGCCAAATACGGAAATTCTGCAATCATCCTTTCTTTTGTGACCCAAAGAGCAAGATTGCTAAACATAGTGGATCATGGCTTATAAGAAATAAATCGGCACTTAGAGCTTTCATCACCCAATCAATAGAACATTGCCAAGAGGATCTCATTCGCGAGATGATTGTCACCTCTCACAAGGGGCGTAATGCTGGCTGGCCAGACCTGGTCGCATGGAACAGTGAATCCCTTATCTTCTCCGAGGTGAAAAGTACAGACGAGCTTTCAAGCAAACAGCTCAGTTGGATAGAAGACCACAAGGAAAAATATAAAATTGAGCTTGTAAAAGTTTTCAGTTGTTAATAATTAAGTTTGTAACTATTTTTACTCAAATTTTCATGTGGGCAAAAACTTTAGTGAGGTTTATCAGATGAATAATACGCAGTTGTCGATTAAGGCTTGGAAAATCATTGAAAAGCTAGCAAAATCTGAAATCGGTTCGTATGTCGATACGTCTCTAGCGCCGCCCGATCCCTTTCGTGGCAAAGGTAAAATCAGGTTGATAATTTTGGGGCAAGATCCGACTGTGCATGATCCTGAGTACAGAAAAAAGATCAAGGTCGCGCTTCTTTTGAACCAGCCTGGCGGATTGAGGACATACCTTGGAAAAGTCTGTAATGCATTGGATATCGACCTGGACGAAAACATTTATGCGACAAACCTCTTGAAGAATTTCTTTACTGTCCCGCCAGATAAGCTGCGCAAAAAGGACCCCCAATTCTTCCGGAAGGCGGCAGATCATTGGATTCCCTTACTTGGGGAGGAAATCGAGGAGTTTGAAAATGTGCCCGTCCTGCCGCTGGGTGAGCCCGTTCTGAACTGTTTGACGAAAGGTCCGGAACGGGTATTGATCAGATATTTCTGGGATTATGAAGGACCGGCTCAATATGGCCGGAATTTCGGCTGCATAAAACCAACTGATAATGTATTATCGAGAGTCATTTTTCCTTTTCCACACATCCCGGGTTTAAAGCATAAATTCTATAGACAACAAATGGATGGCTACCTCGCGTTCATGAAGGAATACGTTAATTAAAACTCACAAAACAGAAAAGTCATCTTCCTCCGGCTCCTCTTCCCTAGCCCTAAAATCATCCCTCTCCTGAATAACCAAATGCCCCTCAGCCTCTGCTTTTCTCAATATTTCCATTTCCGAAATCTCATAGTTATTAACGGTGCTCAGGTACACCCATTGTGTTGCACGGGCAATTCCTACAAAAAGAATCCGCTGACGTGCGACTCCTCGGACCCAGGGAAATTTTCACGATTTCTGCCAGGCGGTCTGTCTCGTCCTCGAATGAGGGAGCAATATAACACAGGGGGCGCTCCCGGACTTTCTGCTCTGTAAGGGTTTGGGCGATGTATTCTTTGCGCAGCTTCTCATCTGAAATAAAGTGAAAAATGAGAATTATAGACATTTCCTGCGTCTATACAATTGAACTTGCAGAAATGAAAGTCAGAGATGCTATTAAAATAATTGAACAGGACGGCTGGTTCATGGCATACTCAAACAGGCCGGTCTAAAGAATGGAGGGCAAAAAAGTGTTTAAATATCTAGTAATAATAGAGAAGGCCAATGGCAACTATTCTGCATACAGTCCAGACTTACCTGGGTGTGTAGCAACTGGTATAACCATAGAAAAAGCGCTAGGCCGGATGAAAGAAGCAATCCAATTCCATATCGAGGGATTAAAAACGGAGGGATTGGCTATTCCTGAGCCGTCATCAAGAGTAAAATATGTAGAAATATCAATATAATAGAAATGCTGAGGCCCGAATATCTTCCCATTCTTGTAAAAGTTCTTCCGCAGTATAATCACTATATTTGTATTTACTAGGTCTTTGGTGTTATCGAGGTATTTCCTCCAGTAATTCCCCAGGAGCACGAATCCAGCTCCCGCTCCAGTTGACCAAATCCTTGTTAAAGTCATTTAGTGCGTTAGTTTTGAAAATTCCTGCTTCTGGATCTGAAAAATCGAACTCCCACGATTCTTTTTTGCCGTCCATTCCGAGACAAACGATAACAACGTCATCTTCTACACATTCAGAAAGCCCATATTGTCCATTGCCAGCCTTGCCACAAAAGATCAAATAATTATTCCCCCAGGGATCCTTGATGGGAAGAGTCTTCATGTAGAACGGACAAACTGTCATATAAATTTTGCTGTTTTCATCAAAGCTGCCGTTCTGTTCAGGATAAGTGTATCCATCTGTTATAAAATCGGTTAATGGTATGGCAATTGTGAGCACATCATCCATTGCAGCTTTCTGCTTTTCTGCCTGGATTTGGAATTCAGTTTTTTCGGATTGCAGTCCGTGACTTGTTGAAATTAAAAGGATCGAAATAATTGCCGCTAAAGCGATTTTTGTTTTCATTCAACCTCTCCCTATAATGTATTTTCCTCAGCTTAAAACATGCATGAAGGGCTATTCAATCGCCTTTCAGGGTGATTTAGGGGGTGAATTGGGTTTCTCATGCATCTTCAATGGAAAGAATCTTCACATCCTCTGGTGAAAATGTGCAGCGATCGTGGTAGCTGGATTTGTCGGTGAGGGTCAGGATGAAGTTTTCTGGGGTAAGATCAATCTCGTCTGTTTTTGACCAACGTGATGCACCTATGGTGCGATTGATTTTATCTGGGAGCAAAAGCGTGACTTTTTTCATCTTATTTTTTTTGATAAAAAATTAACTTCATAACCAGAAGAGGCAAATCTCAGAATTATTGGTGGAATCCAATTTGTGGGTTTTATCCAATAAATGTTTCCATAGCCTCCAGTTTTACTTGGTATTGTTGAATCCTCAACATACCCTCCCCAATATATTCTTGAGGCAATATCAGTTAACTTCTTATTATTGCTTGCCTCAATCACGGCCCCAATGCTATATCCTAGGGCGTAATAAGGGTCTTCTTTTTGTGTTATTGTTGACTGTGTTTGTGCAGTGTAGTAGCCGGAAGAATATAAATATCCTGTTGTAGTAGACTGGACTTCATATTCATATTTGGGCTGGTAAGGCGGAATTACGGAGACTCTGGCCAAATAGATATTTGCTGCGTCATGGGGCTCTAAACGTCTAATGCCACTGCGATTCCCATCTAGTAATATCAAATCTGAAGGATTTATTACAAAGGATTCATCTCCATCATTATAGATGTAAATTTCCAACCAGAATATGTCTTTTAATTCATAAAGTGATAGGGACATAAAAATTTTGTCATCACCTAAGATAACAATATCTTGAGCGTTTGGAGGAGCCTGTTTTTTTATAGAAGGTTCTGCTTGTGCATAAAATTCCTGAGCAGTAGTAACTGCTTCAGTCTTAATAGGAGATAATTGATGGAATTTAAGGGATCCTGATACGCAGGCTGAAAAGAAGGAAATAATAAGTGCGATACTTAAGAAAAGACAGTTTTTTTTTGTTATTTTCATTGGTTCAAACTGCTAATCTAAAAAAGAATTTTCAAACCCGCTCCGGCTTTTAATCCGCCTAATGAGACTTTCAAGCCAGGTATATCACTGCTGAGATCGAAATCTGCGCTTCCAGAAAAATATTGAGCATTCAAGAATATCCCGAAAGAATTGGCAAAATAGAAATTCAAACTTGCCCCTGCATTAAATCCGAAAACATTCTTTTTTATGGTTTCGGTAGCTGCACTGATGTTGATGGTTTGGTACGGATATGTGTCAGAAAAAGTAATTTGATTTATAAGCTGAGCATTTGTGAAAAAGTATGCTGGTCCACCGAATAGGTCGAGGCTGAGTTGGTTGAAGGAAATGCTAAATATGAAGTTGAGATAAGCCGCATTCTCTGTGAGTTTATAGGATCCTGTGTTTTCAGCCGTTCTTGGGGAGCTGAATAACAAAGGGTGTGGAATGGAGACATTAAAATCTGAATTTATATTGCGGGAGGACATGTGTACTCCCAATTCGAGGCCGATTGTGGATGAAAACTTGTAGCCTAGTCCTGCAATAAAGGCATTCCCTTTGGCAAAGTTGTTGGTGATGTTGTAGGAGGCGTTTTCGTAGTAGATTTCTTGAGACCAGGATGTGGGTGTGGAATCTTCTGAAAAGCCTGCGTTGTAGCTGAATTTTAGGAAAATCTTTTTAGGCTTGGGAGGGGAGTCTGGAGGGGGAATTGGTGTTGGTTGTGTTGGAGTCTTTAGTTTTGTCGGCTCAGGAGTTTTGGGGATTATTTCTTGTTTTGGAGGAGCCGGAGGGATTTCTTCTTTAGGTTTGGTTTCGGTTGGTTTTTTTTCGATTTTTGGAGTTTCTGGAGCTTTTGGGGATTCTGTTGGCTCGGGTGGGGTCGGTTGTGTTTCGATAAAAGGCTCGACAAGGGAAGCTTTCACAAATCCCGTGATCATTCCTTTGAATTTTCGCGACATATAGAAAACATTGTACCAATCTCCTGGCTTTTTCCATGTGCCATAAATATTGAGAATGGTTCCTTTGGAAAGAGTTTCGATTAAGTAGCCGCTTGTGCTGGCCTCAAGGTATATTTTGGCTCTTTCGGCTGTTATTTTGACTTGTTTGCCTTGGGGGAAAGATGTGGCTGTTATTAGTAAAACCATTAAGGATATTGTTAGTGTTTTTTTCATGGTTTTTCTCCTTATCCAACGTATGTATATCCAATTGCTTCTAGTGCTTTTATTGTTTGTAGCCATTCTGTGCTGGTTTTTCCATAAAGATATTCGGCGGAGTAGAGGAGTGCGTTAGCAGCAACAAGGAAATTTGACGTTTTGGTCAGATAATAGACCCATGCTCTAAAGAAAATTTGTGTTGCTTTTTCAATTCCGATTCCATTAACGCTTTTTCCTGATACCGCGTTTGTCCCGCCTTCAGCAAGCAAGTAATAAGCATGTGAGAATATGGTCATGTTTAGATGAACCCCGCCATTATCCAAAGAGAAGGGAACAAAGAGTTGCTGTGATATGTGACATGGATCGGGGCCGAATGGACTTTGCCAGTTTGAATTAGGATTTTCTAGATTTCTACATCCCTGGGGATTGAAATTTGGTTTTGCATCTTCTCCTATAAGCCAATCAGCTTTTAGAAATCCTGTCCCTCTAGGTTGGAAATAATGCTCCACTGCAGCACCCATTATGTCTGAGAATGACTCATTTAGAGCTCCGGATTCAAATTTATATTCCAAATTTGAATCGTGCTGTGTGACTCCATGAGAATACTCATGAGCCACAACATCGATTGTAGCGGCAAACTGCATATTTCCCTTTCCTGGATCTAGAAAAAACATTTGTTTTTTTATTCCATTCCAAAAAGCATTGTCTTTGCCATCGTACCAGTGGATGGTTGATTTTATATCGAGGTTATTGTTGTCTATTCCACTTCTCCCATGTGCTAAATAATAATAATCATAGGTTAAACCTAAAAAAACATGAGTGTTCACAAGGGCGCCATCATGGTCCCAATTATTATTTAAATCTGAGGCTACGTACCAAAATAATCCATCAAATGTTTTGTAATCATAAGAATACTGATTTACAGGCCGTGCCTGTTTTTCATCCATAAGCAGATAGACATTGTTATCTAAAGCTGTAGGAAATTTATATTGGGCTCCATGGTAACCTGTCCCTACACCTATTGTTAGATCTTCATACTGGATGTTTGAATATTTTGAAAGAATTTTTCCTGATTTTGCATCAATGATTCCTGTCATACAATATCCCGGTCCTTTTTCAAGAACAATATGATGTGCGAGGCGATGATCGCCGTCGTTAACCGGGTAGATGAGCAACTTTGATTCTTCAATCACTTCTGATAAACCATCTTTGTTCAAATCAATCCTGAATATTTCTGCCGCTTCTTCTTTTGAAATCGAAGGAGTCGTATTGACATCATGGATTCGATAATATTCTCCATTAATTCCTACCTGTTCACTTTTTTTGTAATGCTTGATGATTTGGCCGCCATACACTTGGAGTCCTTTGTGATATTGGGAGTATCTGTGGTGCTCCATTTCTGCAACCGGATCGTTTTGGATTTTCAACAGTCTCAAGTTCCCGATCTTAATCTGTTCATCAAAGTATAATCCGACATGACGCGATTGAGTTGTAAAGAATGGGCTTTTTAGCTTTCCATCTTGGGATTTAAAATAGACTTTTCCCACATACGTGGCTTGAAGAAGAGAAAAAGAGAGAAAGACCGATAGGATAAGAACATAAAACTTTTTCATTTTGTACCCCCCTAATTTATTTTTTTAGGTTGAAATATTTTTAAGATTTTCATTTTCCCTTATGCTTGACAACAGTCTTCAATACGAAATCAAGAAAGTCATCATAATTGAATGATACGGCTTTAGTAAATCGCCTTTATGGGTGATTTAGGGGGGGGAGATTACATCATCCGCTACGATGAAGATTATATAAAGCACGCGGCCGAATATTATGATCTGAGTATTTCTGAAATCCTAAGACTCGAATTGTGTTTTGGCGTGTTGTGCGCAGTGACTTCTTTATATCCAGAATACAAACCTGAAATTTCCGTGAATGATTTCATGGAAAATCTCAGGCAGCATCAAAAAGGTAAATTAGAGAGAGAAGATCTTTTAAGGCTATGTTCCAAAGTTTATTTTGAGACCAGAAAAGCTATTGAATACCGATACAAAAAGGAAGAAAGCGGGAAGAAATAAAGCTGGCAAAAAGGGGGAATAGTTTCTCTTTTATCTGCAAGGCACATCGAAAGAAAATTGCTGAATAGGATCGAGGATACAATTTCCACCTTCGATAACAGATCACAGACAACATATAAAGTTGGAGAGAACGTAAAGAGGTATAGAAGTAAAAAACGAAAAAAATAGCAGGAACCGCTTATTGGTTTTGATCACATGGAAGAGTGAATTATCGATTGACGGAGGCCCTTGGATATTGGGAGGGGAGGCAAAATCCGTCCGGGAGTGAGGTTTGAATTGACAATCGACGCCAAGTTGAATCTAATATTCCCGTCAAGAGGAGGTTAGGGATGAAAAAGCGGTTCATGATTTTGGCTTTGCTCTTACTGTTTTGCTTTATAGTCGGCTGCCAGGAAAAGGAAGCAGACGTAGAAAGGTTTGTAGAAGATGGAGTAGAGGTTGTTATCAATCATCTGGAGCCATACAAGGTAGAGAGAGAAGCGAATACACTTCATCTTGTTGAAGAATTGACGATCGATACGGAAAATGATGATGTTGCAGCGACTGGATTAACCTTTGTTCAAATCTTCGATGTCGATTCAGAGGGAAATTTATATTTTCTGAACCGCAAGAGTGGGAAAAATACTGTTTTTAAATTCGATCAAAATGGTAACTTCATAACCTCTTTCGGTCCCAAAGGAGGGGGACCAGGCGAGCTGATGAGTCCATTCGATCTTAGAGTAAACTATATGGGTGATATAGTTATTACAGATATTGTGGGAAAGTTCGTTGTTTTTGGCAAAAATGGAGCCTATAAAAAGCAGGTAAAAACTGAACAAATTACCGGCCAAGTTGTTCCGTTAGAAAATGGAAATTATCTTATCCTAAAAAGAATTTTTAATCCTGCCGGCAATAATGTTGAGTGGCCTCTTTTTTTATGCGGTCCCAAATTCGAAACCATAAAAGAGATAGGAAGACATAAAGCACCAGATTTTCGGGGTAAATGGGGGTTTCCCCTGGACAGTTTTTCCTGTTCTGTTTCAGAGGGAAAAATATTTATAGGGAACAGCGAAAACGGTTATGAAATAAGTGTCTTCGATCTTGCTGGAAATTTAGAAAAGAAGATCAGGAAAAAATTTCTGCCAGCCGGAGTGTCTGAAGAACTCAAAAAAGGAATTATGAAAAGAATTGAAGGTTCATTTATGAAGGATGGTATTTTTTTTCGCAACCAATGTCCTGCGTTTCAATATTTCTTTACAGATGATGAGGGACATTTTTTTGCAATGACGTATGAAGCAGGCCAGAGTCCCGGAGAATATATATTCGATGTTTTCAACAGCTCAGGAATTTTTGTGTCAAGAATATTCATGGGGAATATGCTCGACACATTCTCTCCGTTAGGGATAACCAGAAGAATTGCCACGGCGAAAAAAGGTCGCCTATACTGCCTGAAAGAAAAAGAAAGTGGGTACTTAGAATTGGTGATTTATCGAATGTTGTGGGAGTAATGGCTTGGTATTGCCTGGTTTATGACACAAATTCTAAAGGCAGCAAATGGCTGGCTACCTCGCGTTCGTGAAAAAATACATCAATCCGTAGAGTTTCGATCCTGAAACATCGATGTGTCCCATATTGTGAGAAAGAGACTGGGGATTATTGAGCCTGTGCTCGAAACCTTTCTAAATCGGTTCGCGCCATTTTGGCGTACAGTTGTGCTTTTGTGTAATGGGTCATCGCCTCACCCATAAGGCGCAACTTTTCAGAGGAACTTTCCTCAAGATAAGCGAAGACCTCCCTGTCTTGGCCCTTCTCGTAGGCAGAAAACGCTTCATCCAGCTTTTCCTCGATCGATTGAGCAACGAAATATGTAAGATATGGGGCGTCTCTATTTAATTGCTTTTGGAATAGATTTCTTGCTGCGTCGTAGTTTGAAAGAGCGATCCACCCGGCAGTGGATATGATCGTCTGTGGGTCCTCTGCCAATTTGATTCTGACGTACTCTCCTGTCGCGTAAGCCGGCAGACCGATTCCGCTGGGCGTGCCTAGCTGAAAATAGGCGATGAGGCTGGCTGGAAAAAGGACCGTTTGTGCCACACTTCGTGAACCTGAGTAATTGTTCAACCCGTTCGGAGAACCTGGATCATTGTAATGCCATTCCTTGGATGCTGGATCGTACCAGTCATCGTAGCTGAACATACCCTTAACAAAGCCAAAGTCTATTTCAGAGTTTTCTGCTGCGGCCGATGCATACTCCCACATGGTGGCGTATCTGTAAGAGCTATCGAATTCAGCCACACGTGGATGATTATAGGATTGCATATCAGAGCCTGCAAAATGGTTGGTATTCACCAGGAATGACTTCTCTCCAAGATCTCCTGGTTCCCTTATCGAAATATTTTGGGCGTTGGATTCCAGCACAGAAATGTTTCCGGCGGCATCGCTCATTATATAATTTCCAGTAACTCCTGCCCGCGGAGTCGATGCTAAATATTGTCGGGCTTCATCGGGTGATTTGCAGTATTGAGCGAGATAATGGAAAAAACCCTCGCTCGCTAGTCCCCAAATGGGTTCAGGCGAATAGATGGCTGTCGTTGCCCAGGCGAATCCTGCACTGTTCATCGCCGCGTTGAATGTCACTGTACCTGCGATGGGGATCGCAATGAAGGAGAACCCTTCTGTAGGGACTGCGATGAGAATAAGATTTTGAATGCCATTCATCGATAGCATAGTGCTTATTGCAACAAGAGATTTGCCGTCCTTGGTGGCAGTTCCTGTTGCTGCAAAAGAGCTGCAAGCATGGACCTCTTCTGGATAAGGAGCATTTGGCCGGGCCCAATTTTCTGACCAGAAAGCTGTTAACAAGACTAGGTCGATGTAGCTAATGTTTCTCTTCGCTTCTCGACAACCTGCAGAAATTCCTTCCAGCCAATCTTTGAGGGCTGGATTATGTTTCTCGATGTAGTAAGCCCACACATTCATATCATTTGTCACCTTTTCTTTTCCGAAAATCTGGAGGAGTGTTGTTTTGAAGAGCGCGAGGTTGTGGTGGATGGAACGGGCAGCCTGCCGGCCGTACTGCACACCCATCTCATAGTTGGTCCCAGAAACCACAATGACTTGCGGCACGCCAGGGTAAGTGACGGGTTCTAAAGGTTCCGTCGCTTCGGGTTCCGCTGTCGTTTGTTGGAGTTGGCAGCTAAGGATGAAACAAGAAATCAAGGCCAAAAAGATAATGAATGGAAATTTTTTCATCTTTCTCTCCTTTTAAATATCGAGGCCCTACTTGAGCTTATCTTTCATACTGATCCCTGTTAAGTTGTGTGCTATTTGTATATCAAACGCAAATGGGATAGTCAAAGAGAGTTGGAATGGCTGGCTACCTCGTGTTCATGAAGGAATTCATTAACTAATACGGAAGTCTTTGAAGCGAAATCAACCTGATTGACTCGATTATCATTAATTGATATCCTTTTGCCGTATTTGGAGAGGGGAGAAGCGCTCATGAAATGTCCAAAATGTCAGGCCGAAATTTTAGACGATTCCCAGTTCTGCAGTAAATGTGGAACGCCTATCCACCCGGAAGATAAAGCTTTTTTATCACACACCCGGACTATTCTGAGGCCGATCGATGAATTGGTTCCCGGGAAAATTCTTGCTGACAAGTACAAAATCATCGATGTGGTAGGAAAAGGAGGAATGGGAATTGTGTATAAGGCTGAAGATACGAAGCTCAAAAGGAATGTCGCCCTCAAGTTTCTGCCTCCGGAGTTGATGCAGAATAAAGAAGCCAAGGAACGTTTTGTGCTCGAGGCTCAATCTGCAGCCGCCCTTTCTCATCCCAATATCTGCACCATCCATGAGATCGACGAAGAAGAAGGCAGGTCTTTCATTGCCATGGAATACGTGGAAGGGCAGAGTCTGAGGAACAAAATAGACAGAGGGCCAATCGATATTGAAGAAGCTTTGAACATCGCCATTCAAGTCGCAAAAGGGATGGAACAGGCTCACAAGAAGAGAATCGTTCACCGCGATATCAAAAGCGCCAACATCATGGTGACAGATTCGGAACAAGCAAAGATAATGGATTTTGGATTGGCCAAGGTCAAAGGCGGCACACTTCTGACCAGGGAAGGAACCACTCTGGGAACGGTTGCCTATATGTCTCCAGAGCAGGCTAGAGGGGAAGATGTCGATTTTCGGTCGGACATCTGGTCCTTAGGCATTGTCATGTACGAAATGCTTACCGGCCAGCTGCCGTTTACGGGAGAGAGAGAAGCTTCTATCCTCTATTCTGTCGTGCATGAGGAAGCAAAACCGGTCTCGGCATGGAATTCCGCTATCCCTTCTGAAATTCAGCACATCATCGATCGTTCATTAAAGAAGAAACGCGAAGACCGTTATGCCTCTGCTTCTGAGATGTTGAAGGATTTGCAAAGACTTCATGACAGCCTTAAAGTCGAGAAAATTGGTGATACAGGCTTGCGTTCCTTTCTCCGGCTTATCAAAAAACCGGTCGTGGTATTCCCTGTAATTCTCGTCATTGCGGCCATCGCAATCGCCGCTGTATGGTTCTTCAACCGCCAGGCTAAAATCCGTTATGCCCGTCAAGAACTCCTTCCCGAAATCGAGCGCATAATCAACTTAAGCTGGAATGATTCGACAGATGCTTACAGCCTTGCAGAGGAGGCAGAGAAATATATTCCCAATGATCCCAAACTCGGTGAACTCATTTCAAGATGTTCCCAGGAAATTCGCATTGATACTGTACCCCCAGATGCAAAAATTTACATGAAAGATTATAAATTCCCGGAAAGTGAATGGAAATATGTTGGGCGATCTCCTGTCGATAGCCTGAGAATGCCATTGGGATTTTTCAGATGGAAGATGGAAAAAGAAGAATATGAGACAGTTCATGCCGTTTCGGCCTCCTTTGGTTATGACACAACCCAGAGAGACTTTATTATTCCAATAAATTTAAAGAGGAATTTGGATAAAAAGGGCCGTATTCCTCCTAACATGGTTAGAGTGGGGGGCACAGATGTAGGTGAGGCGACTTTAGGTGATTTTGTTATCGATAAATATGAGGTTACGAATAAAGACTATAAAACATTCATCGACAAGGGCGGATATAGAAATCGAGAATGCTGGAAACATAAATTCATAAAGGATGGGAAAGAATTGACATGGGAACAGGCTATGGCCGAATTCGTGGATCAGACAGGAAGGCCAGGACCGGCCACATGGAGGGCCGGGGATTATTCTGAGGGACAACAGGATTATCCGGTCTCAGGAGTCAGTTGGTATGAAGCTGCCGCCTACGCGGAGTTTTCGGGGAAAACTCTTCCAACGATATATCATTGGGGCGCAGCGCGGGGAGAATTTGACACCCTGACATATTACTCGTCTTTTTATTCCACCATTTATTCTATGAGCAATTTTCAAGGCAACGGTCCGGTTTCTGTGGGCACTTTTCATGGCATGAATCAATTCGGTTGTTTTGATATGGCAGGGAATGTGAGAGAGTGGTGTTGGAACGAAGCACCAAAGGGCAGAATGATTCGGGGAGGAGCCTGGAACGATGCCGCTTATATGTACAACAACTGGACCCAGGCTAATCCCTTTGACCGGTCTCCGAAGAATGGCATCAGGTGTGCTCAATATATAGAACCTGAAAAAGTCTCTGACCCAGTGTTAAAACCTGTAAGTTTTCCTGAATACATCGATTTTTATGAGCTGCCCCCTGTTTCTGATGAAATTTTTCAGGTGTTCAAAAATCAATACGAATATGACAAGAAAGAGTTGAATACAAATGTGGAGTGGAGAGATAAAAGTTCAGATAACTGGATTCAGGAAAAGATCACTCTCGATGCTGCCTATGGTGACGAGAGGATTATCGCCTATCTATTCCTACCCAAAAACGTTTCTCCTCCATATCAAACAGTCCTCTATTTTCCTGGAGGCGGATCTGCAGCTCAAAAATCAAGCAAGGATATGCATGAATATATAGAATTCAGATCTTTCCTCTCTTTTGTAGTCACAAACGGCAGGGCTGTGATCTATCCTGTATACAAAGGGACGTTTGAACGAAGCGCTTCATTTGGCAGAACAGATAGCCATCAATATGCGGAATCGCGGATTCAACAGGTAAAAGATCTCATGAGGTGCATCGACTTTTTAGAAACCCGTTCGGATATTGACAGCCAAAAGCTTGCCTATCTCGGATTTAGTTGGGGAGCATGGACTGCGCCCATCGTTCATGCTGTCGAGGAGCGTTTTAAAGCAAGCATTGCGGTAGTTGGAGGCCTCAGAAGCAGAGGCCTCCCTGAGGTTAATCCGATAAATTTTGTTACGAGAGTAAAGACACCTATCTTGATGTTGAATGGGAAGTATGACATGGCTTTCCCTTACGAAACATCTGTAAAGCCCATGTATGACCTTTTAGGAACTCCTGCGGAACATAAAGTTTTGAAGCTATATGAAACCGACCATTTTGTTCCTATGAACGAACTTATCAAAGAAACCCTGGCTTGGCTGGACCGATACTTAGGACCAGTGAATAGGTGATTGCTGGTGCAAAAAAGAGGCTTAAAACCAATCCGGGATGACCTGCATTTGAATTGACAATTGTCAGCAAGTTGTATCAAATATTCCCATCAAGAGGAGGTTAAGTATGCAAAAACCGCTCATGATTTTGCTTTTGACCATTCTTCTTTGTTTTGCATTCGGCTGTAAGCAAGGGGAAGAGGCGGCCAGTACAGCTGAGGCAACAGAAGAAATACAGATCGAAGCCGGCTATGCGGAGGTGAACAACACCAGGCTTTATTACGAAATCGCAGGATCGGGCGATGCCATATTGCTTATCCACGGCAACGGTGGCGATCGGAGGCACTGGGATGAGCAGTTCGAGGTCTTTGCCAAGAATTACAAAGTCGTCAGGTTCGATGTCCGGGGCTTTGGAAAATCAGCCACGCCGGTCGAAGGACAGCCCTATCGCTGTAACGATGATATCAAGGCATTGCTGGAATTTCTTGGCATTTCAAAAGCGCATATTGCCGGGTACTCTCTGGGGTGCGCCTTTGCCCTGGATTTTGTTATCGAGCACCCGGAGATGGTTCGATCGTTGATTGCTGTAGGGCCATGGATATTCGGGTACCGGTCGGAGTCGAGTTCTGAGGTGGATCCAACATGGGCTGAACTTCTTAAGATCTTAGAAAAAGAAGGAAAGATGTCGGCATTTGAATTTTGGATGAATAGTCCGCTTTTTAAGGGGTCCTTCAGGGATCCGGCAGTTTATGATCGGGTGATGGAGATAGGGAAGGATTTCAGTTTTTGGCATTTCACGCATAAGGACCCGATCCAATATTTAGATCCCAGTGCAAGCGAACAACTCGATAAAATACAAGTTCCGATCCTTATCGTTACCGCAGAATTTGACCTGAAACCATGCAGGGAGATGGCCGACCACCTGGAAAAAACTATCCCGAATTCCAATAAAGTCGATTTGATGGATGCAGGTCATTTGATGGCTCTGGAAAAGCCGGAAGAATTTAACAAAGCCGTCCTTGATTTCTTAAAGGATATTGAGTCATCAAGAAACTGATGGGGCGCTAATTAAGGTAAGTGAAAAAAATGGCATGATTTTTGGGAAGATAGATCCACGTTAGTAAGGCAGGAGCTTCAGATGACAAATAAGGCGCTTTCGATTAGGGCTAAGAAGGTCATTGACAAGCTGGCGAGTTCTGAAATCGGTGCCTATGTGGATACGGATCTTACTCCGCCTAAGCCCTTTCGCGGCAAAGGCAAAATCAAGTTGATCATTCTGGGGCAGGATCCTACCGTGCATAATCCTGAATACAATAAAAAAGATCAAGGTCGTGCTGCTTCTGAACCAGGGCTGAAGCATAAAATCTATAAACAACAAATGGATGGGTACCTAGCTTTTATGAAAAAGCATGTCAATCCGTAGGATATCGTTTCCAATATTCATTATATGAACCGTTTTGCGGGGAATTGAGACAAGAGCAGAATACGATTCGTCTCTATTATTGCTGTGAAAACCCAGAAAGTTATTATTGACACGTGGTTCCATATGTGGTGCCAATAAAACGAGAGGTTTGGATAAAAGCTAATTGAACAAAAAATGTTATGTAATGAAAGATGGAATGGCAAAGCCATATCAAGTTCGGCAATTGTTGTGTTTTATAGAGGATAATAATCTGGACGTTTTGGAGTGATCCATGAACAAACATGCGATTTCTATCAAATGGAGCGATGAAGACGACAGTTTTGTTGCGACAATTCCCGGAATAAAAGCGCTCAGTGCCTTCGGAGCAACACGTGCAGAAGCATTATCTGAATTGCATATCGCAGTGGAAGGTTATTTTGAAGCTTTGAAAGCAGCTGGAAAGCCATTACCTTTACCTGAAAAAGTGACTCCTTACAGCGGTCAGCTTCGTCTCCGGATGCCCAAAAGTCTTCATGCTGCCCTCTCTGCCCAGGCGGAAGATGAAAATATTTCTCTCAATACCTATATCGTTTCTCTTTTATCCGAAAGGCACATCGAAAGAAAATTGCTGAACAGGATCGAGGATACATTTTCATCATTCGATAATAGGTCACAGGCAGCTTATAAAGTTGGAGAAAGCGAAAAAAAGTATAGACGCAAAAACAGGGGAAAATAGAAAGTCTACATAATATCTATTGATAAGATATCGATAAATTTGACAAAAAAGCACTTCTATTATACAATTATGGTCAATATTGTATAAAAAGGATGAAATAATGGAGCTAAGATCAGTTATTGAAAACATCTTAAAGGAAAATGAGAACATAAATATCAAAGACCTCAAAGACAGAGAATTTGATGTCGCTTCTCTGATTCAGAAAAGACTGAACAAAATCATAACTCTGACCGGGTTTAGACGCGTGGGAAAAACTTATCTTCTTTTCCTGTTGATGGAGAAAATAAAGGATGAGTTTTTCGTCTATTTTAATTTTGAGGATGAGCGAATCCCAGAGGAGACAGTGGTTTTGACGGAGCTCATTTATGCGGTTGAGGAGCTGTACAATAAACAGCCTTCTTATTTTCTTTTCGATGAGATTCATATCATTCCCGGATGGGGAAAATTTTTACGAAGAATAATGGATAAGGAGTATAAAATCTTCGTAACAGGTTCAAGTTCCAAACTCGGATTGAAAGAGATCCCGACCGAGCTCAGGGGAAGAACGATAAATTTCACGGTTTTTCCTTTAAGCTTTCTTGAATATCTCAATTTCAAAGAAGTGGAAGTGGACAGGCTTTTAGCCTTAAAAGAAATTGAAATCAAGAGGATCTTCCGCGAGTATCTCACTTTTGGCGGATTTCCTGAAATATACGATGCCGACGAAATCGAGAGAAAAGAGGTCATTCAAGAATATTTCAGGACTTTGGTCCAGAGGGACTTGATAGAAAGATTCAACATAAGAGAAGAGGCTCTTTTGAATGATACGGTCAAATTGCTGCTGAATTCTTTAACTGTTTCTATATCTAAAATGACAAAAACCCTTCAAAGCATGGGATACAGATGCAGCAAAAACACAATTTCCAACTATATATCCTATCTGGAAAAATCATTCTTTCTCTTCCAGGTCATGTATTATTCACGGAATGTGAAAGACCAGATGCAGTATCCTAGAAAAATCTATTTTATCGACAATGGTTTTTTGAAATACTTGTCTCTTAAGCCTGGGGAAAGCAGGATCCTGGAAAATGTTGTTGCTGTTGAGCTAAAAAGGAGAGGCTATGAATTCTTTTATTGGAAGAGCGGCAAAGGAGAAGAGGTCGATTTCTTGCTTATGGATAAAGGTGAGGCAGCGCAGCTTATTCAAGTGAGTGTTGATATTTCCCAAATAGACACGAGAGAAAGAGAAGTGCGGTCTCTTATAAAAGGGATGAAGCATTTTGGGCTGAATAAAAGCCTGATTCTGACCTATGAAGCAGAAGAAATTATTAAACAAAACGGCTATGAAATAGAGGCAAAACCTGTCTGGAAATGGCTCCTCGATTGAAAAATTACAACTTCGAGGCGAGTTTATGGAGATCGGGATTGGCGAGAGCGAAACTTAGCAAATGAGTTCTTGAGCTACAAAAGGCTTGACAATCATAAAATTATTAAATATATTGCATATAAAACATAAATATTGTGCAGCAAGATGGAATATTTTAAAATCAAACAGGCTGTCATCGATCAGAAGGCCGAGCTCGAGAACGTCTTTCTTTCCGAGAAGATCATTCCCAGAGAGAACCTGGAAATCTACGGGAAACTCTTAGATTCAGACCAGATCAAAGTCATCACCGGCCCCAGGCGTGCGGGAAAGTCAATAT
>CAYPGQ010000030.1:0-43255 GCA_964410125.1 uncultured Eubacteriales bacterium | reverse complement strand
TTCGACATGGGAGGGACTTCTTCAGATGTATGCTTGATCGACGGAGATATTCAAAGAACTAATGAAAGCAAAATCGGAGACTTCCCGGTACGCCTGCCGATCATCGATATTCATACAGTCGGAGCGGGTGGAGGTTCGATCGCCTATGTGGACAGTGGAGGTTCATTACGGGTTGGTCCTGAAAGCGCTGGAGCCGATCCTGGTCCAGCTTGCTATGGGAAAGGAAATCTTCCGACAGTCACAGATGCAAATCTTGTGCTGGGTCGCCTGGTCCCGGAATTCTTCCTTGGAGGGAAGATGAGGATTTACCCAGAGAGAAGCCATCGGGTTTTGAAGAATCTTGCGACAAAAATCGACAAAACACCTTTAGAGACCGCTTCTGGGATAGTCCAAATCGCTAATGCCAACATGGAAAAGGCCACACGTGTCATATCCATCGAGCGCGGTTTCGATCCCAGGGATTTTGCCCTGATATCTTTCGGTGGAGCGGGTGGCATGCATGCGATCGATATCGCCTCAAACTTGAACATCGCCACAATTATCGTCCCGAAAAATGCCGGTGTCCTTTCCGCCCTTGGCTTGTTGATGGCAGACTCCATAAAGGATTATTCCCGATCAATCCTGAAAACTGCCGAACGCACAACAAAAAAAGAAATAGAAAAACATCTTTATGAACTTCAGAAGAAAAGCATCCAAGACATGAAAAAGGAGGGATTCCAACAAGAAGACATCCAAATATCCCCTTTTCTCGACCTCAGATATCTCGGCCAGTCCTATGAGATCACACTCCCCTATCGGCTTAAACAAGCAGACCACTTATCTTTCATTTCGGAATTTCAAAAGGCCCACCAGCGGCTCTATTCCTACCATCACCCAGAGCGGCCTGTCGAAATCGTCAACATACGCTTAAAATCCATAGGAGTCACAAAAAAAATCAAACTTAAAAAACGGCAAATACGGCAAGAGACTCCTTCAAAACAAGCTCTGTTAAAAAAACAAGCTCTTTATTACAAAGGAAAAAAATACCAAGCGTCTGTCTATATTAGGGAGTACCTTGAACCCGGGAACAGGATATCAGGTCCGGCTCTTATCGTAGATCAAGAATCAACAACATTCCTTCCGCCGTTATACAGCCTTAAGGTAGATGGATTATTGAATTTGATTCTGGGAAAAATAGTCAAATCCAATGGATAAATTCGATCCTATCGAGTTGGAACTATTCAAAAACATCTTTGTGTCCATTTCTGAAGAGATGGGCGCCGTTCTTGGACGGACAGCCCTCTCCCCTAACATTAAAGAAAGAAAGGATTTTTCGTGTTCCTTATTCAATCCCAAAGGAGAAACTTTTGCTCAGGGCTCGCACATCCCGGTCCATCTGGGTGCTATGCCTTTATCTGTCCAAGCATCGCTCCGGTCTGTTTCCTTCGAAAACGGAGATCTGGTGATCCTCAACGATCCATATCAAGGGGGAACGCACCTCCCTGATATCACATGTATTTCTCCTTTTTTTGTGGGAAATAAATTGACTTTTTTTGTCGCTAACCGTGCCCACCACTCTGACGTGGGAGGTATGACCCCAGGCTCGATGCCTCTTGCCTCGGAAATTTTTCAAGAGGGTTTGATTATTCCTCCTATAAAACTTGTCAGAAAAGAAATCCTTGATGAAGATATTCTCAACTTCATTCTGTCTAACGTGAGAACGCCCGAAGAGAGAAAAGGAGATATTTTTGCACAAATAGCCGCAAACAATACGGGCAAACAACGCCTTGAAGAAACCGTAAAAAAATACGGACACACCAAGCTTGCCCGGTATGGGCGTCTCATACAGGATTACACAGAGAAAATTTTAAGAAAAACTATGCTTTCTATCCCTGATGGAATCTATTCTTTTTCAGATTACATGGACAATGACGGGATCACAGAAATCCCTATCCGAATAGCTGTCGAGATAAGCATAAAAGGTGAAGAAGCGATCCTCGATTTCAGCTCTTCCTCGGCACAAGTGGAGGGAGGCGTGAATGCGAACTTTGCGATCACGTGTTCGGCAGTCCTTTACGTATTTCGCTGCCTTGTGGAGGAAGATATTCCGTTCAACACAGGACTGATGCGGCCGATTCAAATTATCGCTCCGCGTGGATCCGTGGTCAATGCCCAGCACCCGGCAGCTACCGCAGGAGGAAATGTGGAGACCTCACAGAGGATTGTCGATGTTATCCTTGGAGCCCTATCTAAAGCTATTCCTGAGAGAATACCGGCAGCCAGTTCGGGCACCATGAACAATGTGGCTTTCGGAGGATTCGATCCGGATAAAAAATCTCGATTCACCTATTATGAAACCATCGGTGGAGGTATGGGCGCTAGTCCGGAAAGAGATGGATTGAGTGGAGTTCACACCCATATGACCAATTCCCTGAACACACCGATGGAAGCTCTAGAAAACTATCTCCCGATGAGAATCAAAACATATAAACTGCGGAAAGGATCAGGGGGAAAGGGATTGCAAAAAGGAGGGGAGGGAATCATCAGGGAATATGAATTTTTTGTCCCCACTCAAGTGTCTATACTTTCTGAAAGACGAAACTTTGCACCATACGGTGTTTTGGGAGGCGAAGAAGGGAAAAGAGGCAAAAATCTCCTTATCCCCTACAAAGGAAATAAAAAAATCTTGGGCCCGAAGGCGAACCTAAAAGTCCAATCAGGAGACATCTTGCGTATAGAGACACCCGGTGGGGGGGGGTATGGTAAAAAGAAATAAAAGATCCGCCTTTGGCCCGGGTTTCCTCGTGGCTGCGGCCTTCATTGGTCCAGGAACCGTGACATCCTGTTCATTGGCCGGCGCCCAATTTGGATATGTTCTCATTTTTGCATTGATCTTTGCCATCGCAACCACATTGATACTGCAAGAAATGACAGGAAGACTTAGTCTTGGTTCTGGATATGATCTGGGCCAATCCCTCAGAGAATTTCCCAAAAATCAGGTGACAAAAATCCTGATAGTTATTCTGACCTTGTCTTCCATCACGTTTGGCTGTGCGGCTTATGAAGCAGGCAATCTGGTCGGGGGGGCACTGGGACTGGAGATGGTCAGCCCCATATCGAAAAAATTCTGGGTTCTTTTGATCTCTCTTGTGGCAGCTTTTGTGCTCAGTAGAAAAAAATACCGGATCGTTGAAAAATTCTTGATATTCCTGGTCTTTTTCATGAGCCTTTCCTTCCTGATAACCCTTATTCTTGTCAAACCGGACTTGCTCTCCATTTTAAAAGGAATGATCCCCTCTTTCCCGGATAAATCCCTTTATCTGGCACTAGCTCTGGTGGGAACAACGGTCGTTCCTTATAACCTGTTCCTCCATTCTTCTACCGTGAAAGAAAAATGGAAAAAGAAAGAAGATCTAAGAGATGTAAAAAAGGATCTTATAGCATCCATCGGCCTTGGCGGATTGATTTCTGTATCGATAGTGGTCACCTCTGCTGTGGCTTTTTATGAAAAGGGCATAACATTGGAAAGTGGGGCTCAGATGTCACAGCAACTGAAACCTCTTTTCGGATCCTTCACAAACTTGCTTTTTGGGATGGGATTATTTGCGGCAGGATTGAGTTCAGCCATCACGGCTCCTTATGCGGCAGCCTTTGCCTCTTCGGGTATCCTTGGCTGGAAAGAAGGGCGTAATTCGGGCAAATTCCGGGCCGTTTGGATGGGAGTCCTCGGAACGGGGCTCATCGTTTCCCTGTTTGATTTCAATCCGTTGGCGATTATCGTGTTCGCCCAAGTGGCAAACGGGCTCGTCCTTCCGGTAGCCTCGATATTTTTGCTGGTCGTTCTAAACAACCGACAAAAAATGAAGGTATTGGCCAACACACCTGTTCAGAACATCGTAGGGGGATTGGTGATTCTTCTGGTGTGCTTTTTGGGAATCTGGAATATCCTTAAGCTACTGCTCTAAGTCCACTCTTATTGGAGTGCGAAGTCGACGGCGGCCTGCGCATGGAGTGTCGTCGTATCATAAACGGGAATCTCATAATCATCCTGGCTGACAATCAAGGGAATTTCTGTGCACCCGAGAATCACACCTTGAGCTCCTCGATCGACGAGGTTTTGGATGACGCTCTTAAACTTTTCCTTGGACAGATCCTTGATCTCTCCCAAACACAGTTCGCTGTAAAGAATGTCATGCACAACCTGTCGTTCGTCCGCACTGGGAATTAGGACGTCCAGTCCATGCTTATCCCTTAACCGACCTTTGTAAAAGTCCTGTTCCATCGTGAACTTTGTTCCGAGGAGCCCGACTCGTGTTTGTCCGTTGCCTATGATCGCCTCCGCAGTAACATCAACAATGTGCAGGACAGGAATACGGATGGCTCCTTGCACCTCATCGGCCATTTTGTGCATCGTGTTGGTGCATATGATCACAAAATCCGCACCCGCACCCTCCAATCTCTGGGCAGCATCTATCATCAATCGAGTCAATTTATCCCATTCTCCCAGGTGCTGTAGCTTTTCCACTTCATCAAAGTCCACAGAATACAGGATACACTTGGCCGAGTGAAATCCCCCAAGCTTTTCCTTTATAGCTTCATTGACAATCCGATAATACTCCAAAGAAGATTCCCAGCTCATTCCACCGATCATACCAATGGTTTTCATAACATCCTCCGTTCGATTAGCCTGAATAATCCAGGCTAATATCCGATTTTGTAGAATTCTTTAATGCTGGCGACAATATATTCCTGCTGGTCATTGCCCAGCTCAGGATAAATAGGCAGGGCCAAAACTTCGGTCGTGGCTTTTTCGGTCTCAGGAAAATCTCCTTCCTTGTAACCCAAGTAGGCAAAACATTCTTGAAGATGGAGGGAAAGAGGGTAATAAATAGCAGTAGCAATTCCCTTTGACGTCAGATATTTTTGGAGTTCTTCTCTTTTTTTTACTCGTATGACATACTGATTATAAATGTGATACCGAGGAATACCACTAGGTTTGTACACGGCATCCGGAACTTGTAGACTCCCATTTGCTGTCAAGCCTGTTTCCTCGAACAGCCTATCATATAGAAGGGCATTGTTTTTCCTTTTTTGTGACCAATCATCTAGATATTTCAGCTTCACGAGCAAAACCGCAGCTTGAATAGTATCCAGACGAAAATTTCCCCCGATACTGTCATGAAAGTACTTATTTTGAGCTCCGTGTACCCTGAGAATCCTCACTTTCTCTGCCAATTTTTCATTGTTCGTCAAGATCATTCCCCCATCTCCGAAAGCTCCCAGGTTTTTTGAGGGAAAAAACGACAGGATACCCAAATCGCCCATCCCACAAGCATTCTGGACTCCTGAAGGAGAAGGGTATCCCGCACCGATAGCCTGTGCTGCATCTTCTATAACAGAGAGGTTATATTTTTCCGCGGAGGACAATATGGGAGCCATATCTGCACACTGACCGTACAGATGAACCGGTATGATAGCCCTGACTCTTGAACTCGATTGTTTTTTTATCTCAACTTTTATCATATCCTCTAGGCTGTCCGGGTTCATGTTGTACGTTTTTTTATCGATATCGCAGAAAATCACTCGTGCTCCCACTCGAATAATAGCCCCTACTGTGGCAAAAAAGGTAAAAGGCGTCGTCACGATTGCATCATCTTTTCCGATTCCCAAAGCCATAAGGGAAACGATCAATGCATCTGATCCCGAGGAAACTCCTATCGCATACTTTGTCCCCGTATAGGAGGCAATTTTATTTTCTAATTCTGTGACCTCTGAGCCCAATATAAACTTTTGGGACTCGACAACCCCAAGAATTTTTTTATCGATCTCCTGTTTAAGTGTTTTGTATTGAGCTTTCAGATCCAAAAATGGCACGTTCATCGGGACCTCCTGTATTATGTTGGAACCTTTTTTAATTTTTTCTTTTCAATGATAAGTTTGCCCTGATAGGAAACAAAGTTGAGCAGTATCATTACCCGTTCCTTGTCTGTCAGTTCTTTGCGGAAAATCCCTCTCAGTCCCTTCATAGGGCCCTCCATGATTTCTATTTCGTCACCGATCTCAGGAATTCCGCCGTATTTCTCAAGCTCAATGTAACCATCGATCTCTCTTTGTTTGATCTGTTGGATAACCTCCTCAGGGACATCTATCGGGCCCTCCTGATTTCCGATAATCCGCTTCACGCCGCGTGTGTACTTGACCAGTTTGTATTGGGCGGGATAATCAAAATATATAAATCCATACCCCGAAAAAAAGGGGCTCTTTCTGGCTTCATGGATGTACCGTGGACAATAAAAATCCAACCCTCCTTCCTCAAACAGTCTTTCCACCTGAAATTCTTTTTTAGGCTTTGTATTCAGAACAAACCAGCCCTTCATCACTCCTCCTGCTCTTCCAGACCAAATGTTTTGTAAAACTCCGGCCGCCGATCTGGGATAAAATATTTTTTAGCCGGGGATTGGGTAATCTTGCTAAAATCACAATCCGCGTACAGGATGAAATCTTTATTTTGTGGGGCTTGGGCGATTATGATTCCTTCCGGATCCACAACAAAAGATTCACCAGAAAAGTGGAGAAAATCTTCCTTGCCTACTCTGTTCACAAGGGCTGTATAATATCCATTCTGGAATGCGGCCACCTGAAGCTCGGCTTGGAAGAGCCCTTCCGGCCACTCTCCGGTTGCCCCAGCCTGTGGAATCAGAACGATTTCGGCTCCCTCTAGACCCAGATTCCTCATGTATTCGGGAAAATGCCTATCGTAGCAAATAGCGATTCCAACACGACCAATCTGAGTCTGGTAAACGAATGTCCTGACATTGCCAGGTGAATAGTATCCTTTCTCATGGAATCCCATGCCATCCATGATGTGGACCATCCGGGTCGTCCCTAGCAAAGTGCCATCTGCATCGATCACGGGCGAGGAATCGTAAGTATTTTTCCCATCCGTCTCAAAAAGATTTAGAACCACGACCGTTTCATTTTCTCTAGCCAATTCTCGGAATTTTTCAACAATGGGGCCTGGTATGGTTTCCGCATAGGAAACGCTCTGCGGCGTGGCAGGACTTTGGGGAAGAAAAGGCAGAAAGGCAAGTTCAGCAAAAGCTACAAGTTGTGCACCACCTTCCACGGCTTTGTGGAAAGCTGCTATTCCCCGATCAAGATTTTCCCGGGGATCTTTAGTGGCATGCTGTTGGACCAATGCTATTTTCATGACCTTAACTCCGATATCTTTTTTGATGCTTGGACTACTTATTCTGTTCGAAAACCTGATGAGCCTCCTGCGGAGACATTTTTTGATGAACGACCGCCCTGACAGCTTTGATCATAGCCACAGAATGGGGAGACTGCCAAATATTCCTTCCCATGTCCACGCCAGCCGCCCCTTTTTCCACTGCATCATGGGCCATCTCCAGGGCGTCCAATTCCGTTTCCAGTTTTGGCCCTCCAGCGATCACTATCGGAATCGGGCAACTCTCGACGAGTTTCTCAAATTCATCGCAGTAATAGGTCTTGACATAACTTGCCCCTAGTTCTGCTGCGATTCGACAGGAAAGTGACAAGAAACGAACATCTCTTTTCCCTAATTCTTTCCCGACTGCCGTGACGGCCAGAACCGGAATCCCGTAGGGTTGAGCTTGATCGACAAGGGTGGCCAGATTGCAAAGAGTCTGGTGTTCGTAGTCGGTTCCAACAAAAATGGAAAGGGCCACAGCAGAGACATTCAGACGGACGGCTTCCTCCATGCAGGTCGTGATGCGCTCGTTTGATAGGTCCTTCCCGACAATGCTGCTTCCTCCGGAGACACGGAGCACGATCGGAACGTCCTCTCCGGGATCGATAGATGTCCTCAAAATTCCCCTTGTCAACATCAGGGCATCGGCATACGGTAGCAGGGGTTCGATGGTCGATCTGGCATCCTCTAATTTTTTGGTGGGCCCTAAAAAATAGCCATGGTCAACGGCCAGCATAACCGTCCGATTGGTATCAGGTTTTATTATTCGGGATAATCGATTTTTCATTCCCCAGTCCATTTGTCCTCCTCAAAATGTTATGTATTATTATCTCTGCGGCTCTATTATGACTTTCATAGAGTTCTGGGCTCGTTCAACAAGCAGAAAGCCTTTGGCTGTATCCGACAGCGGCAGCCTGTGCGTGATCATATCTTTGACACGAATGGTAACAGACCGCATGAGTTCAAGTGCAGCCCACGAATCATAGGGACTGGCTCCATACGATGTGGCCAAAGTCCTATCGTTCCTTCCAAAAACATCCGTAACAGAAAAAGAAATATTGACTTTAGGGGCAGGAAGGGCAAAAAATAGGATCATTCCTCCCCTTTCTGCTGATTCCAGTGCCCGACTTTGAGCAATTTCTGCTCCTGTGCAGACAACGACAAGGTCAGCCAAACGGCCTCCAGTTAATCTGCGCAGGATGGCGTTTGGATCTTCCTCTGGAGGGATTGCCTCATCTGCACCAAACTGCTTGGCCAAATCCAGACGGAATGGCACAGGATCTATGGCTAAGATTCTACCCGCTCCCAGTTGCCTCGCTGCGTGAATCATCAAGAGCCCGGCTATCCCGCTCCCGATTATAAGGGCATTCTGGCCCGGCTTGAGGCTCGCTATACGCAGGGCTCTCAGCACACACCCAAGCGGTTCATGGAAGGTCGCTTGCTCGTAGGAAATGTCATCCGGGATCACAAAAACTCCCCTGTCCACATTGATTGCTGGAAGGCGGACATATTCTGCGAAACCTCCGGGATCAAAATTCGTCCGGCGCAATGTCTCACAAGCTGTATGATGGCCTGCCAGGCAGTAGCTGCATGTGTTGCAAGGCACATGATGGGCTGCGACGATCCTATCCCCCACCTTGAAATTCTCCACCCCTTCACCGGCCTCCACAACCTCACCGGCTACCTCATGGCCCAATACGAGTGGAGCTTTTTTTATCCGGTACCATTCCATCACATCGCTTCCACAAATACCGCTGGCTTCCACTCTCATGATAATTTCGCCCGGACCGCAAACCGGTCGAGACATTTCCTGTATACGAATGTCGCTGTTGTTGTAGTACATAGCCACGCGCATGAGTCCAATCCACAAAAAAAAGTTCAGGTACTATGTATAAACTCCCCATAAAAAAGTCAAGGTCTTCCTTGAGTTTGGTATGGTAATGTCGTGTTTTTGAATGGAAGGGAGTACAGAAAAAGAGATTAATTGATATGTTTATGTCAGTTAGACAAAGTGCTATCGATGACTGTTTGAAGTTCCCCTTCATCAAAGGGTTTGTTGATCACGGTCGATGGATTGCCGTTTTTCCCGTTATTGATTCTGTTGATTGTTGTTTGGTCTGAATATGCCGTGAGGTAAACTATCGGAATCCGGAATTGCTTGTAAATCTCCTCGCCGGCACTCACACCATCTATGCTTCCCTTGAGTTTGATATCCATCAGAACCAGATCTGGTTTCATTTTAGACGCTTTTTGAATTGATTCTTCTCCAGATGAGACAATAGCCGAAACCATATAACCCAGTTCCTCGAGCATGGATCGAATATCTAGAGCAATGATGTTTTCATCTTCGACAATCAAAATTTTCTGGTTTTGTGAGTTCATTATCTGTCTCCTCTCACATAGCAATCCGCAAACATTTTTTTTATGTTCAACTATTTAGTCGCTCAATTAGAGGAAAGTGCGGAAAACCTTACAAATATCAACGCTCTCCATTGCCACAAATCGCCGGACACATTTGTCTTTAAAAATGTTGTTTCAATCTGTTGTTTTTTTTGTGGGACAATATCTTTTTCATTTATGTCCTGTACAGGAGAAAATGACTTGGCAAGATGATAAAGGCCTGCCACCGCGCCCAGGATGGGAATCCCGGATTCAGGTTTTTGTTTTCCATCTATCAGTCCAAACGGATTGTATCGTCCTTCCCAAGGAGGAAGATCCAGTTTAAAAGAGATATCCCTCAACGCAAATTTTCTTGTGGAATAAATCAACCGATCACCGATCAAAAAAGATAATGTGTACACATGTTGTTTTCTTTCCTCGCCCATTTTTTGGACGACATAAAGAGGAATGATTCGGATATCGATGGCGATTTCTTTAGAAACGACCGACTCACCTGCCTTGCATTCCAGGATAAATGTGTGTGTCCCCCTTTTCCGAAAAAAATCCGCAGAAGACAGGGCAATGGTATTGAATCCTTTCCGAAAAAGTCCCGCCTGGAGTACCCGATCTCCAAAAGAGATTTTAAACAGGGTATCGGTTCGAACCTGCATACCGATCGTGATTTTTCCAGGTGGCAGGCCTCTTTGATACACCTCATTCTCCACAAGACATATCCCTGAAACCAGGGGAAATCCCTGTTCGTCAGCAGCACAAACGCCTGTCCACAAAAAGACGACAACTGTTATCCAAACACATTTATTCATGGAACTCAAACACAATAGAAGCTTCCAATAGTTCAGACGGGAAATCGTCGGGCAATGGAGGGAAAGGCGCGCTGGAACGGATCGCTTCAGTCGTGGTTTGATCGAACACTTGGAAATCGGAGGATTCCACGATTTCCATAGCAACGAGATTTCCCTTTTTCCCGATGATGATAAGGATTTTCACCTCTCCCAGGGCAATGGATTCATCAATCGGAGGTATGGTCCAGTTATTACGGATTTTGTCCACAACCTGTTTGACCCAAGGCGTAATATCATATCCTTCCAGTCTATCGAGCACATCGGTATCTATCTGACCTGATGAAACTCCTCCCTCTTTATTGGTTATGATACGGTTAAAACGGAGAGAGGACAATGCTGGTGGGTTGTATTTGGAAAAATCAAGGTCTTTTTGGATATTTTCTTCCCCCCGTTCCTCATACTCTGGTTTCTTCCGGTCTATGATCAAGGAAAAACTCCCCTTACTTTTTGGAGATGAGATAAGATCAAAACGCTCTCGTGTTTGTTCTATATTCCGGCCGATTTCCAAATTTTTTAAATAAACAACTCCAGGATCTGGCTCAAACAGCTGCACATCCTCCACTTCTTGGACCGACAGATCCCCAATAGGCGTTTGTTGAGAAGATGGTCCGAATGTTTGGATTTCATCAGATAATCCTGCGATTCGAGGAATATACATCCTCTCAGGCGATACAATGTGCACATCTGCCGCATGTCGGTATAAATATACCCTGACTGGCGGGACAAGTTTGATCAAGAGGAAAAGAACCGCTGCATGAAAAAACAACGAGACAAGGATACTTATTCCTCGCTCTTTCATATTGGCTCGGTTCATACTGCTATTCTTCTTTTCTGTTTCATTGTAGTATAATTTCTCTTCGCTATTTATAATAACTTACGGATTAAAAAAGTTACATATCAGATTTAGTGGCTCATAACGGACATTCCAAACCCATGGGAGGAATAACGTTGGAGGAATGGTTGAATCAAAAGATTAAATTGGGGAAAACATACCTGTATACAGGTAGGCTTGGAATCGGTTCATCCTACGGCACACCTGCAGATGCGTTAGAAGCCGCATTCGAAGAAGGCTGCAATTATTTCTACTGGGGAGCTCTCAGGAATGCGAAGATGGCCACAGCCATTCGAAACATCGTGAACAAGGGAAAACGGGATGATTTGATCGTTGTGATCCAAGATTTTAGACGCTCCTGTCAAGGTGTGGAACACAGTTTGATGAGAGGATTAAAAAAGCTAGGCTTGGACTATGCTGATGTGCTTTTGCTGGGTTGGTACAAAAATCCTCCAAATCCCAAGGTTCTTGATACAGTCGAAAAATTGAAAGATAAGCAGGCATTCCGCTACTTGGGAATTTCTGGTCACAATCGGGCATTATTTCCTGAACTTGCCAAAGACCCCAGGTATGATCTTTTTCAGATAAGATATAATGCAGCAAACCGAGGAGCTGAGGAGGATATCTTTCCTCATCTTCCTGAGATCCGTCCGGGAATCGTCTCGTTTACAGCGACGAGACGAATGTCTCTCGTTAAATCAAAGAGAATTCCTGCTGATGAAAATCGTCCAACCGCGGGCGATTGTTATCGGTTTGTGATTACAAATCCATCTGTGGATGTGGTCATCACCGGACCATCCAATGCAGAACAGCTGAAACAGAACTTGGATGAAGTAAAAAAAGGACCTTTGAGCGAGGACAAACTCCAATGGATGTACCGGATCGGAGATTACGTCTACGGGCGGGAAAGAAAAAGTGTTTAAGAAAGGCTTTACTCTTTCTTTTTAGCCCTTTCTGCAGCTTTTCCGACCCAAATAGCAGCGATAACCGCAATGATGGTAACAACCACGGCATAAACCACCATCGGAGTAATCCCTTCCGATGTGCCGAACACCTTCTTGAAAATAGCTTGGATGGCCCCGTTCCAAGCCAGGGCAGCCACCAAACCAAAGGCGGCGGTCACCAGCGCGGCAATTTTTTCGACGACTTCAGTATTCATGATTCTCCCTCCTTAATAAATTGATATATGAAAACACCAAATCATCTTTTTAAATTTCTACAAGAAAAAAAACATCATGAAATTGGTTGAAAAGGTGCCTTCACTGACATTGTTAATATCAAATCCACGAATGAAAAGCAATCAAGCCATATTTTCCGATCTCTTGGTTGAGTTTCAACTCAGGTTCAGCTATAAAGTAAAAAGAGATATCATCATGAAATCATAAATCGTTTAATCGGAGGTAATGATATGAGTCGGAGAATTGTTTCAATCGGGATTTTTGTTTTTGCTATTTTGATCCGATCGGGGCTACCGTCGAACGACTATGAAGTTTTATCTCCCGATAAAAAAATCCGGCTCAAAATAGTCATAGGTCAACAGGTCCATTATTCCGTTTTTCACAAAACACAAGAGATACTCAATCCCTCTCCGATTTCAATGACAATAAAAGACAAGGGAAAATTGGGATACGAATCTGTTCTCGAAAAGACAACCCAAAGATCCATCCATCAGGGAATCCGGCCGGTCGTCCGTGTGAAAAGTGCTGTGATCGAGGACAACTTCAATGAGATAACCCTGACATTCAAAAAAAACTTCAATCTCATCTTTCGCGTCTATAATGACGGCGTGGCCTATCGATTTCAAACATCATTTGGCGGGAGTATCGACATCCTCGAAGAAGAAGTCATCTACAATTTCGGAGCCGATCATCACGTCTATTTTCCAACAGAGGAAAGTTTCTTCACTCATCAAGAAAGCCTGTACGAATATTTGCCCCTCACTCAGATCACCCGGTACAAAATGTGCTACCCCCCTGCTCTTATCGACATAAAAGACGGGCCTAAGGTCGTCATCACCGAGGCGGACCTGGAAGACTATGCAGGCCTTTATCTCCGCGGCCGGGGAAGGACATCCCTTAGGGGGATTTTTCCTGC
The DNA here is from genome assembly GCA_964410125.1 of uncultured Eubacteriales bacterium. Taxonomy (GTDB): domain Bacteria; phylum Acidobacteriota; class Aminicenantia; order Aminicenantales; family Aminicenantaceae. Next base: position 29,877 of record CAYPGQ010000030.1, on the reverse strand, counting down.
GGTGGCTCTGGAGGAAAGGCAAACGCGTGACAGGGATGTGCGGATTGTCAAGCGGGACGATCATATAGCCAGAACAGTGGGCCGAAGGGATTTTCCATGGCGAGTGATTGTGGTTGCAGAAAAGGATGCAGATCTGCTTGAAAGCCAAATGGTTTATAAGTTGGCAAAGCCGCTTCAACTTAAAGACACCGACTGGATCAAACCCGGGAAAGTGGCATGGGACTGGTGGAATGCCAACAACATTTATGGAGTCGATTTTGAGGCGGACATCAATACCGACACTTATAAACACTATATAGATTTTGCTGCAGCCTACAACATCGAATATGTCATCCTGGACGAGGGTTGGTATGTTTTAGGGAATCTCTTTGACATCAACCCGGAAATCGACATAGAAGAAATCATCCGGTATGCCCGGGAAAAAAATGTCGGCATCATCCTTTGGGTGGTCTGGAAAACCCTGGACGACCAATTGCACAAAGCGCTGGACCAGTTCGAAAAGTGGGGAGTCAAGGGAATCAAGGTGGATTTTATGCAGAGGGACGACCAATGGATGGTTAACTACTACCACAAAATCGCCAAGGAAGCAGCAAATAGACAGTTAGTGGTCGACTTTCACGGAGCCTACAAACCCACGGGCCTGAGAAGAGCTTATCCCAATGTGTTGACTCGCGAGGGTGTTCTTGGCCTGGAACACAACAAATGGTCAAAAAATGTCACTCCGGAGCACAACCTCACCATTCCTTTTATCCGAATGCTTGCTGGCCCTATGGATTACACACCCGGTGCGATGATCAATGCCCAAGAGAAAAATTTTCAGGTGATTTTCACACGGCCTATGAGCATGGGAACCCGCTGCCACCAGCTGGCCATGTATGTCGTGTATGAAAGTCCGTTGCAGATGTTGGCGGACAGTCCCTCCCACTATCTGGAAGAAAAAGAGTGTCTCGAATTTTTATCTAAAGTGCCCTGTGTCTGGGATGAAACACATGTTTTAGACGCTCGTGTCGCTGACTACATCTTAATCGCCAGAAAATCCGGAGAAGAATGGTTCTTGGGAGCAATGACGGACTGGACGCCCCGTGAGTTCGATGTCGATTTGAATTTTTTGCCTGCAGGCGAATTCGAAGCGGCAATTTATAAGGATGGACTAAACGCCCACCGATACGGCAACGATTACAAAAAAGATGTCATCTCAATTTCGAATAAGGAGAGACTGAAAATCAAGCTTGCACCGGGAGGAGGCTGGGTAGCTCGAATATATCTCAAAGAAAAAGAAAAAAGCTAAATACCACTCCATCTGATAGATTGACTTTCTATTCATTTTGGCCTTTAATATCGTCTTCGAACAGGAAAGATCATGAAAAATTTTTGCGTACTTACTTTGGTAGCAGTCTGTTTATTATTCAGCTTTTGTCAAAAGGGGAAAAATCAAATGAAAAAAAGTCAAAGTGAAGCCTTATCCATCCAGGCCAATCTTGTGTTTTTTTATTATCCAGACCTTGAGGAAGCCGAAGAATTTTATGGAAACCTTCTGGGTTTCGAAAAGGTCTTGGATTACGGGTTTGCCAGAATTTTCCAGATATCCCCGTCCACTTTCATCGGGTTGGTGGACGAAACCAAGGGAATGCACGATCCCTCGGAGCCGAAATCTGTTACACTCTCTTTTGCCACAAACGAGATAGACAAGTGGTACCGATATCTTAGTGAACAAGGCGTCCAGATACACCGGCCTTTGAGTGATTCTTCGCGAATCCCAATTCGGGGATTTGTGGCTTTGGACCCGGCCGGCTATTTCTTGGAATTCGAGAAATTTGCGGAGCATCCCCAAAACGCGCTCTTGCATGAGCAGCTCGCTCCAACCCAAGCACTTTATCCTATCCCACAACAACAAACATCCCGTCCTGCAGATTGCGGCATCCTGGCCAATGTAATCTGGCTTTACTACCGGGACATCCTAGAAGCTCAAGCATTCTACGAAAATAATTTCGGGTTCAAGCTTCTCGTGGACCAAGGCTTTGCAAAGATTTACTCCTCCTCCCGGACAGGATTTATCGGTCTAGTCGACGAATCTCAAGGGCTTCATCGATTCTCACCTGAAAAAGCCGTCAATGTCTGTTTTTTGACTGACCAAATCGATGCCTGGTATACGCATTTCCAGGCAAAAAAAGTGAAAATCAAGGATGCGTTGGAAGAAATGGAAAGTATCCCGGTTAAAGCATTTGTGGCTTTGGACCCGGGTGAATACTTCATCGAATTCGATTTTTTCTTGGAAGATCCCAAAAATAAACGCATACGAGAGCTGCTCCGCTGAGAAAAGTTCTGGGGATTGGAACAGCTCGATTAAAATTCATGAGGAGGTAGGAATGAGCAAAAAATTCTTCTTGATTTTGACCGCATTGGTCATGATGGCAACCTTGGGTTGGGCCCAGGATCTTGCACTCAAAGGCGGCACTATCCTGACCATCACAAACGGCACCATCGAAAACGGGACTATTGTCATCCAAAAAGGCAGGATTGCTGCCATAGGAAAAGATATCAAAATTCCCGACGGGATAAAAATCATAGATGTGTCAGGAAAGTTTATCATGCCGGGAATTATCGACAGCCATTCCCATATCGCTCTGACGGATATCAATGAAGCTACAGATCCGGTCACCCCTCAGATTTGGATGTGGGAAGCATTGGATCCTGGATCGGATTCCATCCAGAAAACCTTAGCCGGGGGGGTCACCACCGTAAAAACCATGCACGGGAGCGCCAATGTGATCGGAGGCGTGAATGTCACGATCAAGCTGAAATACGATAGACCAATAGAGGAATTGATCATTTCCGGCGCCCGGCAACAACTCAAGATGGCTCTAGGTGAAAATCCCAAACGTGTTTACGGAGAAAAGGGCCGCTCCCCTTCCACACGTATGGGCAATGCCTACGTCGCACGCAAAGCCTTTATAGAAGCCCAAGAATACAAGGCCAAATGGGACAAGTACGAAAAGGACAAAACAGCCGGCAAAAAGGATCTGACGCCTCCGAAAAAAGACCTTAAGCTGGAAACCCTGAAAATGACGCTCGAGAAAAAACTCAGTGTGGACTGCCACACCTACCGCGCTGAAGAAATCGTCTGGATCATCAATTTTTGCAAGGAATTCGGCATCGACCTTCTACAAATCAGTCATTGTATCGACGGTTACAAAGTGGCGGACATTATGGCCGAAGCCGGTGTTTTTTACGGCGGCTGGGTCGATTCGTGGGGATTCAAGGAAGAGGCCTATGACGGCTGTCCCTACGGGATGCAGATCATGTATGATGCCGGTACCAAGATGGTGATCAACTCGGACAGCCCTGTTGTGGGGCGCTACCTTTTTCGGGAAGCTGCCAAGGTGTTGAAATATACCGACATTCCGGAGAATGAAGCTCTTAAAATGATCACGCTGAATGCGGCAGAATCTCTGGAGCTGGGAGATCGCATCGGAAGCCTGGAAAAGGGAAAGGACGGAGACATCGCCGTGTTCGACAAACATCCTCTGGACACAACCACCAAATGTTTGATGACCATTGTCGAAGGGGAAATCTTTTTCGATTACGCCAAACAAAGTGTCACAGCTAGAGGGGGAAGCCGATGAAAAAATTCACCCATGTTTTTCTTATGTTGTTTCTCCTTTTAGTGGTTGCAGAGGCCGGTATGGCCAGCGATTCCATTTTGATCAAAAACGGCACGATCGTGCCTATTAAGGGTGGTTCTAATATGGTCGGTGACCTCCTGATTGAAAACGGGAAGATCAGCCAAATAGGAAAAAACATTAAGGCGCCAACTGGGGCAGAAGTCATCGATGCCTCGGGAAAGTTTGTCTACCCCGGTTTGGTGGCCGTGATGACCGCGATCGGTGTCACAGGTTATCCACGTGCCGGGAACGATACCGACGAAGTCGGGACATCCACACCTCAAATGGATCCCTATGATGCGATAAATCCAGAGGATGATTGTATTGAAGTGACTCGCATGGGCGGTGTGACCACGGTCCAGACCATAAGCGGGAGCCGAAGCGTGATCAACGGCAAGTCCGTCGTTATGCACCTGGGAGGAACATTAGCCGAGGACATGATCGCCAGGCGCTATGTGGCTCAGATTTTCAATATGGGTGCAACAGAACAAAATAAATACCCCTCGACACGACCCGGCGTGGTTTCCTATCTGAAGACAAAGCTAAACCAGGCCAAAGACTTTGCCAAAAAACAAAACGAGAAGGATCAAAAATCTGAAAAGGGCAAAAAAAGCGAAAACGACAAAGAGGATTTTTCTAAACGGGATCTGGCCATGGAAGCTTTGGTGCCCGTCGTCACCGGAAAGATTCCTGCCTTGTTTATCACAAACAATGAGGTTACCATCCGCAACGCTCTTGCTATCATCGAGGAATACAAGCTTAAAGGAATCATCCGGGCAGGCTCCGGAATATTAAAATATGCCGACCGGATTGCCAAAGCAAATATCCCAGTTATCTGGGCGGGAACAGAAAGTGTGCCCCAGCGTTGGGAATCCCACGATTTGAATTTTCACACGGCAGCAGTTTTAGCCAAAAAAGGGGTTCTGTTCACTTTTGATTCCGGTGGGTATGGACCGGGAAGCCGGAATGTGCGCAACATCACCACGCCGGCGATCATTTCGGTAGCCCATGGATTGTCGGAAAAACATGCTTTGGAAGCCCTAACTATCAATCCAGCCAAGATCCTTGGAATAGTCGATGAAGTCGGATCTCTGGAAAAGGGGAAAATCGCTAATGTTGTGATCTGGACAGGCAGCCCGATACAGGGACGCTCCAGGGTAGAAACCGTGATCATCAAAGGCAAACTCATCCCGATGACCAGTTTCCAAACCCGGCTGTTCAAAAAGTTCAAGAAGATCGTGGGCGAAAGGATGAAAAAGAAATAAATATTGTCCTGCTCGATTAGATGGAGTATATTTAACGGTTCGCACGATCTCCAGGTTTTTTTAAAATGTTTTACGATACTCAACAGGAGGTAGGATGAAAAAATTATTATTGTTTATCGTCATTCTTAGTTTTTTGCCCTATTCTTTAGCAATAGGGCAACAGGAACAGGCCGAAAAAAAAGCTGATCCTATGGAGAAATTTTGCCTTGTTAACGAAACGCAGCCTGTCGCAGAAAAAGTTAAAGTGGGATTTGAATCCATCACCGCAAAAGACGCTGTTACCTATTTAAAGTTTCTCTCCGATGACCTTTTGGAGGGAAGAGACACTGCCAGCAGAGGACACGACATCGCTGGCCTGTATGCAGCCACGATGTTCGAACTCTGGGGCATCAAACCGGCAGGTGACATGGATCGCCCGCGTATGGATTTCCGGCGAATGATGCAGGGACAGCAACCTGCTCAGGCAAAAAGAGGTTATTTTCAGAATATTCCCTTTCTGGAAACTTTGGGAAGCGAAGGGCAAGCCACTGTCACATGGCAGAAAGGCCAGATGAAAAAGACTAAAACTTTTTTACCGAACACGGATTACACATACAGAACTTCCGTAACCCAGTCCATGACAGCCCAGATTGTTTTTGTGGGATACGGCATCCAAGAATCCTCCTTGAAATTCGACGAGTACAAAAATGTGGACGTTAAAGGCAAATTTGTGCTGATGCTCTCTGAAGCCCCCGGCAAGGGTGATCCGGAATCTCCATTCAACAAAGGCAAACTGAAAGAAAAATATTTTCCCCAACGGCGCCCTATGATGAGGAGAGGACGTTCGACTTCCCCCAAATTCAAGCTCCCTGCAGATCTGGGAGCAGAGGCCATTCTTCTGGTTGAAAACTCTCCCAACGAAAATGCTGATATCGCCCGGCAATACCTCAACGGACAAAAGATCAATGATGAACGAACGATTTATCCTGTGCCAAGCCGCAGGATTTCTCTCCTCGATAACTTTGGGCGTTCCATGTATGGTGATTCTATCCCCACCATCCGGATCTCGCGGAAGATGGCCAACGACGTTTTGGGCATGCTAGACCAAAATGTCGAGACACTCAAGGGAAAAATCGAGAAGACCATTAAAAGCCATTCCATGGCCCTTCCGGGTGTAACCCTCACGATCAATAACAAAACCGAAACCAAACTGCTCAACAGCATGAATGTCCTTGGCTACATCGAAGGTTCAGACCCTGAGCTAAAAAATGAGGCGGTTGTTATCGGCGGCCATTTGGATCATCTCGGCCTCAGGGGGGATTATATCTTTAACGGAGCAGACGATAACGGCTCCGGATCTGTCGGTGTAATGGAAATCGCCGAAGCTTTTGCCAAAAATCCTGTCAAACCCAAACGCTCCATCGTGTTCGCGCTCTGGACTGGCGAGGAAAAAGGATTACTGGGATCCCGTTATTATGTGGCCAATCCTTTTATCGAAAAAACCGCGGTCACTCTGAATATGGATATGATAAGCCGGGAATATGACAAAGAAATGCTTGCCCGGAGTGGCAGAAGATGGGGTGTTGAAGTAGGAAAAGAGGTGCTGGAAAAAATCGATCCGAAAATATATGTCAATTGTTCATTCGATGCTCACACCCCGACAATCGAGGAAATCATCAGGAAAAACAACACCCATGTCGGACTCCACATGCGGATTTCTGGAAGCGAACAAGCCACAGGCGGAAGCGATCATGCACCGTTCGGACAGGCCAAAATTCCCTGGGCCTTTTTTATCGCTGCCATGACGGAAGATTATCACCAACCCAGCGATTCGGTGGACAAGGTCAGCCCTAAGTTGATGGAAAAAATCATCAGGCTCACTTATCTGGCTGCATTCGATTTGGCAGACAAATAACCTGAATAATTCAGGTTAGGAGGTTTTACAATGATCAAGAAAGGGAAATTTTTGCTTATCCTGTTTTTTTCGTTTATTCTCCTCCTGTTACAGTCCTTTGCCCAACAGAGGGAAACAAGGCCTGTCACACTCGAAAAAATTGCTGAAAACCTGTATCAGATTTCAGGCGGCAGGGGTGCAAACGGAGGAGTCTATATCGGAGACAATGGCGTGCTCGTTATCGATTCGAAGATGACAAAAGAATCCGTGGACCAGACTATAGCAGAGATCCAAAAAATCACCGACAAGCCGATCAAATACCTGGTCAATACTCACAGCGATGGCGATCACATCGCTGGGAATCCCTATTTCCCCAAGTCTGTGACGATCATCGCCCATGAGAACTGCCGAGAAGATTTTTTTCAACCTCAAAGAGACGGAAAACCATCGGCATGGAACGATCCAGAAATGGCTCCCTATGTACCCTCGTTGACCTATCGTGACAAGATGGATATCTATCTAGGGGAAAAGAAAGTCGAATTGAGGTATTTTGGCGTGGGCCATACTAAAGGAGATCTCATCGTTTATTTTCCCGCAGAAAAAACAGCTTTCCTGGGAGACCAGATATTCATCGGAAGACCTCAGCTCATCCACTCCTACAAGGGCGGGAATTCCTTCGAACATGTAAAAACTCTCACCAAAATGCTGGAAAATATCGATGCAGAAAAGTTTTGCAGCGGACACGCTGACGTCATAGACCGCAGCGCGGTCGAACACCACATACAAGAAATGATGGCCATCCAGGGAAAGGTAAGATCTCTTATCGAACAGGGAAAAAACCTGGAAGAGGTAAAAAAAGAATTCGAAGAAAATCAAGGTCGACTGGTCGAATCCATTTTCAACGAAATTAAAAGCCTGTCATAGTCGAAATCCGGTTTTCTTTTCCTCGAGAATGCCTTATAATAATAGGTTAATATTTTGTTATTATTGGCAGAGAATGTAATCATTCTTATCTAACTTAATTGTCAGAAACGCTGCTTAAGCAAAGCTAAATGAGGAAGAGTCTTTTCTTTATCTTTATGATTCTCTACCTCACAGGTTTTGGCTTCTCCCTTTCCCCAGAAACTGTAAAAGGAAGGGTTCTGAATGACGAGGGAAAGCCTATGGCTAATGTGAAGGTTGAGGTACTAAACACGACCATCTCTACTCAAACAAAATCGAACGGGATATTTGTTTTAGAAAATTTAAAAAAGAATAAATTGTTGGTGATGTTCTCCCATCCTGACTATGTCAGCAGGACTATTCAGGTGGTTGTGGAAAAGAGTTCCGTCCAAATGATCGAGATCTCTCTAAAAGCCAAAAACCCTATCCTGATGACCATCAAAGAGGAAATCACCGTTACCGCCGAGGCCGATTCGATCATTGACGTCAACCTTCCTTCCCACAGGACCATCCTTCCCAGCAGTGTGCTGACAGAAATGGGGACGTCCAATCTAGCTGAATCCGTGGATAAAGTACCGGGTGTTGCAGCCGTAGGAAAGGGGGGCTACTCGATGGTCCCCTCCATCCGTGGGCTGGCCGAGCACAGGATACTACTGCTCGTGGATGGTGTCCATATTACTTCCGAAAGACGGATCGGGGCCAGCGCCTCATTCGTAAGCCTCGGAGCCATCGATCGGATCGAGATCAACCGTGGTCCTTATTCCGTTTTTCACGGCTCAGGAGCACTGGGTGGCATCATCAATATCATCACCAAATCTCCCTCTCCGGACTCCCGTTTCAAAGGAGATTTTAGCCTCGGCTACAATACCGTCCACATCGAGAGAGCCGGCTCGGCATCCTTCAGCGGTTCTTTTGGGAAATGGGGATTGATGTTCGGCACAAACGGAAAAAAAGCCGATGATTACTCGGCTCCTTCTGGCAAGATCGAATGGTCCCGATATGCGGACTATGATTTGATGTTCAAGATCAACAGAAAAAGCAAAAAATCTGAATTCTACACCACGATGTTTCATTACAACGGAACAGATCTTGGCAAACCCAGCCCTACATCTCGCTTGAAACCCAGGTGGTACCCGAATGAATCGAACACGCTTTTTACAGTCGGTTACAAAATGGACAATTTCTGGATTTTGGACAACCTAAACGCCAGTATCTATTCCCTCCGGTCTTCCTTGGAAACCCAGAAGGACAACTTGAGGGCAGAAACTTTGACCGTCAAAAAGACAACTATGGCCAAAGTGCAGGGCACGAATTTCGGATTCAAAGTGCGTGGCGGAAAGACATTCGGAAAAACACACAAGCTCAACTTTGGTATAGATTTTTTCGGTCGTAAAGATATAAACGATCAGAACACCGAATGGAACTACGATGAAAACGGCAATGTCACGAGTCGGACCGAGGAGACATCTTTACAGGATGCCCGAAGGAGTAACTTCGGACTTTATATCGACGACAAGATTCAACTTTTAAATAATTTGACTTTTAACATCGGAGCTCGTTTCGATCTTGTTCAAACCAGCAATCTGAGTCACGATGGAACCCGCTTTTCACAAAACGATGAGTTTTTTTCGCTATATCTGGGATCCATGTTCCAAATCACCCCACATTTTTCGATCCTGTACAACATGGGACAATCCTTTCGGTTCCCTTCCGTGAGCGAGCTTTTTTACACCGGATTAACCGGCCGAGGAACCGTGTTTGGCAATCCGGGCCTAATCTCTGAAAAGAGTCTGAACTTCGATTTGGGATTCCGGTACCTCCATGAAAAACTTTTTGCTTCGCTTTACGGCTTCAGCAACTCTATATATGACATGATCCAGAAATATGGTGGTATCATGGAGGAAGAATATTTTTACCACAATTTGACCAGTGGACGCATCTATGGCCTAGAGGGAGAATTTTACTTTTCCCTCATGAAGGATGTGGAACTTTTCATCAATTTTCATCATTTGGTAGGCAAGGAAAAAGACTCAGACTCGGCGCTGAACTATATTCCTCCCTCGCGTCTGACTTTTTGGGGAAAATATTCGCCAGGGAAGTTCTGGATCGAGCCAAGAGTCACCCTATCATCGGCTTTGAACAATCCAGGTCCTCTTGAGATCGAAATAGATGGGTATGTGCTCTTCGATACGATTTTAGGCTTCAAAGTCAACAATAATCTTACGCTTCTGGCCATAGCGCAGAATATTCTCGATGAAACCTACAGGGTTTCAGCCGATGAGCAGGGAGTGGATGCGCCTGGCCGAGGCTTTATTTTCAAAGCGAAGTATTCGTTCTGATTGCTCTGTTTAAAATCGGATCCTGGCGGATCAATACCTTCCCTGTATATGTTTTTCTATTAACTATACTACTGAAAAATTACCTCCAACGGGCTGATGTCCTTTGAAGATTTTGCCTGAATATCCCGAAATTCTTGCCAAGCATTTTTGTCCGGTTCACCCACTCTTATGGTGTATAAACCTTGTACAAAAATCTTGGGCTGAAAAAACTGACCATTCATGCGCAGCGCATACACCATTTCTCCGGTCTGCTGCCGATAGATTTGGATCACGGGATCGATTAGGCCGGTGACTCGGATCTCGGGCAGCCAGGCCCTGGTTTTTTTCCCGTAGTTATCCAACTGGTTGATATGGATGGGCCATCCAGGAAAAGTATTGTCTTTTGCCGGATCAGCCCAATAAGGCCAGTTAGCCAACTCGATTTCGCGGCTGTTTTTGGAAAACGTGATTACACTGTAACCTGTGGCCAATTCATGGTGCCTTACAGGATGTATGGTGCTTTTTTGAGGATTGGCGACAGCGTATACTGTGATTTTATTTCCAAAGCCGTCCTCAAAATCTCCTGTATAATTCGGGCTTCCTGGTTCGCGATTTTTTCCAGGAGAAGGAGGCCACCAGCGCCGCGGGAAAAGATTTCCGGTCGCAGGTGACACGATCACATAATTCGAATCGCGCCAATCTGACAGACCGTACTGGCTGGTGTTGGCCAGATGCTGGTCTCCCACGATATGGGTGGCAAACGCTTTCCGGAATCTTTGGATGGCCTTGTCCCGTCCGAGCTGAGGCCACCCGTTGGAATCGAAGTCGGCCACCAGTTTGTCCCCTCCGACATAGGTGCCGGCATCGGGTATGTCCAATCCGGGCACAACCCCATCGTTCTTGGCGGACTCCGGGAGTGTTGCTACGTTGGAAAAAAGTGTCTGGGATACAGCTGCCTTCATCCATGTTTGATGGGACCAGTCCCCTGCCCAATCATCCAAAAATTTCAGCTGACGCTCGCCGAGAAGAACGGCATCCTCAATCCGCGAATCACGTTTCACATCCCAAGTGGGATTTTGAACCCAGCCGTTCACTATATCCGCTTCGGGAAGAAGAGGCCTGGGTGCGGATTTGAACTTGCGATCCTCTAGAATGGCAATACTCAAGCCGCCAACATTACATTCTGTAAAATAAACGCCGATTTCCTGGTCGACCGGCTGTGGATCGAACGGATCGGGCAGATGGCTGGATTGGGTAGTCTGGACCATATTCACGAACTCCGGGGACATCCTGTAGCCTCCGGCATCCTGGGCTTCGGCCCCCGTTAATCCCGGGGGGGTGGCTTTTCCTCCGGCCCCCCAGACATTGCCGTGATACACGTCATGATCATCGGGGATAGCGATGGTGGGCACCCTGGTGATTATCTCCTTGTTGGTGATACACCAGAGGTACCACTTGTAGAGGTAGTCCAGAAAGGCATGTTCCCGGTCTGCTCGTGTCGGGGAAGCACCCTCATACACCTGATCACCAGCAAAAAACATCACGTCCGGTTCGTGTTTTTTCAACCTCTCCACCAGTTCCACGTGGGGATACAGGACTCCCCAGTTCCAGGGATACCACTCCCCATCCACACCACTCCAAAAGCCACGCCCTGGCCTGACAACCTGCTTCACACAGCTCATCGAGATCATGACAAGCTTGTCCTTGTTGATCGGATCTTTTTTGACAATCCCTTCCAGGACATATTTTTTTTCCTGCTTCCTATCCAAAACATATTCCACCCGAAAAGGCACATCCTTTTCATGGTCCCAGTCTTCGATCCGGAAAGGAACCGTATAGGAGGGATGAAGGAGCGTGGACGTGCCAGCATGCTCCCAGGTATCAGAGCTCTGGATGTACAGATCGACCTGCTGGTTTTCCAACTTGGACAAAGGCATAAGCTGAACAGTCAGCTTCAGAGTGCCTCGGCTCAAAGTATACATAGCTGTGACCATTGGGCCCAAGTTCCGGTTCGGAAAGCGCTCCAGTTTAGATCCGGCAATCTGCCATTCTTTAAATGCAAAACGGTTGTCCGTTTTTTTGGAATACCCCCCATGAGAAACAAGCGCTACATTTCCCACAAATCGGTCCTGGGGTAACCCCAGCATGGCCAATCGGGATATCTCATTGTTACTGGATACATCGACTGCCCTAAAAATCAAGTCGCAGCCATTTTTTCCCGGCTTCAATCTCAATTCCAACCGGATTTCCTTCCAATCAACAGGGTCCTTTTCCTGATATGCCAGATACTTTTCCTTTTGCTCATGATCCCGGATAAACAGTTTTCCATATCCATCACATCCGAAAAACAGCCCGGCCTGCTTTCCGTAAGAATTATGGATGAGAGAAGCCGATCGAAAATCCAGATCCTTTCCTGCACCAAGCAAAAATCCCGCTGCCCCGTCTGAATCTCTCCCACCGGCGAGTTTTCGCACCAAAACAGAACTCCTCAGATCTCCATCATATTCCATAAGCCTCATGGTTGTCAGATGAACAGTTCGCATCGGGAGAGAACTCAAACATTCCAATTGTCCCTCTGCAAGTTGCCAATCCTGGAGTCTGTTGGCCCACAATTCCGGACCAGTCCAGGGTCCATCGGGTGAAAATTCCCATTGGCTGTTGTACTTCGGGCCCTTAGAAACGGCACAAAAGGACAGCAACAGCGCAAAACCCACGAGGCAAAAGCATATGAATCCGTATTTCCCAGTCAAAAATTTAGGCATGGCAATCTCTCCCTGGCAAGATAGTCCGAATATATCACAGTAGCAAGAACCTTCGCAACGTTCACGAAAACGGCGTAAGCATTTTTATTTCCGAGGAAAACAGAGGGTCATGGAAACTTGTTACGTTTAAAGGGAATAACAGGAAAACTCTTGCCATATACACACTCTTCATAGATCCTGGTATACGCATTTCCTCAAAAATCAGCAAACTAGGAACAAAGATTGCTCTCCCGGGCACGATCAAAGCCTTGAGAAAGCATCTTTTAAAAGAATTCATAAAAGAAAAAAGAAAAAAAAAGAAGTCATAAAATGATATTCCGGATTTGCCTTCAGAACGTCCTTTCGGATGAGATACTATAAGAAAAATAAATCAAAATAAGTTGTTCTTCATAAATTCTTGACCCACATTATTTAATTTCCTATACTCTTCCCGACGTTCCAACCGGAGATGAAAGACCGAATTATGGCTAAAGCTTCTCGCGATTTTCAGGTTTTTGTCAAACCGACCGGTTCCATCTGTAACCTGGGCTGCCACTATTGCTACTACCTTAAAAAAGAGTTTCTCTATCCAGAGAGAGAATCTTTTTGCATGCCCGATATCATTCTGGAGGAGTACATCGTCCAACACATCGAAGCATCTGCAGAGCCTGTGATCCGATTTTCCTGGCATGGTGGAGAACCGACCGTTCTGGGATTGGACTATTTCCGCAACATCGTGGCGATTCAACGAAAATATCAGCCCCTTGACCAACGCATCGCGAACGGCATGCAGACAAACGGGATCCTTTTGGATGAGGATTGGTGCCAGTTTTTAGCTGATGAAGGCTTTTTTGTCGGGCTAAGCCTGGATGGTCCGCAGGAAATGCATGACCGTCACCGGTTGACAAAAGGAGGACAACCGACTTTTGATCAAACCATGCAAGGATACGAACTCTTGCGTCAACACCAAGTCTCAACAGATCTCCTGTGTGTTGTGAATGCTCATAATGTTCGGTTTCCCACAGAATTATATCGGTTTTTCAAGCAGATCGGAGCCAAATACGTGAGTTTTTTGCCTATGGTCGAACTCCAATCCGATGCCCAGCGCGGCATCAACCCCCTCACCGTTCCAGCTGATGAGTGGGGCAATTTTCTCTGCACGATTTTTGACGAATGGGTAAGTCAAGATATTGGGCAAATAAAAATACAGATTTTCGAGGAGGCGGCCAGAACAGCCTTTGGGCAGGAGCATTCACTTTGCATTTTTCGCCCGATCTGCGGGGATATTCCCGTCGTTGAACACAACGGAGACTTTTATTCGTGTGATCATTTTGTCGATAAAAAACATCATCTAGGGAATATCATAGAAACTCCGCTCGTCAAGCTCCTCGATAGTCCAGCCCAGAGAGCTTTTGGAAAAGCCAAGTTAGACTTCCTGCCACGCTACTGCCGTGAATGTGAAGTCAGGGATATGTGTCATGGCGAGTGCCCGAAGAACCGCTTCATCCGGACACCCGATGGTGAAGAAGGATTGAATTACCTATGCGCAGGATATAAACGATTCTTTTCCCACTGTAAACCTTTCATCGCTGAAGTTGCTGACGAATGGAAAAGGCAGACTTTTTAACCTCAAACACAAACGAGACAATCCGTCAGGTTTTGAGTTTTTCTTTGAAAAACGCAATAGTGCGCTCAAACGCCAGCAAGGATGCCTCTTTGTTGAATCGGGAACCTGTGTCGTTAAAAAAGGCGTGCCCGCACCCTTCGTACATAAAGATCTTATATTCCACCGAAGCTTTCTTAAGAGCCTCCTCGAATGCTGGAATGCCTGCGTTAATCCGTTCGTCAAGACTGGCATAATGGCAGAGCAAAGAGGCTTTGATCTTGGGGACATCTTCCGCGGCTGGTTGTCTTCCATAAAAAGGAACCGCAGCAATCAAATCCGGAGAGTTCACAACCATTTGGTTTACCATGCCACCTCCCCAGCAAAAACCCATGCAGCCAACTTTTCCTGTGGATTGGGGATGTGTCATTAAGTACTTCACCGCAGCTACGTTATTTTTTATTGTGGCTTCGCCATCTAGTTCACGCATCTTGGACCGGGCCTCATCTACATTATCTTTAGGAGTTCCTCCCAATGGAGACAGGGCATCTGTAGCTATGGCTAAAAATCCTTCTAAGGCCACGCGTCTGTTCACGTCTTCGATATGGGGTTGAAGCCCTCTGTTCTCATGGATCACGATCACACCGGGCAGCTTTTCCTCTCCTTTTGGCCTTGCCATATAGGCTATCACTTCGCCTGTTTCGCCGGGATACTTAACATATTCCGTGTGCAGACGTGAATCATCCTCGGCGACGATTTGGGCTTTGGCATAGGAGTTTTCAAGAAAAGGCAGCAGGGCCACAGCAGCCGCCGCTCCCCCAGCAAGTTTTGTCAATATCTTGAGAAATTCCCTGCGGTTCAACCCTCCCTTTGTGTAGTCCTCGTATAAATCCACAATTTTTGCATCCATAATCTTTTTCGGATTTTTTCTCATGTTTACCCTCCTAAACTGAGCTGATTAATCACTTTGTATCATTTGAAGTATCATAATTTCCCCCTGTCTGTCAACGTGATTGAACCGGAGCACTGCGCCCCTCTGATTCGTATTTCTCGAGCAGGCGGGTTAGCTTCTCGACGATGTCTTGATGCTCCTCCCACAAGTCATTTTTCTCGTACGGATCGGACTCTAGATCGAACAATTGTCCTGGCGAACCAGGTTGGGGACGTTCGCCGGCAGGTTCTACCCAGCCTCCTGAAGTCTTGTTGTCGAGGATCAATTTCCAATTTCCCTGTCGTATGGCGAACGTTCCGTTCTCGGAATGAGATACCAGAGCTTCCCTAATAGGGACATCTCCCTTTTTTCCAAGCAAGGCAGGAAGCATGTTAAAACTATCCGGCCCGGCTTCCACGGGTAGCTTTGTATCAAGGATCGCAGCACAGGTCGCCATCAAGTCTGTCAGGCAGATCATCTCGCCGCTGATGGTGTTCTGTTGAATCTTACCGGGCCAGCGGGCGATAAACGGGATCCGATGCCCCCCTTCCCAGATATGGGATTTGTATCCACGAAACGAACCGGACGACAGGTGCTCCCCAGTCCCATGCCGTGGACCATTGTCACTTGTCATGATGATCAATGTGTCGTCTGCAATTTTTAACCGATCCAGCGCTTTGAGGATCTCTCCTAAACACCAGTCGGCTAAATAAACCAGGTCTCCCCGAGGTCCCTCTTTGCTTTTTCCCTTGACAAAATCAGGCAGCAGCCATGGGGCATGCGGTGAAGAAAGAGACAAATAGACAAAAAATGGCTGGTTGTGATTCTCCTTCTGTGAATGCTCCATAAATTCGAGTGCCTTCCGGGTAAAAGTGGGATCGACATCCTCAAGATCAAATCCCTGGGCCATCCAGCCTGGACGTGGACGAAAGTCAGCGTGTTTGCTCTTATCCACAAAAATATATTTATCCGGAATCCCAACAGTATATCTGTTTTGGATATATGCAAAAGGTCCATCGATCGTCGAACAGGCCGCGGTATAATAGGCCTCATCAAAACCGAGGTCCACCGGTCCTCCCTGGACAGGTTTATTGAAATCGACATTCATGCCCTTTTCCGGATCTCCATCCTGCCAGGAACCCCGCCACATCTTTTCTGCATCTTTCCATGTGGGTGTAAATCCGTTTTGCCGGGTCCATCCCAAACCGATGTGCCATTTTCCAAAACAGCCTGTCCTATACCCTTGCTTCTTCAATAAAGACGCTAATGTCATACGATTCGGTTCGATCAAAGGAGGAGTGTACCCACCCACGACACCGCGTTTCAACCAAGTGCGCCAGCAATACCTTCCGGTCAGAACACCATACCGTGTGGGTGAGCAAACAGCAGAAGGAGAATGTGCATCGGTGAACAAGACCCCCTGTTTTGCCAGCCTGTCCATATTGGTTGTGGGAATCTTTGATCCGGGATTATAACATTCCACATCTCCATATCCCATATCATCTGCCATGATAAAAACGATATTTGGTTTTTTCCTCCTCTGATAAAAAACTTTGCAATCGCTCCCAGCCAGTGTCGCTGCTCCCCATCCCAACATCTTTATAAATTGGCGTCTATACATTTTAAAATTCAGAAAAAATCAATCCCCATCCACTGGGCTCAAGGAAATTTCAACAGCCTGATCCGTTTCCAGTTGGAGCCATACCACCAGGTCATGTCGGTTAACCCGCCTGATGTGGCCGTAGCGGAAGGACTTCCCTCGAGATACCTTTTTGCCATTCACCAAAATTTCAGCTTCACGATTTCCCCAATCCTCCACGACAAATGCAGGATTTACAACAGGGGATTTCGAATCGGCATCCAAGATTAACAGAAGTTTTCCTTTACTTCTGGTTTTCAATCCCGAAATCACATAACACCGTTGAGTCAGGTCATAAAGGGCGTTATCTGCTCCGTTTTTAACGATAAGTTTGGGCGGCAAAAGCCAAGAGCGTCCCAAAGGAACCAGAGACACGGCATCTTCCTTCGTAGCACCGTACATCCAGGCCCACCAGTAGGTTTTCCCTTCTCCTTTGTGCGGTGGCGGTCCACCCCAGGCAAGCGAAAAATGCGAGGCTCGGTCAGCGGCCTGGCAATAGCGACCGTCCGATGGCACTTGAGACACTGGCCAATGATTCCACCAGGGGAAATGGGAAAATCCTTTCCGGTGCTCATGGGCAAATATCGAAAACCGATTGGACATTTCGAAAATTTGAAATGGCCTGTAATCTGATTTCATATTGACTCGCATGATGACCGGTTCTTCTTCAGGCTTATTGCCGAAATGAAAATACTTTTCCCCCTCTCTCACCCTAGGAGTTTTATCCGACCAAGTGTAGGTGTGGCTATTTCCCTTGAGATTGACTAGAGTCATGGCCGAAAGTTCCACAACATCCTCCGGCATCTGGCCTGGTTGACAAAGAGCGATCACTTCCTCGGGCCACAGGGAACGTCCCTCTGAATAAAGAATGACTTTCCGGATGCCGACCTGATCGGGATAAAAAGTGTAATATTCATCCACCCAGTCTTCCCAGCCGGAGATGGGATTAACTTGAGAATGGTTTTTGTTGGCCGAGGTAGGACAATACCGCCAGTGGACAACGACCCGGGCCGGTGTATTTTCGATGATCCTAACATGGGAAAAGCGACATCGGGGATCGAGCATGTGTTCGATGCAGCCGTCCTCGTTGTTGAAGTTTTCAATGCTCTGGTCTGCCATCCACTTGTCCTTTTCCAAAACCCAAGCAGGTCCGTACCGGGTTCCCCGCCAAAAAACCACACGGACCGGTGAATCATCGAATTGGACCACAATGTCCGGATCGGACGAAACCGGCCAGAGAGCATCCCATTCGGGATAATACTGGAGACGCATGTAGGATGCTCCGAAATCACCCGGACCGGGTGGGCCCGACGGCATGATTCGCGTTGGAAGAGCGGGTGTACCGGCAGGCCTGGATGCCTTGTAGTTTTCCGCAATCGTATCTTCTGATATAGCATCGTTGTGAATTGTAACCTCGTCCAAGATTCCATCCAGCGAATACCAGCAGGCTAATGTTGCGAATGCACGGACAGGATGGGATGGCTCGAGTATCTGACGTGCCATTCCTATCCTGAGATCTTCGTCTTCGGCTTGACGAAATGTACCGTCGATTTTCATTCCAGCAGCCTTTTGCCCGTTGATGTGTAAGACGACACCTTCTCCCTGACGGAATGTGGCTGCGACATGTGTCCACGTATATAAAGGAATCTTCTTCTCAGTCCGGCAGACATTCCACCCCTGGGCACCAATGTGGAGGCCCAGATATCCTTCCGGACTGATTCCGAAAAAGAATCCCGCACGAGGGGAATTCACCACGATGTCATCCGGCCAGCAGATAGCATCCTGGTTAGAGTTCATGCTGATAGTATTTTCCTGAGCAACGATAGGCGCCCAGTTCCATGGATAGGCTCCTAATACAATCCATGCCTCTATGGTAAAATCCTGCCCCATCTTCGGGCCCTGATCCGCCTCACGAACAACGCATGTTGTGTACCCGTCCATTACAATGGCTTTGCCCTTTACACCTTGTATCAACCTATAATTTCCTTTTAAGACGTCCTTCCCCGGCTCGACCCGATCAAAGCTCCAAAGCACGACCGGAGCTTCATCCTGAGCCCATGTGAGACTAATCCAAGACAAAGGTAATAAAAGAAAGACCAGAAGTATTATTCTCCAAGCTGTTGTTCGCATCTTATTCTCCTTAAATTTTCATTAGACCTTCTATCGGTCAAATGTCACAAATCAATAAGCACTTTCATCGTCAAATCTCGGTTCTGAGCGATATATTCGAAAGCTTTAGGGTAATCTTCGAAGGAAAAATGCTTCGTAATCAAAGGCTCGAGTGTGATTTTTTCTGACTGGATCAGTTCGATCGCTGCTCGGTAATCTCCGGCCTTGTACATCAGGGTTCCGATCATGCGGAGTTCTTTATCTTGAACCAACCCGATATCCACTGATGGTTTATCCGCGAAGACACCGACAATAACGATATCCGTGCCTTTTCTTGCCAAATGAACGGCAACTGTGATCGTGTCCTCGACACCCACACATTCCAGGATGGCGTCTGCTCCATCCGGTCCAAAATATTCATCGACCTTGTCCTCTAGGTTTTCAAAAGCGACATTCAGAGTATGGTCAATCTCGCAAATTTTGGCGATCTCAAGCCGAGAATCACTGATATCTGTAACCAAAACCGATTTTGCTCCGAGGCCTTTGGCAGACTGAGCTGTCAGGTTCCCGATCGGGCCGGCCCCGAGAATCAACAGATTCATCCCCCTGACATCTCCTAATCGTTTGACCGCATGCACACCGACAGCCACGGGTTCCACCATGGCCCCGTAATCAAAATTCATTCCACTTGGAAGCGTAACAACCAGCTGGTGGTCGACCGGAATGTATTCACGAGCTGCTCCATCCGCCTGGCAACCGATCACTTTAAGATCATCACAGATATGATAATTCCCATGCGTGCAGGGATAACACTCTCCACACACAAGCTGAGGCATGACCGTGACCCTGTCCCCTTCGGACAAACCTTGGACCTTGTCACCTAGACGGGCAATTTCACCAGAAAATTCATGGCCTTGGACTATCGGACAGCTGATATAGGGATGTTTGCCGTAATAGGCGTGGATATCCGAACCACAGATGCCTATCCGTTTTACTTTAATCAAAACTTGTTTATCGTTAAAATTCGGTATCTCCACATCTTCCAAGATCAGTTTCTCCGGCTCAACCAGTCTGGCTTGTCTCATCATGTTCTCCTTTTTTAGGGCTAAACAGTTTTTTTCATTTTTTCATTTCCTTCTGTATCCCTAAGAGGATTACGACCGGCAGCTTTTTTTCAGCAGCACAAAAATCTCCTCCAAAGTCGCAACCTTGGGATGGTTTTTATAGTCGGGAAGGACCAGCGAAGCTTCGGCAAGCGCTTTCAGCTCCGCTTTCGGCACCTGCAAATCTTCAAAACAGATCAACATGCCTATTTTTTTGATGAAACCTTCAAGGACATCGCATGATATTTCTGCCGCTTGGCTGTCATCCATTTGGTTCAAACGATCATCGAACAATCGCCCTACCGCAGCAAATTTTTGTTGGGCATGCTGAAAGCTGAACCGCAAAATCGCCGGATACACAACCGCCAGAGATTCGCCATGCATCACATGGGGATATAATCCGCTAATGGCCATTCCGATTCCGTGGGGCAATGTAACACCAGAATTGGCGATGCAGAGGCCAGCCAGGGTATCCGCCCAGGCCATATGGGTCCGAGCCGCCAGATCACGGCCGTTCTCCACGGCCGCAGGCAAGTATCCCGCAACGAGACAAATCGCCTCCAAAGCCATTAAATCCGTGTAGGCAGATCCGTTGGGATTGATGAAGCCTTCAAAGGCATGGGCAAACACATCAAAACCCGTGGAGGCTGTGATGTGTTCAGGGACCGTTACCATCAATTCCGGATCCACGATGCTCACTTTGGGGTATACGATGGGATTGTAGATGGCGGACTTGTTTTTTTCTGTTGGATTCGTGACTACTGCCACCTGGGTAACATGAGATCCGGTCCCGGATGTTGTCGTGATGGTGATCACAGGTAGGGTTTTTTCTGTGGGTTGTGTATCACGAAAGAACAGGTAATCCCAGGATGTTCCCTCGTGCGTCGCCTCAACCGCGATGGCTTTGGCCACATCCATGCTCGACCCACCTCCTAAACCGAGGACAACGTCAGCATTGTGAGTCTTGGCCAATTCAGCCCCATCAGTGACAATGTCTGTAGTCGGGTTGGGAATGACCTTATCAAAATGAGTGATTTCGACGCCATTGTTTACCAAAGAGTCTTTGACCTTGTTAAACACAGGTTCGATTTCAGGAAACAGAGGAACAGTCACGATCAAGCAACGCCTCCCGAAACGAGAAACCGCCTTCCCTATTTCCCTCACTTTCCCATGACCAAACCTTATTTCTGTAGGTTGATAATATTTAAATCCTTTCATTCTTACTCCTAATAAAAACAGCCCTTTCTGAATCTGTGACGATTTTTATAGCTCAAACTCCGCCTATCGCAACAAGTAATACAAACCGATCATGATGGCCAGGAGAAAAGCAGCCAAAAGTCGGGGATCACCGATCTTTTTGATTTTCCCTTGAGCCAAGACCCGAATGGGCTTATCCCATGTCAGCCCTTGGATACTTTTTGGATCGGGTTTGGGAGTCATCAAGCTCACGATGACAAACAGAAGGCTGCACAGACAAAACAGATACCACGCCTGCATCATAAACGGGATTCCCCACCCGTCCGTAATGACCTTGACATCGCCTATAACAGGCAGGTCCACCATGAAGGATATGGCTCCCAGAAAAAATCCAAAGATCAGTGTTGTCAGCGCCGCCTGCTTTGTTCCTCTCCGCCAGAAAACCCCCCAGAGAAAAACCGTGGTGATCGGGGGAGCAAGGTGAGCCGCGATGGCGTTTATGGCTTCGAAGATGCTGGAATATCTCCCTCCTTGGGTTGACCAAGCCATAGCCAAAATCATGACCCCGACTGCGCTGACTCGACCGATTTGGACCTGTTTCTCATCCGAAATCTTGGGTTTGAAGCGCTTCACAATATCCACAGCCACCAAGGTTGCCGAACTATTCAACGCAGCAGCGATCGTGCTCATCAGAGCAGCCAGCAAACCTGCTGATATCAAACCCTTGAGGCCGGTAGGAATTAGCTGGTTAATCAACACAGGAAGAGTTTGGTTGCTATCTGCACCTATAACATCTTTGAAAAGAACATATCCGATCACTCCAGGAAATACCATGATAAAAACCGGGAAAATTTTTAACAATCCGGCAAAAAGAGGCCCGATCTGAGCATCCTGTTGTGTTTTTGCGCCCAGAACCCTCTGAACAATGGTCTGGTCCGAACACCAATACCAGATTCCCAGAATGGGGTAGCCCAAAAACACAGCATACCACGCAAGGCCCGCCGAATTATCCGCTTGCAGCATACTGAGTTGGTCAGGTTTGACCGCAGCTTTGAGTTGAGACAAATTATGGATCCCTTGATCTGGAAGTGCAAAGATGGCGAACAACGTCACAGCCAAAGCACCGAGTACAAGTATGGCTGTTTGAATCGTCTCGGTGACCACAACAGCCTTGAGGCCGCCCAGAACAGTGTAGATGGTTGTTATCACAGAAATGATAAAGATGGATGTCACCACATCGATCCCAAAAAACTGCTTGAAGACCGCCGCTCCTGCATACAGACTCATCCCGATGTGGATGAATAAGGCAGCCACGATGGCCATGAGTGCCAGAAGCATCCGGGATCCCGAACTGTAGCGCCGTTCCAAGAATTCAGGAAGAGTGGAAATCCGGCTTTTGAAATAAAAGGGTGCAAAGACCAAGCCAAGGAGAATCAATGTGAATGTGGCCATCCACTCGAAATTTCCCCAGACGAGACCTTCGTTGTAGCCAGACGCAGCAAGCCCGACAAGGTGAATGGTGGAGATATTAGAGGCGAAAAGCGCTGCTCCGACCATCCCCCATCACAGGGACCTCCCAGCCAGGAAATATCCCTGGCTGGTCAATCTCATCTTTCGGACGGATAGGATCCCGATGGCCAAAATCCCGAACAAATACCCGACTATGATGACGAGATCTAGCAATGGTATGGCTAATTCTGATCCAAACAATGTTTAAAGGCTCCATCCTTCCCGGTACTCGCGGTGGAGGAATTGCTCGGCTTCGGAATGGTTGGGAAATTGCATATTATCGGCATCCCAATAGAGCTTGGCATCGGTACGGATCGCCACATTTCCCAGTAAGACCGTTTCTGTCAGCGGGCCGGCGTAGTCAAAATTAGAGGCTGCCTGCTTTCCTCCTTTGCAGGCCATGATCCACTCTTGATAATGACCCATTGAGCGAGGAATGGTTTTCGCGGGCCGTTGATATTCCTTCATACGTTTTTCCGGCCATATACGAAGACTGTTGGCGCCATGAGATCCGCACAAAATCATGCCCTTGTCTCCGACATACAAGGCCCCACCATAGTCATCTCCCATTTTAATGTTTCCGGGAATCTCCTCTGGACGAGAGGGCATCAATCCGCCATCATACCAAATCAAGTTTAGAGATGGAAATCCCTCCCGAGCGGGAAACTTATACCTAACGATGGATGCACGCGGATAGGTTTCTGTATTTTTGGGTTTGTCCCAGGTCATTTTATCAGGGACAAATTGAGAATAGCTGGCCTCGATGCTGGTCGGGGCTCCAAGTTTTAGCGACCATACGATGTGATCAAAAATATGACAGCCCATATCACCCAGACCACCGGTTCCAAAATCCCACCAGCCTCTCCACTTTTGCGGAACATAACAGGGATGATAAGGTCTGAAGTGTGCAGGACCCAGCCACAAGTCCCAACTCAGAGTGTCAGGAACAGGAGGAGTTTCTGCAGGCCGACCGATGCCTTGAGGCCATACCGGATGAGGCGTCCAGGCATGAACTTCGGTGACGTTTCCAATGGCCCCGTCCCATATCCATTCACAAAGCACGCGGATGCTTTCCATGGCATGCCCCTGATTCCCCATCTGGGTGGCGACTCCGGCTTTGTGGGCTGCTTTTGTGATCAACCGGGCTTCGTAGATTGTGTGCGTGAGAGGCTTTTCACAGAATACATGTTTTCCCAGCTGTAAAGCCGCCATTATGGCGACAGCGTGAACATGGTCGGGAGTTCCGATGACAACGGCATCGATATCTTTCTGCTTCTTAAGCATCACACGGAAGTCGCGATACCGCTGGACCTCTGGGAATTTTGTAAATGTCCTGGCCGCTCTATCCCAATCTACATCGCAGAGGGCAACGATGTTTTCACCCTCCATGCGTGAAAGGTCGCCACCTCCCTGGCCGCCGACCCCGATTCCAGCAATGTTGAGCTTATCACTGGGTGCTACATATTTTTTACCTCCGAGAACATGTCGAGGCAAAATCGTCAATGCGGATGCCGCAGCGGCGGAAAGATTCAAAAATTTTCGTCGGGATATGTTCTTCATATCAGACTCCCTTTTTTGCATTTTCCCCCAGCTTATCCAAACAAATAACAAAACTCAAGGATTAAAGAAAGCTTTTGAGTCATCCATATCCATTCTGATATAATTCCATTCCTTTTGGAAACAGGAATAGAGTGAAAAATCATACCAGAAGAAAATTCTTAAAAACTCTCGGGGCCGCAACTGTTTCGGCTAGTTCCTTCTCCCTCTTCTCCAGCCTGGGCATGACCCGGTGTTCTCAAAGAAGTAGGAAAAAACCGAATGTGATCCTTGTCATGACGGATGACCAAGGATATGGAGACATCGGAGCCCACGGCAGCCCCTACGTCAAGACACCCAACTTAGATCGTTTACATCGTGAAAGTGTTCGTCTGACAAATTTTCATGTCGATCCCTGCTGTGCACCCACACGTGCATCTCTGCTGACAGGGCAATATTCAGCTCGAACGGGTGTGTGGCATACCATAGGGGGAAGATCGTTGTTGCGTAAAGACAAGGTCACTATGGCTGATGTATTCCGCTCCGGCGGCTACAAGACAGCGATCTTCGGCAAATGGCACCTTGGCGATAACTATCCTTTCAGGCCGCAGGACCGGGGATTCGATGAGGTATTGGTCCACAGGAGCGGAGTGGTAGGAAACACGTGGGATTATTGGGAAAATGATTATTACGACGATACCTATATCCGGAACGGAAAACCGGAAAAATGCGCGGGATATTGCAACACTGTTTGGTTCGATGAAGCCATCGAATTCATAAGGAAAAACCGTCAGAATCCGTTTTTCTGTTTTCTCTCGACCAACATTCCTCATTCACCTTTGCATGTGGATAAAAAGTATTCCGAACCTTATCGCTCCCAGGTTTCAGGCCAATTAGCCAACTACTATGGAATGATAGCCAAGTTTGACGAAGACATGGCACAGCTGCTTAGCGAACTAAAGGAATTGAAACTGGAAGAGAACACGATCCTTATCTTTATGTCCGACAACGGTCCGTGCCCATGGTATGGAGGCATCAAGATCGACGAAAACGGCTTTGTTGAGGAGGGTTTTAGCTCCGGAATGCGCGGCGGGAAGATCTGGGGGTATGAAAACGCTCATCGCGTACCTTGTTTTATCCGTTGGCCTGCTGGCAACATCGGGGAGGGCAAAGATATAAAAAAGCTCACCTCCCATTTTGATCTGTTGCCTACGCTGATCGAAGCCTGCGGATTAAAAAAGCCGGATGCTGTGGTTTTTGATGGCAAAAGTCTGATGCCTTTGTTCGCTAGCCAGGAGGTTCCATGGCCGGAACGGACCCTATTTGTGCACAACCAACGTGTGGATTTTCCGGAAAAATACAAAGACTATCAGGTTCTGACCGAACGTTGGCGCATGATCAAGCGCAACAACGAGGAGCTTTATGATATTCATAATGATCCTGAACAAAGATTCGATGTCGCTGCTCAGAATCCAAAAGTGGTTGTAGCATTACATCAGAAATACGAAAAGTGGTGGGAGGACATTTCCCAAAATTTTGACAAGTATGATGAGATTATCATCGGTTCAGAAAGGGAAAATCCCACCATACTCTACGCACATGATGCGCATAGAAAAAATAGCGACAGAGTATGGGTGATAAATGTCGATAGGGATGGGAAATATGAATTTAAAGCTTCTCGCTGGCCGGAAGAGGCAAACAAACGGATTGCAGAAAACAGAGAAGGTGACATAACTTCTGTCATAAATCAGGCCCACCTTTCCATCGGGAACATCCAATCCGCTGTCGATGTGACGCTGAATATGAAATTTACCCGATTCATCATTCATCTGAAAGCGGGGACAACTTGCGTGCAAGCCTGGTTTCGTGATGAAAAAGATGATGATAAGCTGGTTGCTGAATTTGTCTCTGTCAGACGGCTTGGTCCAGCAGATCCCATTGCAGTCAGCCGATATCGGTCCTCAAATCCGGATCGTTTATTGAAAGAATAACTGGAAATTCAAGTTTCAGATTTTAAGATTTCGGTGAGCCGGGTGGCATCTTTTCCATCAAAAAGCGTGTCAATAGGATGAACAGATGCCTCGTCGTGTTTTGTCCTTCGGATATGCCGTGGGTCCGGTTGGGATAGGACATCATGGTGAAGTGTTTGTTGTGTTTGATCAACTCGTTGACCAACCTTTCGAAGCTTTGGTAATGGACATTGTCGTCAGCTGTCCCGTGGATAATCAACAGATTTCCTTCAAGATTGTGGGCGTGAGTGATCGGAGATCCGTCGGTGTAGCCCTCCTCGTTATCATCGGGAAGACCCATGTACCTCTCCTGGTAGATTGTATCGTACAGACGCTGGTCACTCACAAAGGCGATAGCCATGGCTGTGCTATAGAGCTCGGGGTAACGGAAAATCATGTTTAAACTCATCTGACCGCCGCCGCTCCATCCCCAGATGCCGACCCTTTCGGGATCGATATACGGCCGGTCTTTCAACATCTTCCGCAGGGCTGCGGCCTGATCCTTGCAGGCCAGAATCCCCACTTGCCGGTAGATGCTCTTTCGCCAGGCCCGACCACGAGGAACATTGGTACCCCGGTTATCCAGGCTAGCCACTATGTAGCCCTTCTGGTTCAGCATCAAGTACCAGAGATAATTCCGGCCTCCCCAGCCATCGCGAACCGTTGATCCAGCCGGTTCCCCATAGATGTGGAACAACAGCGGGTATTTTTTCTTGGGATCGAAGTCGGGTGGTTTCATCATCCATCCGTCGAGCTCCGTTTCCCCGATATCCACACGGAAAAATTCAGACTCCCCTCTTTCCAGAACGGTAAGTTTGCTGCGCAATTCATCATTGCTTACAAGCACGCGAACTGATCTATGTTCGGGAAGTTCAATAATCTCGGTCCTCGGCGGATCACCGAAGGAGCTCCAATTGTGGATAGCCCACCGGGCATTCGCAGAAATCTGATAGCTGTGGGACCCTCCCGCACTCTCCGGGGTGACACGTTCGATCTCGGTTTCGCTATCCAATCTCGTCCTGAACAAAAAACGCTGTGTGGGACTGTCAGGACAGGCCATAAAGTAGACCCAGCCATTTTTTTCATCCACTGCTTCAATCCCAAGGACATCAAAATCACCCTGCGTCAATAACCTCACTTTGCCGCTAATCCGGTCGATCCCATAAAGATGCTGCCAGCCGTCCCGCTCGCTCAGCCAGAGAAAAGCCCGGCCATCGTCAATCCAGCGTATGTCCTGAACATCCACCCAGGCCTCATCTTTTTCTGCCAATACGGTGCGCATTCCGCCGGTTTCGATGTTACCCAGGATCACCTGATCCCTATTCTGGAGTCGATTCAACCATTGCAAAACGATCTCATCCTTCCCTGCCCATTCCATCCTGGCGATGTAATAATCCCTGGAATTTCCTCCCGACGGATCAAACCAGAGAAGGTCTCCTCCATCAGCATTCACTACTCCGATCCGGCAGGCGGAATTTGTCGTTCCCACCTTGGCATGCCGGAATGTCATGATCCGTGGGTACAGGGTATCCGTGTTGTTGATCATACGAAATTCCCCAACCCCGCTGCTATCGAAATTCCAGAAAGCGATGTGCTGGCCATCATCACTCCACCGGAATCCATCTCGGACTCCAAATTCTTCCTCATACGTCCAATCCGATGTTCCGTTGATGATTGTGTCGGATCCATCGAAAGTTAACTGGAGTATTCGTGCCATTTTCAAGTTTTCCACATAAATATTATTTTTAAGCACATAAGCCACACGATCTCCGCTCGGCGAAAATTTGGCAAACATCAATGTAGACGGTTCCGCTTCCCCTCCTAGTCGGCGGAGTTTCCTGCTCTCTAAATCTAGCACCCAGTAGTCTCCCCTAGTGTTCCGCCGCCAAACCTTCCGAGTATTGGTGAAAACCAACAGTTTTTTTCCATCCTGTGACCACGAATACTCCTGTATGGTCAAAGGCTCCGAATTTCCATGAGGAATAAAAAGGTCTGCAGGGATCAGAACCTCCCGTTTACCGGTTGCCGGATCATACTTTATTACATCCTTTCCTCTATCGAAGGCTTGAGAAGGTTCAAGAGTTACATAGCCAGTCCCATCATTCAACCAGCGAACCTGCCCGAAACGTTCTGTGGAAAATTCCCGCTCTAAAAAAATCCGATCCAGAGTTAATAAAGAAGGATCATTCTGATTTTGTCTGGAATCCACTCCCAAACAGGCTGAGATAAAAAAAACGGCCGACATGATAAAATAAAACCAACTTGTTCTTTTTTTCATTTTTTTCTCCGTCATCTTACTAGCACAGTGCAGACATGTTGTCAAAAACTCTTTTCATTTGAACTTTTGGGGAAACTATTTCGTATATCAGTTTGAATATGTCCGGAATATCAAAGACAGAGGAATCTAGCTAACAAGCTAAGAATCGATAAAATTATGAACTCTCAAAGGGAGGAGATTATGAAACTCAAGACAAGATTAGCACTTATTCTAGCATTGGGATTGTGTTTGACGATCAACCTGACGGCACAGAAACCTGCGGACATGGAAGGAACCTGGATTGGCTTGGCCACTCTCGAAGGAATGGCAGATCCCAATGAATTTGTTCTGGTCCTGAAGCTAAAGGAAGGAAATCTTGCAGGCCACATGACCGACCAGTATGGATCGATGAGTGAGTCCCCCATCGACGAAATCAAGCTGGAGAAAGGGGTGTTCAGTTTCTCTGTCAAGGCAATGGGCCCGGGTGGACAGGAGATGAAACTCATCCTCAAGATGAATGTCGATGAAGATTCCATGGATGGAACCTTGGAAATAGCCGATATGGGGATGAATGGAACATGGGAGGCAACAAAACAAAAATAATAGCAAAAGATCAACTCAGTTGGGCTTGAACCATCTGATACACGGGATCCTTTTTCTCCGCATCTTTTGCTCGTGCCCATAAAGAGATAATCAAAGTCTCTGCAACCGCTCCAAGGTCGATCTTGAGATTGTGCTCATTCATACTGCTCTCCATTGAAAATAAATTTGGCACCCATTTAGCAGAACTATCTTATATATATAATTCCACTTAGACATTCATTTGTTGAGGTTGTATTTGGCTCGATAGGGATATTCATCAAACAGGACTGGCCCTTTCGAGGCACGTGGGTCGAATGTGGGTGTACGGACTACAGGGTCACCATACACACCGGCATGGGGCCATCCCCAATCGTCTGCTATGCAAAAAAGAATGTTGGGTGGAACATGGGTTTTCGAAACTCTGGGGTTACAGGAAAATCCTAATGCCAGGCTTCCTATTGCAATGGTCTTGATGAATTCCCGCCTGCCGCAAACTCTGTTTTTCAACGCCTCCTCAGCTAGTTTATTCATACATATAAAACAGACATTCAGAATCTCTGTTTGCTCAACTTAACTGGAGACTCCTTTTTCATCAAAAATG
>CAYPGQ010000029.1:26020-44492 GCA_964410125.1 uncultured Eubacteriales bacterium | reverse complement strand
ACTTCATGATATTGTCGAAGTAAAAAAAGCATCGGCATTTTTTATGAATAGTTCAAGTTATCGATGAAGGCAGAGAAAGAAAAAACGGTTTTTCGCATCCAATGTCCGGGATGCCAGAAAGTGCTCTGGATCGATCCCGTCACTCAACAGGTCATCAGATCGGAAAAGGGCAAACGTAAAAAGGGGACATTGGATGATCTTTTGGTGCAGGAGAAGAAAAAGAGGGAGGGATTCGAAAGAAAATTTAAAGCCACTTCCGAAATGCAGAAGGAAAGGAAAAAGAAGGCCAGAGAGATTTTCGAAAAAGCGCTTACGAATATCGACAAAAAAGACACCGAATAATTCTGGATTTTTGAATTCTTGTGGATCAGCTTCCGATTTGTGTTTCGTCTTCTCTGATTTTTGGCGCCATCGTGAATTTTGTGAATCCGAATACGGCCAGTATCACCACAGCTGCGTAATTCATGATGGCCCACGGAAGGTAGGAAAAGGTCGAAACACCGATTGTGCCGGTAATGTACACACCGGCCATGCTCCAGGGGATAAGAGGGACGATGATAGCTCCGCTCTCCTCGATGATACGCGATAGGTTTTTGGCGGCAAGTTTCTTTTTTTTGTAAACCGGAGCCAACAGCTCACCTGGGATAATCATGGAAAGATAGCTGCTTCCTGTGACCAAAGCCGTTACTATCGAGGTGGCGATGGTGGTGAGGACGATGCTCCAAATTTTGCTGGCAAACTTCATAACCTTTTCCAGGATGACGGACAAAAGCCCTGTGCGCTGCATGATGCCACCGAAGCTGAAGGCTGTGAATGCGACCAGCTGTGTCTCCATCATGCTCATCATTCCTCCACGGCTTATCAGTTTGTCGACCTGTTCTATTCCCGTGTTTGCTTGATAACCTGTATTCAAAGCTGTGGCGATCTCAGTGATGGATGCTTTCTGGAAGATTATGGCCAGGATCCCTGCAACAAAGGAGGAGAACAGCATTCCGGGGATGGTGGGCTTTTTGGTTGCGGCAAAGTAGAAGACGATGACCATCGGAAGAAGAAGAAATATGTTGAAGTTAAAATTTGCCTTTAATGTTTGGGTGATAAGAACCATGGTTTCGGATTCGACGGATTCTGCCCCATACTTAAGGCCGACCAAAAAATAGATGAATAAACCTAGTAACCAAGCTGGAGTTGCCGACCAGAGCATGTGTTTAATGTGATCGAACAAATTTGAGCCTGCGGCAACAGGGGCCAAGTTGGTGACATCCGAAAAAGGAGACATCTTGTCGCCGAAATAAGCCCCGGCGACGATGGCTCCGGCCGCAGGTCCGAGGGGAATACCCAGGCCCATGGCTATCCCGATAAACGCAACGCCGAGAGTCCCGATAGTTCCCCAGGAGGTCCCTGTCGTGATCGAGGTGAGTGAACACACAAAACAGGCTGTGACCAGAAAAAATTTTGGGGATATGAGTTTTAGGCCATAATAAATAACCATCGGAATGGTGCCGCTTGCGATCCACGCGCCGATCAAAATACCCACGCACAGCATGATCAGGATCGCTGGCATGGCCTTGTGGATGCTCTCCACGATCCCCCTTTCCATCTCTTGCCAACTGAAGCGCAACAGCAGGCCCAAGCATCCTGTGATAAAGGCTGCTGACACAAGAAGCACTTGAGGTGATATTTTGTAGATACCGTAACCGATCCCTAAAAGTAAACCCATAGCGATAATCGGAACAAGAGCCACGGCCAGATTTGGTTTTTTTCGGTGAGGTGTTTGTTTGTTTGGATTATTGCTCATTGTGACTTTCCTGTTCCGTAGCGGAAACCGATCACGAAAAAGTGCCTTTGACAAGGAGTTTGCCCCCGGCCATCATTTTGTGACCCATAGCGAATGAGGCGGTCAAGTTGAAATCCTTGTCCAAAAGAAGAATATCTGCATCCATCCCCGGTTTGATTTCTCCTTTCTGTTTCAGCTTGTAGAAAACGGCAGGTGTGGTCGAGAAGAGTTTAATGCTGTCCTCTAAACCTAACATATTCTGTTTGAGCAGGAAGCGGAAATTTGCCCAAAGGCTTTTTTGTGTGGCGATGGTTAAGCCAATAAGCCGTCCAGTATCATCGAAAACTGGCATGCTGCCGTTGCCGTCCGAGCTGATAGTGATATGATCCAGGGGAGCGCTTCTTTCTAGGCAAAGCTTAAGGGATGAAGCTACGCTGATATGTCCTTTGTCTGAAGCTGGATCCATTCCTGCAGTGAGATCCATGTATCCACCTTGAAGTGTGAAACGGATGGCCTCATCCAGGAGCTCAGGATTCCGATTGACGTGAGTAGGGATGACTTGTGTGATCGGGATTTCTGTTTCCGTTATCAACCTGAATAAAAATTCCAGCTTCCTGGGGCCATCTCCGAGGTGACAGTGCAACACACCTGCTTTTTGTCCCAACATCCCTCCCATCCTGCACTCGGCAGCAAGTCGGGCGAATTCTGCAAAAGTCGGCTGGGATGAGCGGTGATCGGAAATGGCGATTTCTCCGGCTCCGATGACCTTTTCTAGCATCAAAATATCCGAGCGCACCCCCCCCGTGATGGTGACGACGGGGATTTGATAAGAACCTGAAAAAATATAGGTGGTCACGCCCTCGATTTCCAGTCCTTTGGCTTTGGCGAGGAGGGATTCCATGTGCCGGGTTGTCCCATCCGTCCCGAGGCAGCCTATCAAGGTGGTTACTCCGCTGGCCAAGATGCTCTGTATGGGTATTTCCGGAACCCGGGTTGCCGGTCCTCCTTCCCCTCCTCCTCCAAGAATGTGAACATGACTGTCGATGAATCCTGGAATTACTATTTTATCTGAAACGTCTTCTTCCAACACGGGAAGGCCTGATATCTGGATTTTGCCAGGATCAGAGACAGCCGCGATCTTCGATCCCAGAATCAAGATATCTCTTTTTCCCAATGACGATGGCGCAAAAATATCTCCCCCCCGGAGCAGAGTGACCATGCTTTTAGATTTCATTGCAAGACGTATATAAATTTTCCATCGTTAAATTATCATGGATTATCCGGATTTTCAAGCGTAACAGGGCTAAGAATAAAAAAAGGGGACGGTTCTATTTTTTTTTAGAGTTATTAATGTCGAATCCCAATATGTTATAATGGAAAAAATGGATAATGCTGAAGAGGAATTAAAAAAAGTACGACCACAGATTGAAAAACTCTGTGATTTTTTACTTCTTGGAAAAAAAGTAGAAGTAATAGGCACGAAGAACATTGTCCATGAGGGTCCTAACATCATTGTTGGTAATCATTGTGGAACGTTTAAGGATGGTGCGATAATTGTTAAAATTGTGCCCCGTCCGATCTTTTTCACGGCTAACAGAAAGATATTCAACAAAGATGAATTGACCGTTCTTGTCAAGGAACATTTTCAACTGCATCTGAAAAGCTTCGGATATTTTTTACATTTGGCCTTACACCCCATAACATCTCGATTGATAAGTTTTGTTTCTTCCGCTTTACCCAAAGCAGGGACCATTCCTGTGGATTTGACAAGGCGGAAAAAACTGGCCATAGAGAAATGCCAAGAATATTTAAAAAAGGGGAGAGCCATCATTGCGCTTCAAGGAAATGGGAAAATCATGAAAAATGATCCCAATCCCTATGTCAGCCCTTTCCGGAGGGGGCCTTCTATCCTATCATATAATCTCTACACAGAGGAGAACATACCCGTAGCCGTAACGCCTTTGGCTTTTTTTGGAACGCAATCTCCCGTGTTCATTCCCGGCAAGATCAAGGTCAATATCGGAGAGCCGATGTATATTGCGGATTACATGTCAGATGACTTTGCGGCAAGCGTGGAGAAGTTCCGGGCAGCAATGGAATGCCGGGTAAAGGATCTTTTCATGGAGCTTATCAAAGCCTAATCCTTCCCCTTTATTTTACCATTCCGTCTATTCCTCTTCGCCCCCAAAACGGGAAAGAATGTCTTGGTTCGTTTTCAGGAAAAGATCGTATCTTATTTTTACTTCTTTATCCTCCTGCAATTTGGCCAGATAGGAGGAAAAGAATTTATTTTTTTTGCTCTCCAGGAAGTTTTCTTTTTCGGTTTCTTTAACCTTTTCAAATTCTTCTCTCGTGACCTCTTTCCGATCAAGAACCCGCATCAGTGCATATCCGGATTCGAATTCAACTGGACCGCTAGCTTCTTCCAAAGGAAGAGAAAACGCAAGCTTGTCGATCTTTCTGTTCTCACCGATAATACCGAGGTATTGCCCTCTTTTATGTTCCTCAACGGTTTTGTATTCCAGTGAATAATCTTCTGCTAGATCCTCCAACCTCTTTCTGCTGAGGTTCTGTTTAACTTTATTGATCCGTTCGATGGCTAGCTCTTTTTTTTCTAGGGCTGTAAAATCCTCGGTGACTTCCTGCTTTACCTCGTCGAAATTGGCCGGACGAGGAGGTTCGATCTTCATCAGTTGGGCCAGGCCGACACCTTGGTATGTGTAGATCGGAGAAGAAATTTCTTTCTCCTCGATGTTGAACAGCGTCATGCTTATAGAGCCAGACGGGTCGATTTCCTCCAACGGATCATTTGCTTTGAGAAGACCAGAATTGCGAATCCCTAAGCCTAGTGTTTGTGCCGCAACATCCAGGCTGTTTTCTTTTTTGGCTGCTTTTTCCAAGCGGACAATTTCCTCTTCTGCCATCTGTCTCGCTTTTTCATCCTTGAGTATGATGATGATTCTCTCCTTTACGGCTTCAAGCGGTTGGGTGGATTCGGGTTCTTTTTCTGTTACCTTGAGAATGACCACTCCATCTGTGATCTCGAGGAGGTCGGAAACCTCGTCTTGGGATAATCTGTTGATCTCATCCTGTTCTTGTTGGGATAAACTCTTCCATTCGTACAATCCCCAGTCTCCAGACTCTGGGGCCTTTTCATCTTTGGAGTGCAGCCTGGCTAGCTCACCAAAATCTTGCCCGCTTCGTATTTGATCGAGCAAATCCCTTGCCTGGTTTATCACAAGATCTTTTTCCTGCTCCTCGAAAGGGATGTAGATCCGGCTGGCCTTCGTTTTTTCGGGTTCCTTGAAACGAGCAGTGTTGTCTTCATAATAGGCTTCGATTTCAGAATCGGTCAATTCGACTTTTGCTTTTAAATCTTCGGTTTTTACAAAGTAATAGTCGGCTTCTCTTTTTTCTGGGATTTTGTAAGCGTCTCTGTTTTTTTCGAAATATTCCATCAGTTTCTCGGGATCAAGCTCTTTATCCAATTCCACCTTATCTAATCCCAACGTGACGTATTCCATCCTTGCGGTGTCGTTGGTGTTTTTATAGTTCTCCCATAACTCCTCATCGGTCACAGTGACACCTGCTGTTAGGACATCGACGACCTTCTCCATGATGATTTCTTGCCGCAGACTCTTTTCAAATTCAGGGAGAGGGATGCGGTTCCAATCCAGAATTTTCTGGTACTGGGCGAAGCCAACAAACTGTCCATCTTTTTGGAAGACTGGATAACTCATGATTTTTTTCCGGATTTCATTGTCTGTGGCTTTTATCCCCATGTCTTTGGATAGCTGTGTCAGAAGGGATTGCTGGATGAGCTGATTCAGAATTTGCTGGGGAATGTTGAGCTGTTGAATGAATCGGCCGTCAAGTTCCCGAAATTCCTTGCGCATGGCCTCTATCCTTTGTTGCAAGGTTTGTTGATAGAGACTCACCGAAATTTTCTCTTTTCCCACTGTTGCCAATGTATTTTCCCTTCTCCCCTCTCCGAGGGCGCCAGCTCCACCCCATACAGCGAAAATGGAGATGATGAAGGCAATGATCACAAACCAAAGTGTAGGAGCGAGGGATTTCAGGTTTTTTCTCATTGATCTTAGCATTGTTTTACCTCTATCTTGTTTTCACTCACAATCTCTGATCCTACTATGATACCACGAATCATTGACCTTTCATTCTCGCAACAAATGCCGAGAGATTACGAGACGTTGTATTTCAGAGGTCCCTTCATATATCGTGAGGACTCGGGCATCTCTGTATAATTGCTCAACCACAAATTCCTTGGAATATCCGTAACCTCCATGAATCTGAAGTGCCAGGTAAGCGATCTTGTTAGCAGCTTCGGAGGCAAAGAGTTTGGCCATGGCTGCCTCTTTGGAGAAGGAGGCTCCTTTGTCCAAAAGGAAAGATGCCCTGTATGTGAGCAATCGCGAAGATTCTATTAGTGTTGCCATATCCGCTATCATGAATTGGATAGCCTGGAAATGGGCAATGGATTTGCCGAATGCTTCCCTTTGTTTGGCATATTTGACGGCCTCATCAAGCGCCCGTTGAGAAAGTCCGACAGATTGGGCCGCGATACCTATGCGCGAACCATCAAGACAATGCAGCGCTACCGAGACCCCTTTGCCTTCCTCCCCAAGGAGGTTTTCCGCAGGAACGCGACAGTCTTCCAAAACTATTTCCGCGGTTATTGATGCGTGCAGGCCCATTTTTTCTTCTATGTTGGAAAT
Source organism: uncultured Eubacteriales bacterium (assembly GCA_964410125.1). Lineage (GTDB taxonomy): Bacteria > Acidobacteriota > Aminicenantia > Aminicenantales > Aminicenantaceae. The sequence goes on along the minus strand of CAYPGQ010000029.1, from coordinate 37,985 downwards.
TTGAAGGCCTGGCAAATCTTTCTCGACAATAAAAGCACTCAATTTTTTTTCGCCTTGCTGGTTTTCCGTGTTTGCAAACAGAATGTATGCTAGAGCGTTGCTCCCTGTGGTTACCCAAACCTTGGTTCCATTCAAGACATAGACATTCCCTTTTTTTTCGGCTTTGGTGTTCAATCCTTTAATATCCGATCCAGCTCCCGGTTCAGTGAGGGCAAAAGCCCCGAGCAGTTCTCCTTTGGCGGCTTTGGGCAGGTATTTTTCTTTTTGTTGATCGGTGCCGAATTTCAGTATGGCGTAACAAAAAAGGGAGCAGTGGACACTGATGATCACAGAAAGGGAAGGGAGAACACGGCTTATTTCTTCCAATGTAATCATTAGAGAGAGCGTGTCTGTTTTTATCCCATTGTATACTGGGGGAATGGACATACCCAAAATTCCCAGGCCTGTCAGTTTTTTTAACAATTCATCGGGAAATTGATGGGACTTCTCAAGAGTTTTGGCGCGAGGTTTGATCTCGTTTTGGGCAAAATCCCTGATCATCTCCCTGATCAGAATCTGGTCTTCTGTGAGCTCGAAATTCACTTTTTGCCCTTTTTTTGGAAGTGTGTGAGGAGTTGGTCATAAGTCGTATGGAGATCCTGAAGTACCACCTTTGTTTTTCCAACGAGAGGCATAAAATTGGAATCTCCGATCCAGCGGGGAATGATGTGCAGATGATAATGATCTGCCACACCCGCTCCTGCACTGTGGCCGATATTCATCCCGGTATTGAAACCATGAGGCTTGTACTGCTCTCTTAAAATCCTCAAACATTTTTTGAAAAGCTCCATCATTTCTTCAGAAGATTTCTTTTCGGCCAACTCTATAGAATCCAGATGTTTGTACGGAGCAATCATCAGGTGGCCCGGTGTGTACGGGTATTTGTTCAACAGAATAAAATTGTGATTGCCTCTATCCAGGACAAAACATTCCTTATCGTTTTCCTGCTTTAATGCCTGACAGAAGATACACTCCTTCATTTTGAACACTGTTTTAACATATTCTTCTCTCCACGGTGCAGTTATGTACTCCATTACCTGTTGATCATACCTTTTATCAATTTGCTCGGCTTGAAATACAAGACTTTTTTTGGAGGAACTTGGACAGGCTTTCCCGTACGGGGATTTCTTCCTGAACGAGCACCCCGTGTACGAAACCGAAAACTGCCGAATCCTCTGAGTTCTATTTCTTCCCCTCTCAACAATGCTTCCTTCATCGTTTGAAAGAAAAGATTGACTCCAGTTTCTGCTTCTTGCTTGGAGATGTTCATTTCCTTTGCGATTTTGTTGATTAGATCAGCTTTTATCATCCTTTTCCTCCTTTTTTTTCGCTGTTTTTTTTGTTTTCTTTTTCGGAACCTCTAAGTTTTTCAGTTTATCTTTCATCAAATCACCCAGGGTTAGCCTGTCATTTTGGCTTTGGACATACTTTTGATATTCAAATTTTTGCACTTCCATCTGTGCTTGCCTAAAACTCAAAGATATCTTTTTTTCCTCTTGATTCAATTTCAAAATTTTGGCGAGTTTTTCTTCCCCAACCTTGAAGACGTCGGCCGGATTGTCGATTTTGTGATCATCCAGTTCGGAGAGAAAGACAACGCCTTCGATACCTGGGGTAATTTCGACAAACACACCAAAGTTAGCAAGGCGAACGATCCTCACTTTTACAAGATCTCCCACTTTTTGGCGTGCGAAAAAATCTTCCCAGATATCTCCTTCCAGTTGTTTGATACCTAAGGCGAGTTTTTGTTTTTCGACATCGATATTGAGGATGATGGCTTCGGTTTCCTCCCCCACTTTTAACAGATCAGAGGGATGTTTGATTTTTTTCCAGCTTATGTCGGAAATATGTATCAGTCCTTCGATACCTTTTTCGACCTCTATGAATGCGCCGAAGTCAGTGATGTTTGTTATGGTTCCCTTTACCCGAGATCCAGGGCTGTACGTCTGCCTGAATGATTCTAACGGATGGGGTGTGATCTGTTTGAGGCCCAAGGAGATTCTTTTGGAGGAGGGGTTTATAGCTAAAATAGTGACGACAACCTCTTCTCCTGGGCTGAGAACTTTTTTGGGATGAACAGGTTTGCGGGACCAGGACAAATCCGAAACATGGACCAATCCTTCCACCCCGGGCTCGAGTTCAACAAACGCACCAAAATCAGTCAAGCTCACAACCTTCCCAGTAATTTTTTGTCCCGCCATGTATCTTCCTTCGATGTCTTTCCAGGGATCTGGGCTGAGCTGTTTGTATCCCAATGAAATTTTTTCTTCTTTTTCATTGAAACCAAGCACGATGGCCTCTATTTCTTGTCCGGTTTCGAAGATCTCTGAAGGGTGGTTGATCTTCCCCCACGAAATGTCCGAGATATGCAGAAGACCCTCTATCCCTCCCAAATCGATAAAGGCGCCGAAATTCGTGAGGGATTTCACTCGTCCCCTTACTTTTTTCCCAGAACTTAACTGGTTAAAGATACGTCTCTTTTTTTTCTCTCTCTCATCCTGGAGGTAGAGTTTTCGGGATAGAACAGCATTTTCTGTTTTTCTGTCAAACTTGATCACTTTGAACTTGTACAGATTCCCGATGAGTTTGTCCGAATCTTTCACCACTTTCACATCTGCATGAGAATCGGGAAGAAAAGCCATTATTCCCACATTGACGTTGAATCCATTTTTTATTTTTGATGTGATTTTTCCGACGATCCAGCTGTTGTGTTGATAGGCTTTTTCCAGATTATTTAGCGCTTTGATAGCAATGGCTTTCTTTTTTGAGAGGATGAGATATCCTTCTCTGAGATTGCCTTTTTCGAGGACGGCTTCAACCTCATCTCCTGGCTGGAGAGTTTTTGGATCTTGATGGTCGAGGAAGTCTTCGATCGGAATGATACCCTCAGACTTGAAACCCACATCTATGAGCACATGGGCCGAGGTGATTTTGATCACCTTCCCTTTGAGAAGTTTGCCTGGTGATAGTTCTTTGGTGTTGAATTGGTATTTTTCGAGAAGATCGGCATAATCTTCGTTTGTGATGTCTGTTTCTTTTTTTGGATTTTTGATTAGTTCTGACATTGGACCCTCTTTTCCGAATGATATTGGTGCTTATAGCTAGATTTTATCTTGGCCACAGCTTCTTGGATAGCCTCAGGAGGAGTGGACGCTCCTCCGGAAAGACCAATTTTTTTCGCTCCTTTTACCATTTTGGGAGTGATTTGATTCGCCTTTTCGATAAAATATGTATGAGGCAAAATTCTTTTGGATATCTGATAGAGTTTTTTTGTGTTAGAACTGTTCTTGCCTCCGATTATGAAAAGAGTGTCGACACAAGCTGCCAGTTCTGATGTGGACTTCTGCCGGGTTTGAGTGGACTGGCAGATCGTATTGTACACCTTCAGTTCTTCTGTTCTCTCGATGAGAGCTGCCACAACAGAGATGAACAGGAACCGGTCCTGAGTGGATTGGGCAAGAACAGCTCTTCTTTTTTTGGGGGGAAGATTTCTGGCCTTGCGTTCGGTTTCTATGATAATCCCTTTTTTCTTGGAATAACCGATGAGCCCTTTTATCTCCGGATGCAGTTTGTTGCCCACAATGATAATTTCTTCCTCTTTTTTTGCCAGTGCCTCAACCAGTTTTTGGATTTTTTTTACTATTGGACAAGTAGCATCCACAATCTCTATCTGCTTTTTTTCGAGAATGTTATAAATTCTGGGGGATGCGCCATGGCTTCTGATGATGACCGTTCCTTCTTCAATCAGGTCGAGATCATTGATCGAATGGATCCCTTTTTTCTCTAAATCGGCGATCACCTGAGGATTATGTATCAAGTCGCCAAAGGTGAAGACTTTTTCCATTTTCCGTTTTCTCGTTTCCTTGGCAAGCAGGAGTGCCCTTTTGACTCCGTAGCATAAACCAGAATTTTTTGCGACAATAAGTTCCATTTTTCTCCAAGAAAGAATGCTTATACTATCTTATTTGAAGCCTATCTGTCAATTCTAAATATAGGCAAAATCTGGACTTAAGCTTATTTTGGAGGTCTAAGAAAAGCGCCTATTCCGGCCTGTTTAACATCGGTGGGGGAAGGGACATTTTGGATCTGGATCAAAAGATCAGGATAAAGTTCATACAGGCCAGAAATGAGAGCCCTGAGAGAAGCTAAATGACGGGATACTCTTTGTTTGAGGGGAATACCATCCTCATCAAACGGGATAAATAACCGTCCGAGCTGTGCAGCCTTCTTGTAATTCTTATCCTTGCCTTCGATGATCAGGGAAGCTGAAGGTTTTCCTTTCAGCCTCCCATGGGATGGGTTGGCTGTTTCCAAGAGGATTGCATAGGTTTTGGCAAAATTGCCCCATTCACGGTGGCTCAAACCTCGAAGATTGGGTGGGGAGGCCTCTAGCCGGATATCCACTCCTTCCATCTGGAGGGTCATCAAAGCTATGACAGCCAGTTCGGCGCTGTTTTCATGGAAAACGATGGCATTGATGACCGGATATTCTGGGGCAGCCTCATGGAGGTCTACGGCAAGATGGATCTTTTCTTTGTCGATGAGTTGCATGATCCCGTACGCGATTTTTTCTGTCAGGTACCCGCGTTTTCGTCCTGGGTAGCTCCGGTTGAGATTTCGGCTTTCTGTTCCTGCTAATTTTTGTCCTGCCGGGTTGATATACAAAACAGGATCAGGCCACTGGTGGATGGGATTTGTCAGTCGCGATCCATAGCGGAACCATCTTGATCCGCCTGGAGTGCCCAAAGAATATCTTTGGGGATTTCCCTCTTGTGGATCACTGTGCATGAATCCACTGTTGTTGGCGCGGGGAACTATGATGACTCTGCCTTGTTTAACCTCTATATTTTCCACCAGAAGAACGGCCGTGATGAACCCTGCCGGCTCATTCGGATGTGTCCCTCCGAGAATGAGAAGGGCCCCTCCCTCCTTCTGACCCTCGAATATGTACACGGATGAATCTCCAGGAGAGTTTTTCAATCCAGGAAAATAATCACTCAGTCTTTTTTTTGTCGTCAGGTGAGGGCTTGGATATACGGTTTCCTCCTCGTGCATGTTCAGAAAATCCTGGCCTGAAAAATAACAGACCAAAGCTGCTAAAAAGAGGAGAAGAAGAGATGTGAAATGATGTCCTTTCATTTGATCAAAAGGAGTCGCAACAGAAACATGATAAGCACGATCACTCCGCTCAGTTGGTCCCAGATTTTTTTCTCGCGGATGATAAACCAGATAAGATGTAGTGTTAAATAGAGAATGATGAGGTGATAAACTATCTGTATCATGATTTTATCCTATATTATTTTATCCAGGATGGGTGCAAAAAGCAAAACTCCAATTCCGGCGAAGAGCAGGAAAAGGGCGGGGACAATGCAAAAGCGGAGGACTTTGAAATAATTTTTTTCTCCGATGACTTGTGCCGCAAACATACCAGCCAATGCTGTAGGCGGCATAAGGTCCCCTATCCCGGCTATGGCAGAAAGGGCTGAAGCCGTAATGATGGCATTTTTGTTGATCATAGCGAGGATAAACGGGACGCCCAGGATGGAAGCGGAACCATATGCCGATACGGCACCGAACAGAGGCATGCTAATTCCTATCCCAAGATACAAAAACACAGGAGGCAAGGACAAGAAAGACATAACAGCCCAACCTCTCCCCCCTGTCAGGGTCATGATTTGGATGAACATGCCGACGCCAACCAGAATAGAGAGGATGGGCATAGCTTCTTTGACGGCTTCCTGTGTGATTTTTATAAAATGGAATGGACGGCCACAGAATAAGCCGATTAGACTGCCTAACAGGAAGATGGCAGGAATGCCGATGTCTGGCATAATCTCCACCAAAAAGCTTTGGCCCAACATCAAAACAAGGACAATAACAAGAGGTAAATAAAGACGGAAACCATATGAGGAAAAGACGGATTCTGGCAGGATGGATTTCATCTCGTCGTAACTGATAATTTTGATGTCCTCATATCCCAACCAGAGGGAAATGATAAAGGCCAACGGCACAACGATGATTAAAAGAGGCAGGGTCAAGCCAACATAGGGCATGTCCACTCCCGCCCCCATGATCATGACCAAAATATTCACCGGAGGGGCAATCATCCCAAGGATGGCTCCCATAGCGATAAGGGCTGCGGCCTTGACTTTGGATAAGCCCAGTCGTATCAACACCGGGGCTACCAACACGCCTGTGGTGAGGACAGCTGTGGTCGAAGATCCCGTGATCATTCCGGGAAACATGATCAATACCATGACAGTGAGCAAAAGGGTGATTTTTTTCCTGTAAAAGGTTTTGAGCATAACGGCTGTGATGGAATCCAAAATACCAGAAGCTTGGAGGACTTTCATGAAAATCATGGCCGATAGGATGATCAGGATAGTTTCAAAATATCCGAAAGATCCCTCGACAAGATGGCGAAGTGCAAGGCCCTCGCCGCCTAAGAGCGCTCCGGCTAAAGCCGAAAACGCCAAAGAGACTCCTATTGGAAGTTTCAATACCATAGCCAGGATGGCGAAAATTCCCACCATCAAAAGGAAAATGATTGCTTCCGACACGTTTATCCGCCTGAACTGTTCATAAAAAATGCATGATATACCAAATGCATGTGCCTAAGAAAAATCCAAGCCTTTTCCATTTTTTGTAAAAATGTCTTTCAAGGGTTTTTGAGCCTCACTAGCTCTGTTCACTTCTAGTAGAGGAATATTCTTGTCTTCGCAGATTTTGGTAAAAAGACCATCCTTGTTTCCGGATTTCACGACGATAACCATCTGTGCATACGGGAGGAAGATCTGGATCATCTGGTCTGATAGCTCCCCTCTCCTTGATTCTCCTCCGAGATGAAGACAGAGAACACGGATGCCCTTTATCTGAGCTTCTTCGAGCAACTCTTTAACCCTGGTCTTTTCTTGGTTTAAATCCAGGCCGGCGGCTCCCAATCCTTTCATGCTTACGCCGATTACTAGAGCCAGAGTTTTATTGTTCTTGAGCTCTTGACGTGTGGCATTCTTGGATAGGGTGGCCAAAAGGCCAGCCCGTTTGGCAAGCACTCCCCCTATTTGGACATCTGCGCTTTGGCCAGCGGATGTAATGAGGACGGGCTGCTCGAATCTAGGGAGAAATTCTGCGATGTTCCCTGAGATGAAACAGATCGAGAGTGCAGATATAAGGATCATTAAAAACATCAAGTTTTTTTTCATTGCATATCCTTTGATTTATTCTGTAAGAACTTCAATATCCCGCCCCTGATCCATCTCTTCGAGAATCAGCTCCTCCGATCAATATATTTTTATTGCGATCGATCAAAATACCTTGGGCGCCGCCGAAATATTTGTCATATGCCTCTCGGACATCGATGATGTGCCCGATCTCTTCTAAAGACCGGAGTATATTCGTAGGGATTCGGGATTCGACAAAAAGACTTTTTGCGGCTCCTTCTGACGAATAGGTAAAAAAGCGAGGCGCTTCGATGGCCTCATCCAGAGACATCCCGAATTCGATCACATTGATGATGATTTGTGTTAGAGAGGTGAAGATTCTTGTCCCACCAGGAGAGCCGAGAACGAGAAAGGGCTTGTCCTTTTTGAAAAGGATGAGAGGTCCCATCGAGCTGACCGGCCTTTTGTAGGGACCGGGGGAATTGACTGAGTCGGGTTGTGGGGAAAAATCGGCCATTTCATTGTTTAAAAGAAATCCGCAACCCTCAGGGACGATGCCCGAGCCGAAGAAGTCGTTTATCGACTGTGTTAGACTCACAATGTTTCCCTGGCTGTCGATGACACCCAGGTGGGTTGTGTTTTCCTTCTCGATTTGGTTTTTATCGAAAGATCCATAGGGGTAGGTTTTTTGAAGATGTTCGGGAAGTATCCTGGATGCGATCTGGCTGGCATAATCTTCAGATAAAAGCGGTTCGATGGGAATCTCGATGAAGTCTGGATCACCCAGGAAGCGGGCCTTGTCCGCGAATATGAATCGGAATGCTTCGCTCAAATGATGGATGTATTGAGTCGAATTGAAGCCCCAATTCCGAACGGGCCAATGGGAAATGATATTGAGGAGCTGGATGATGTGCAGTCCCCCAGAGCTGGGGGGCTGGATGGTGTATATGGTGTAGTCTTTATATATTCCTTCTAAAGGAGATTGTTCGATGGGGGAATATTGGGCAAGGTCTTCTAACTTCATAATCCCACCACTGCGCTGTATGGCTTCGATGATTTCTTGAGCGATCTGGCCGTCGTAAAAATCCTGCCATCCATGGGAGATAAGACGTTTGAACGTTTTGGCCAGTTCCGGATTCCGGTAGACGTCACCGGGTTCATACGGTAATCCATCATGGAGATAGACGCTCGATTCCCCCGCGTTCTGCAGGATTTTTTCATATTCGTCTTTGTTGATCTGGCTGAAGGTCTGGCTCACCGGGATTCCCCTCTCGGCGATCTGGATTCCGGATTCCAACACGTTTTCTAGTTTCATGGTCCCGTATTTTTCCAGGGCATAGGCCCATCCTGCAAGGGATCCGGGTACGGCAACTGCAAGCCCATGGGATTTTCTCCAGATATTCTGGACATTTCCCTTATCCAAGTACATCGAAGGATTGGCCTTGGCCGGGGCTTTCTCCCGAAAATTGATCACAGTGGCTCTTTTTTCTTTAGCTAAAAAAATAACCATGAACCCCCCACCTCCGATTCCGGAAGCAAAGGGTTCTGCCGCATTCAGGGCAAATGCCGTGGCGATAGCGGCATCCACAGCATTTCCTCCTTTTTTGAGCGTGCTTAATCCTGCTTTTACGGCTTCGGGATGGGCTGCCACAACCATGCCCTTTTTTCCGACGTAATCATAAGGCTGATGGCGATCGGCAGGAGGAACTGGGATTTTCAGGGGTTGGACTCTGCAGGAGAGTAGAAAAAAAAAGAGAGGGAAAAGGAAAATATTCCTCCTAATCAAGGATTTTTTCCTTGTCCAGTATTTTAAGAATTTCTTCTTCTGAAGGCAGATCTTTGATGTTATTCAGTCCGAAATAGGTTAAAAATTTATCCGTGGTCCTGTATATCAAGGGTCTTCCTGGACTTTTTTTCCTTCCGGTTATCTTGACTAGGTTTTTCTGGAGCAGAGATTTCAAGGAATGGGAGGCGTCCACACCACGCAACGCGGATATCTCGGCAAGGGTTACAGGTTGGTGATAAGCTACAGTAGCCAAGGTTTCCAGTGCTGCATGCGAGAGTTTGCCCTTTTGTTCGAGACTGAGCAGGCGCCGAATCCATTGGTCATACTCGGATTTTGTCGAGAACAGGAAACCTCCAGCTGCCTGGATAATCTGGATCCCTCTATCATTGGAAGCGTAACTTTCTAATAGCTCCTGGATAGCTTGTTCGATTTCGGTGTTCGAGAATTCCGTACAGATGTTTTTGATTTTTTCTAGATTCAGCGGTTCCAGGGAGACAAAGACCAGTGATTCGATAACATCTTTAAGCCGGGTTCTCATGGTCGAGCCCCTTGTTTGGGCCAGACTTTGATTGAGTGGAATAGGTTATCTTGAACCGCAAAAACAATATGGGCTTTTATAAGTTCAAGCAAGCAAAAAAAGGATATCAGAGCTTCTTCGAAGCTTTTTTGACTGCTGAAATATTCGAGAAAGTCAAGATAACCATGTTCTTTGAGTCGGTCGATCAATTCCTTCATTTTTTCTTCCAGGGAAAACTCTTTTCCATGGATTAGGCGTATGTTCTCCTGCTCTTTTCTCTTCATAAGGGAGAGAAAGGCCTCTGCCAATTCGAAAAGAGACACCTCAACCAACTCCGTATCCTCTGTTGTGGGCAAAGACGGAGGGGCAGATCGTTTCCAAAGTTTTCTCTGCTGGTCTTCTTTCTCACTGAGCAGTGTGCTGGCAGCTTTTATTTTTTGGAAGTCCAAAAGACGGTCAACCAGGATTTTGCGCGGGTCTTCCTCGTCCTCCAGTTCGCTTTCCCTAGGCAGAAGCATTTGGGACTTGATGTAGATCAACAGGGCTGCTATCAAAAGGAATTCCCCCTCCCGTTCCAGGTTGATCTTTTCTTTCTGGTTGAGGTAAGCTAAATACTCTCTTGTAATCGTTGCTATCGGGATGTCGTGAATGTCGATCTTTTTTTTTCTGATGAGAAAAAGTAAAAGGTCAAGAGGCCCTTGGAAAACTTCCAGGTTAACCTGATAATCTCTCGCCTCTTCCATCTAGATATTAAGACCCATAATCACAGACCAATGGCGTTCCTGACTTCTTCCATCGTTTTTTGAGCCGTTTTTCTCGCTTTCCTGTTTCCTTCTTCTATTATATCCCAGACTTTTTGGGGATTCTTATCAAACTCTCTCCTCTTCTCTTGGAGAGGGGTTAAGGTCTCGATCAGCTTATCAATGACCACCTCTTTGCATTCCAAGCAGCCGATACCGGCCGTTCGGCAACCTTGTGCTAGCTCCTCTCTTTTTTCCTCCTCCACAAATGCTTTGTGCAGTGTGAACACAGGGCAATCATCAGGGACTCCCGGGTCGGTCTTCCGTTTACGACGCGTGTCGGTTACCATCGGGGCTATCTTTGAGCGGATCTCTTCAGGTGGGTCGGAAAGATAAATGGCGTTGTGGAGCGAATTGCTCATCTTGCGCCCATCCGTACCGGCCAGCCTAGGGACTTCTGTGAGCAACATCTGGGGCTCAGGAAAAATTTCTCCGTAAAATCGATTGAATCGACGCGTGATTTCCCGAGCCAATTCCAGATGGTATGCCTGGTCTTCCCCGACAGGAACGGCATTGCCTTTATACAAGATGATATCGGCTGTTTGAAGAACAGGATATCCCAGAAATCCGTAAGTGTTGAGGTCTTTATCCGTGACCTCCCTTTGCATTTCCTTGAATGTCGGGACTCTTTGCAGCCAGGGCAGGGGAATGATCATCGAAAGCAGAAGATGGAGTTCGGCGTGTTCTTTGACATCTGACTGGACAAAAATCACACTTTTTGCCGGGTCAAGACCGACACTCAGCCAGCCAGCAGCGTATTCGAACGTAAAATCGCGGATAACCTGGGAATTTTGGTACTCCGAGCTGAATGCATGCCATGTGACGATGGAATAAAAGCAATCGTATTCATCCTGGAGTCTGATCCAATTCTGGAGTGCGCCTGCCATATGTCCGAGGTGAAGCGGTCCTGTGGGTCTCATCCCGCTGAACACGACCTTTTTCTTTTTATCGCTCATGGCTTTTCCTCAATAGATGAGAGAGTTTACAATCCGGAGAACAACTCCCAGTATTCTGCCTATAAAACCTGTCATTATCAACAAAATCAGGATAAAAAAGCCATACGGACGGATTTGTTCATATTTCTGTGCGGCCTCTTCGGAAATCAGCCCCATCACTACTCCGCTCCCATCCAGCGGTGGAATAGGGATGAGGTTAAAAAAGGCCAATATAACGTTTATCACGATAGTGTAGTACACGATGGTGATTAACGGAGACAACAGCTTTAAAATCCCTCCTCCACTTGAATGAAACAGGCTAGGATTGAGATTCATCAGAATTTTAAGGACGATAAAAGCAATCACAGCAACCACCATATTGGATGCAGGACCCGCAATCGAAATGATGAGATTATCCTTGCGAGGATCTTTCAGATTGAGTGGATTGACAGGAACAGGCTTTGCCCAGCCAAAAGGTGGAGCGCCCATGATGATCAACATTAGCGGAAGAAGAATGGTCCCTATTGGATCGATATGACGGATCGGATTCAGGGTAACTCGCCCCATTCGATATGCTGTTTCATCACCTAGTTTCAAAGCGGCCCATCCATGCGATGCCTCATGCACGGTGATAGCAAAAAGCACGACGAACAGGCTGATAATTCCTTCGATAATACTCATGTTTCACCTGAGGCCATTTATAGCATATCAACCACGTCTCGTAAAGC
>CAYPGQ010000029.1:0-25920 GCA_964410125.1 uncultured Eubacteriales bacterium | reverse complement strand
ATACTCATGTTTCACCTGAGGCCATTTATAGCATATCAACCACGTCTCGTAAAGCATGAATCCAAATCCATCGTGAGTAATGATGGGTACAAAGATTTTCATAAAAGGGGAAGGTATTTCTTGACTTCGAATTCGCTAACCTGCTTGTCATATTCTTTAGATACATTGCTCCTATATTCATCGATTTCCCGCTGTTTGTTGGCAAGGAATGTGCTGAAAATATGTTCACCGAGGATTTGTTGAGCAAGCTCGCTTTGGCTCATGATTTTAACGGCTTCCTCGAGACTTCGCGGTAGGGTTTTTATATTGAGAGTCTTCTGTTTAGCATTGCTCATGATGTATATATTCTCTTCTACCGGGTCTGGGAGATCGTATTTCTGTTGGATGCCGGTAAAGCCGGTCATGAACATGCAAGCGAAAGCCAAATAAAGGTTACAAGCTGGGTCGGGCGAACGGAGTTCGATCCGCGAAGTTTGTTCTTTGCCCGGTTGGTATTCTGGGACTCGGATGTAGGCGGACCTGTTCCGTTGTCCCCAAGCCACATATACCGGGGCTTCATACCTCTCAATCAATCTCTTGTAAGAATTTGTCCACTGGCAGAGGACGGCAGAAATCTCCCGGGAATGTGTCATGATTCCCGCGATATAATGACGGGCCATTTTGGATAGATGATAGGTGTGGTTTTTTTTAAAAAATAGGTTAAGCTCCCCGTTCCACAGGGATTGATGCACATGCATCCCGCTTCCATTCTGGCCGTTCAGTGGTTTGGGCATGAAAGTCGCATACAGATCATGCATTCTGGCTACCTTTTTAACCATGTAGCGAAAAAGCATGCATGTGTCGGCCATTTCCAAAGCGCCTAGAGGATGGAGGTCGATTTCGTGTTGACCATGGGCCACTTCGTGGTGGTCATATGCCGATTCGATGCCGATCCGCTTGAGAAGGAGTTGGATTTCCTTGCGAATTTCTCCATGGCGCCCGGAAAAAAAATAGCCTCCTTCATCCAAAGGACGGGCTTCATGGTTGTTTGGAAAAAGAAAAAATTCCAATTCGGGACCGACTTTTATTTCACCGATTCCAAAGTTATCTTTCCCTTTTTTTAAAACATTCTTGAGCACATAACGGGAATCTCCTTCATATGGCTTTCCCTTAGGGGTATAGATGTCCCCAAACATGATGCCCTCTCTCCAAGTGTTGTTTTTATCAAAACCAGTATAGTCCCAGGGCAAAACGCGGAAAGTTTTGGCGTCTGGCTTAATAACAAGATCGCTTTCCTCGGTCCGTACAAATCCTTCTACCGATGACCCGTCAAATCCCTTCCCGTTACGGAAAGCCTCTATCAGCTCGCTGGAAGGGATGGAAAAATCCATCGGCCTGCCCAAAATATCCGAAAACATGATCTGAACAAACTCTATTTTACTCGAGGAATCATGAACGGTATCCAAAACCTCTTCTTGGTTTTCAAAACCGTATCGTTTTAGCTTCTTTTGTGATTCTTGAGCCATGATTTCTCCTAAGATTCAGTTTTGTGTGCTGTTGATGTCGAGTTTCCTGTCATTATGAATGATATCCGGCTTGGTTTCAATGATACTATTATTATGCGAAATAAAAAACAGTTGTCAACATAATAGTGGTGATATGCTATAATTAAACTAATAGTGCGATAATTCCATGACATTTGTAGGGAGGCTTGAATGATAGATGACTTGGATCGAAAGATTGTCCGGGTGCTCAATCAAAACGCGCGCAAAAGCTTCCGCGATGTGGCAAAAGAGGTCGAAAGCTCGGTAACCGCCGTGATCAATAGGGTAAAAAAGTTGGAAGAATCGGGATTCATCCAGGGATACATCCCTTTGGTAGAACCGGAATATTTTGGATTGAATCTCATTGCTATCATCGCCCTGCGCATTTCCAAAGGGAAACTGTTGGAAACACAGAAAAAGATCGCCAAAGATACAAGGGTGGTTTCCATTTATGATATCACCGGGGAGTGGGATTCCTTGATCATAGGGTATTTCAAAGACCGGAAAGACTTGAATGATTTTATCAAAAGTTTACTTTCTCTAGAAAATGTGGACAGGACCGTCACGCATATTGTATTGAATGTGGTGAAAGAGGAAAGGCGGATACTTGTGTGAAGCTTTTTACTTGACAGCGGCATAAGTTTTGACATAATAAATCCTAGCTTTCCTGTTTAGGAGGGAATAATGACGGAGGAAATACATAAGGCCATCGGGCATCACTATATCGTGGAAGCTTCCGATTGTGACCCCAAGATCATATCGAGCGTTGGAAAGGTCCAACAGATCTTGGTTAAAGCTGCAGAAATCGCGGGAGCCCAGGTTTGGTCCGTCTTATTCAGCAAGTTTCCTCCAAAAGGAGTTAGTGGGGTGGTGGTGATTTCAGAATCACACATTTCCGCACACACCTGGCCTGAATTTGGCTATGGGGCTATGGATTTTTACACATGCGGAGATAACGTTGACCCCGAAAAAGGGCTGAATTATGCCGTAGAAGCCTTTGGAGCTTCCTCGGCCCATATAACAGAGATAACACGCGGTCTCGAAGAAGGTGACAGAGAATTCTTTCATAGCTTCGTGACATGGGAAGAGGATATCGGGGGGAACTAAAACAGTAAAGTTTCTTTACCTTTGATCCCTTCTTACCTTCTTGTATTGTGACATCTGATCTTCTCCTGAGGTCCTTACTGTAGAAAAACTGCAAAACTCCTCTATTTATGAAGTGGCACAAAAATTGCTGGATAATCCTCCTATGCAAGAGAAATTGCCTGGATTTGCTATAATAAAAAAGTGATCAAAAAAAAACTTGTCAGACTCCTTCTCATTATCTGTGTGTGTCCTATTATCATTTCCTTTTCTTTTGGTGATCAGGGTGTCCAAGATCTCTTAGACAGGATTGAGAGTTCGTTGAAACAAAAGGATATCGAGGCGTATCTGAATATTTTCGCTCCCGAAATAAGGGAACAAGAAGAAATAGCCCTGCAGGAAAAATTTGAACAGCTCAATCTGGAGAGCGTGACAGTCTTCAAAACACGACGACAGATTACGACTGAAAATGGCATCAGGACATACCTGAATGTATTGTTTGAAAGTCCCAATGCAGTTGTGATCGAGGTGTGGCGATTGGAGCTTGAGAATTCATTGGATCAGTGGCAAATAAAGGAAAAGGAGATCATAAGAGATGTCCGGAATTTGTACAAGATCAGGATCCCCTCAGGCCGAGAGGAGAGGGTGAGCCGCGTAGAAATCAAGCATGCGGATATCCAAATCACCTTTCACAATCCGATTGTCTTTTATGACAACCTTCCGGATGTTGAAACAGCTCTTTTGGTCATCGGAGAAGGAGAGCTGCATTTTTCTCCTTCTCTGCAGAGAGAAAGGCATCAACTGGAATTGGTGTATAAAAAAGGATATCTTCAGGATCGTCTTAGTTATGTGTTTGTGCGTTGCTCGAATTCCTTGTTTGAAAACAACATCCGGATTGAAAAAAGCCAGGGAAACGGCCTTCCGATCGATCAATCCGAGAAAAACAGAGCTTATTCTCTGTTCGCCAAACACTATCCGCGGTCCTTTGCCGTCGAAAACTCATTGAACGGAAAGCTGCTTTCTGTTATCCCTCAAGGGGAAGAAACCGTCATCGAGTTCGAGGGAGATAAAATCGGCAAATTTACCTATATTTTCTCTCCGTTCACAGAAGAAGAAGTTACTCTTTTCCAATGGGAAAAACAGAGGTTTCTAAACATGTATTCGCCTCAAGTCGAAAAAGGGGAAAAGAGGTTTTTTATCTCCTTTGGGAAAAAGTTCGATGTTTTGAGATACTCGATGGAAATAGATTTTGAACCGGATGACAATTACATTTCCGGAAAGGCTGAGATTGAGATCGAATCAAAAACCGGCAACTTGGATAAGGTAAGGCTTAAGTTGAATCCAGATCTTGAGATTCTTCGTATCACGGATGATAACAATAATGAGTTATTTTTTGCCAAGGATAAACTTCGCGCGAACTTGTATGTCTATTTTATAGATTTCATTCCGCGCAATCGATCCATAAAGGTAAAAATTTATTACCGTGGAAAAATTTTGCCAGCACGCATTGTTGAAGATGCCCTCTCTGTTGGGCAAGTCGATGACCTGTTTCTTTATATTCCTTCCCGGTCAGAAACCTATTTGTACAGCCTGAAAGCGCAATGGTATCCTGTGTCGCCAGAGGGGGATTACTTCACGGCGAGGATCAAGATTATCATACCGCCCGATTTTTCGGTTGTCTCCAATGGAGTTCTTGTCGAGGAGTCCAAACTGCAACAATTGGATAAGGTGGAAGAACTTGAAAAGGTCGGGCGGAAAGTCTGTGTATTTGAATCCCAGAAACCCATTAAGTATATGTCTTTTATCGTGGGGAGATTGCTGAAGAAGAATGAAGATACAGATCCTTTCCAGCTTAAATATTTTAGGACTTTAGATGTCATTTTGCCGAGGATGGATTTTTTCCAAGAATCCAAGAGCATTTTGCAATTTTATGAGAGCAAATTTGGTTCTTATCCTTATGAGAGCCTTAGCATAATACATAGAATCTGGCAAGAAAGTGGTGGTCATAGCCCGGCATCTTTTATCGTGTTGAACCAGCTCCCGCGAATCCAAGGGGCCCATCTTAAAAGAACAAACAGCCCTGTTAATCTGAGCCGATGGAACGAATATTATCTTGCCCATGAGATCGCTCATCAGTGGTGGGGTCAGGGTGTTACATGGGACAGGCATCACGACCAGTGGATTAGTGAAGGATTGGCCCAGTTTTCCACGATATTGTATTTGAGAGAAAAGCATGGAGAGGCGGCCTTTTCAAGCATTTTGAAAAAAATGTCTGGGTGGACAGAAAAAAAAGCAAAGTGGGGGCCGATAATATTCGGTTCCCGAATCAGTCATTTTGATTTTTTTGCCTTTCAATCGATCGTTTACAACAAAAGTTCATTAGTCTTGAATATGCTCAAAGATATGCTCGGTGAAGAGGTGTTTTTCTTGGGGCTCAGAGAATTTTTTAATAAATTCAAATACCAAGCGGCAAGGACAAATGATTTTGTGGCCACCCTTTCGGAAATTTCTCAGAAGGATTTAAGGCCTTTCTTCGATGCCTGGTTTAAAACATATACGCTCCCTGAAGTTAAGGTTTCCCAATATATCGAGCGGGTGGCGGACAAATACCACCTGAAATTCCACATTTCCCAACGGGGCGACCCATTCATCTTTCCTTTGTGGGTGGAATGGAGACAGGATGGAAAGAATGTTCGGAAGATGATTGTTGTTGATAAGAAGGAATGCACCGTCCAATTCGATCTCACCCACAAACCTAAAAGAATACAAATAAATCCTGATAATGCCGTTCCGGGTAAATTTTACTGATTTTGGGGCATTTTTCTCAGGACTCAGCCATCAAGATCGTTGATATCTATGCCCATTCTTTTGATCATCTCGTTGAGCGTGGTGGGCTTGACTCCCAACAGTTGAGCCGCTTTTTTCTGGACACCGTTTGATTTCCTTAAGGCTTCCAAAATCCAATTTTTCTGGAATTGTTGTGTTTGCTCTTTGAGAGTTCCGGTACTATCCGAAGGCATACGAGTCTTTTCCTGTTTTCCTTCGGAATTATACAGAAACGGAGGAAGGTTATTTCTTGTGATTAGCTTTGTTTTGGTTAGGACGACCGCTCTCTCTATCAGATTTTCCAATTCGCGGATATTTCCTGGCCATTCGTAATTTGCGAAAACTTCCATGACTTCTTCACTGACACCGATAATCTCTTTTTGGTTTTCCTTGCTGTATGTATCCAGGAAATGCTTTGCGAGAAGCGGAATATCCTCTTTTCTTTCTCGGAGATGTGGCAGTTCGATCTTTATAACATTGAGACGGAAAAACAGGTCCTGTCTAAACTGTTTTTCCTTTATAAGGCCCTCCAGATCCGCGTTGGTAGCCGCAATGACGCGCACGTTGACCTTGATCGTCTTTGTACCACCAAGTCTCATGAACTCACGATCCTGCATGACGCGGAGCAATTTGGCCTGTGTTTCCATGTTGAGCGAAGAAATCTCATCAAAAAAAATCGTGCCTTTATCTGCCGCCTCGAAAAGGCCTTTTTTATCGCTGACCGCGCCGGTAAAAGCACCTCTCAAGTGACCGAACATATTGCTCTCCAGCAGATCCGGAGGAAGAGAGCCGCTGTTGACGATGATGAAAGGGGCATTTGCGCGGTCGCTGTTCTGGTGTATGGCTCTAGCCACCAGCTCTTTGCCCGTTCCACTTTCTCCCTGTATCAATATTGTGCTGCGAGTTGGTGCGGAAGCTTTGATGGTTTCGAAGACGTCGTTCATTACGCTGCTCTTACCGATGATGTTCTCGAAGCTGAATTTTCTCTTGAGTTCATCTTTCAGCCGGATATTTTCATCCTGGAGATTTTTGTGTTCGCTGGCCCGTTCGATAATCAGAAGCAATTCATCATGCTTGAATGGCTTTTGGATGTAATCAAAGGCTCCGATTTTCATGGCTGATATGGCTGATTCCACCGAGGCATAGGCTGTTATGATGATGATAACGGCTTGGGGATCGATCTTTTTTATCCTTTTCAATACTTCGATACCGTTCATCCCAGGCATCAAAAGATCGAGGAGGATGAGATCCCAGGTATCTGGGGAATATTTTTCTAATGCGTCCTCTCCGTTCAGCGAGCTTTCCACCTCATATCCCTCTGCGGTTAACAGATCCCCCAAAACCTCATGAATGATCGGTTCGTCGTCAATGATATGTATCAATCCGTGTTGAGTCATGTTTTCTCTTTCATGATGGACGCCTTTTGTTTGATTTTCCTTTGTCTAAGTCAATCGGGATAAAAATGACGAAACGGGAGCCCTTCCCGATTTCGCTCTCTACGGTAACCCGGCCCTCGTGTTCCTTAATGATGGCATAGCTGATGGAAAGGCCGAGGCCAGTTCCTTTTCCGATGCCTTTTGTTGTGAAAAAAGGATCAAAAATATGAGGCAGATGCTGGTCTTTAATCCCTGTTCCTGTATCCTCGATAACGACGATGGCTTGATTGTCTGATTGATTGAGTTCGATCTTTAGCGTTCCCCCTTCAGGCATGGCATCCATCGCATTGAGGATGATATTGATGAAGACTTGTTGGATTCTCTCTCCTTGCGCCCATATGGGTTTTATCGGGTGAATATCCAATTCGAGATCGATGTTCATATTTTTAAGTTTGTAATCGATCAGAGAAATGATCTCCTGCAAATGTTCGCTGAGATCGACTTTTTGGAAGGCTGATTCGGACGGATTCCGTGCAAAGTTCAATAGATTTTTCACGATTTTTGCAACCCTGTCGGTTTGGGCTTCGATTTTTTCCAGAACTTGGGAATGAGAAGATGCGGAAAGTTTCTTCTGTAAAATCTGCACATAGCTTGAAATACCGGTTAAAGGCGTGTTTATTTCATGGGCCACGCCGGCAGAAAGCAGCCCTATAGAGGCAAGTTTTTCGGATGTGAGTAACTGCTGTTGCATCGTGATTTTTTCGGTGATGTCTTCGAAAACGATCACCGTTCCATAGGGATCCATTTGGTTATCCAACAGGGGTGTTTTTGTGATGTCAAAAATCTTTTTTCCTCCATTCGGCATTTCCATCGTTATTTCACTTATCAGACGGAATCCTTGTTGGGTGTCGAGGGGAAAAAGGGCAGCAAAATTATTTTCTCCGAGAACCTCGATCAATCTCTTTCCCTTGACAGTGTCTTCCTTTTTTCCGAACGTCTTCTCGAGAACACGGTTCCACCCTATCACTCTTCCGTTTTGATCGAGAACAGCCATTCCCACTGTAAGGCTCTCGATGATGTTTTCACTGTAGTCTTTCAGCCTCTCCAGTTCATGAGCTCTAAGGTTGACCTGATCATACAGATAGGCATTCTCCAGGGCGAGGGCCACGGATGGAGAAATGGTTCTCAGTAATTCCCAATCTTCGCTGCTCAGAAAAGTATTGTCCTTTTTTTTCCCCATTCCCAGACAGCCGATAAGTTTGTTTTCGACCTTTAACGGAAGGAGATGATAAAAACCTTGTGAAGAGAGCTTATCGAATCGTCTCTGAAGGTCCTTTTTTTCTACGAAGGAAAAAGAGGAGAGATATTCCCTGTTTTTGAACTCATGGAATAGAGGATTTTCGAAAGTCACACTTGCTTTTGGCGGTGGCAAATGGCCTTTGGATTCAAGGACAGAAAAAGTATTCGGGTTTTTTTTCTCTGGAAGGAGAAGGGCGATGTCTTCTATCAAAAGAGCATTACTGATCAGCTCGAGGATGGATTGGGAAAGCTTTTGGAGGTTCCGCTCCCGGCTGATTTCTTGGCTTATCGAGAGCAGAGTTTTTCTGTATTTGTAGCTCCTTTTGTAGATAGCTCTGTCTAAAATGGACTGGATGAGTTTTGTCAGAGGCGTAAAAAGAGTTGCCCCCAAAATGAGGGCCAGGATTCCGAGGGTAACCGCGTTGAACTTGTTTTCAGAAAAAACTTGTGTTCGTGAAGTGACGATAAAGTACATGATGGCGATCAGCACATAAGAAAAAATGAGAGTTACGGTTCTTTTGAGGATAACCTCTAAATTCATCAGCTTGTATCGGGAGAGGGAATACGCAAATGTTAACGGAATTAAAGCTTGGAAAATGATGGAGGCCTCTGCGGTTCTGGAAGGAGTTAAACCGATAAGGTAAGGGATGATGTAGAAAAAAGTGAAAGGAATTATCCCGAAGCTCAACCCATACAGGATCCATTTTAGCTGTCTTTTTATGATTAGGTTTGGAGCTTTGAATCTGTCTCGAAATATAATGACGAGAACGCCGAGGGAGAATAGAGTAAAAAGAAAAAGGGTCATCCTTTCGAGGAAATCGTGAATTTGGAGCATAAAATGATCGTTATAAGTCTGGATAAGCGAGAGGTGGAAGAATACGTAGGACAGGAGAAGGATACCACTGGGTATGTACAGGTAATAATTGACAGATGGTTTCTTTTTTAGGATTTTTTTTCTGATCGGAAAAATAAGAAAAAAGTGTAAAAGCAATGCTGGAAACGACAAAAACGCGATTTTATCCAGCCAGAAAAAAAGGCTATCCAACACATCATACTGGCCTGTGGGCGAAAACACATAGATACC
Organism: uncultured Eubacteriales bacterium; assembly: GCA_964410125.1. Taxonomy (GTDB): domain Bacteria; phylum Acidobacteriota; class Aminicenantia; order Aminicenantales; family Aminicenantaceae. The sequence continues at coordinate 16,729 of CAYPGQ010000029.1, read as the reverse complement.
GTAAAAAGATAACGTGAGAAGATAAAATATGATGTAGGGTAAAGAGAGTGGCTTTTTTGAATTGAAAAAGATGATGACGCCGATGGCCAGTGTCGTCAGGCCGATCAGAATAAGGTAAAAGTAGATGAGATCGATGCCCTGTTCACTGGGAAAAAATGTGGGAGTGAGGGGGGCTTCTCCCTCTCTCAGTATCTGATAACTGAGATTCTGATCGGTATTCCAGGCTATCCACAGGTTTTTAGCAACATCGATATTGGTTTGCACGGGGATATCGTTGATCTTGACAAGAATATCTCCCTTTCTGATGCCGTTCAGATCGGATGGACTGCCCTCGATGACTTTTGTTGCGGTTAAGCCTTCTGGTTTGGCTTCCCAAGTCACTCCGTCCGTGGGTTCTTTCCAGCCCACTTTTTTAGCGATGTTCAGGCCGCCCAAAGATAAAAAAACGACGATGATCAAAACGATCAAAAAAATTTTCTTGTTCATCGTATATTCATGCAGCCTTGTTTTTTGGGGTGCCGGAGAATCCAAAAAATTGAATCAACATGATAAAAAATATATATTTCAATTAAGGATGTGCCTGCCTCCAGATCTCATCGCCCATTTGATACTCGGCTGGTTCAGCAATTTTCTCAGGGATACATTCTCTTTCAGTCCAAGTGGCTTTGTGTTTCGAGAGAGGATACTGCTCATGTAATCAAATTTTGGCTTTTGAGTGCTCTGAGGAACTTCATCCGAGCTTTCAGCGGCAAACATCCCAGAGAAAGCGTATGTGCTCATGCTGTCAATAGACACGGTAAAAGAAAGCAGAAATAACAGGATAAGCGCAGAAAAAAGCTTATTTTTCATCCGTTTCTAAAATAAGGTTTTCTTGAGATTTTGTCAATATGGGACATTTTGGGTCTGACCCCTAAAGATGGAGAAAATCACCACAGGATTCATCTCAAAAGGCTATTTACATAAATTTCAACAAGATAAAAAATATTCACTGGGTACGATGCTCATGTGCACTAGACTGGTTAAGTTGACAATTAAGGGAGTATTCCCTAATATTTGTTTTTCCTTAACAAGTAATAAATTGTAAGGGTATATACAATTACGATGCCTTATTATATCTGCAGAGTGGCAACAGAGGCTGGGAGCGTAATCTCCGAGTCTTTTCTGTCGCCCTCTTACAATGAATGCCGGAAACGTTTCGAGGAGCAGGGATTCTGTGTGTTGTCGATCAAGAGAGATTGGAAGAAGATCGAAATTCCCCTTCTTCCCTTCGAGAAGAAGATCAAGGATAAGGATTTTATCCTTTTCAACCAGGAGCTGGTGGCTTTGATAAAAGCGGGATATCCGATCGTCAAGAGCATTGATGTCATACTCAGCAGAATCAAGAATCATCACTTCAAGGAGTTGCTGATGGCCATCCAAAGCGATATCCATGCAGGGAAATCCCTGTCTGAGGCCTTTGCTCCATACGAAGATCAATGCTCGACGGTTTATCTAGCTTCCCTGATGGCAGGGGAACGAAGTGCCAACTTGGACGGGACCATCAAACGCTATATCGATTACGTCAAAATCATCTCAATTGCGAAGTCAAAGATACGTGCGGCCCTGACATACCCAACGCTATTGTTATTTTTTTCGCTGTTGTTGCTTCTTATCTTGATAAATTTTGTTATTCCCCGATTTTCCCAATTTTATGCTGACTTTGATTCCCAGCTTCCCGGTGTGACACGTTCCCTGATGGCCTTTTCTTTTTTCGTCAAAGGTCATCTTTTGCATTTGTTCGCTTTTGTTCTTTCGCTTTTTGTTGGATATTTTTTGATGAAGCGAAAGGAAAATACACGGATTTTATTGCATAGAGCCAAGCTCAAGATCCCATACGGCCGCGCCATCTGGCTGGAGTCGGCTATTTCTCTTTTCTGCCGCACATTGAGCCTATTGCTTGAAGGAGGAATTTCGTTGTTGACCGCTGTCAGAATTGCCAGCAAGGCAGTTCCGAACAAATTCCTGCAACATCTGATGAGAAGCCTTCCTGATTCTATAAAAAACGGAGAAAGCCTGTCAGAATCTCTGGTAAAAGCGCAGTTTTTCACGCCTTTGGCCATTGATATGATTCGAATCGGAGAGAGCTCGGCCAATCTAGAGGGCATATTGGCGGATGTGGCAGATGTCTATGATGAAAGAATCCGGGGAAGAATCGATACTTTTGTGTCTCTTATCGAGCCCGTTGTCATCATATTCATGGGATTGATCGTAGCTGCCATGCTCCTATCGGTATATCTACCCATTTTTAACGTTATACAAGTGACTGGATGATGGAAAAATCAAAAAAAGAAAAATCAGATAGTGCCCTTCGTTCTGAAGAACAAGAAACCAAAAGGATCGCCGAACGGTACCATGTTCCTTATATCGATCTTGCCTCTTATCCCGTCAGTAAGGATTTGGTTCAGGCATTTCCTGTGGATTTTCTTCACAGGTCGAATTTTATTCCTCTAGAGGAGAATGAAAACACGGTCAAAATCGCTATTGCCGATCCTTCTGACATTTCCACGATTGACTCGGTGGAATCCTTTTTGGGCAAAAATGTGGAAGTGTATGCCGCTTCCAAGTGGGCCATTCATGAGGCGCTGCGCAAAAGCGAGACCGCCCTTCAAGTCCTAAAGGATGCCACAGAAGAGTTTGTTATGCAGGTTGTGGAAAAAGAGGGAGGGGATGAGGAAGAAGTGATTTCTGTTGAAAAACTGGCCGATCAGGATGGTTCCATAATCAAGCTTGTTAATTCTATCATATTCACGGCTGTCCAGAAGAGAGCCAGCGATGTGCACATCGAATCGAGAGAAGTGGGAGTTATCATCAAATACCGAATAGATGGCGTGCTTGGTGATGCGATGGAAGCCATCGATAAAAAGTTCCAGCTCCCGATAATATCGCGGATCAAGGTCATGTCTGATTTGGATATATCCGAAAGGAGGGTTCCTCAAGATGGTCGGTTCCGTCTAAAAATCAGGGATAAGACCATAGATTTTCGGATATCCATCATGCCGAGCATTTACGGGGAAGATGCCGTTATTCGAATTCTCGACAAAGAAATGATCACCGAAGCCTTGTCAGAGTTGAGGCTGGATTTATTGGGTTTTTCAGAGGAGGTGCTCGGAAAATTCAACAGGTATATCGTTCAGCCTTATGGAATGGTTCTTGTGACCGGCCCTACGGGAAGTGGCAAGACGACAACTTTGTATGCGGCGTTGACAGAGATAAAAAGTCCTGAGGACAAGATTATTACGATTGAAGACCCGGTTGAATATCAAATCGAAGGCATCACACAAATCCCGATTAACGAAAAAAAAGGGTTGACCTTTGCAAGGGGTTTGAGGTCTATACTGAGGCATGATCCGGATAAAATCATGGTCGGAGAAATCAGGGACCCAGAAACAGCGCAGATTGCCATCCAATCGGCACTTACAGGTCATCTCGTTTTTACGACTGTGCACGCAAATAATGTGTTTGACGTGATAGGGCGATTCTTGCATATGCACGTCGATCCCTATAGTTTTATTTCCGCACTAAATTGCATTCTTGCCCAACGTTTGGTCAGGGTTCTCTGCACATCCTGCAGGAAGCCGGTAACATACGACAAAGAAGTATTGCTGGAATCAGGGCTTGATCCCAAGGTTTATAAGGACACAACTTTTTATGAAAGCAAGGGGTGTCCTGAGTGTGGGTTTAAAGGCTACAGAGGCAGAACAGCCATCGCAGAACTACTGGAACTATCCGACGAAATTCGTGAAATGATCTTGGACAAAAAAGCGCTTTCTGAGGTCAGGAAAAGGGCCAAATTTGAGAAGATGGTTTTCTTAAGGGAAGTCGGGATGGAAAAGGTTTTAAAAGGAGTGACCAGCCTTAGAGAGTTAAATAAGGTGACGTTCGTGGAATGACCGGGAATGTTAAGCATGAATTTAATTTATAAAATCAAAGAATTTTTTTCCGCACACCCACTTCCTCATTCTGCGCTCCAGGTGACGTCTTCCTACATCAGCGGAATCCATCTTTCCCCGAAGGACCGGAAACTGAAAAATTTTTTTGTCCTGCCCATCTCCGGAGGGATAATTCAACCCTCGTTTGAGAAAGCCAATATCAAGAATTCCTCTCTCTTGCAGAAGATTATCCATGAGGGAGTGGAAAAATTCAATATTTATGACCATGGTGTGGCCCTGCTTCTTCCCGAATTATCCCAGAGGACATTTGTGTTTTCTTTTGATGCCCTCCCTGCAACATCCAAGGAGAAAGAACAGCTCATCAGGTTTCGGGTGAAGAAACAAATGCCGTTGTTATCCGACGATGTCAGGATTTCTTATAATATACTTCAAACGAAGGAGAGAAAAAAAATCATCTCCTCCGTAGCCCGATCCACTATAGTGAGCGATTATGAAGACTTTTTTAGCCATTTGCGCTTGAAAATAAAGGACGTAGGCATTCCTCTTTTGGGGCTCTCCAATTTGCTGAATTGGAACAAGGAAAAAGATTTTTTTCTGATCAACATTGAAAAGGATTCCTTCGGGCTTTTGGTTGTTACGGATTCTGTGCCCTCTCTTTATCGTCAAAAGCCTCTTATGGTAAGGCAAGATGAAAATTTTTTATCTGAAAGAGTTCAGAATATTGTCCAGGAAATAGAAAATACTGCTCAATTTATTCAAGATAAGGAAAATAAAGAAATTGCCTCCATTTGGATCCGTTTCGGATTTCTGGAATCGGAAGAAGAACTGTTATCCAAATTGGAGTCACGACTAGACTTACCCATCAAAAACATAGAGTCTTTGGTGGGACTCAGCCTTTCCAAACAGGATAAAAAGATACTGTCTCCTTTGATAGGTCAATTGTTATGAGAAAACAAAAAAGAGTCCATTTGAATTTGGCCACTCATCCGTTGAAGAATCGGAGATTCTTTTTTCTTCTCATTGGAATTCTCACTACCCTCGTTCTCGTGATTTTGTTAACTGGAGGATTTACTTTCTGGAAATACAGCAACAAGAACAAAAATTTCCGGAACAATAACGCAAAAATCGAAGAGATGATAAACAATGCTAAGCGGGAGGAATTGAGATTTTCCACACAGATCGAGGATGTTTCTCAAAATTATCAGAGGAAAGTCGATTTGCTCAATTCGCTCATATTGAAGAAGAGTTTTTCTTGGGTTAAGTTTTTCTCAGCTCTCGAGGAGTCTCTTCCTGCATCCTGTTATATCGAATCCTTGGCACCGACTTTGAATGAAAATAACCAGATGGAGGTCAGGCTTAAAATTGCTGCTCCCAGTCTCGACGAGCTATTAAAGCTCAATCAAAACCTGTATGAAAAAAATTTTTCCGGGATCAGGATTATTAGCGAGGCGATAAACGAAGCTGGCCTTTTGACGGCGGAGATAACTTTATTCTATGAAAGAACTATTTGATCTTTTGGAGATAAGCGAACGCAAGATATTGGTATTGTTATGCGTTTTTCTTGCGGCTGCAATGATTTTTCATCAGGGTTTTGCTCTTAAACAGAAAAGGGCCTACAGCTATTCCGCCGAATCTCTGCCAACCCTGCAAAAGGAGTTTGCGAATATTAAAGAGTTGAACAGAAACATAAAAATGGAATTGCTGCAATGGAATGAGGCCCGGCGGGATATCGCGGATATTGAGAAAGAATATTTTTACAAAGGAAACAAAAACATAAACCAATTGAGGCTTGACCTCAGGAAAATTTTTCGACAAGCGAGGATTCGAGTTATTTCGGATTTGATGTTCGATTATACTGATTGGGAAGAAGAAAAATTAAAAAGGGTTCATGTTCATTTCACCTTGGAAGGGCGCTATGTCGTATTAAAAAGTTTTATCCATCAAGTCGAGATTCACCCCAAATTTTTAATGATCGAACGGATCGATTTTCGGAAGATCGACACACAGAGCGGACAGATTGAATTGCAAATCGATCTGGCAGGATATTATGAAAACTAAGAAAACAAAGTTTTACTGGCTGAAAACTTCGTTTTGCTTGCTGGTATTTATGTGTTTTTTTACATTGAGCGTTCTTTATCCTGGAATACTGCCGCAAGACAGGAAAGAAAAAAGACAGAATAGCCTCATCATGAAAGAATTGCTCTTGGCGCCCAAAAAATCTCTTGCTCCACCAAAACGGAATATCTTTACAAGACAGAGAGCAAACTTGGGTGCAAATGAATTTTCTCCATCGGGAGATTTTCAATCACCTGCCCAGACATCGGGGCAAAAAATTTCTCCTGAAAAAGAAAAATTTGCCATGGAGGAAGCCCGCATTAACGTGAAATACATCGGGTATGTCAAATCAGGGAAAAGGGTGGTCGCTTTGATAATTCTCGAAGACCAGACCTATGCTGTTGAATCGGGAGATGTCCTCGAGATGGGCGTGACCATCGGAGAAATTACTCCCGATGACATGGAAATTTTCGACCAAGGCTCCGAGCCGAAAAGGATTAACCTAGAAGGAGAAAAGCCATGAAAAAAGTGGCATTTTTATCCATAGTTATGCTTATCTTGGTGTTATCGGGATGTTCCCTGTTCAATCAGAATTACAAATTGGCAACAGAGGCAGCTGCCAATAAAAATTGGGATGAAGCTATCGAGTATTATGAAAAAGCTATTCTTGAGGACCCGAGCAATGCTGCTTACAGATTGGCCCTCACCAGGGCAAAGATTTTGGCCAGTTATTCCCATGTTTTTAAGGCTAGAAACCTTGCCGCTGCAGGAAAAAAGGAAGAGGCTTTGGCTGAATACCAAAAAGCTCTTTCTTACGATCCGAAAAATCGAGCGATCATAGTAGAAGCTCAGTTGTTGACGGCAGAAGAACAAGAAGCGCAAAAACCGGCGGAAATCAAGATAGAATCCCCGGTTAAACTGCAAGTGAATGACCAAAAGCTCAGCTTGAATTTCATGCACGACAGGGTCAAACTGAAAGCTATCTTTCAGGCCCTCGGAAAACACGCCAAAATTAACATCCTATTCGATGAATCGTTCAAAGATATTCCCTATTCGGTCGATCTAACGGATAGGACTTTCGAGCAGGCCCTCAATTCTCTATGCATGGCCACAAAAAATTTCCACAGGGTCATCGATGAGAGATCCCTCATTATCGTTCCCGATTTGCCAGCCAAGAGGATCCAGTACGAATTGACTGCTGTTAAAACCTTTTACCTGTCCAACATAAAGGCTGAGGACCTTCAAGCTTCCCTTTTGCCGATATTGCGATCTCAGTTCAGAGCGCCTCAGTTTATGGTGGATAAAAACCTCAATTCAATCACACTCAGGGATACACCGGCTGTGTTGGAACTGGCTGGCAAATTGATCAGACTATGGGATAAGCCCAGGGGGGAAGTCGTGATTGATTTGGAACTCATGGAAGTGTCCCGGCAGAAGCTCAAAAAGTTCGGTTTGGAGCTTGACCAATATGTCATGGGATTGGGGTACGGCGGCGGGGAAAATCCTGCTTCAGAATCCGGCTGGTTCGACCTCTCCAAAATAGACTTTTCAAAGAAAGGCAACTTTCAGGTCACCATGCCAACGGCTTTTCTGAATTTTTTAGAATCCGATCAGGATACAAAAATCATCGCCCAACCCAGACTTAGAGGAATCGAGGGCGAAGAGATGAGTTACTTGGTTGGAGACAAAATACCCATCCCTCGCACCCAGTTTCAGCCTTTTGCGGCAGGCGGGGTCGCCCAACAACCCATCACCTCTTTTGATTACGAGGATGTGGGCATCGACATCAAGATAACGCCGAGGATACACTTCGAGGGAGAAATCACATTGGAACTGGAGCTGAACATCAAATCCGTCGGCGGCACAGGAGTAGCAGACATCCCGATTATCAGCACACGGGAAATAAAGAATGTCATCAGACTAAAGGATGGGGAGACAAACCTGCTGGCTGGATTGTTGAAAGATGAAGAGAGATTGTCAGCAAGGGGGATCATCGGCCTCAAGAGCATCCCTATCCTGGGAGGCCTTTTCTCGAGCACGGAAAAAACGGTCCAACAGTGGGATGTATTGATGACCATAACGCCATACATCATCAGGTCCATCCCTTTGACCGAGGATGATTTGAAACCGCTGTGGATCAACCTGGGAACCTCGTTTGCCTCGGCCAAAAGCACCGACCCTTCAGTAGAGGGAGCGGATGTAGCAACGATGGATGCATTAAGGGCACAGAGGAGACAAGATCAATCTGTGCGAGAAGGAGGGCAGAATCGAGTTTCTCTATCCCCAGGTAATTTTGAGATCACAGAAGGGCGGGAATTTCGGGTGAGCGTTGTCGTTCAATCTGCTGAGGAAATAAGCAGTATGACATTGAACCTGTCTTTTAATCCTCAAGTTTTAGAACTCAAACAGGTTGTCCAAGGCAGCATAGCGACCCGGCTGGGACAGGATGTTCCGTTTTTGCAAAATATAGATAATTCTTCTGGGACATGCACGATAGGATTTTCCAGCACAGATATTGCCAGAGGTTTCAAAGGTTCAGGCAGAGTTGCAAGCTTGGTTTTCGAATCTATCGCCAAAGGGGACAGTCCTTTATCCTTTTCCAGTGTTACAGCCAATAGTACGACCGGAGCAGCTATCCAGTTCGAAACACCAGAAGGCCGGGTAAGAGTCCGTTAATGCAAAAGCAAATTGACTTTCCCCCCCCATTTCGGCTAAAATCTCTGCCACCGGCGGTGTAGCTCAGGTGGTTAGAGCATACGGCTCATATCCGTAGTGTCGGGGGTTCAAGTCCCTCCACCGCCACCATTTTTATTACGAGAGCCTCTTTCTAAGGCAGAATACGATCGCGCATATTGTTGGGAACAATCTGCTCTTCAAAGCATTTTATTTGGAATTTATAGGGAATCGTGGAAAGATCAAAGATCATGGTTTTAGAAACCGTTAAAGAAACGATCAGGAAACACAATCTCCTGGAAAAAAAGGATAATGTCCTCATTGCGTTTTCAGGCGGTCTGGACTCTACGGGATTGGTGGCCATTTTTCTGGAGTTACGAAAAGAATGGCTCCTCGATCTATTCCTGGGGCATTTCAATCACCGGCTTCGCTCTGGAGCCGGTGAGGATGAACAGTTTGTCAGAAAAATCGCACGGGAACATGCCCTTCCTTTGTTTGTCGCTTCTGAAGATGTTCGCTCGTTTGCCAAACAAAATCGAATGAATTTAGAAGAGACAGGTCGAATGTTGCGGTATGAGTTTTTATCGAAGACAGCTCAAAAAATCGGTGGGGCCAAGATTGCCACAGGCCACACTTTGAATGATCAGGCCGAGACGTTTTTTCTGCGTTTGATGAGGGGGAGTGGGCTAAAGGGATTGGGGAGCATTTCGCCGATTGTAGAGGGACGGATCATCCGGCCTCTTTTGTCAGTGGAAAGGAAAGATATTGCAGAGTATGTGGAAAAGAAAGGGTGGGAATTCCGGGAGGATGAGAGCAATCTTGACCGAAGTTTTGCCCGAAACAAGGTGCGCATCGATCTGATTCCCTACATCCAGGAAAATTTCGAGCCGAACATCGTTCGGCATATCGGGAAAATTGTTTCCATCCTTCAAGAGGAAGAAAAACTTATGAGAAAATGGGCCAGCCACGAAGCCAAAAAGGCTGTTTTGCTCGAAGGTGGAAAAATTCGCCTGGACTTGAATTTTCTGTCGACTCTGCCACGAGGATTGGCCAGGCGAGTTGTCCGCGATTTTATCCAGAAGATCAAAGGAGACTTGAGAGAAATCTCGTTCGAGGACGTCGAGGCCCTTTTGAATTTGGAGGAAGGGAAAAACTTCCAATTGACTAAGGAGCTTCTATTAAAGAGGGATAAAGGTTTTGTTTTTTGCAGACCTGAGCTTCCTGAAAGGATCACTTATGAGCATGAATGGGATGGTTCTTCTCCGTTGATCCTTGAAGAGCTGAACATGATGATCAAAGCTGATAGGGTAAAACGACCGCAATCACTTGCCTTTGATGATAACACTAAAGCTTACCTAGACGGGGAAAATATCCGATTTCCTTTGCAGGTCAGGAGTCGGCAGGAGGGGGACAGGTACCGGCCTTTGGGGGCGCCGGGGCACAAAAAACTCAAAGAGATCATGCGGGCGAAAGATATCCCTCTGACAGAAAGAGATAAAAAACCGGTGTTTTTATCCGGAGATGCGATAGTATGGGTCCTCGGCCTTCCAGTGGCAGAGAAGTTCAAAATCAGCGATAAAACAAAAGAAGTCTTAGTGTTAACGATCTCTCGGATGCAATCCAAAATCTGTGATAAAAAAAACAGTCCAGCAAGCTGAAATGTCAGCCCGGTGATTTTCCCCAGCGAGGAAAATAGAGGAACCATGCCCGCTCGCCTCCGGATGACTTCCTCTTCAGCTTGCCAGACTGCTACCTAACTGCTGTAAGAATCACAACAGATTTGGAAGTGCCTGCCAGGCACTTTACATGATTAGAGGTAGTTTTCGCGCCAGATTTCGAAGACGAGGAGGGCCCAAAGCTGATGGGAGAAATTCTCCCTTTGTTTGAGGTGCAAATCGATCATTTTTTCGATAAATTCAAATCGGAAGAGCCCTCCCTTTTGAATTCTCTCTGCATTTAGGTAATCCAGCATGAGATCTTTTAGTTCAGTCCTCAGCCAGTGCTTGATCGGGATGCTGAAACCCTCTTTTTTCCGGTAGATATTTTGATTGGGCAGGAGTCTCTCCATGGATTTCTTGAAGATCCATTTCGTGGTGAGACCGTTGAGTTTGAGATTACCAGGAAGAGAATAAATGAATTCCACGATTTTGTGATCCAAGATGGGAACTCTGGTCTCCAAGGATGTTGCCATGCTCATCCTGTCCACCTTGACGAGAATATCGTCCACAAGATAGGTCTTCAGATCCAGATAAAGTTCCCCAGTTAGCTTGTCGAAGCGGTCGGATCTGTTGTATATATCATCAAACGGCAACCTTTTATAAAGAGGTTTTGCACTGTCCAGTTCTTCCAGGAGTTCTGAGGTAAACAGAGATTTTTTATCTTTTTCTGTCAGAAACATCATCCAACGCAGATGTTTGTGTTCCGGAGTGTGTTCGAATCCCTGACCGAACCTTCGGATTTTGTTCCATGTTCCTTTCTTTTTTTGCGAAGGTGGAATCATCCCGATAAAGGGATTGAGGATCCCGCGAAAAAGAAATGGAAGCGGAGACCAGGATAGTTTTTGAGCTTGATAGTGTTCATAACCACCAAAAACCTCGTCCCCGCCGTCACCAGACAGGATCACTTTGACATGGGATCGTGCCATTTTTGAGATCAAGTAGGTGGGGAAGATCGAAAAATCGCCGAATGGTTCATCGAGATGGTGGATAAGCTTATCTGTAAGATCCAACGCTTTTGGTCGCAGCACGAATTCTTCATGTTCTGTTTGAAACTTCTCAGCCACTCGTCGGGCATGCTGAAGCTCATCATAGGAAGCGTCTTCGAATCCAATGGAAAATGTTTTTATCGGAGAAGCTCCCAACTCATGCATTATTCCGACGATGCTCGAGGAGTCGATCCCGCCGCTTAAAAAAACCCCAAGAGGGACGTCGCTGATCAGTCTCAACTGGACAGCCTCTTTGATCAAGGCGTTAAGCTCGTCCATCAGAGCGCTTAGCCTGGATTTAGAGACATGGGAAGAGATCATTTCCTGGCCATCAAGCTCCCAATACTTTTTCAGATGTATCTGTCCCTTCTTGTAGATCAAAAGGCAACCAGCCGGTAGTTTGGATATGTTGTGGAAGATGGAATAGGGGGCTGGGATGTATTCCAGTGTCAGATATAGATCTAACGCTTTCGGGTCTAAAGAACGTTTGACTCTTGGGTGTGTGAGGATGGCCTTGAGTTCCGAGCCGAATACCAGAGTTTTGTCTTCGAGCAAGGTGTAGTAGAGGGGTTTGATCCCGATCCGATCTCGGACAAGCATCAGTTTTTCTTCCCTCCTATCCCATAAGGAGAAGGCAAACATGCCACGAAGTTTGTGAACAAAATCCTCTCCCCACTCCTCATAGCTGTGCACGATGGTTTCTGTATCTGTTTTTGTTTGGAATGTGTGACCACGAGAAAGAAGCTCCTCTCTCAAGGCAGGAAAGTTGTAAACTTCGCCGTTGTGGGAGATCCAGATCGTTTTGTCCTCGTTGGAAAGAGGCTGGTGACCCTTTTCCAGGTCGATGATACTCAATCGGCGGGAACCGAGCCCGACATTTTTTTCGGTGTGGACGCCTTGGTCATCAGGTCCCCGATGTGCCAAGGTCTCACACATCGAGGCGATGAGAGAAGAGACGATCGGATTTCCGTTATCCGTTTTGGCAATTCCGCATATGCCGCACATTATTCCTCAGGAACGATATCGATTTCAAAAAAGACGCCTAAAAACCTTCTTTCCTTGCTTGTTTCTGTCTCATAATATGGAATAGAGCCCTTGGAGGCGCTGATTTTGATCCGGTAGAGATGGAGTGCCTTGATCTTGAAGGGTTTCACGGGGGAGAAGCTCAGTGTTCCTCTCTGTTTTGTGCCTAGGGTGATCCTTTTTTTCTGTCTCCCCACTTGAACCGTGATTTTGTTCCTCATCCTTGGATTGTTCAGAAGATGGAAATCGAGTCGCTTGATAGGGTAATATGTTTTAAGGATTATTTCTGAGGTGTAGGGACCTCTTGTCCAGAACCCCCTTTTTTCCACATCGGATTCTTTGATCCTGCGGTAGAAGTTGTCATCCAGAAAATGGAGCCAGCCGATGTTGGGTTGGGTGCCCACCTCTTGACGGAAGGCCCAGGGATTGGTGTTGGTGGGAAAGTTGTTCACCAGCGTCATCTCAACCGGCAAAGCTTTAAACGGAAACTGTTTTACGTGCGTGCTTGGATAGTGGGAGTGGGAATAGGGGCTTATAAGTATTGGCGCTATAAAAACTGCGGCCATGATCCATATCACAATAAAGTCTCTGATTTTACGTTTTTCTAAAGGAAGAAAAAGAAACAAAGGAAAGATATTCAAAAAATACCTGTTGGCAAGCGTTCCTCCTCCTCCCCCATAGTTATCCGGCATGAAAACGATGTAAATCAATATCTCAGCGAAGATGGCCCCGAGGATAAGCCAACGGAGGAATTGTTTTTTTTCTAAGAAAAAAAGCAAAAGGAAAAATAAGGCCGGGAAAAAATACCATGTTATCCCGGTAAACCGGCCGAAAAAATAGTAGAAGAAGTTGTAGGGAATGAACTTGGCTGGGAGGAAGTGTTTTTGTGCATATCCGTCTGCTGTCATCTCCTGTGTCTTGATCGAATCAAATGTTATGTCCGATTTCTCGAGCGGATATGTGAATAGGAAAGTCTTTCTTTTACCTCCCTGGTAATTCCATTCGCCGCTGACCATGTAGTTCGTTCCCCAGAATATACCCGAAGTAATCAGGAAACAGAGGATGATCAGGAAAGTTTTTAAAATCTTTTTTTTATATAGCGAGTACAGGACGATCGGTCCGAGCAGTACGATATTTGGAGGTTTGGAAAAAACAGCGATTCCGATTAAAAAGCCGGCTAAGTAGTCTGTCCAGTCCGATCGAAGAAGGGATTGAATTTTTCCAGGTTTTTCCTCTGTGTTATTCGATTCCTTGAATTTATATTTGTACAGCCAAAGGAAGAGGGTGGTGAAAACCAAAAAAAGGTTAAAAAAATCAGGGCTGATCCATAAGCAGTATATCCATGCAACGGATGCAAATAGAAAAGAGAGGACGGTGAAAAGCGATAAATTGGAGGAGTTCGATAGAGAGAAATAAGTGTACCCCATCAAAAGCAATAGAAGGAGGAGCAAGGCATGAAACACAAGGATTCCGTTTGGACCGAATATTCGGACAAAAGGAGCTGCAAAAAGAGGGTATGCAAAGGATTTGGCATAAAATAACTTTCCTTCTTTACCTTTTTTTAAAAATAAGCCAAGGGGCCTTGCGGGAAAATCATGTTCATAACGGATTAGATCTTTTTTAGTGTATTCAATATCCCCATCCCTCGCCAAGCTTTGTGTGAAGGAGTAATAAGTTGCCTGATCGGCAAAAAGAAAGCCCTGGTGGATGGCTGGAAGGTTGACAAAAAGAGAGAAGCCTAGGAAAAAGGCAAATATAAGGAAGATCGCTGTGAGACCCGGATTATTTCTGAGAAACATATGGTACACCAATACCATAGAAAGGGTAAAAATTCAATAAAGCTTCTTCTGCCCACAAATGGTGCTCCCCATCAGTTTGTGGGACCTCTAAAAAAATTGCTGTGTCTATTGAATAGGATGACCGTAAAGTGGAGAGAAACAGTGACTAAAAAGAGGAAAATCCTTTTAGGAAAATATTCACTTTGGCGGCTAGTCTTGAACGGTGAATTGAATCAACAAAAGGATGAGAAGGAAAGGAATGAAATCATCGCTTCTATCACCTTTAGCGGTTATTGACGGGAAGTGATATAAGGGGCATATATATTAAGTAAAGACAATTGCGGTAGATAAGGAAGGGCAATATTTGTTGAATTCATGACAAAAAATGGCAAATTGAAACGGACAAGCTTAGATAGAAATGATAACTCTATCATTTGCAACGAGTTAAAAATGTATGCTTGTGGTATGAAATTTGCTGTTATATATAATAAAATATGAGTATGTCTTGAGTCTACGATGAATGAAATCTTGCTATTTGGACGGAGAATGTTTAGAATCAGCACACACAGACAAGAAAAAAAATTTAAGGGAAAAAAAATGGGAAAACTCCGACAAAGAGGGTACACTTTTATTGAGGTTGTGGTTGTGGTGGGAATCTTAGGAATGATTCTCGCCGCACTTTATCCCAATATCATGAACACATTGGAAACACGAGGGATAGAGAATTCGGCAAGAAGTATCCTGACCACGATGCAAAGAGCTAAGTTTCAAGCGGTGAAAACCAAACTCAACCATAGAGTCGGCTTTTTGGATGATAACGGTGTCTGGTTCTATTTTATCGAGAGGGAAGACACACCGGGGACTTGGAGCACAATGCCGGGATTCATAAGGAAAGAGATCCCTGATAAACTGATCGTATCCCTCAATTTTCCGGATGTTACCGGGGTTCCAGACAAGGGAGTCGTTTTTTCCCCGTTGGGATTCATTACCAACTTCGACACAAATCTTAACAGCATCAGTCTCCAGAGTGATAAACTGAGGAGGCAAGGACAGCCAGACTTGAGAATCGTCGCTGTTTTTGCCGGAGGGTCAGTCCATTATATCAAAACAGGAAGTTAGCCATGAATTTGATCAAAAAAAGAAAAAATGAAGGATTCTCTATGGTTGAAGTGCTTGTTGGGCTTGCTATTATAGGCATAGCTCTGCTCGGCTTGGCGCAGCTTTTCACCTACAGTGTGATGACCAATGCCCGGGCAGAGAGAATGTCGAACGCGACCTTTCTTGCTCAGCAACAGATCGATTATCACAGAAACTTGACGGCCGATGAACTGAATACTCTGGCGGCCGGGACCAACGATGAGCAGATTGATGTCAACCTTGATGGATCGATCGATTACCGAAGGGTGACCGAGATTCAAGCAACCGGGCTTTCCTGGGAGATCCGGGTGCTCGTCTTCTCGGCGGAACAGTTGACCAGGAACGTGAGTGTACTGGTCGGAGATCCTCAGCAGTATGATGTCAAAGCAAATATGAGCACGATCATCAGCCGGTGATTTGTTCTAAAAATATTATAAATCGAGATTAAAATGATAGAAAAAAAATTAAGACGAAGAGGCTTCACTCTTGTGGAGTTGCTAGTGGGAAGCACGATTTTATTGGTCGTTGTCCTGGCCACCTTATCCTTGTACAGGACGAGCAATCAAATTGCGGTCGACCAGCAGCAATACGCGGAATTGCAACACGATGTGCGTTCCGGCATGTATTTCATATCCCGGGATACCAGGATGGCGGGGGTGGGCATGCCCATCGAGTTTTATGGTAATGCCTTGGAAGGCGTGGATAATGAGAATCAGGGTGTGGTTGTCGAACCGGACAGATTGATTGTGATGGGGAATTTTGATGAACCCTTGAATTTGAGGATATCCAATTATTCAGGATCAGCAGCCAACCTGAACGTTGAGGATTACAGTTTTGAACAGTTTCAATATCCCGACGAGTTTTATGATAACAAGACGGTTCTCATCCTTCCCAATCCGAGTTCAGGATGCTTATTAGGGGAAGTGAGAACGATAACCCATGTCACGCATGATGCAACGGGCCAGAACGAGAGGCTGAATTTTTCTCCTGGTTTGGCCCCCGGCGTCAATCCCCCCGGCGGATTATCCGGGACCTGCCCCAGTTCCAATGACTTTGACGGAGGGACCGTTACATTCATCAACGTGAATGAATACTGGCTGGATGTCACCGGGAATTATCCGGGTTTGACCGCTGGAACGAACGGATACATCGGTAACGGTGAAGGAAATGTCCTGTACCTGACAATGAACGGTATCCATTATCCATTGGCCACAAACGTGGAAAACCTGCAGTTCGAATACAACGGGGATTTCGATGACGACGCCAACAACACCCTGGATGGCTTCATAGAATGGCAGTCAGCCTGGACAGGCGACATCACGATGGTAAGCCGCGTCCAACTGGTCAGAATCTGGGTTCTGGGCCGGACGCCGAGTCCCTTCGTGAGCGTGGGTGCCAATCCCCCGGCCAATGTCCATTTGTACAGAAGG
>CAYPGQ010000028.1:0-45134 GCA_964410125.1 uncultured Eubacteriales bacterium | reverse complement strand
CGTGTACCTCTTTCCTTTTTCCCTCTTGTTTGTTCCGCATTTTGCAGAAGTCTTAATGAATTATGGAAATTTTCGACAATACTTCAAAGATGCATCCTTCGCTTTTAAAAAAAGGTTGTCGGAGGAAGCAACGTATAAAATTTAAAACATTAGGTCAAGCAAAAATTCAATCTGGACCGTCCAAATAAAATCTTAATTGCAACCTTATTTTACATATAATACAATTCTTCTTTAGGTTTAAGTCTTTAAAAAGGTTCTCTTCCATTTTGTGTGGGTAAGTTCTAATGGAACAAAACATCAGGTATGTCCGCAGCGCCATTGAGGATCTAGCCTTCACGAAGCGTTCTTCGAGGGTAGCAATCTGGGGACATCCCCATATTGTCGGCGATGCTGTATTGAGCACGACTTTGCCAAGGGATTAAAGATGCGGGCAAGCACGGGAACAGAGGCTAGAGTGGAAGAGAACCTTTGAAAGCCATGATTTGCAGGAGGGTTTAATGAAATTTTCACGAACGCTTTTTGCAGCAGTCCTTATCCTTTTCTTCATGTCCACTTCAGTATGGCTTGGAGCTGAAGAGAAACGGCCGTTCACGATCGATGATTATGCCAACTGGCGAAGCATCACATCCACATCCATATCGGATGATGGGAATTGGGTATCTTATGCTTACCGTAAGACCAAGTCCGATGATGAATTCTTCATCAAAAGTCTCGTTTCTGATAAAGAATACAAGGTAATAGGAGCCTCTGATCCAAAATTTTCCGACGACTCCCGATGGGCCGTTTACACATTGAACCTGCCACGGAAAGAAGCAGAAAAACTCCGGAAACAAAAAAAACCGGTTCCCCGCAAGGCTGAACTCATTCATCTTTCAACCGGAGAGAAAATGACCTTTGAAAACGTCTCTTCTTTTTCATTTTCTAAAGGGTCTGGCTTTCTAGCCGTAAAAAAGACAAAGGCCGATCCCAAAACCAAGCACAAAGGCACAGACCTTATCCTGTACAACCTCAAGGCCAAAGCCTTCCACAATCTGGGGAATGTTGCTGAGTTCAAGTTTAACAAACCCGGGACACATCTAGCCTATATTGTGGACGCGGCTGATAAGTCTGGAAATGGACTTTATCTTTTTGACCTCTCTCAAGGAATTCTCACTCTGCTCGACGCCGGCAAAGCCGAATACAGCCAACTGACCTGGGACAAAAACGGGACAGCCCTAGCTGCACTCAAAGGAGAAAAACAAAAAGAATTCAAAGAAAAGGATAACATCCTGCTGGCCTTCACCGGAGTAGGAACCAAAAATCAGGTTGCACAACTGTATGATCCCGCCAAAGACTCGAACTTCCCGAAGGATATGGTGATATCCGAACGGGCCGCTTCCACCGGACGCTCCCGTTTCCGACGTTCAACGGCTTCAGTACGGGGAAATCTTTTCTGGAGTGAAGACAACACACAGGTTTTTTGCGGCATCAAGGAACAGGAAAAAGAGCCGGAAAAACCTAAAAATAAAGAAAAACCTGAGAAAAAAGAAAAATCCGCAGAGGATAAAGCTCCTGAGAAGAAAAAAACTGAGGACGAAAAAGAGGAAGAGCCGCTGGCTGATGTGGATATCTGGCACTGGCAGGACGAACAGATTCAGTCTGTCCAGAAAATCCGGGCCGATCGCGACCGCAACTTCACGTATAGGTCGGTGTATAATCTCAAGACCAAAAAATTTATCCGTCTATGTGATGAGCGCATGCGAACAGCCACCATCACCCAAGATGGAAAATGGGCAATCGGGAGAGATGCAAAGGATTACATCTCCGATTGGAAAGAATCCCAGGCAGATTACTATCGATTGAATACGGAGACGGGTGAGCGGACTCTGATGTTCAAAGGGCAGAGACGGACTCTGGGACTTTCCCCTGACTCTAAGCATTTTCTCTACTGGAAGGATAGCCATGTTTGGGACTATGTGATCGCGACCGGAGAGAGTATCAATCTGACTGCCCAAGCACCCGTCAATTTTTTCAATCAGGAATTCGATCATCCAGGCACCAAGCCTCCATACGGGGTTACCGGTTGGACAAAGGACGGGAAGGCCGTGATCCTAAATCATAAGCACGATCTGTACCTCCAGCCTCTGGACAGAAGCCCAGCCAAAAACCTGACTGGAGGCAAAGGTACCGAGGAGGAAATTCGCTTCCGGTACATTCAGACAGATCCAGAAGCAAAATCCATCGATCTGGAAAAACCCCTATTGCTTTCTGCTTTTGGGCAATGGACCAAGGAAGCCGGATATTACCGCCTGAACAAAGGAAAGCTCCAGCGGTTGGTCTATGCAAAAAAATCTTTCGGCCGTCTCACCAAGACAAAAAAGGCCGATCGGTTCTTTTACACCATCGAAGACTACAAGGATTTTCCCAACTATTATGTTGCTGAGAAATCACTCCAAAATCCCCGACAAATCACAGATGCCAATCCGCATCAGAAAGAATTCAAATGGGGATACAATATCCTGATCGAATATACAAACAAAAGCGGCAAACGCCTGCAGGGCGTTCTGATGATCCCCGAGGAATACAAAAAGGGTGATAAATTCCCGATGCTTGTCGATTTCTACGAGAAAAATTCACAAAACCTCTACCGCTTTTCCCGCCTGGTCTACCGCGACACACCGATGTTCTACAAATACGTAAGCAACGGCTATCTGGTGTTACTTCCGGATGTGCATTTCAACACACGCACCACTCACTCCGACATGCTTGACTGCGTGGAAGCGGCGGTGAAAAAAGTCATCGAGCTGGGATATGCTGATCTTGAGCGCATCGGATTGCACGGGCACAGCTTCTCCGGACAAGGCGGAGCGTTGATTGCCACAAAATCCAAGATGTTCGCCGCTGTCGTTGCAGGTGCGGCAGCCACCAACTTGATATCTGATTTTAACCAACTCTGGAAATCCTCAGGCACAAGCCAGCACCAGTATGACTACTACGGGCAGGGCCGTTTCGGCACCAATCCGTTCGATGACCGTAAGCTCTACATCCAAGAGTCTGCACTGTTTAATGCCGAAACCATGGACACTCCCCTACTCTTGTTTCATGGAACAGATGATGGTTCCGTAGAATGGCTGCAGGCCATCGAGTTTTACAATGCCCTTCGTTTTTTCGGCAAGAATGTCATTCTGGCGTCCTACCCTGGCCAAGGCCACCATCTCGACAAGCTGGAAAACCAGATCGATTTTCAGCACAGGATGGAGGAATTTTACGACCACTACCTCAAGGGTAAGTCCGCACCCAAGTGGATGACCAAAGGGATTCCGTATCTCAAGAAAAAATCATTAAAGGAAAACAGATAACTCGATGGAGGTGAGGATGAACAGTTTTGCTAAACATTTGGGAAGAAGAAAGTTTTTAAAAAAAGTGATAACCGGAGGAGCTATGATTGCCGCGTTTCCCGTTTGGAAATCAATTACCCCAAGACAAGATTATTCACCGAATGAATTTCATCAAAGACTTCTCAAAATCGCGCAAAAATATGGAGGGGAATTCGGCGGGATACAAGGAGGAAACTGATGGCAGTCTTCGAAGTAGAAAGCTGGCTTGTGACCGAAGGAAAACAGGAAAAGCATGACGAAGCAATCCGCCGCTGGATCAAATGGGTAAACGATCACCGGGAACTCTTCAAAGAATGGAAGAGCGTGAGGTATTTTGTCAAAACCGTGGCAGGAGAAGAATCCAATAGGCACTTCATCATGTGGGAATACGACAGCCTGGCAGATTACGAAGCTTACAAAACCCGGCGCGCAGATTATGAGGGTCCTTATGAGGAATATAAAAAAAATGATCCCTATTACACAGATGTCTTCGACCACAGCAGCATGCGGCTAGAATTCTGGAAAGATTTAGATCGGGATTTATGGATCGAGGAGGGATAAAACGATGAAAAGACGAGATTTCTGTAAAACCGTTCCTTGTGCTGCCTTGGCGGCAACTTATCCTGCTTTTCTGTATGGAACATATTCAGAAGCAAAGACAATAACTGCGGTGCAAGCGAAAGTGATCAAAGGATCCTGTGCCTTGCATAAAATCGAGGATGTCGCGGAATTCACAGAATACAAAAACGCATGCCTGCCCAGATGCCTACAATCCGGTCGTTTTCGAAATCACGAGAATCCGTGAAAAATGAGGTAAGACGTCACTCGTACTTTAAACAATCCGATGGATTAGCCAGCGCAGCTTTGGTTGTATGGATGGTGACAGTGCTGAGCGCGATAAGCAAAGCCAAAAAAGAGGACAACAGGAATATCCAGATCTGAATGCCTGTTCGATAAGCAAATCCCTGCAGCCACTTGGACATGGCAAAATAGGCGACAGGCCAAGCGATCAGATTGGCGACGATCACCCATTTGGCGAATTCCTTCGAAAACATCAGGATCAACCGAGGAATCGAGGCTCCGAGCACCTTGCGGATACCGATCTCCTTTGTCCGTTGCTCTGTTAGATAACAAGCCAAGCCAAAAAGGCCCAAACAAGAAATGAAAACCGCAAAAATGGCAAAATAGCCCAAGATCTTTTTGAACCTATTTTCTGTCCTGTACATACCATCAAAATCCGTATCGAAAAATCTGTAATTGAAAGGATAGTCCAGTTCCAATCCGTTCCAGATCCCTTCGAAATCTTTCAAGGCATCCTGGAGGTTAGTCGGTCGTATCTTTGCATAAAGATAGGTCTGACCTCCTTCTCCGAACCTCAACGCGAGCGGTCCAACCGGTGAATGGAGAGACTCATAGTGATAATCTTTGACCACACCGATAACAGCCCCCTTTCTGTCAAAGATTTCAACCTCCTGGCCCAAAGGATTCGCAAATCCCATCTGCTGGACAGCTGTCTCATTCAGGATGTAATTATTCTCATCCAAGGAATATTCTTTTGAAAAAAACCTTCCTTCCGCCAATTCCAACCCGAATGTTTCCAGATAGTCATATCCCACATCCGTAAAGGCAAGCCGGACATATCGGGAGTTGTCCGGGCTGTGCCAATCCGTCGAACTTATGTGGGTGAATGGTCTTTTCGAAGCAGATGTCACTTGGGAAACAAAAGATAGATCGAGGAGATCGGTCTTCATCACGTCATATTTTTGCCGGAGGTTCTGTGTCAATTCCATGGAAATAATATGCTCGTGATCAAATCCTAATTTTCTGTGTCGTAAAAAATCCATCTGTGCGTAAACAATGGCTGTCCCGATGATAAGGACAATCGAGATGGAAAACTGGGCTACCACAAGGAATTTGCGCGAAATGGACTGAAAATTGGATCCAGATGCCCATTTTCCTCGAAACATCTCGACTGGCTTAAAAGAGGAGAGCAACAGAGCGGGATAACTTCCTGAGATGAAGCCTGTCGCGAAAACGATTCCTAGGACAACCAGAAAAAATCCATAATTCCCAGAAAAATCCAATCTCAATTCTTTGCCCGAAAGTCCATTAAAGACTGGCAGGAAAAGCTCGATCAGAATGAACGCCAGTGCCAACGCCACAAGGGCCATAAGGATAGATTCCCCATAAAATTGTTTGATGATATCTTTTCGAGAAGCACCGACAACTTTCCTCATCCCGATCTCTTTGATCCGTTTTCCGGATTGGGTTGTGCTCAAGTTCATGAAATTAATACACGCGATCAACAAGACAAAAATAGAGATGATCGAGAACAGATAAACATTTCTTATATCCCCTGTCCTCCCCATTGCGCCGATTTCCGACGAGTGCAAATGAATGTCTTTCACAGGGAATAAAAGCAACTCAAGATTTTCCGAATCTTCGACTTTTGAGCGGAGATATGCGGATAGTCTCCCCTTCTCGATCACAGCACTCTCTGGATGGAGCTGCACATAAGTATTTATGAAAAAACGATCCCATTGTTCCAGATTCCATCCAAACTCTTCGAGAAATTCGACGGGTACAAGCATATCAAAACTCAAATGGGAATTGGGCGGCGGATCTTCCATCAACCCGGTAACTTTGAAATCAAAACGCCCTGCAATGGTGAGCGTTTTTCCGATCGGATCCTCTGCGCCGAAATATTTTTGGGCCTGCGATTCTATAAGGACCGCGGATAAAGGGGCTGATAGAGCTGTTTGTGGATTTCCCTTAATCATGGAGAAAGAAAAAATTGTCAAGAACTGCGGATCCACAAAAGCCACGTCATCTTCCAAAGACTTCTTGTCGCCAAATTTAACCACCAAGTTTCCCGGTTCATAGTACCTGGCGGCTGCAACAACCTCAGAAAATTCCTGTTCCATAGCCGGGGCGAGAGCGGGAGTCGTGACAGCATACTTGTCATTCGCTAAAAGATCAGAACAAACAACCTTATATAGATGGTCCCCGTTCTGATGAAACCGGTCATAGCTCAGCTCATCATTGATCCACAACAGAATCAAAAGGCAAGTGGCCAATCCGATGGCCAGACCAAAGATATTGATGAAACTGTAGAGCTTATTTTTTTTGATTAGTCTCGCAGCGATCAATAGATAATTTTTGAACATCTTGGCCTCCACCAGGTATATATCCAAGTTTCATGCCAACAGAGACTGGAGCTGATTTATCAGATATAGTTTTATGGGGATTACAAAGAGTCGATTTTTACAATGTTCAAAATCGAAACAAGTGGTGTACGGAAATGCACATTTTTTTCATCTCTTTTGCCTCAATTTTCCAACTTGCTTGACATATAATTGGAAAAAATGTTCCTATTGGATAGCCATTTTTTCGATTAAACGATAGAGGTTCTGATGAAAGTGTTACTCGTTTACAATGCCCATGCTGCTCATAAACGGGCAAAAAAAATCCTTCCCGATGTAGAGGCCTGCTTCATCGATAAGGACATAAAATTCAACCTAAGGATCACCGATTATCCCGAACATGCTGTGGACATCGTGGGAAAGGCGGATTTTTCCCAATACGATGGTGTCATAGCCGCAGGAGGCGATGGCACTCTGTTTGAAGTCATCAACGGATACTACAAAAACCCGGACACGGGGAAAATCCCGCTCGGTGTCCTACCGATAGGTACCGGGAACGCCTTTGCCCGCGATTTTGAGCTGGATGTCTCCCGCTGGGAAAATGCCATCGAGATCATCAGGTTGGGAAAACCGAGATATGTGGATGTGGGAAAGTATCACACGCATGGCCAGGATTATTATTTTCTCAATATCTTAGGCCTGGGATTTGTGGCGGATGTTGGGAAAACGGCCCACAAACTTAAAATTTTCGGAAACGTCGCCTACACATTCGGTGTGTTATACCAGATGGTTTTCCTGAAAGCCTACAGGGTGAAGATCGAGGCTGATGGAAAAATTTTCGAAAGGGAAAATATCTTTGTCGAGATCTCCAACACGCGCTACACAGCCAATTTTTTAATGGCACCGAATGCCGAGATAGACGACGGGCTGCTCGATGTCACCCTCCTGGGCAAAGCTACACGGCGAAGGCTGATCCAGTGCTTCCCTAAGATATTCACCGGGGAACATATTCATTTGGACGAAGTCGAGCAGATCAAAGCGAAAAAAATCTCGGTCGAGACCGACATCCCCAAGGTTCTAACGCCTGATGGCGAACTGGTAGGGATTACACCTGTCTCGGTAGAATGCCTCCACCAGGCTGTCCCTGTGTTCTGGAAATGAAACACCTGATCTCAGCCTATGCCTGGATAGTGGGCGGCTTGTATTTTATTTTTCTTTTATTCATTTACATTGTTCTCTCATTTTTTATACGGCAAAAAACTCTCGATCCTTTTATAAAAAAAAGCCTGAAGCTTCTATTCAAGATCCTGTTTATCAAGGTCCATTCGGAGGGAGCTGAAAACGTTAAACCGAATAAAACTTACCTTTTTATGTCCAATCACGAGAGCTTGTTCGATATCCCTTTGCTGGAGGCTTATGTCCCCACATTTATCCGGGCAGTCGAGGCTCTGCGCCAGTTCAAGTGGCCTGTCTATGGTTGGGCTATCCGTCGCGTGGGAAACATCCCGATCGACCGGAAAAACATCCACGCCTCGATAAAGAGCATGAAGAGGACCGAAAAAATCCTGAAAAAAGGCAGATCCATCATCATCCTGCCAGAAGGGCATCGGACATTGAATGGCAATCTCGGTCAATTCAAAAAGCTTCCGTTTCATCTGGCCAAGCAGGCTGGCGTTCCGATTTTCCCGATTGGATTGTCAGGTCTGTTCCAGCTTAAACATAAGGGATCCTGGCTGATCCGGCCAAGACCGGTCAAAATCAAATTCGGCCAGCCGATTTCACCAGAAAAAATTCAAAATCTCTCGACCGAAGAATTGCGGGATCATATTAGAGAGAAAATCCAAGATCTGATTGAATAATCAACTTCCCAAAATCTTTAATATCTTGAATTTGCATCTGAGGAGTCCCAAAAAAAAATGCTGCTTTTTTATTTCAAACCTAGTCTTATTATTGCTTTTTTGTAAGCTTCTTCATCTCTTCTGTAACCTACCATAATGACATAAACTATAATTTTATCTTTTTCAATTTCATAGATGACTCTATATTCACCGATTCTCAATTTCCAATACCCCTTCAATTCTCCGGCAAGAGGCTTGCCGAACTCCTCAGGTTTAGAGGTTAATTTTTTGCGGATAGTCTTTATGATTCTTAATTGATCTGTTTTATCGATTTTTTTAAAATCTTTTTTAAAAACCAGCTCATCGATTAGTACTTTGAACACTATTTCAGCCCCAACCGCCTCTCAGCCTCCTCCAGTGTTATTAATTTTTTGCCTTTTCTCTGAGCTCTCTCCTTGGCTAAATAGCCTAAAATGTAATCTTCAAAAGTATCAATTATTTCTTCCATTTTTTTGTACTCTTCATAATCGACGATGACTCCGACAGGCTTATTTCTCCTGGTCAGTATGACTTTGTTAGATTTAACCTTCTCCAATATATCGGATATCATTTTCCTTAGTTCTGCCACCCCTACGATCGTGGTCTTTTCTTCAACTGTAATCATTTGTAACTCCTAAATGTACTGTTAACTATCCAATTTAAATATACAATTAAATGTACACTACGTCAAGATCTTTCGCTCAATCATCAGGAAAATTCATGCGGTGCAGCACACTCAGAACAAAAGCGTAAGAAATCAGGATTATTGGAATAACATTTAGGACATTTTATCTATAAATTTCCATACTTTTTCACATATTCTTCATATCTCACTTTAGCATCTTGTACAATTTTTTCGAAACGAGGATCATTCCGCAGATTGTCATAAAAATGATTATTTTGTAAGATAAGGTAACGGAACCTGGCACCATTCTTTATCCTTTCTTCCATTATCCCAATCGCTTCGTCTTTCATTCCCAAAAGCGCATAAACATATTGATGTTGATATAGTGCCAGCGCCTTTTCTTTCTCTCCCCGCGCTGCAAATAATAAAGCTTTGTAATATGGGATATCTTGCAGCCGCAGGCGGTCGTCATAATTAATTTTAGTATTATCTGGATCCAATTTTTCTGCTTCTTCCAATATTTTTTCGGCCTCATCGAATTCTTTCTTCATTGTTAGAAGATAGGCGTAATCGCAAAGGAAAATAACCTTATGCGGGTATAACTCTCTTCCTCGCTTAACATAAAACTCGGATTTTTCCAAATCCCCTGTGTACATAAATGCTTCATATAGTTTATGCTGATTCCAAAAAAAATAAGGATTGAGCTCAACGGCTTTTAAAAGGAATTTTATAGTCTGGTAATATAGACCATGGATCAAGGATGAACAACCCACTGTAAAATTGATCTCAAAGTTGTTTTTGTCTATTTCTAAACCTCTTTTATAATATTGATAACCTTTGTTATATTCTCTTCTCAATTCAAAATTGTGATATCCCATCAATGCATTTGTTTGAGCTAAATTCGGATCTAATTTATATGCCATTTCACACGACTCAATCCCCAGATTGCGGTATTCATTATCTCGAGTGTTAATATAATGACTTTCGTAAGCCCAACCCAATCCGGTATGGCCCAAAGCATAATCTGGCTCGATTTCTACCGCTTTTTTATACATTTTTATAGCATCTTGAAAATCTTCTTCCTTCTCAGAAACAAGATACCTGCTTTCCAAAATATACTTTCCCTTCAGGTAATAATCATAAGCTTCAAGATTTTTTTGAAGAGATGTTTGCGTAACATCTCGGGAACCTGCTGTTAGTTCCAGTTCTAAGGCCCCAGCAATAGCCTTTGATACTTCATCCTGGATATTAAAGATATTTTCACGTTCTTCTTCGAAAGTTTCTGACCATAGTTGAAAACTGGTCTCTACATTTACCAGTGTGCTTATAACACGGATTCTATTTCCTTCCATTTGGATGCTTCCTTCTAGAATGT
Source organism: uncultured Eubacteriales bacterium (assembly GCA_964410125.1). Classification (GTDB taxonomy): domain Bacteria; phylum Acidobacteriota; class Aminicenantia; order Aminicenantales; family Aminicenantaceae. The sequence goes on along the minus strand of CAYPGQ010000028.1, from coordinate 34,758 downwards.
TTAAAACGCCTATTTCTTCACCAATTTCTTTAATGGACTTTTCTGTATCTTTATAACGCACCACAGAGGTTGCAGCAGCAACTTTTAATTCTCCAAGTTGAGTGAGTTTTCCATTGATCGCATCAATCATGCCGAAACAGAGATGAGCCTGGTCTTTTTGAGGGCTTAAATCTCGAAAAGGTAAAACCGCAATGGAGTTTTGCCCTAAGTCTCCTATAGGCTCCCCCATTTGCCCGGATTTACTCAACGACAGATATCCTACGACAATTACAGCCACAACTATTATGAGGATTCCTGCAATCAGAAAAGGCTGAAGACGCTTTCTCGGAACTTCCCTTTTTGGCCTTTCCTCAGGAACAAATCTCTCTGTCGTGGAAATATCTCTTTCTATCTTGGCCAATTCCGAAAACAGTTCTTCTGCCCCTTGATACCTTTTCTCTTTTTCCTTCTCCATGCACTTGAGTATCAGACTATTAAGACTACCCGGAATCTGCGCATTGAATTTTATCGGATCTAATGGAATTTCTGTTTTATGCTTCAAAGCGACACTCAAGTCTGAATCTCCCTCAAATGGGACTCTGCCAGTGCCCATCACATAAAGAATAACTCCCAACGAATAAATATCAGAAAGTTGGTCCGCCTCTTTTCCATCCGCTTGCTCAGGCGACATGTAATCAGGAGTCCCGATAACGACGCCTTCCCGCGTAATTCCCTTAGACTTAAGCGAGCGGGCTATTCCAAAATCCATGATCCGGGCATTCCCCTCTTTATCGATCATGACGTTGCTGGGCTTTAGATCACGGTGGACAATGCCCAACCTGTGAGCCTCAGCTAAGCCTTCACAGACTTGTTTGGCGATTGTGATCGCTGTTCCCACAGTCAACTGCCTCGACCTTTTAATGAAGCTTTTCAAATCCTCGCCAGGAACATACTCCATCGTGATGAAGTGCGTTCCCCCCTCTTCCATGAGCTCATACATGCGTCCCACATTTCTGTGAACGATCTTGCGGGCCAGTTTTAACTCGTTTCCAAATCTAGCGATTGTTTTTTTATCAGATGCAACATCTGGTCTTATGAGTTTGAGAGCAACTTCTTCGTTCAGCTTCTTATCCACTGCCCGGTAAACCTTCCCCATCCCTCCCACACCCAGTTGTTCGATAATTTGGTATCTCTCAGCAAAAGTAGCGCCTGTGGTCAATCCCTCGATCGGAGTTTCTATGGTCCTGGTGTGAGCGATAGGAATTTCTTGGAGAGGAGAAGCGCAATTGCTGCAAAACCTTGCTGTATCGGTATTATCGAAATGGCATTTGGGGCATTTTACTGCCATTGATTCCCTCCATTTTATAACAACATATATATATACAAATGTGGGGGATGTCAAATGAAACGGATCAAGACTGAATCGCTCAATTGAAGAATTGAGGTGTTTAGTTTGATAATAAATCTGAAAGAGTTAAGAATTCAAATCCCTTATTCTTCAAGTGTGGGATGATTTCGGATAGTGCCTCAAGAGTCTGGGATCTGTCCACATGTCTGGCATTCCCTCCGTCGTGTAATATGATTATGGAGCCTGCAACAGTACGTTGGAGAACCCTATCGACTATTTTTTTCTTTCCAGGAAGGTGCGGGTCCCGGGGATAAACATCGCCCACAACGGTTTTGTACCCCATTTGCTCCACGATATCCAACACTCGCTTCGTGAAAAATCCTGCTGGCGGTCTGAAAAACTTGGGCTCGGCCCCATCAATATTTCTAAGAAGAGCATCGGTACGGCGTATTTCATCTCGAATTCTGTTTTTTGTTGACGCATACAATAGAGAATGGGAAAAGGTGTGATTGCCGATTTCGTGGCCGGCACTGACCATTTCACGGGCTATCTCGAGATGTTTTTCGAGGTGTTTGCCTACCAGGAAAAAAGTTGCTGGAATATTAAACCGTTGCAAAAGATCCAGAATCCGAGGCGTCGATATGGCATGCGGACCGTCATCGAAGGTTATGGCGATTTTAGGTTCATCCGTTAATGCACGCCAGTGGATACGTTCGAATAACTTCGGCCCTAAACGCTCTAGAGAAACCGCATGGCTCAAGTCGCTCAATAACAGCTGCGGCCTGACATTGTCCAACACCTTTCCGACTTTTGTTTTTTTTGTCTTGTTCGGTCCCATAGCTATGATCTGCAATGCCTCTCTGTTACTGTTTATTTCCGGAAGTTACTTTATTCATCTTTTCGAGATATTCATCTTTACTGGAATTCATTTCAGATATCAGCATATTCCTCGTACGACGCATTTTACCTATCAGGTGCCGATTTGTAAAAAGAAAAAAAGAAAAGCTAATGCGCTCCTGTATTTGCCGGATCTCTTTGATATAACCCAATGCAAAAAAACCGGATAACGGCAAGCTGCAAAAATAAAGGATGGCCCACAAATCCCCTTCCAAATACAAAACCAGAAAAACTTGGGCGCAGTAGAACAAAATAAAGGTGATTCCTCCTCCTACCAAAAGGGCCATAAGGATTTTGGTCCTATCATCGATAAACCTTCTCGCTATGAATTCAGTTATCCTATAAGGAATAAAATTGTTGAGAACACCATAAACTGCCAGGGGAAATCCGGCCACCGCCTTGGCAATTCCTGTCAACTCCGCTTTAAACAGCTTTTTAATGCTTGTCTTTTCCCTCACCATGATGTCCTTCAAATGGAGGCGCTTCAATTTGCGTTTGTAATCTGAGATTTTCTCTTCCATATCTCGCACTCTTTGGGGATCATGTTCCTGAAAATGCGCCACACAATCGGCAATCTTTTGCGTGATGACAAACTCTGCGACGATCTTTCTAGACGATTTATGATCGGCCAGGGTTTGGGTAAGCAATTCATCCCGATAGATGCTCTCGATGTCTTTCACAAAGCGATCCAATTCTGTATGTTGAACATTAACCGTAAGGTTTTCCAAACGGCTTTGGATCTGGGCTGTCAGTCGATTGACGGCTTCGAAATTATTTTTCTCATTCAAAGAAAAATACGGCTGCAGATCGATCGGTCTTCCCATATTCACCAGAACCTTGCTGCGGAATCGGCTGCGAGAGAAAAAATTGAGCCCGATCGGAATGAGCTTGATGCCAAGTTCATAATGATTTCTTCGTTCTGATTCCAAGACAATCCTGGCAGCCCCAGTTTTAATCTTTTTGACACGGCGCGCCATTTCGCTTTTGCCCTCAGGAAAGATCCCGATAACATCTCCCCTTTCCAAAACCTCATAACACTCCTGGAAGGCCACAACATTCCGGTCGATCTTATCTGATTTGCCGCGCTGGCGATATACAGGGATCACGCCGCAACTCCGCAGCAACCTTGCTTTCAGTTTATTGGCAAATAATCCTGCATGGGCAATGTAACGAACCTTTCGTTTTATCGCAAAACTCAAAACAAACGCATCCATTTGAGAATCAGGATGATTAACCGCAAATAATACAGGTCCTCGCTCTGGCACATTTTCCCCATGACGAATTTCGACCTTTTGGAAAAAAATGGCCAAAGCGATCTTTATGATGTTCTGGAGGAATGTGTAAAGCATTTTTCCCCTTGATATCGGAACGAGGATATCAAGGAACAATATAGGTGTCAAATTATGGGTGGGGTTGAAGTCATTTTTTTTCACTTGCAATTCGTTTATTTTTCGGGTATACTGCGTTTTCGAACATATGGAAGGAAAATAGTCTAGATAATTTCGTCTGACATTCCCCACCTCATGTTTTAATCAAATTGCAAGGTAAATAAATGAATTTCAATGAACTCAACCTCGAATCCCGTCTTCTGCATGGAATTGCAGATCGAGGCTATAAAGAAATGACGGATGTCCAAGAACAAACCCTGGAAGTCACTCTCAAGGGCTTGGATGTGGCCGTTCAATCCCAAACAGGAACCGGCAAGACTGCCGCGTTTCTGATTACGCTGTTTGAACACATTGTTAAAAACCGCACATCCAAAATGAACAAAGCGCTGATCATCGTCCCAACCAGGGAACTGGCTGTTCAGATCAAAAAAGAAGCCCAGCTGTTAAACCGCCATGTTGGATTATCCATAGGCAGTTTTTTCGGCGGTGTGGGTTATGCCAGCCAGTTGGCTTCCTTGAAAAAGGGCTTAGATATCGCTATCGGCACACCAGGAAGATTGCTGGATCTCGGCCAAAAAGGTCATTTGAAAATGAAAAACTTCGGATTCCTGGTCATCGATGAAGCCGATCGGTTGTTCGACATGGGTTTTCTTCCGGACATCACAAAGATTATCCGGAAAATGCCTCCCCGCCATGCCCGCCAGAACATGCTCTTCAGCGCGACACTGAACCGCGTTTCCCGAAAAATCGCCATCGAACACATGACCCGTCCGGTCTTTATCGAAGTCACCCCAGAAAAGCTGACAGTCGATACGATTTCACAGGAACTCTACCATGTGAAAAGCCACATCAAGATGAACCTCATGCTGGGCATTCTCAAGACTCAGGCTCCCCATAATGCTCTTATTTTCACAAATATGCGGCATTCCGCTTTTCGTCTGTCTAGAAATCTACAACAAAACGGTTTCCACAGCCAACACTTGACCGGAGAGCTTCCCCAAAACCGAAGGCTGAATATCATTAAAGATTTTATGGCCGGCAAGTTCGCTTTTCTGGTCGCTACCGACGTAGCCGCCCGAGGACTCCATATCGACGACTTGGAGATGGTTATCAACTATGATATTCCTCAGGATTGTGAAAATTATGTCCATCGGATCGGGCGAACAGCCCGCGCCGGCAATTCAGGAAAAGCCATATCATTCGCCAGCGAAGGCACAGCCGACCACCTGGAGGCCATCGAATCCTTTATTGGCATGAAAATCCCTGTACAGAGAGCAGAGGATGATCTTTATGCCACAGACATAAGTATAGGATCGAGCTCCAGAACGAGGTTTCGAAACGACAGATCAAAAAAAAGCCGCACAAATTCACGTTCTAAGAATTTCCACAGGAAAAAGAATCCAGATAGAGCAAGACAGTATGCGGTTTAAAAAGTCTATTCGTTTTAGGAAAAGTCAATAACACCGGTAAAAAAAATCATGTCTATGAATAATTCAGACTGATAAAAAAAAGAACAAAAAGGAGAAAAAAATGCAAGGAAGCAAACTTTATGTGGGAAATTTCAGTTATTCTGTGTCTGAAGAAGATTTAAGAGAAATGTTTTCCAGTCATGGAGAAGTAAAAGAAGTCAAAGTGATCGAAGGCAAAGGATTCGGCTTTGTTGAAATGTCAAGCCCGACTGAAGCCGAAAAAGCGAAAGAAGCTTTAAATGGCTCCAATCACAAAGGCCGCACTCTAAGAGTCGACGAAGCCCGTCCGCCAAAAGAACGCAGTTTCGGAGGCGGAGGCAGAGGCGGAGATCGCGGTTTCCGTCGGTATTAAGAAATAATCCAGGTTTATAAACAAACTATTTCCGTTTTTTTCCGGTGATGTTTGCCTCGCCGTACTCCATCGAGAGAAAACCTTCCAGGGAATCTTCTTCAATAGTGGCGCTGTAATCAAAACTCATAGTCTGACCGCCAGCATCGATAGTCACGGTGAATTTGAGTTCACTGCCTTTAAAAGAGAGGTCTTCCATCTCATAATCCCCGGTGGTACCCTTAAATAGCCCCTTTAGAGTCTCTCCCTCCATAGAGAAGACAAACACAAAGGTATACTGGCCGTTGTTCGTCTGAACATCCCATTCTCCAATCAGGGCTTCATATCCCTTTTCCTGAGCTTCTACCAGAAAATTAGCCGAGAGACAGAACAAAACTATCCCTACAATTGCAATAGCCGGATTTTTTAATTTTTTCATGTAATCTCCTTGTGTGTTTAGTACCGTACTATATCAAAATACGATCAGTCAATTTTTGGAGACCTCCAATCGATTTTGATTTACAGTTATGGTAATATACAAAACAACTTAGAAGCCTGGATAATTCAGGCTACATAAGGAGAAAACTGATGAAAATAAAGAAGATACACAGTCATAGAAATCATTTATGGATTCTAGCTTTAGTTCTTATTTTATCCATTTCAGCCAGTAATGGAAAAGATTATGAATTAAAGTACTATTACACAAAAAGCGAATATATGGTTCCGATGAGGGACGGGATTAAACTGTACACCCAAGTTTACGTTCCCAAGGATAAAAATCAGAAATATCCGATTTTGTTTTTCCGAACGCCCTATTCCATCGGCGATTACGGTCCGGAAATTAATCGGCGTACCATGGGTCCAAACCAATTGTACGCTCCCGAAGAATTTATTTTTGTGTATCAAGACGTGAGGGGAAAATTCAAATCAGAGGGAGAGTTTGTCGTGATGCGGCCCCACAAGGCCGTAAAAGATGGACCCAAGGATACAGACGAAAGCAGTGATACATATGATACCATCGAATGGATCTTGAAAAATGTTCCCAATCACAACAGCCGGGTCGGCCAATGGGGAATTTCCTATCCTGGATTTCAGACAGTTATGGGAATGATCGACGCCCATCCAGCCTTAAAAGCCTCCTCGCCGCAAGCATCCCCATCAGATATGTGGATCGGTGATGATTTTCATCATAATGGAGCCTTTCGCCTGATGTATACGTTCGGATGGTTATCCGGAAATGCTGCTGTACGATCGGGCCCATCTGCCAAGCGCGGAGCCAGGTTTGATTACGGCACCGATGATGGCTATAAATTTTTTCTAGAACTGGGACCTGTCTCCAATGTGGATAAAAAGTATTTTCATAAGCGCGTCCCCACCTGGAATGAATACATGGGACACAGCGATTACGATGATTACTGGAAGCAGCAGGAGGTCCTTCCGCACCTTAACAATATTCAACATGCGATTCTTAATGTCGCAGGATGGTTTGATGCCGAAGATTTTTATGGCCCGATGAGCATCTATTATGCGATCGAAAAAAAGAACCCAGAAAATCTAAGTATTCTCGTGGTTGGGCCCTGGCGACATGGGGGATGGGCACGGGGAAAAGGAGGTTCTCTGGGGAATATTCGCTTTCTATCAGATACGAGTGTGTATTATCAGAGTCAGGTTGAATTCCCCTTTTTCCTTTACTATTTAAAAGAAAAGGGCAGACTTGAACTTCCCGAAGCCCTGGTGTTTGAAACTGGGACCAACCAGTGGAAATCCTACGATCATTGGCCGCCCCAAAAGACCGACGAGAAAAATCTTTATCTTCAGGCAAATGGGGAACTATCTTTTGCAAAACCTCAGGAAAACTCCGAACAAGCTCATGATGCGTTTATTAGTGATCCGGATAATCCTGTGCCCTATTCGGCTAAAATCGGCACTCACCAAGGTCATACATGGATGATCGAGGACCAGCGTTTTGCCGCCGGTCGGTCCGATGTGCTGGTTTATCAAACAGATGTCCTTACCGAAAATGTTACGATTGCAGGCCCTATAATTGCCGATCTATTTGTTTCCACAACCGGTACGGATGCGGACTGGATCGTAAAGCTTATCGATGTCTTTCCTGAAGGTTCGCCCGAGATCATACAAGGGATGCAGGGTGAGAAATCAGGAAATTTCCAGATGTTGGTGGGAGCAGATGTTTTTCGGGGAAAATACCGCAATAGTTTTGAAAAGCCCGAAGCTTTTCTTCCAGAGGAAATCGCTCGAATTACCTATGATCTTAGGGACAAATACCACTGCTTTCGCAAAGGGCACCGGATCATGGTCCATGTGCAGAGTACTTGGTTTCCCCTGATTGACCGCAATCCGCAAAAGTTTGTAGACATCTATCATGCGGTTGAATCTGATTTTCAGAAAGCCACTCACAAAGTTTATCGTTCAGCTAAACACACTTCACATCTAAAACTCAGAATCTTACGATAGCTGAAACTTTTTAATCCCTTTTTTTTCCGGTGATGTTTGCTTCGCCAAATTCCATCGAGAGAAAACCTTCCAGGGAATCTTCTTCGATCGTTGCGGAAAAATCGATGACCATAACCTGACCGCCGGCATCTATAGTCACAGCGAACATAAGCTCGTTATCTTCAAAAGAAATATCTTCCATTTCAACTTCACCAGTGGGACCTTCGAACATTCCAGCAAGGGTATCCTCCTCCATGGAAAAGATAAACACAAACGTATACTGGCCGTCCTCTGTCTGAACGTCCCATTCACCGAGTAGAGCTTCATAGTCTGTATCTTGCGCACCAGCAGGGAAGGTCACGGACAGACAGAATAGAATTATTCCGACAAACATTAAAACAGGATTTTTTTCCTTTTTCATTCGATCTCCTTTTATGTATTGTAACGTACCACATAAAAATTCGAGCCGTCAATCTTAAAGATTAAAAGGAGAAAACAGGTCTATGGAATTTCGTTATTCATAACGTAAGGAATCTACGGGATTGGCGATGGCTGTTCTCATCGCCTGATAACTTACTGTAAGAAGGGCAATAAAAAAGGAAATGGCCATCGAAACGATAAAAGTAGTGAGAGTGAGGTTGGTTCGATAGGCAAATCCTTGGAGCCAGAGGCGCGACGCAAAATAGGCAATGGGCCACGCGATGGCATTGGCGATCAGCACCCATTTCGTGAATTCCTTGGACAGGAGCAAGGCTACCCCTGATACCGATGCTCCTAGAATCTTACGGATTCCGATTTCTTTTGTTCTCTGTTCAGCTGTAAAAGATGCCAACCCGAATAAACCCAAACATGCGATAAAAACAGCCAAAATCGCAAAATAAGAAAAAACTCTGCTCAATCTTTCCTCTGACCTGTATTGAGAATCGAACGAGTCATCCAAAAAGGCATAATCAAAAGGTCGAAAGGGATCGATTTGCCTCATTTTGCTTTCCAGAAAAGATAACGTCGCCGGGATATTTTCCGTTTTGATACGGACAGAGAGGGAATTGAATATGTGCGAAGTGCAACCGATAAAAAGAGGAGAGATTTTCTTTCGGAGGGACTCGGTGTGAAAATCTTTCACCACTCCGACGACCGTGTATCTTTTTATTTTTTGTGACACGGACACGTCTCCAATGGTTTTACCGACAGGTTTTTCCCAGCCGAATTTTTTCACGGCTGTTTCGTTGATGATGACGGATTCTAAGGTGTCGGTTGTGAATTCTTCCGAAAAATTTCTGCCTGCCACTATTTCGATGCCCATCGTGGGAATAAATTCATGGTCGATGTAGAGTTCGCCCATGTACTGCATATGATCCAGGGTAAATCCTTCTGGAATAAAAGGATTGACATAGGTCATCTGTCCTGGGACATGGGAAGAGGCAGCCACGCCGATGATCCCTGTGTGGTTTTCCAGCTCTTGTTTGACTGGCCTGAGAGAGTCCAGCGTGCTGTCGTCGCTGATCGGAATGATCACGACCTGTTCCTTCTGGAAGCCCAATTTCTTGTTTTTCATGTAGTTGAGCTGGTTAAAAACGACTATCGTTCCGACAATGAGAGCAATGGAGATCGTGAATTGAACGATCACAAGGGCACTCCGAAACAAAGTTCCTGCTCTGCCAGACTTTAATTCCCCTTTGAGCACGCGTGTGGGCTGGAATGCCGATAAGAAAAAGGCAGGGTAGCTGCCTGCGATCAACCCGACAAACAGGGCTAATCCTACCAGACTAGGAATCAGCCAATAATTTTCGGCATAATCGATACGCAAATCAAAGCCCGAAATAGATCGGAACAACGGCAAGGTGAGATCGACAAGAAGAAGCGCCAGGATACAAGCTACGATGCTGTTCAAAATCGATTCACTCAAGAACTGCCGGATGATTTTTCCTCTATCCGCGCCCAGGACCTTGCGTAATCCCACCTCTTTTGCTCTGTTCGCAGAACGAGCTGTCGAAAGATTCATGAAATTGATGCAGGCGATGACCAGGATGAAAAGAGCGATGGCCGAAAAAATATAGACATAAACAATATTGCTGTTCCCTGAAATCTCCTGCATCAGGTCGGAGCGAAGATGAATGGTTGTAAGAGGTTGAAGGGAAAGGATCATCTCTGCTTTAGCTAATCTCAACATGGCTCCCGCCCGTTTTTCGATCATTTCGGGAAGTTTTTGTTCCATTTGCTTGTAGTCGGCCCCCTTTTCAAGCAGAATATACGTGTAATTATTGATGGACAACCAGCTTTGCATATCCCGCTTATTGTTTTGGGCGTATGTCTTGAAAGAGCAGAACATGTTGAAATTAAAATGGGAATTGTGTGGAACGTTTTTCATGACGCCTGTTACCGTGAAATCAGATTGATTGTTGATGTTCAGGACTTTGTCTATCGGGTCTTCCGCTCCAAAGTATTTTTTGGCCATGTCCTCCGAAATAACGACAGAATGGGCCGTATTCAAAGCTGCCTGAGGATCGCCTTTAACAAGAGGAAATGTGAAGATATCAAACACTGAATTATCGGCAAAGAAAATATGATCCTCATAATTTAAGTTGTCTCTATATCGGACGGACACCCTTCCAAGACTGCGAAACCGGGAAGCATCGATGACCTCCGGATAATTCTGGACAAGATAGTCGGCCATAGGAGGACTGGACTTCGGAATATCGAGGTGTTCTCCAGAAATTTTCAATTCAGACCGCAGTCGATAAATCCTGTCGGCTTTTTCGTGGAATTTATCGTAGCTGAGCTCGTGGAAAACGTAAGTGGCGATCAAGATGCAACACGTCATGCCGATAGCCAAGCCAAAGATATTGACAAAAGAAAAAGCCTTATGTTTTCGTAGGTTGACAAAAGCAATTTTCAGGTAGTTCTTAAGCATTTCGTTCTCCTAGGTCGGAAAAATGCAATAAACATGCCATCCTAAGGATATAGAAGTAATCCCTCCTGATGAATGCAATAATACTGTTCGATAACGGATATAAAATGTTCTAAAATGGACATCTTTTGACTTCTCGATAAAAAAATACCCCATAAAATAATTGGCACAATTATTGCTCAACACATAATCGAGGAAAGATCATGTCTTATAATTATATAAAGATCGCCATCAGACATATCTTAAGATACAAAGGACATTCCTTTATAAAAATATTCGGTTTGTCGATCGGCATCGCTGCCTGTATGTTTATTTATTTGTTCGTGGCGGATGAATTATCATTCGATAAGTTTCACAAGAATGGAGATCAACTCTACCGGTTTGTCCGGATACAATTCGATAAGGGATCGGGAGAAGAAACCAATCTCCAGCAATATATCCCTACGCCAGTTGGTCCCGAACTCATTCAATCCATTCCTCAAGTGAGATTTCAAACAAGATATGTCAATGGCTCTGGAGTTGTCCGGTACAAAGAGAAAATGTTCAGAGAGACTCTCGCATTGGCAGACTCACCCTTCTTCGAAATGTTTACTTTCCCTCTAACCGCAGGGGATCCCAAAACGGCACTTTCTGATGAACACAGCATCGTTCTCTCTCGATCCCATGCCGAAAAATATTTCGGAGAAGAAAATCCTTTGGGCAAAACACTGACAATTACCTATGGACACACAAAAAGAGACTACATGGTGACTGGCGTGGCCGAAGATGTGCCGCCCAATTCTTCTATCCAGTTCAATATCCTTATTCATTTTCATAATCTATCAAGTGTCTTGAACAATCCTCAGATATTGAATGATTGGAACAGGTGGTACTGTCCTCTGTTCGTCCAACTCCAGCCAAATGTGACACCGGAACAGGTAGAGGAAGGATTGGACCAGTTTTGTCAACGAAATTATAGCTCCATGATCCAAAGACACATCGACGAAGGCTACAATCCATTCACGTTTGGTTTGCAGCTGGTCAGGGACATGCATCTTGACACACGCGTTGCAGGAACAGCCGGATTATCGACCTCATACCTTCTCTCTGCGATTGCCTTGGCCATTCTCCTAATTGCCTGTGTAAACTTCATGAATCTTTCCATCGGATCGTCTTCTGTGCGGTCCTTGGAAGTTGGAATGCGAAAAGTACTTGGAGCAGGGCGAAGACAGCTCTTGTCGCAATTCTGGGGTGAGGCCTTGGTGATCAGCCTTTTTGCGATCATCATGGGATTCGTGTTGACTGAGTTCTTGATTCCCAAGTTCAATGTCTTATCAGGCAAACAACTGTCTATCCTGACTCTTTTCGAAGGTGGACATTGGGCGGTTCTGTTGGGGATTGCCTTCTTCACCGGCATTTTTGCCGGGAGTTACCCTGCCATGGTTATGTCAGCATTTCGACCTGCGGATATCTTGAAAGGAAAGCTTAAGGTCGGAGGAAGGACAACGCTCACCAAAGGACTTGTAGTCCTCCAATTTACGCTTTCTGTGGTCCTCGGAATTTCAGCGGTTATATTGGGAAAACAAGTTTCATTCATGATGAATCGTGATCCAGGTTATGTCAGTGAAGGGCTGGTTATCATCATGACTCAAGAAAACGAACCACAAGAATCAGAAAGACTCTACCAACGTTTCCGTAACGAAGTCATCTCCCATAATCAAGTTCAAGGACTTACAGCCAGTAACAGAGAGTTTGGCCTGTTTCTTCCTGGTTCGAGCCTAGAATTAGGCGAGCGCAAAATCAACTATCGGTATAATCGGGTGGATCCCGATTTTTTGTCAACAATGAAATTCAAACTGATTCAAGGCAGGGATTTCTCATCGAATATTGCAGCCGATAGAGATGCACTCATCGTGAATCAAAAGTTTATAGAGATGTTGGGTTCTGATTTCGAGATGGGCAAACCTCTAGGAAATATATCCAAAGGATTCCCTTACAACCGCAGAATAATCGGGGTCATCGAAGATTGTCATTTTGAATCCCTGCGGAATGAAATCGAACCTCTGATTCTCTATGTAGGAGAAGGTACAGCTCCCAGGAGAAATAGGTTCAGCAGGATTATTGTCCGTATCGAGACTGGGCAGCTGAAGGATACTATGGCGTTTTTGGAAAACGTTTGGGAAAAAACCCAACCTGATAAACCATTCATCACATACTTCCAGGATGACGCATTAAAAAGTCTTTACAATCAGGAAAAACGATGGAGTGCAATCATTCAATATGCATCTGTAGTGAGCATACTGCTTGCTTGCCTGGGAATTTTTGGCCTGACTTCCATCACTTTGAGTCGCCGGATCAAAGAAATTGGCATCCGCAAGGTGCTGGGAGCAAGCGTGGGACAAATCGTGTATTTGGCAACCCGGGAATTTGTTTTTTTGATATCCATCGCCAATGTCATCGCCTGGCCGGTGGTCTTTATCATCATGAAAAGGGTGCTCCAAAATTACCCCTACAGGATCGATATCGCCATCCAATATTTTGTTATGGCTTGGGCTGCTTCTGTTTTCATAGCCGTTTTGACCATCTTCTACCTCTCCTTAAAAGCAGCCATGCAAAATCCGGTCGAAAGCTTACGGCACGAGTAAAGATCCGGCTCTGTTCTCTAATCTATCATATAGGCTAAACCTATAGTCCCGTTTACGCCGGAAAAATCACCGGTAACAGACCAAGAGACTTTTAAAGTTACCAGAAATCTGCTAAAAAAACCTGAGAGATTCTCCCAAAAATAGAGATGTGTCCCCAAAAAAGGTTCGAAGTTAGGTTCGCTCTTTAAATCGCCCCAGTAATCGTTTCCCAATTCATTGCTGACGGAAAGGATGCTATAACCAAGATTTCCCCCAGCAAAAAAGTTCATTCCCTCTATATCGGGGATATCAAAGTGATAGGCAAGACTTAATGACGGCTTGATGACGCGAAAAGTAAACTTCCCGCAAAAACACCCCAGGTAATCACACCATTTGTCGTACATGATCGTCGTGCCTAATCCTAGATTATCCGATATCATTAATTCAAAACTCCCGCCGATGGGAAAGGGGAAAGATTCGAAGGGTTCGGCAGTGGCAACATAAGATTTAAGCCCTATTTGAGCAGTCACATACATCGACCCATCTGAGAACTTTGCTGACTGAATCGCAGCAGAAGCAGGAGACGAACTAAAGACAAGGAACAGAAAAACAAATAGGACAATAAGAAGCAAAATGGACTTATTCATTTTTTCCTCCCCTATTTTTTGTATTGTTCTCCTTCATTACTAATTCTGTAAATCATTTTTCTGCAACAAACATGCCAATCTGAATGCCCAAGAATTTTTATGCCTCCCTGTCTTGTTGTTATACATTCCTATTCCATATGTCCTTTTTAAAGGACAACATTCCTCATAACTTTTTTTAGACTTGATTTATTATGTGCTATAATTTTGAAAATCTAGCTGACACCGTCATGAAACGAGAAAGATAATGCTCACTTATAGAATCTTTGTAAGAATGGAGAAACCGGAATGAAAAAAACTGTGATCGGTTTTCTTTTCGTTATGTTATTGATATTACCCCATGAGGGATTTTCACAGGAGCCTGAATTTTTATGGGATTATCAGTTCGATGTGCCTTATGTGCCGACGCCGTATGAAGTTGTCAACGAAATGCTCAAGATGGCAAATGTGGGTAATAATGATTACCTCTACGACCTGGGATGTGGGGATGGACGCATCGTCATCACGGCTGTCAAAGATACGGGATGCCGTGGCGTTGGCATCGACATCGATCCTTTACGTATCGAGGAGAGCAAAAACAATGCAGCCAAAGCAGGTGTGACGGATAAAGTAAAATTTTTGCAGCAGGACCTTTTCGAGGCCGACTTCAGTAAGGCAACCGTATTGACCCTCTATCTGCTCCAAACAGTCAATCTTGAACTGCGTCCGAAAATTTTGCGTATATTAAAACCAGGCACCAGGATCGTATCGCACGATTTTAGCATGAAGGACTGGGAAGCGGACAAATTCACAGAGGTAAAACTGGAACGCAGAACACATAGTGTCTATTTCTGGATCGTTCCCGCAAATGTGTCTGGCACCTGGAAGTGGACTTTGTCAACAGCGTCGGAAAAAGACCAGTATGTTCTAGAGCTCGATCAACAATTTCAAAAAATCAATGGAACTCTGTACGTGAACGGCTCTGGATTATCGATCGAGCGCGGAGAATTAGTAGGAGACAAACTGCAATTCACAGTCGGGAGAACGTTGAAGGGAAAAACAGTGAGAATGTTGTTCAGTGGAACGGTAAAAGGCAACTCGATCGAGGGCAACCAAAAAGAGGAAGCAGAATCAGCAACTAAAACAAGCAAATGGAAAGCCAAACGCAATCCATCTACCGTTTCCCCTATTGAAGGCTCTGATAAACTTCGCTAAGGATTCGGACACATTTGTCCATCTGTTCCTTGGTGTGCTTGGCAGAGACAGAGAGTCGGAGGCGAGTCTTGTTCTTGGATACGGCCGGGTAGGTGACAACTCCGGTGTAAAGCCCCTTTTCCTGAATCCTCTTGCTGATCTTCCGCAGCCTTAAGTCGTTTCCAGCCATGACGGGGATGACTTGAGACTTGGTGCTTCCGATATCCAGGCCGGCTTCACGAAGTTTTTCATGCATATAATGCACATTTTGCCACAACTGATCTCGCAGTGATTTGTCTTTTTTGTAGATCTCAAACACTTTGAGGATTCCGGCTGCCGTGTGTGGTGCCATGGCACAGGAAAAAACATAAGCGCGGGCATAAAACCGGAGATAGGTCATGATTTTTTCCTTCCCTGCAGCAAATCCTCCGATAGCCCCAAAGGATTTGCTGAACGTGCCGATCGAGATATCGACCTCATCCTCGAGTCCAAAGTGCTCGGCTACTCCCGCGCCTTTTTCTCCAAAAACTAAGGATGCATGGGCTTCATCCACCAGGATTTTGACTCCATATCTTTTGCATATGGGTATCAATTCGGGTAGGTTTGCAAGGTCTCCATCCATGCTGTAAATACCTTCAACGCAGACAATCGCGCGTTTTGTGTCCAAATTTTTGAGGACTTTTTCCAGATGGCTGGGATTGTTATGGGCAAACACTTTGATGTCTGCCCCAGAAAGCTGGACTCCGTCATAAATAGACGCATGAGAAACAATGTCCAGAACTGCAACATCCCCAGGACGCAGAAGTGCCGAGAGGATTCCCAGGTTGGTTCCATATCCGGTGGGGAAAACGACAGCCATTTCCTTGCCTTTGAAGCTGGCGATTTCCTCCTCGAGCTTCCGCACTATCCCAGAATAGCCGCTCAACAGCGGTGCAGAAACCGCACCTGTTCCAAATTCTGCAACTGCCTCCTGTACGGCTTTAATCACCTCAGGGTGATAGCTGAATCCCAAATAGTTGTAGGAACAGAAGTTCAAGAATTTTCTGATAGAATTTCTGTTCCAATCGAATACCTCGAATTCCGTTTTTGGGCTGGTCATCATGGGTTGACCGTAGACCATGTACTTTTTTCTGAAACTATCTGCTACAACTTCATAAAAATATTCTGCGACTTCAAAAAGGTCGTCACTCTCGAAATCCTGGAAATCGGCCATGGTGAAGTCATCGCTGTTGGGCTTTTTTCCTTCGAAATCTTTTTTACTCAACGCCATCATATTCTCCTGAAATAAGGTTCAAGTCGTTCCACTACTCCACTTTATTGATTACTAAGCTTAACCATTGAAGCTGCCCAATGTCAAATAAATACGTACAGGTAGAGTGAGCACACATAAATTTGATATAATTCATAAGGAAAAACACTTATTAATGACCAAAACTTGAGTTATGGTCTCATAGAATGAGCGAAAAAGTCTTTGAAAAAACCGGAGAGATCAAAATCTATGGGGAAGGGTTTCTTGGCGGGAAAGGCGCCGGGTTGGTCAAAATCAACGAAAATCCCATTCCGCACGCCCACAGATTAAGGACCCGAATTCTCGCGACAACCTATTTTGATAGCTTTGTCGACAACGGAGGAAAGCTGGACGAAAAAAAATTTCTTATTCTCAGCTTAATTTTAAAGGAATTGGGAAACATCCCCATCAGCGTCCGGTCATCGGCAACTGACGAAGGAGGTTTATCTCCTAGGGGAGTCGTCCCAATCCATGCAGGAGAGAATACTTCTTTCATGCTCCCCAATAACCATTCTGATTTTTCTATTCGGCTGGAACAGTTGAAACAGGCCATTTGTTATATCTATTCAGATTTTATCCTTAAACAGCCTCCAGAAAGCGAAGAAAAAATGGCCATCGTCATCAATCCCATCCCTGGAATTTATGACGATACATTGGCAGGCCCTTTATACTACCCCTATATTTCAGGAGTTGCGAATTCATTTTTTCCTTATGCATTAAAGACACAGAATCCCGATGAGGGCTTTGCCCGGATCGCTTTTGGTCATGGATACGCAACGGTTTTGGACGATTTTCCGGTCATCTCGATGGTCACGATCAAGAATCCGATCCCTCAAAGGTTCTTGAGTGTTGGACAAGGCCAACAATATTTTTATGCCTTGGACATGACAAAAAACAAAGGTCTTAAAGGTAACGAACTGGAAACCATGAAGACACTCCATGTCCGGTTTGCAAACCACGATAAGGTCAAATTGCTTGGCATTCATAACAATTTGATCACGATCAAGGAACTGGTCCAGAAAAACCATTTCGGCTTCAAAACAGGTCTTACCAAAATTATGGAAATGATTTCAAAAAGAGTAACATCCCATTTCCAAATAGAATTCGTGTTTAATATCGATTTCAAAAGAAAAGCTGAGGAAGTCGGCCGCTTTCACGTTGTTCAGTTGACCTATTTGCCGACATTACGCTTCGAAACTATCAAAATACCAGAACGTACTGGCCGCACGTACCTTTCTATCGGCAGCCTTCAAGGACATGGCATTAAAAAAGGCATAAAATATGCACTCGTGGTCTCTCCGTTCATCTATACCCAAAACATGCATGATGAAGTTGTACGAAATATCGCCGATTTTAATACAAAAATGAGCGACCAAAATGAAAAGTACATGATGATTGTGCCCGGAAGATTGGGGAGCACGAACAGAAATTGGGGAATTCAAGTGGATTACCGGATTGTAGACAGGGCTGTCGCCATTTTTGAATACGGGGTGGATATTGCCGGACGGTCCGAGCCTCTCCCCGAGGACAGCAGTCTTTCGGGAGGATTATACGGAAGTCATTTTTTATACATGCTGCAGGGCGGTTACGACGAAGACCAAAAAAGACTGGAAACACGTATGTATGGAACTCAGGGAACACATTTTTTAACAAACTTGATCAGCAACAATGTCATATACGGATACATTGCCCCCACACAGGATTTGATCGATCCGTGGTTTTTCAGCGGATCAAACCATACAGATTCCTTGTTTGTGCGCGAATTCCCAAAAAAGGTAAAAATTTATGCGGATTCAAAAAATCAACGTTGCATGGTTTCAGAATAATGAGTAAACAAGCCATGCAAAAAAAAGAATTCCAGTTCACTCCCAGGATTATCAATCCCGTAAAAATCAAGAATGTGATTATATTCTCGGCTGACGAACAAATACGCCAGACAAAAAATGTGCTGGAAAAAAGCATGCCTTGGGTTACGGTCGATATTCTTTCTGATCCCATCTCGGCAGGGAACTATCAATCTGATGGGGCTCTGGTCCTGATACTGGATGACGTCGCTTTGAACCTAGTCGATACAACAACAATCAAACAAAAAAACAAGGATGCCGTCGTTGTCCTTTTATCAGCCACTGAACTTATCCATTGCTCCCCTCCTTCGGTTGCTCAGGAAAAACTTCCGTACACATCTAAGGCAGATTTGGTATTTGCCTTTAATAAAACCGACTGCGCTCCTGAAAAAATCATTCAATCCGTTGTGAGATCTGCAGAAGATCTTTTGAACATCTCCAAGTATTCCAAAGTGAGGCGTTATATTTTTCTAATAGTGGATGATGAACCCAGATGGTTCTCACAATTTTTTCCGATTCTCTACGGAATCATCGGTCAGAGAGCCGATGTCATGATTGTCAGAACCTATGAGGATGCATTGAACTTCCTATTCGGCGTGGAAAAAGAATCCGATATCGATGACCATCAATACATTTCTTCAGGACATGGGGATGATGTCGTATGCCTGATAACAGATATTTTTTTTCCAAAGGGTAACGACCTCAATAGCGACGCGGGTAAAAGCCTTATCAACTTAATCCAAAACTACTACCCGAGAATACCCCTTATCATCGCTTCGAAAACAAAGGAAGCGGAAGCATTCAAAGACTCTGCTTTTATCCTTCCAAAGGGGGATCCCGGCAGCTTAATAACACTTCGAAAATATATCCAAGACTACACGGGAATTGGGAACTTTTTAATTCAAGACGAAACAGGAGATGTATTGCATAGAGTGAAAAATATACAGGAGATGATTAAAATCTTGGAACAAGCTGGAAAAAATACGGCGCAGGCAAAAAAACTGAGAGAGATTCTGGAAGCATATGGTAAAAAAGATAGCATCTCCACATGGCTTTACATGCACAGTTTCAGAGAATTGGGAGACGTATTAAGGCCGCTACATGTTGAGGGACAACGAATGATCACTGTTCTGAAAAAACACTTAAAGAGAGAAGTCCTCAGGATGGCCTCGACTCCATTATATATCGACAAAAAAAAGGCCTCCAATTTGAGGAAACTTCTTCACCTGCTAAAAATAGCCGATCCGAGCAAAATACAGAGTCTTTCGAATAATGATGTCTTCTCATCATGGTTAGATCGTAAGGGTTATACCGAGCTCGCTGAAGAACTTCGGCCAATTCATGGCACCGGCCAAATCCTGATCAAATCCCTCACATCTATCGTGGAAAAGTGGATACATATATATGAAAAAAACCCATAATAAAATTCGGATTTTTTTGCGTGTTATTGCTTGACATATTGACAATTCATCTGCTATAAATCAATGTCATATTTATATTAATGTTATTACTAGATTGACAGTATAAAGGAGCAATTACAGACATATTCTGATATGAGAGTCTTTCCTTTTCAGGAAGGATATGCTCCAATCACAGAATGAATATTAAGAATTCTTTAATTCTTCCTTATCTAAAAAAATTAATATTTCACTTTGGAGATCATTATGCTTCATGACCAAACGGAATTCGAGGGCATCATCCAAAAACATCCCCAAGAAAAACGCGCCTTGATTCCTATCCTCCAAGATCTTCAGGCCAAGTACAATTACCTTCCTCCTGTCGCCCTTAACATGGTCTCACAGGCTTTGAATGTCCCCTTGATTGATATCATTTCTGTCGCAACATTTTACAATACATTCAGCTTGGAGCCAAAGGGAGAACACCAGATAACGATCTGTGTAGGGACCGCCTGTCATGTCCGTGGTGCCCCAAAAATTCTCGAGCAATTCGAAAAGATCCTTGATATGAAAGCGGGCCACACACGAAAAGACATGAAATTCAGCTTAGACTCAGTGGCCTGTCTTGGGTGCTGCGCTATTGGCCCAGTTGTCGTTGTCGACGGTGAATATCACGCTCAGACCAGCATCCGGAACGCGAGCAATATTGCTAGGATGCTCGAGAAAAAAGAGAAGACTAATGACTAATGAAAAATTTAAATCCACCGAAGACCTGAAACTAAAAATTAAAAAAGAGTCTTTGAGAAAGAAAAAAGAAAGGCACAACGTCCTTATAGTTTCTGCAGGGACATGCGGTCAAGCACGAGGGGCCATGAAGGTTATCGATGCCCTGGAGCAAATGATTAAGGATAAAAAGTTGGAGGATCGCGTAACTGTCAAGGTGACCGGGTGTCACGGTTTTTGCGAGGCAGAGCCCAATATTATTATCCACCCCCACAATTTGTTCTACCAGAACGTTCAACCCGAGGATGCAGAAGACATCATTCAGGAAACCATTCTCAACGAAAAAGTCCTAGACAGGCTGCTCTATAGGGAACACGATACCGGAGAGGTCAAATCGACAGGTCCTGATATAGGTTTCTACAAAAAGCAGATGAAAAACGTTCTCGGGGATAACGAGCATATTGATCCCCTTGAAATCGACGATTATTTTTCAGTGGGGGGCTACAACGCCCTTGCAAAAGTTCTTGAGGGAATGGCCCCTGAGGAAGTGATCGAAGAAGTAAAAAAATCCGGACTTCGCGGAAGAGGTGGTGCAGGTTTTCCCACAGGAACAAAATGGGCTTTTTCCAGAAAGGCCAAAGGCGACAAGAAGTACATCATCTGTAATGCGGATGAAGGAGATCCGGGCGCTTACATGGACCGCAGCTTGATGGAAGGAAATCCGCACCGGGTTCTAGAAGGTATGATTATCGGCGCTTACGCCATCGGAGCCGATGAAGGCTACATCTACATTCGAGATGAATACCCTGTAGCGCTCAAGCACATCAGTGCAGCCATCAACGATACAGAAGTTTTAGGACTCCTGGGAGAGAACATTCTCGGCTCTGGATTTAACTTTAAAGTCAATATTTACAGAGGTGCCGGCGCCTTTGTCTGCGGAGAAGAGACGGCCATGATCGAATCGATCGAAGGTGGTGTTGGTGTGCCCCGTCAGCGCCCTCCCTTTCCCTCAGTAAGAGGTTTGTGGAAAAAGCCGACAAACATCAACAACGTGGAAACATGGGGCAATATTCCCATCATTATCAATAACGGAGCCGATTGGTACGCAAAAATCGGGACCGATGGCAGCAAGGGAACAAAGATCTTTTCTCTGGTAGGAAAGATCAACAACACAGGCCTCGTCGAAGTTCCGATGGGGATCACCCTGCGGGAAGTTATCTTTGACATTGGAGGTGGCATTCCTGGCGGGAAAAAATTCAAAGCCGTCCAGACAGGAGGTCCCAGCGGAGGATGTCTACCTGTAGAGAAGCTCGACCTTCCGATCGATTATGCCAGTCTTATCGATGCAGGTTCGATCATGGGCTCTGGCGGCATGATCGTCATGGACGAAAACACGTGCATGGTGGATGTTGCCAAGTACTTTTTAAATTTTTTGCGCGATGAAAGTTGCGGAAAGTGCATGTCCTGCCGTGAAGGAACACAAAGATTGTGGGAAATCGTCACCAAGATTTGCGAGGGCCGAGGGGAAATGAAGGATCTCGACCTTCTCGAGGAGCTTGCGGAAGCCGTTAAAGACGCCTCAATGTGCGGCCTGGGTCAGACTGCTGCAAATCCGGTGCTTTCCACACTCAGATATTTCCGGAACGAATATGAAGACCACATCAAGAAAAAAAGATGTCCTGCTATGGTCTGCAAGGAAATCGTTTCCGCTCCTTGCCAGTCCATCTGTCCAACAAACCAGGAAGCTTCGGTCTATATCGCATTGATCGCACAAGAGAGATTTGAAGAAGCTTATCAAGTAATCCTAAAAGATAATCCACTGCCCTCCGTCTGCGGTCGTGTCTGCGACCATCAATGCGAATCCGTCTGTCGATCCGGAGAATTCGGCGAACCAATCGCAATCCGAGCTTTGAAGCGATTTGTAATGGATTGGGCGATTGAGAACGGTAAGGACACCCTGCCCATCCAAACGCCCAAAAGACATAACATCAAAGTGGCAGTCATCGGATCTGGGCCCGCTGGACTGGCTGCCTCGTATACACTAAACATGCTGGGATATGATGTAGCCCTTTTCGAATCCCAAGCAGTCGTAGGCGGAATGTTGGCCTTAGGAATTCCGGAGCACAGACTTCCAAAAGCGGTTTTGAAGTCGGATATCGATTTCATTCTGAAATCCGGCGTGTTATTGAAAACAAACACGGCTCTCGGGAAAGATTTTACTATCGACGATCTCATCCGCCAAGAATTCAAAGCTGTATTCATCGCCACCGGAGCTCATAAATCGATGAAACTTGCCATCCTGGGAGAAACAGCGGAAGGAGTCATTCCGGGTATGGAGTTACTGTCCCAGGTCAATCTGGGAAAAGAAGTGCCGCTCGGAAAAAATATAGGAATCATAGGCGGAGGCAATGCAGCTATCGACGCTGCGCGTGTCGCCATCCGTCATAAGAATACAGAAAAGGTCAGCATCCTCTATAGACGCACCAGAAAGGAAATGCCCGCATATGAAGAGGAAATCGAAGATGCACTGGAGGAAGGAATAGAGATTCAATATCTTGTCACACCCATCAAAATTCTAAATGAGAATGGAAAAGTCACCGGTGTCGAATGCATACGGATGGAACTGGGAGAAATGGATGAGAGTGGAAGACGGAGTCCGGTTCCCATAAGCGGCTCCGAATTTTCATTGAAACTCGACACCATCATTCCTGCTATCGGTGAGAGACCTGACACTTCGTTTATCCATGAAAAAGACGAGATTAAACTTTCCCGATGGGATACAATAATTACCGATGAAGAAACCGGCGCGACCAGCCGGGAAAATGTCTTTGCTGGCGGAGATGTCGCTACAGGACCGAGCACTGTCGTTAAAGCCATAGGCACCGGAAAGAGAGCCGCAGAGTCCATCGATAATTACCTACAAGGCAAACCCATTGCCAGAGAGTATAAGCTGTCCAGACCATCTGTCTACATCCCCCCTGTCCAGCTGACAGAGGAAGAAATCGAAAACGCACAGAGGTCCGAAATACCCCGGCTCCCCTCCGGAGAACGTCGAAAAAACTTCAAAGAAGTGGCATTGACATTGACAAAGGAAATGGCAGTGAGAGAAGCCCGAAGATGCTTGCGGTGTGAACTTGAAACCCAGGATGGTATAAAAGCTTTAGGACAAAACACATGATAAACATAAAAATCAACAATTTAGAAGTAAAGGTTGAGGAAGGATGGACCATCCGGGACGCCTGTGAATTTTACGGCCTCGAAATTCCAACTCTATGCTATAACCCTGGCCTGAGCAATTACGGTGGGTGCCGGCTTTGTCTGGTCGAAATCGGAAAATCACCCAACACCAAGCTCGTCAGCTCCTGCACTTATCCCTGCGAAGAAGGACTTAATGTCCACACAGACACTAAACGGGTCATTAAGGCCCGCAAGATGATGATCGAGCTGATGCTGTCAGTCGCCCCCGGCTCCAAGGTTATACAGGATTTAGCTTCAAAATTCGGTGTCTCACAAATGCGCTTCGACGTCCGCAACGAGGAATGTGTTCTCTGTGGGCTGTGTGTCCGGATGTGCGCCGAACAGATGGACGGTAAGGCCATCGGATTTCAGAATCGGGGTTACAAAAGCAAGATCTCAACGCCATTTGATGTCAAATCTAAAGTCTGCCGGGAGTGCGGTGGCTGCATGTACATTTGTCCTGCCTGTCAAGCCCGATGCGAGGGGCCTAATGCTGAAAATCCGGTCTGTAACGCCTGTCTGCAGATGGAACCCACGTGTGTGGATGTCTACGGTGAAGCTACCTGCTGGATGTATGATGCAGGCCGATGCGGCACGTGCGTCCGGCCATCCGAAGAAAAATCCGGAAAACAGGAAACGAGTTCTGAATAGCCCAATGAAAGTAATAAAAATTTGTGATTTTACTTATTTTCATATAAACCAAATAAGTCCATAAGGAGGTTATTTTAATGTCTTATACAAAACTCAACAGAAGTGCCGCTACTCTAACTAAGAACAGAACTGAAGGTTCAGTCAGCCCCTTCAGCGGGATGTGCGTAACATGTGTTGACGGCTGTATTGGAATGTGCGAGATCGGTAAATCTGCCTATCGTGGCCCTGAAGTTCTTTATCCTCAACCTTTCGGAATCATAACCGCTGCATCGGAAAAAGAATATCCTGTCGATCTTTCTCATTTTACAATACTGGGAACAGCCGCGGGTGCTCATGGTGTTGCTGCAGATTCGGATGTGGCCACTTTCGAAAAAGTGGACGTAGAAACCGCCATCGGTGTCGACAAAAGCATCAAGTTGAAACTTCCTTTTATTATCCCCGGGATGGGATCGACAAATGTGGCTAAACAAAATTGGGAAGGATTAGCAAAAGGCGCTGCGATTTCAGGTGCTATTCTCACTGTCGGTGAGAATGTCTGTGCCATGGATGACGAATCCGTAATCAAAGACGGCCGAATCGTCCGTTCTCCCGATATGGAAAATCGTATCGGGTTCTATAAGGAATGGCAGGACGGATACGGAACGGTTGCTGTCCAGGCCAACGTGGAAGACACAAGACTGGGTGTGCAGGAATATGTCATCGAAAAACTCGGCGTCGAAGCCGTTGAGTTAAAGTGGGGACAGGGTGCTAAGGATATCGGTGGAGAGGTCAAGATCAAGAGCCTCAAAAAGGCCCAGGATTTGTATAAGCATGGGTATATCGTTCTTCCCAATCCAGAAGATCCCAATGTCATTAGGGCGTTCGAAAAAGGAAGTTTTAAAGAATTCGAAAGGCACTCCCGGCTCGGCATGGTCGAGGAAGAAACTTTCATGGCCAGAGTCGAAGAACTCCGGAAAGCCGGAGCAAAGTATGTCTTCCTGAAAACGGGTGCTTATAGACCGGCAGACCTTGCCCGTGCGGTAAAGTTCGCCTCAAAGGCCAAGCTCGATCTTCTGACAGTCGATGGAGCGGGCGGAGGAACAGGGATGAGCCCTTGGCGGATGATGAACGAGTGGGGAATCCCAAGCGTTGAAATCTGGTCCCTGCTGTACCAGTATCTGCGTAAGTTGGATGGAAAAGGTGAGTTTATCCCCGATGTTTGCGCAGCCGGAGGAATAACCTTTGAAGATCAGATATACAAGGTCCTAGCTCTCGGAGCTCCTTATTTTAAAGCGGTCGGTATGGCGCGCGCTCCTCTCGCAGCAGCAATGGTTGGAAAAACAATCGGCAAGAGAATCAAAGAGGATCAGATCCCTGTCTATGTTGAGCGGTTTGGAAATAAGGTCGAAGAGATCTTTGTCACGGCTACCGAGCTAAAAAATAAATACGGAGATAAATTTGAAACTCTGCCAACAGGCGCCCTAGGAGTACACGGCTATTTCAAACGGCTGAATCAAGGACTACGTCAGCTCATGGCTGGAAACAGAAAATTCAAGTTGGAATACATCATGCGAGACGACATAGCAGCTTTGACACAGGAAGCCGCCAACATCAGCGGCATTTCTTATGTCACAGACGTTGATAAAGAAGAAGTGGAAAAAATCCTTAATAGTTGATTTCTCTGACTTGCCAATTTGCTGCAATACAAATTCTTCGGAATCACAGTTTATACAGCGGGTCAGACAGCCAAATCCTAACGGTTATCTGACCCGTTTTTTTTATCATGAAAAACACGACAAAGCCAGCTCAATCCGTAACAGCGACGACCAAAGGGGTGCAAACTCTTCTGGGGAATCCGAAAAAAGCCATTATCAAACTCTCCATCCCGATGATCGTGGCCATGTCTGTCCACACGCTGTACAATTTTGTGGACGGCCTCTGGGTGGCGGGATTGGGTCCGAATGCTCTATCTGCTGTCGGATTTTTTTTCCCGTTCTTTTTTATGATCATGGCACTTTCTACAGGCATCGGGATCGGTGGAAGTTCTGCTGTATCCCGGATGATCGGAGCAAAGGATAAAAAAAACGCCGATGCCGTTGCTTCCCACACCATGGTTTTGATGGTGATTGCCGCTATAGTCCTCGCACTCCCCTTTTTCATCTTTGCACCCACGATTTTTACACGGCTGGGAGCCGGCCCTGTGGCAACCATGGCCGGGGCATACGCCCGGATCATTTTTGGGGGAACCCTGATTATCTTTTTCGGCCAGGTAGCAAGTGCACTCCTACGAGGAGAAGGGGATGTCAAACGGGCCATGGTGGTAATGATGATCGGCTCGGGGCTGAACATCATCCTCGATCCGATCTTCATTTATCTATTGAAACTAGGCGTAGCGGGCGCAGCTTGGGCAACTATGGTCTCCATCTGTTTTTCGAGCGGGTATCTTTTCTATTGGTTTTTCATCAAGCAGGATACCTATGTCAGCATCAAGTTTCGTGGCTTCCAATTCCAGAAGACAATCCTGTCGGAAATCCTGAAGGTCGGGATCCCGGCATCGTTCCAACAGATGACCATGTCCATCGCCATGCTTATCCTCAACTTGATCGCTGTCAGAGCCGGCGGAACAGACGGCGTGGCGATCTTCACCACCGGATGGCGGGTGGTAATGTTTGCTACTCTCCCCCTGCATGGTATAGCGACAGCCGTCGTTCCTGTTACCGGGGCGGCTTTCGGCGGGAGGGCCTACAAAAAACTGGACATCGCGTACATGTACGCCATAAAAATCGGCGTTGTTATCGAGCTCGTTATGGCTGTCATCATCTTTATCCTGGCTCCTCAAATCGCATGGCTTTTCACTTTCACTCAAGAATCGGTCCGGATCCGGGCCGATCTGGTAAACTTCCTGCGCATCATGTGCATTTTTTTCCCGGCGGTCTCACCCGGGATGCTTTCTTCAGCCATGTTCCAGGGGACAGGAAAAGGTTCTTACTCTCTTGCTGTGACCTTTATCCGGACTATCCTTTTGGCGGTTCCGTTAGCTTATTGTTTCGCCGTTATACTCGACTTGCAGCTCACAGGCCTCTGGTGGGGAGTCGTTTTGGGCAACTCCCTCGGTGGGATCATCGCTTTCACTTTGGGCCGAATCTATGTCAACCGGCTCAAACCTACTTTTTCTTCTTCGGGGGTGGCGGCGGCGGAGAGACAGGTGTGAGTTTATCCTGTTCGACAACGGCCTTGTTCCACCAGTCCGGAGTCTGAATGCGTCCAGGCCGCCTCGTCTCGGTGTTATAAATCCTTAAGTGATTGTACTTGACAAGCAGATCATCCCCCAATTTCCACCAGGCATCCACAACACAATTGGCATTGTTGACGGAAAAGTCGGTAAGGAACTGCTTCGCATCAGACGGGTCCTTTTCATACAGCTCCAAAGCCGCTTTATCTATAATCGGAATACTCCGGAAAGCATTCCCCTCCCATTTTTCCTGGGCCTGCTGGACATCCTGGATGGCGTAAGAATAAACGACTTGCGTGTGGAAATCCACGTAATCCGATGCCCAGCGAGCGGAATCTCGATTAAAAACGTAGTGGTCCCCTACTTCGAAGGACTTGGGGATTTCCGTGATCCCACAGTAGAGCGGCATGTAACAGGCTGTGTCTTGAGCACCGAAGGACAGCCATAAAATCCCTCCTATGGGATTGGGCAGCCATCCCCTGCACTGTGTAACCGTGGTGTATTCCACATTGTTCACACAGATGGAGCGCGGCCCATTGTAACGCGCTTTATCAACCGTGAAACCCCGGTAATAATTGGGATTGGCAAAGGGCCCTCCTTTGATTCCCTTTGTCGGGTCGAATTTGGCACCTTTGTATTTATCGCGTGTGATGGCCATGACGTCCTGGACAGATAGCTTCCGGTCAGGTTTCACAGAGAACGGGAGGTCCATGTCTTCGGTATCCGGCCCAAGATTCTGAGAGGGAGCGACGATATTGAAAAAACGCCACAGGCGGCCCCTACGTCCCTGGGTGCTTTCCGCGCTTCCGGAGCTGGGAGAATAGGCTCTCTTCCAGTTGAAAGGTTTCTCGCTCTCAGGGTCATAAAACCCCTGGTCGATGGCAAAGGAAATGGCATTGGATGAACCCATGAAATAGTCTATGTTGTCGAGGTCGATCCCCCCGATCCGCGATTCATTCGGCGTGACACTGACGTGATCGTCGGGAATGCGCTGGGCACACCATACAGCGCCGGGTTTTTCACTTTTCGGAGTCCACAGCGGACCGACAGGCATAATCTCGAAAATCCAGACCTCGTTCGGATCGGATACAGCGAGCATTTCCCCACCGTCGTTGAATCCATAACCATATTGTGTCCCCAAGTCTCCCATGATCTGGATGGCATCCCTCGCCGTCTTAGCCCTTTCCATGGCAATCAGTGTCAGCATCGTGATGTCGAATTTCGCGGATGGTGTCGGATTCCTCATCTTTCTTTGGCAGCCGATCGTCGATTCCCCCAAAGCCACCTGATTTTCGTTCATGTATCCGAACATCCCGTGGATGTAGGCGTATGTATGGGGCACCTGGGGAATATCCAGGTCTGCGTAGTCGTCCTTGTATTTTTCCCATTTGAGTCCCTGTTCGGACGGCCATGTTACGTATTGGTTGATGTGGTAGATCTTCCGCACATCACTTTCCTTGTGATCGGCTGCCGGCACAAAACGGAACGTCCAGTCACAAACACCGCAGTCGCATGTGTGTGTGGTCATGGTCGAACCATCTATTGACGCCTTTTTGCCGACCAAAACCGATGTGCATCCTTCCCAGCACTCGTCACAATCCAAGCATTCCTGCTCACTTTTTGGGGCTTGCGATACATAAGCACTTACAACGGCTAGAGCCAAAAAAAGTAAGCCGATAAACGTCAGAGTTTTTTTCAAATTCATCCTTACCTCCTCATTTCTTTTTATTCTTTTCTCTTTTCACTTTGGGTTTTGGTTCGGGTTGGGGAACAGGTTCCAGTTTATCCTGTTCGACAACGGCCTTGTTCCACCAATCCGGAGTCTGAATCCGCCCGGGCCGCCTCGTCTCCGTGTTATAAATCCTGAAGTGATTGTATTTGACCAGAAGGTCGTCGCCCAATTTCCACCAGGCATCCACAACAGATTTTGCATTGTTGACACAGAAATCGGTGATGAATGCGATGGCTTCAGCAGGATCCTTTTCATAAAGCTCTAGAGCCACATTATCCATGACCTGAATTTTCCTAAAGGAGCTGCTTTCCCATTTCTCCTGAGCACCTTTGACCTCTTCAATCGTATACGAGTATACAACCTGGGTGTGATAGTCGACATAATCAAAAGCCCATCGCGCCGAGTCTCTGTCGAACACAAAATGATCTCCCTTTCTGAAGGATTCGGGCATCTCAACAATCCCGCAGTAAAGAGGGATGTAGCATGATGTGTCCTGGGCCCCAAAGGCAATCCAGTTGATCCCGCCGAATGGGTCGGGAAGCCAGTTTCGGCTCTGGGTGATGGTGGTGTATTCCACGGTCGGCACGCTGATGCATCTCGGGCCGTAATATCTTTGATCATCGACCTGGAATCCACGGAAATAGTTCGGGTTGGCAAAAGGGCCGCCTTTTATTCCTTCAGTCGGATCGAACAGCAGGCCTTTGTATTTGTCGCGTGTGATATCCATGACATTCTGGACCGAAAGCTTTTCATCAGGCTTCACGGAAAACGGCAAATCCATCCCATCGGTTGCCGGGTTGAAATTTTCAGAGGGAGCCACAAGACTGAACAAACGCCAGAGCCTGCCCCTTCTTCCCTGTGTCTCGGCAGCACTCCCCGGGCTTGGGGAATAGGCTTTTTTCCAGCTGAAAAGTTCTCCGCTTTCTGGATCATAGAATTCATTCTCGATAGCGTAGGAAACAACATTCGGAGATCCCATGAAGTAATCACTGTTGTTAAGGTCGATCTCCCCGATGCGGGACTCATTCGGGCAAAAGCTCACATGGTCGTCGGGAACCCTTTGGGCACACCAGACTGCCCCTGGTTTCCCGCTTTTAGGCGTCCAGAGTACGCCGGCCGGCATGATCTCGAAAAGCCAGATCTCTTCCGGATCGGCCACAGCCAGCATCTCACCGCTGTCATGAAATCCATACCCGTAGTTCTCGGCCAAAGAGCCCATCAGCTTAATCGCTTCCCTTGCAGTTTTGCATCTCTCCATGGCCAGCATCGTCAACGTCGTGATATCCATGATGGCCGACGGCGTCGAATTCCTCATTTTTCTTCGGCATCCGATCGATGACTCGGCAATCCCCAGTTGGTGTTCGTTCATGTGGCCGAACACTGCGTGTTGATAGGCATAGGTGTGAGGAACTTGAGGGATGTCCACCTCGGTGTAGCCTTCCACATACTTCACCCACTTTCCCCCGACCTCTGGGGGCCAGGTTCTGATCTGGTTTATGTGGTAGATCTTCCGCATAGAGCCTTCCTTATGATCAGCTGCTGGGATGTAATGCCACGTGAAGTCACACATTCCGCAGTCGGCGGTCTGGCACGCGAGGACAGAGCCATCGGCGGAGGCATCCTTGCCGACAAGGATCGTGGTGCAGCCTTCCGGATATTCCGGCCAAACAGCATTTTCCGACGCTCTCTCTGTTTGATCAAAAACGAGCGATCCCGAGAAGGCAAATAAGGCGAAAATAAAAATCAGTAGGACAAATCTTTCTTTTATTTTCATTCAGATCTCCTTTCTGAAGGAATGGACCATCGTCACTTTATAAAAACTTCATTCTCCTGTCAATCTATCATCCGCAAGCATTCTGAACAACATCTGCGCCTGTTTTAGAGTTCCTCTGTTGACTCTCGAAGCAGACCTTTGTTAGAATCGGATCGGCTTTTGGATGTATCGCCAAAAATTTACTCCCCACTCCCTTCAAGCAGTCCCCTCTATAGAGCCAGACGGATTGACCACAGAAGAGGAATCCCTGCTTGCAACTGTCCACAGCGAGCTGTTTACGGCTTTTCGGAAAAACGCAGACAACGCAACACGACACGAGGCATTGCATAAATACACCAAGGCCAAACGAACTATCGCCAGGCGTGCAGGGCGATTCGGGATTTTGAATAACCGCATATTTGTCACACCCGAACAGCTTTTCATCCCGTACCTCATTGGAGATAACCTTGTGGTGCACAATGTTCACGGCGAGGGTACCGAAATCTTTCTCACCCATCCCTATTCCCAGGGGAAAATCCTTACCGATGAAATATTAACCAAGGAAATGGGAGTCAAGGGGGAGCCTGTCGATCTTGAAGGGGAGTTGTGCGACTTTGATGCAAGCCGGGCCGAACCGGTTCATGTTGTCAGAATCCGGGACTTTGTGGAACATCTCCGGAACATCAACGCAAGCGCCAACCGCAGCGAGGCCATCTATGTGTTGCGTCTCCTGGTTGCAAGATTGAGTTTATTTTCGTTCAAAAAACAGCTCAATGCCAAAAATCTTCAATCCGAAGTATACAGTCTTTTCAAAGAGCTGACACGATTTATCAATTCCCCTCTATCCGAACGGCCTCCGCTTTTGGCGCGAATCCTTGTGCGGGACATAGCCGCTATTGTTACAAGACCTAAGCTGATCGATCGTTTGTGGAACGATACTATCGACTTGGCCGAAATACACATCCGCGGAAGCGCCATCATCAATGAACTTCGACGGAGCTCACACCATGCTATGGGCAGACACACGCTTAAGCTCGCCCAAGCCTATTTGCGGTATCTGAAAACAGGTGAAAAGAACGGCTTGGAGGAGATGGGGATCAAGGAACTGGCACCGGCTGATGAAAAAGCCCGGAAAGCCACACGACCGAAGCAGATCGTGGAGCGCATTATCGATGACCTAAATCAGCTTATGGGCAGCGCGGAGACCATCGCGCGCATCCGAGAGTGGCAGACAGAATACGAGTCGACGCTGGTCCGCTGTGAGTTCGGTAAGAGCATCACCGAAGAAATGAATGCCGTGATCGAGGGGATGCGTGTCGGGAACAGATGGATTTATTATCACCATCTTCGTATCATCAAGAGTCGTATCCTCCAGTTTAGGGAACACCTGCCGAGCATTGACCCGATCGTACGGCGGTTGGACGCTCTTCTCGATCTCAAGCCCGATGAGGTTCTGTTCGAAGGAGATCGGGCAGAGAAGGAACTGAGGAACTGTGTAGATCGATTCACCTCCGATGTGCGGCAATCCTACCAAACAGGATTGTTCAACGAGCTGGAGAGCATTCTAATAGCTTATGATCGGAGCGAATTTTACGCAACCTTTGTTTCCATCTGCCGGCAACGCAAGAAACTCCGCATCGATTTGGATAAGCGAGCCTTTCCTGAGCAACGTCTTTTGCTGTTGGAGCTGGACTGCCGCCTCGAGGAAATAAACTACCTCACACTGCATCAAATCGCCAGTGAATACGAAGAAAAGGGAGTCGATTTTTCGCAGTGCTTGGCAATCATACGCGATTCTGTACAAAACCTGACCCACGATGGACTGCATTCTCGACAGCTCCATGATCTCGCGGCTATGTTGCAGGATGAGAGGAAAACATATGCCGAGATCAGGAATATTATCGAACAGATCCACCGCAACTACCACCACCTTGTCCAGCGCGTCATCACTCCGTTCGAAAAAGTTCGTGAAAAGGTTGGATTCACCAAAGAAGAGCTCCGGGAAGCCCTGGCGAACATACAGAGATACATGCACGATCTCAACAGCGTTGCGTATTTCACAGATATCGCTCATTCTTTCATCGAGGACAAGCAAGGGGATCAAATTCATGCCAGCGGCGCTGGAGAGACTCCTGCTCGAGAACCATACGACGTGATCCACCTCTCTCACCGCGATGAGATCAAACAGAGAGTCGAAAGTGACGATCTCACGTGCAACCTGCGTGATTTATACGGCAGCAAAGGATCAGGTCTCATTTACATCAGATATCTGAATATACCCACCCGGGATGGTTTCATCCTTCCCACCACCTTGCCTCAAAGGAATGCCCTTGAGAACACTATGGAGAACATGGAAGATGTGGTGGTAAAACACTTGAGGATTCTCGAGGACGACATCGCCAAGCGGGACCAGACAGCCAAAACATTCGGAGATCCCACACATCCTCTGTTGCTCGCTGTTCGAGCAGGATCGGTCTTTTCCATGCCGGGGATATTGTCCACCGTGCTGTTTGTGGGAATGAACGATGAGATCGCGAAGGGTTTGGCCAAACAGGATCCCTGGTGCGCCTACGATGCATACCGGCGATTTCTTGCGATATACGGACAGGCCGTCTGGGGCGTAGATATGGAATCATACAACATCGTGGAGAATACCAAGCACCGATACAAAGTGAAATACAAATATGATCTACCATGGGAAGGGATGAAGGAGATCGCAGAGATTACAAAAAGCATCCTCCGACATGAAGGATATGGGAAGGCTCTTGATGAGGTGCTTCACAATCCGGAAAAACAGCTATTAACAGCCATAAATACGGTGTTCCAATCTTGGAACAGTGAGGCGGCACGTCGGTATCGTGAGATAAAGGGGATATGCAACTCCTGGCAATCCGTAGCAATCATCCAGGAAATGGCGTTGGGGAACCGGAAAAACGAGGAAATCCGTGTTGGCATGGACGAAACACGGGCTTCTTTGACTGGCGTGATCCCACGGACACGCGTGACCGGACTGGGTATGCGGACTCACACAGGAGACTTCAAGTTTTCTGCGGCTGGCGACGACCTCGTGGGCGGATTGACTAAATCGATCTCTTTCCGGTCCATCGAAGAACTGGGGTCGTTCCTCCCGATGCTGAACCGGCGTCTGCGTCACAACATCGCTAAGCTGAGGCGGTTCATGGGCACAGACCAGGAAGTGGAATTCACGGTCGAAAACGGAGTTCTCAGCATCCTTCAATCCCGAGCAGCGGAGATCGGAAAAAACCAGGAGGAGAGAGCCTTCGAAGATCCAGGGGAAGAGGCCGCATGCGGCATCGGCATCCGCGGCAGCGCTTTCCGTGGCATCGCAGCCTTCGACAAACAGGACCTTGAGGAGCTTACAAAGCAGGATCTCGCGAAACGAAAGGACGTTGATGGTGTGATCCTGATTTTAGAAAGCCCTGCGCCGGAATCCATCCCGCTGATACTCTCTGCAGACGCTTTACTCGCAGCAAAGGGAGGTTCCACATCTCATGCTGCCATCGCAATCAATGGTATCGAGGACAGGGACTATAGCGCAGTCATGAGTGCTGCGGGATTACATGTTGACACGCAGAAAAAAGAAGCCGTGATTATTGCAAAGAACGGCGATATTCGGCACACCATCCGAAAACATGATGTCATCTCCATCCACGGAATGACAGGCAACGTGTTCGTCGGGACACGCAAAACGATTTAAAACCTAGTTATTG
>CAYPGQ010000027.1:0-45210 GCA_964410125.1 uncultured Eubacteriales bacterium | reverse complement strand
ATACAAATACAACTCATGGGCTACTGCCTAGCATCCTTTATTTCTTGGGTGGTGTGGAGGGTCTAGTGTGGGGTGGAGGGTCTTGGCTCGTGAATAATCCAGGCGATATTTAACCAATTATTTGGATGCTTTTTCTAGCTTTTCGATCTTTTTCTTTAGCTTCTTTATCTCTTTCAATAGATCGTAAAGCTGGGGGATGGATACCCACGCTTTTCGCCAATCCCGTATGTCCAGGTGAGGAATACCCGCGACCATCGAGTTAGCCGGGATGCTTTTTGTCACCCCGCTCTTGGCCGCCATGATGACATTGTCTCCGATCTCGACATGATCGGCGATTCCCACTTGTCCTCCGGCAATGACTTTTTTTCCGATTTTCGAACTTCCTGCAATCCCTGTTTGGGCAACAAGAATGACATCGGAGCCGATTTCCACATTGTGGGCGATTTGGACCAGATTGTCGATTTTTGTTCCCTTGCAGATGATAGTCTTTCCTAGGGAGGCCCGGTCTATTGTTGTGTTTGCTCCGATTTCTACGTTGTCCTGAATGACCACGATTCCTTTTTGGGGAATTTTGACATGGGTTTTCCTGTTGTCTTGGATGTATCCAAACCCATCGGAACCGATAACAGCCCCATTATGAATGATGACTTTATTGCCGATGAATGATTCTTCTCTGATTGAGACATGGGAATGAATAATGCAATCGCGACCAACCTTGGTGCGGGGGTACATAGCCACAAAAGGGAAGATTACAGCCCTGTTTCCGATTTCCACCTCATCCCCGATGAAGGCGAATGCACCGATGGAAACATCCTTTCCGACTTTGGCCGTAGGGGAGACATAAGCCTGAGAATGGATTCCCGGCGCAGGCCTGTGAGGTTGGAAGAAATATTCCACAGCCTTGATAAAGGAGAGCTGGGGGTTATCGGATTTGATAACCGGAATTCTGTCGAAAGTTTCATCGACAGGAATAATAACTGCCGAGGCTTTTGTTTGTTCCAAGTGGCTCCGGAATTTTCGATGGGCCAGGAAAACGATGTCTCCTTTTTCTGCCTCAATCAGGTTCGACACCCCGGATATCGATGTAGTCCCCTTCCCTTTATAAGGACAGTCTAGCAGTTTTGCCAGTGCAGATACCCGGATGGGAACGGATTTTTTTTCAGGCATGAGACTCCTGTTTTTTGGAGATGCGTTCGTTCAGGACCGCAGCCAATTCAGCTCCCCATAAGAGGATAATCATTGAAAAAGATAACCAAAGGAGAAAAAAAATGATCGAAGTCAGTGCTCCCTTCATTAGCCTATCGAGGACAATCCCTATGGCTGAGAAATGGGCCACATAAAAGGCAAAAATCCGTTTGAAAATTTCTATCAGAAGAGAAGCGATGGCTGCCGCAATAACGGCAGGTTTGGTGTATACTTTTATCTCTGGGATAAATTTGTAGAGTGAAAAGAAAACCAAAAATGTCAGCATGAACGGGAGAAGATACTGCACAAAAAAATTATTGATAAGGGCGACTATTTCCGGATTGATATTATTGGCCACGAACGGGCTTTCTTGGAGTGTGCGATTCAAGGCTGTCCAAATGGCTGTGATCGATAGGGAGATCAGCATGATAATGCCGATAACGAACATAATCAAGTACTCCATCAGGCGGTTGTAAAAAAAGGATTTTTTGTAATCGGCTCTGAAGATGAAATTGATCGAATAAATCAAGTTGGAGAATAAAAAACTGGCGGCAATGAAAGAACCTGCCAGTCCAAACCATCCCAGATTGGCAATGTTTTGGGAAAGCTCTTGGACTCTCTTGAAGAAATAGGGATCCAGCTGGGCGAAAAATTCCTCAGAGAAAATATCGAGGCTGCGGACAGCGAGTTCTGAGCTGCCTAGGATTTTGGTGGTGGCATAGGCGAAAAGGGCTGCCAAAGGAATCGAACACATAAGCGCAAAGTAAGAGATCGTGATGGCAAAATTGCCGCATCTATCACGATGAAATCGTTGCGCAGCGGTCTTGATGATACCAAAGACCGGAAAATTCATTGGCCTTCCTGTTTGGAATTATTTTAAGAAGTAGTTGCCCCACTGAATCATGATGATAAATATGGCGATGAATAAGGCATAGATGACAAGAGTTTCGATCAACACGAGTCCCAACAGGACCAGGAACCGGATGTGAGGAGCAGATGCGGGATTGCGGGAGATGCCCTCACAGGCACTGCCGATAGCTTTGGCTTGACAAAATGCCCCGGCTGCAGCTGCAAGGGTGATGATCGCCCCGCTGACAATGATGGCCAACTTGAATAACGAGCCCGCTTGTGGATTGAAGGCTTTTTCCTGGGCGAGTAGAGGCATGCTCATAAGAAATAGAAACAGAGATAAAATCATAATAGGCTTAAGATGTTTTGCCATATCCTTCCTCCTAAAATATTAATGTTCCTCTTCATGTGCCACAGCTCCCGCTATGTAAATACAACTCAGCAGGACAAAAACATAAGCCTGTACGACTGCTGTAATTATGGCGATTGCCATGAAGGGGAGTGGGAGCAAAAAAGGTAAAATGGAAGCCATGATCAGGATAAGCAATTCTTCGGCAAAAATATTCCCGAAAAGTCGCATCGAAAGAGATAGAGGTCGGGAAAAATGACTGATTATCTCGATCGGGACCATCAGCGGAGCTAAAAAGGGTATCGGACCCATGAAATGCTTGAGATATTTGAGCAATCCTTGCGATTTGACCCCCTGCCAGTGGTAATAGAGAAAGACGGTCAGGGCGCATCCAGCCGTAACATTAAGTTTACTGGTGGGAGACATAAATCCAGGAACGAGACCCATAAGATTACAGGCTAGGATGAATAGACCGACGGTTCCTACCAACGGCAGGTATTTTTTTCCATCTTTTCCGATAAGCTCGGTCAACAGACTTTCGAAAAATTGAATGATGAGTTCCAGCACATTCTGAAGCTTGGACGGTATGAGGGTGGGTTTTTTGGAAGAAAGGGAAAAGAAGAGGATTAGGAGCCCAGCCGCAATCAAGCACATGACAATGTAATCCGGGATGAGGTGTTCAGGATTTTTTACCTCGATTCCTACGAGTGCGAAAAGAGAGGAGAGAGGTTTACCCAGTATCTTGTTGATGAGATCAACTATAAATAAACTGTGTTCTAGTTCTTCCATGTTTTCAGTCTGGACATAACGGTTACGGCTTCAAACAGAAGGACAACTATTATCGATGAAAATCCTGCTGCAAACGCTATGATCCTCTTTGAAAAGAAGAAAATTATAATAAAAAAGATAGCAAGAATCAACACGAGTCTTAGGCCAAAAACTATACCTGAAGTTTTAAGAGCTTTCCTTTTTTCACGAAGCAAAACTTTGGATAATGTTTGATTAAGCCATATGAAATTTAGAGTGGATACAGTTCCTCCAGCCAAGACAAAAAGACCTGTTCCGATATTAAACAGAAAAGTTGCCACAATAGCCATAAGCAAAGATAATCCGAGAATTTCCATGGGAATCCGTTTCAGAATCTTTTCTTCAAGAGGATCTCCGTTTGACTGACTGTTATTTTCCATCTTTTATTTTTGTTTCATCCTTTTCCGTATCATCTTGCAGTCGATTGAGTCCCCGCAAAAGGTTGGTGATACCGCCTGCCGTTCCGAGAATGAAAAAAATTATCAGCATCCATGGTTGTGTCCCGAAAGCCTTATCCAGTATATATCCGAAAAAGAGGCCTACAGCTATCGAGGAAGGCAGCATGAGCCCAAGGGAGCTCAATGCCATTATTTTTTTAGTCTCGGTTCTCCAGGGTTGTTTGTTTCTGAGCATTCATCGGGTATTATCATCAGATTAGCTGAAGGAGTCAAGCCATTCAGAAGCTCCTTTAAGCCTGCTAAATCGTTGAATGATCCAAGGAAGTATCCCTATTTCCAAAAGCCCCGTTTATCACGGAAATAGAGATGCTTTCATAATCAACCCGTGAGTTGATTCCAGAGAGGGAGTGTGTTACATTTTTTGATTGGTGTGAGATAGTGCTATATGACTAAATCCAAACTGATCTTTCCGCTTTTGCTTTTCATCTTTTTCTCTTTTGGTTTCCTTTTCGGGCAACAGACCGAATTCTCCTCTGAGGAAATCAAGATAATTGCCCGCTTTTGGGAAAAAAAGGGAGATCTCATCTCTGCCACGGGAAATGTGGAAGTGCACTATAAAAATATCACGCTATTGGCGGATGGAGCAGAGGTGGATATTGAAACTAAGGACGTGTATGCCTGGGGGAATGTGACGATCCGTTCATCTGAAGAAAATGTGAGTTGTGAGGAAATGCACTTCAATTTGGATTCTTCCAAAGGAGAGCTCAAGAAAGCCTTCGGCATGATTCAGCCCACCATCTTATACCAGGCTGAGTCGATTGACAGGAAAAGCAAAGACCTTTTTGGCTTTAAAAAGGCCAACTTTACGACCTGCACACAATCGGTTCCCCGCTGGCAATTTTCCTGTTCCCGGGCGAATTTTAAAAAAGATAATTACATGGAAATGTGGAATGCTGTCTTCAGGATAAAGAAGATACCGATTTTTTATCTTCCCTATATGCGTTATCCCTTGGATAGAGAGAGGGCTACGGGTTTTTTGATGCCTCAAGCCGGATATTCTGGCCAAAAAGGAGCTTTTTATTCCCAAAGTTTCTACTGGGCCATAAAAAGAAACATGGACACGACATTCAATCTTGATTATTACGGGGATAGAGGATTGGGCGGCGGCCTCGAGTATCGGTATCTCTTTTCAGAGGGAACAGGAGGCCTGCTAAATTTGTATTATTTTCGATTCAACAACAGAGCTCCGGCTGGATCTCCAGAAAATGCTTATATTATTCGCTTCAAACACAACCAGACGCTTCCTCTCAATTTTAACATCGTAGCCGATGTGGATTACCAGAGTTCCTTTGATTTTTTAAGAGAATTTGATAACAATTTCAGGCGGGCCGTGGTTTCCAATCGACGCTCCCAAGTTTACATTTCCAGGGCTTGGTCGTACTACAATTTCAACATGCGTGTTTCAAGGTTTGAAACCTACTATTCGCAATCAGGTGATTCGATCATCCGCAAGAATTTTCCTCAGATCGGATTATCTTCGACAAAAATTAAAATCATTTCACCCATCTATTTTTCGTTTACTTCCCTATTTGATAGCTGGGAATACGGATGGGAGTCCGATTACGAAAAAGATACGCAGCGCCGATCACAGAGCTTGGCTTTTAGCCCGACCATCACAGTTCCTTTTACTTCTATTCCCTGGTTGACGCTCAATTCATCTGTATCCGCCAATTTCACCTATTATTTCAAGAGTTATGCCCCCGGGACATACAATGTAGTGGACGATCCGATTCTCAGTCATAATTATTCCTTGCAAGTGGAATTAAACGGACCTTATTTTTCCAAGATTTTTTATGATGCTCAAAACAAACCCAAACTCAAGCATATTATCGAGCCGACCTTTGCCTATAGGTACGATAGCCCTGTTGACGTATCGGATAGGATCATCGCCCAGTGGTTTTTTTATACTAACCACTACGCCAGTTACGGCCTTGTCAATCATTTCCTGATAAAACAGGATAATCAGCCCAGGGAAATTTGTACGCTGGGTTTTTATCAAGTCTATTATTTTGATCCGGAAAATAGTCCTTTAAGCCGTTATGAAGTCAATGGAGAGACTCCTCGATTTTCAGATATCAGCGGTTACTTTAGGTTCTATCCCACGAGTAAATTCAGCCTGGATTTTTCCGCTTCCTATAATCCCGATTTTAAGACGTTTTCACGGCTTCGACTAGGTGCGAATTTCGGCTCGTTAAACGATCCCGCATTTCTGAAAATAAACTGGTATAAAAGTGAAAGTCCTTACATCAAATCACTTCTTTGGGCTCGTCATCAGATTGGCTTATACGGGGGTGCGAAAATTCCTAAACTGTCGCTCGAAGCCCAATTTGATCTGGATTTCAACATTATCGAAAGACAGATGTTATATTCGGCTGTTGCCTTGGTCTACCATTATCAGTGTATTGATTTTAAGGCTGAACTTAAGGTATTCTATTTTCGAGATAAACCCGAAACTCAGTTCAGGTTTTCCTTCGAACTGGGCAATATAGGCAAGACGACCGATTTGTTAGGAGGATTTGGATTCTAGTATGAGAGGATTAATATTAAGCGGTGGAAAGGGGACACGACTTCGGCCTTTGACTTATACCCAGGCCAAACAGTTGGTCCCAGTGGCGAACAAACCTGTGTTATTCTACGGGATCGAAGCTCTGAAAGAGGCCGGTATTTCGGAGATCGGGATCATCGTCGGGGATACCAAAGAAGAGATCAAGCAGGCCACAGGAGATGGATCTCGTTGGAATTTGAATGTCACCTATATCGAACAGGAAGCCCCTCTAGGATTGGCCCATGCGGTTAAAATTTCTGAGGAATTTCTGAGAGGGGAGCCTTTTGTCATGTATCTTGGGGACAACATTCTCAAAAACGGCATCACATCTCTTGTGGAAGAATTCCAGCAAAAAAAGCCGAATTCGCTTATCCTGCTGACCGAGGTCCCGAATCCCCAGATGTTTGGCGTGGCGGAGCTTGAAGGAGGACGGGTGGTGAGGCTGGTGGAGAAGCCAAAAAAACCTGCAAGCAATCTGGCCCTTGTCGGTGTTTACATGTTCGATGCGCATATTTTTAAAGCCGTTAAGGCTATCAAACCTTCTTGGCGAGATGAGCTGGAAATCACAGATGCGATCCAATATCTTGTCGAACATGGGTATGAAGTCCAACCTCATGTCGTTACAGGTTGGTGGAAGGACACCGGAAAAATCGAGGACATTCTCGAGGCAAACCGGTTGATATTGGAGACGATATCAGGGAATATTCAAGGCAACGTGGATGACACCTCCAGGATCAATGGTCAAGTGGTGATCGAACAGGGCGTCGTTGTCAAAAACAGCATCATAAGGGGGCCGGCAATTATCGGGGAAAATTCAGAGATTGCCGATTCCTACATAGGCCCTTTTACCTCCATCCAGAATAACTGTAAAATCATTCATACAGAGATCGAAAACAGCATCGTATTGGAAAAAAGCGAGATCGTTGAAGTCGGTGGCCGGATAGATGAAAGCCTGATCGGAAGGGAAGTGAAGATCTTCAAGTGTCCTCCTAAGCCTTCTGTTTACCGGTTCATGGTCGGGGATAAAAGCGAAATCGGGATAAAATAGCCTAAATTCTTTCGGGAGGAAATAGATATGATTGATGGTGTTAAGACAAAAAAGCTGCAGGTTATACCTGATGAGAGGGGGAGGTTGATGGAGATTCTTCGGAATGACGATGAACTCTTCCTTCGGTTTGGACAAGTTTACATGACCACAACGTATCCAGGTGTTGTCAAGGCTTGGCATTTGCACAAGGAGCAGACTGACAATGTGGCTTGTGTAAAGGGAATGATCAAGCTGGCCTTGTATGACGCAAGAGAACAATCCACGACCTTCAAACAGGTTGATCAGTTTTATCTAGGCCTGCACAATCCCCTGCTTGTGCAGATACCAAAGGGCATTTATCATGGTTGGATGTGTGTCAGCCCGGATGAAGCCATAATCGTGAATATACCCACAGAGAGCTACAATTACGAGACTCCCGATGAACTCCGATTAGATCCCCATGATAATGATATTCCTTATGACTGGAAAAGGAAAGATGGCTGAAAAACGCGACTTCAGAGACAAAATCCTGTTGGTCACAGGGGGAGCAGGTTTTATCGGAAGTAATTTTATCCACTATATGCTGAATAATTACCCTGATTGCGAAATCGTCAATCTCGACAAACTCACCTATGCTGGCAATTTGGACAATCTCAAGGATGTGGAAAATGATCAAAGGTATGAATTCATCCACGGTGATATCCGGGATAAGGAGCTTGTTCAAAAGATTTATAAAAAAGTCCATGGTGTCGTGCACCTTGCTGCTGAAACCCATGTGGATCGGTCCATCATGGATGCCGGTGAATTTGTATTGACAGATGTTTTTGGAAGTTTTGTTTTGTTCGAAGCTATGAAGAATGCGAATATCGAATTTTTCATTCATGTGTCTACAGATGAAGTCTACGGAAGTCGAGACCAGGGATTTTTCAACGAAGAAGATCCGTTGAATCCCTCATCTCCGTATGCTGCAAGCAAAGCCGGGGCAGATCGATTGGCTTATTCCTACATGGTCACATACGATCTCCCTATCATCATCCTCAGGCCCAGCAATAATTTTGGCCCTTATCAATATCCGGAAAAGTTTATCCCACTTTTTGTCACCAATGCTTTAGAGGATGAAAATCTTCCCTTGTATGGAAAAGGGACGAATATCAGAGATTGGTTGTATGTGGAGGACAACTGCCGAGCCATTGAGATTGTTATGGGAAGCGGGAAATTGGGAGAGGTTTACAACGTTGGCGCAAATAATGAGGTGAAAAACATAGATATCGCCAAAAGGATCTTGACTCTTTTGAAAAAACCAGAGGATCTGATCAAGTTTGTAAGCGACCGGTTGGGCCATGATAAAAGGTATGCGCTGGACTGTGGAAAAATTCATGCCCTAGGATGGAAACCGGACAAAAATTTTGAGGAGGCTCTGGCTTTTACCGTACGCTGGTATCAAGAGAATCCCGAATGGTGGCGCAAAATAAAGGAAAAGAGCAAGGACTTCCAGGAATTTTATGCGAAATATTATGCAAAACGGGAATAATGTTCACGTTTGTTAGCCTGAATAGTTCAGGTTAGGAGGATAGATGAAAGTACTTATCACGGGGATCACAGGTTTTGCCGGAAGTCATCTGGCCGATTACATCCTGGACAATTTACCCGATGCTCAGGTTTTTGGAATGATTCGCTGGCGGAGCCGGATGGAAAACATTCTTCATATCAAGGACCGGATACATCTTATAGAAGCCGATCTAAAAGATATGTCATCGCTAAAGAAATGCTTGACAGAAGTTCAACCTGACCGTATTTTTCATCTTGCTGCTCAGAGCTTTGTGCCTGCATCGTGGAAATACCCTGCGGAAACGTTTGCGATAAATGCTGTCGGTCAAATCAATCTTTTCGA
The DNA here is from genome assembly GCA_964410125.1 of uncultured Eubacteriales bacterium. GTDB lineage: Bacteria > Acidobacteriota > Aminicenantia > Aminicenantales > Aminicenantaceae. The sequence continues at coordinate 36,099 of CAYPGQ010000027.1, read as the reverse complement.
GGCTATTCTTAGCCTTGGAATCTCACCCAAAATTCAGATTGCAGGATCCAGTGAAGAATATGGGCTAGTTAATTCGAATGAGGTCCCGATGAAAGAAACCAATCCCCTTAGGCCTCTAAGCCCCTACGCCGTAAGCAAGGTGGCTCAAGATCTATTGGGCTGGCAATACTTTAAGAGCTATAGCTTGAAAGTCGTCCGGACACGAGGATTCAATCATACGGGTCCACGGCGGGGAGAGGTTTTCATCTGCTCCAATTTTGCCAAGCAGATTATCGAGATCGAAAAGAAAAAAAAAGAACCCATAATTTATGTCGGAAACTTGGAGGCCAAAAGGGATTTTACAGATGTGCGGGATATAGTCCGTGCCTATTGGTTAAGTTTGGAGAAAGGAGAGGAGGGAGAGGTTTACAACCTGGGAACAGGGAAGACCTACTCAATAAAGGAAGTCCTGGATATGCTGCTCACCCTAAGCAAAGTCGATGTGAAAATAGAGATGGATCCGGATCGCTTGAGGCCATCTGATGTTCCCGTTCTTTTATCAGATAGCTCCAAATTTGAGAAATTGACAGGATGGGAACCCCAGATTCCGTTTAGCCAATCTCTTCAGGATTTGCTGGATTACTGGAGAGAAAGGGCCTAGTTTGAACATCTTTATAACCGGAGCGACCGGTTTTGTTGGTTGTTATCTCAGGAAATTCTTAAAATCTCCTGAACATCGCATATGGGGATCGGCTTATCCTGATGTTCCCGAGGTTTCTTCCGAAGACCAAATTTTTTATTTGGATATAAAATCTGAGAAAAATGTCTTCAGACGCGTTCGGGAAATTAAGCCTGATTGGGTATTTCATCTTGCCGCTATCTCCAATGTCCGGGATTCTTGGAGCAGGCGGAAAGAAACCCTCGAGACCAATATAATTGGGACACTCAATTTGTTCGAAGGTATTCGGGAATTTTCCCCGGATGCCAGGGTCATTTTTGTCAGCTCTTCTGATATCTACGGGACGAGATTGCTCTCGGGAGATCCTTTGACTGAAAAGGAAAAAGTGTTGACCATGAATCCTTATGCCTACACCAAATGGAGTGCCGAGCTTTTGAGTGAGTTCTACACACGAGTAGAAAATTTGGATATTGTGATTGCCCGATCTTTTCCCCATACAGGCCCAGGACAGAGTGCGGATTTTGTTTGTTCCGATTGGGCGTACCAGATTGCCCGGATCGAAAAAGGACTAAACAATCCGGTGGTAAAAGTGGGAAATATTTCTGTCGAAAGGGATTTCACAGATGTGCGTGATGTAGTGCGCGCTTATGTTTTGCTTATTGAAAAGGGGAAAACGGGTGAGGTGTACAATGTGTGTTCAGGTCGATCCTACTCTCTCGAAAGCATGCTCAAACGGCTCCTCGCTTTCACGCAAAAAGAAATTTCGGTTCGGGTAGATTCACGAAAATTGAGGAAAATGGACATTCCACGGCTTGTGGGAGATAACAGAAAGATCAAAGAAGCAATTTCTTGGGAACCCCAAATCCCTATTGAACAATCGCTGGAAGAATTACTGGACTACTGGCGCTCCCGAGTTTGACTTTAATTTTTACCCTACGGGCAAACCAATCTCACTGCATCGGCATCGTTGCAGCCCATTCGCGGTATACAAATACAGCATCATGGGCCACTGCCTTGCATCCTTTAATAATAGGGTGGGGTGGAGGGTCTTGATTCGTGAATAATCCAGGTAGAGACCAATTAGATATCCAGTTCGAGCTGGTTTTTTTGGGCGGTTTTCCGGTCTTGTTCGATGGTTTCCAGAACTTCGGCTGTTACATCTCCTGTAGGGTAGTGGCCATCGAAACACGCTCCGCAGAACTGGGTGATTTTTTTGTTCCCGGTTTGGACAGCCTTTTTTAACGATTCCAGCGACTGGTATATCACCTTGTCTGCCCCTATCTTCTTGGCTATCTGATCGATTGTGGCGTTGCGAGCGATGAATTCAGCCTTTGTTTGCATATCTATTCCATAAACACACGGGAATCTTAGGGGTGGAGAATAGGAACTAAAATAGACTTTCTTCGCGCCGCATTCCCTGATCAGTTCAATGATAGCCCGGGATGTGTTGCCCCGCACAATACTGTCATCAACCAAGAGCACATTCTTACCCTTGAATTCTGAAGGAATCGGATTGAGCTTATACCGGACAGATATCTTCCGTTCTTGGTCGGCTGGCATGATGAATGTGCGGCCGATGTATCGGTTTTTGACCAACGCCTCTCTGTATCTCAAATTCAAACACCTTGCGATCTCGATGGCTGCATCGCGGGCGGAGTCTGGTACAGGAACAACCACATCGATATCCAGATTATGCTTTTTTATCTCCTCTGCTAAAAACCGCCCCAGATTGACCCGGCAATCATAAACATTGACGTTGTCGATATAGGAGTCGGGACGGGCGAAATAGACCCATTCAAACAGGCAGGGAGAGTGGGGGCATCGGGCCAACTGGCGTGTGTGAAGTTGACGCTTCTCATCGATGAAAAGTACCTGCCCAGCTCCAACGTTTTTGATATCAGAGAAGTTTGTGATATTCAAACTGACGCTTTCCGAGGCGATCGCATAGGATGGCAAAATCCCATCTTCCCTCTTTCCATAAACAAGCGGTTTTATCCCGTAAGGATCTCTGAAAGCGACCATGCCTCCTCCGGCAATATAAGCGACAACAGAATAACTTCCTTTCACCTGTTCATACACTTTTTGCACCGCACAAAAAATGTTCTCTGGTTCGATATGATTGATGTTTTGGACAGAAAGTTCTTGGGCGAAAACATTAAGAATGATTTCCACATCATTGTCCGAGCTAAGATGTCGGTGATATTGCTCCAACAAAATTTTGTTTAGTTCTGTATAGTTGATAACATTGCCGTTGTGCGCCATGATGATCCCAAAGGGAGAATTGACGAAAAATGGTTGGGCATCCGCACCGCTCCTTCCTCCGATCGTGGGGTAGCGGGTATGGCCGATTCCGATGTTACCCTTGAGACGCATGAAATTGTCCAGAGAGAAGATGTCTCTGACAAGACCGTTTCCCTTTTTCGTGTGGAAATGCCCATCATAGGTGATAGCTCCTGCAGAGTCCTGGCCCCGGTGTTGAATAGACAGAAGCCCTTGATACAGATCTTTGAAGACATTATTGTTTCCGAAAATTCCTATGATTCCGCACATGATAATGAACATACCATTATAATCATTTCCTTCCAAAAGGAAAACTACCTGAATTTTTACCCTACGGGCGCGCCAATCTCACCACATCGGCTTCGTTGCAGCCCATTCGCGGTATACATATACAGCTTCATGAGCTGCTGCCTTGCTACCATTAATGCTAGGGTGGGGCGGAGGGTCTTGGCTCGTGAATAATCCAGGCAAAAAATGGAGATCTTAGGAATTGTCAGGTTTGGAATGCAGCAATTAACTCATCTGAAGTAAGAGTGGCTGTTCCCAGTTTCCCGACAACGATGCCTGCGGCGATATTGGCTAGCAGGGCGGCCTCCTGGATCGATGCTCCGGCAAGGAGGGCTAAGCTAGAGACAGCGATGACCGTATCTCCTGCACCTGTAACATCGTAGACTTCTTTTGCGAGGGTGGGAACATGCAGGGCCTTTTTCCCCCTTTCAAAAACACTGAGTCCTTGTTCTCCTCGCTTGAGAATAATGTGCTTGGTGGATATTTTGGAGAAGATAGTATCTCCTGCTTTTTCCACATCCTGGTCAGTGAGACAGGCATGATGAACTATTCTTTCCGCTTCCAGATGATTTGGAGTAATCAGTGTAACCGGGGAAAATGAAAGAAAATGTTCGACCTTTGGGTCTACGCAAACAGAAATTTTTTCTTTTTGCGCAAAAGACAGGACTTTCTGGAGCAGAGAATCCGTAACAAGGCCCTTGTTATAATCAGAGATAATCAAAGCATCGAATTTTTCCTGTTGGATGAACCTGTTGACTTTATCCATTAGCTGAGGAGAGATGGGTTTTTTTTCTTCCATGTCTACCCGCACAACGTGTTGGTGATGTGCTATAATGCGTGTTTTAACCGTGGTTGGCCTTGTTTTGCTGACGAAAATGCCGCGATTGTCAGCGACGGTTTTTCTGATCCAATCCCCTTCCTTATCCTTTCCCACTACCCCTGTGAGTATCGGAAAGGCTCCAAGATTTTGGAGGTTGTGACCGACATTTCCGGCTCCACCCAAACAGGATGTGTCGTTTTTAGCTACCACCACGGGGATAGGCGCTTCGGGAGAAATTCGGGAAACATCGCCCCAAATGTATTTGTCCATCATCAAGTCGCCGAGCACGAGAATCCGCTTGTTTTTAAAACCTTTGACAATTTTTATCTTTTTTTGTGGATCTATTTTTATCATTTGTTTTTCTCCCTGAAAAAAATGGGATTGGATAAAATCCATGGGATATCTTTCCGCATAGGGGTTCGTTCTTTGAGGTAGACTTCGACCCTATAAAAGCCGGGGTGCGTGGGTTGGTGAACAATCCCTTTTTCTGTCGAGGCCATGATTTTTTTCCCGTTATGGATTAGATGAACCTCGCAGGCAAACGGAAATTCTGCTCGGATATGGAGTGTAGCGTTAGAATCGAAGATTGATTTTCCTCCCATTTGTACTCTTTTTTGGCCCTTTTGAGCCCAGAATCGAAATCCACTGGCTTGGGCAGCATAATCCACTGCGTTGTAGAATCGGCCCTGATATAGAGCTGATAAAACTTGATGAGAAGCCTGTTCGAACTCTTCAGAAAGAGGATTTTTAAGGAGGACATGCAGTCGAAGAAAAGGGAGCAGGGACTTATACAGAAGATGGGCATCCAGGCTGTAGAATCCCATTGTCGGATGGGTGTGGTTGAGTTCATCCCATTTATTTAGATTTTTGACCGGCCGCTTGAGCATTTTGAGCAAAGCATAGTCAGGTTTCACCAGAAGAGATGGCAAAAAAGGAATGGAGCTTAAGAGGTCGTATTTCAACAACGATTTGGCGTTGATGATCTCTAATCCGTCATAACCGATGGATTTTCCCCAGGACCAAGAGACCTTGGAATAGGGATGGGCGATGATCGATAGTCCGCTAAGAGCTTTTATCTGGTAGGCAGCCTGCTCGGCATTCTGTGAAAAGGGCTCCGATGGAGGGGTGAAACCGAGGGCAACAAGATGGCCACGGCTAACAGAAAGTTCTGATCCAGCCAGAACGAGAATCTCTTTTTTCCAGCCTGCTGTTGCCATGGATGAGAAATTTGGGGCTCCATGGTCGGTCAGGATGATAAAGTCGAGCGAAGAGCGAGAAGCCAACTCCGCGATTTTTTCCGGTGTCTTTCTTCCGTCTGAATGGGTGGTATGGATATGATATGAGCCTTGGATCTCTAGAGGAGTTTTATCAAAAGCCGGGTTTGTGTAAGTCTTGAAACGGACGAGCTGAATGCCCAACCAAAAGGAATAGATCACGACGAGACTAAGCAGCAGGAACAGAATTTTTTTCTTTCTCAATATTCTTGGGATCCTCTCTTTATCATTTTAGCCAGGGCGAACGGGATGGTTATTAGATAGAGAAACAGCACGGTAATTTCAGAATCTCCGAAGTTATATTCAAAAAAACCTGCCACGAATAAACCCACAAGAGCAGCCAGGGCTCCGACTGTCACCGGACGGAGAATAGGATTTTTATCGCGTAAAAGTCTGAGCAGAGATAGGAATGCCAATCCGATAAAAACCAACCAGGCCAGCAATGCAAGGATTCCTCTTTCTGCACCAATCTGGATGATGTTGCTGTGGAGGTGAACATTTTGCTTGGCCAGCTCCGAGAGTCCATATTTTGGGTTCTGGAATACCATGTCAATAGTACAGGGCCCAGTCCCAAAAATAGGTTTTTCTTTGATAATTTGGATGCCCGCATGGAAGTACTCGATTCTCTGGGCATTGGAATAGTGTCTTTTGCTGAAAATGCTGAGGGCTCTCCTTTTGACATGCTGAGGACTTAAAAGAAAAAACAGGGAGATTGCGATCGGGATGAAGATCAAGGTTTTGGGCTTGTAAAAGGCCAGAACCACTATTGCGGCGAAGGCGAGCCCGATCCAAGCACTCCTTGTGAGTGTTAACACTAGTGCCATTGTGCTCAGGGAAAAGCCACAAGCCCAAAGGAATCTTGACCTATTCTTCAACAGCAAAAATAGACTCAACGCAAACGAACAGAACAAGAGCAAGAGGCCGGCTTGGGTCATCCAATGCCCCATAAAGCCAGTGATTCTTTCGCCTGGTTCTGCGAGGAAGAAGAAAAAAAACAAGGAATACAATGCACTGGCACATGCAGAAATGAGAAGGGAATAATTGGCTTTTTCTAGGCTTTTTTCCGAAGATATGACTGTGAAAGTTATCGGAACGATAAGAAAAAGCAGCAGTTCCCTGCTGTCGACCAAACTGATTTTTGGGTTAACAGATCTAAAGGATGAGAGGAGGGAGAACACACAATACAAAACAAGAGGCCAAAAAAATGAAGGGAATCGGGGCCAACTTCTTTGTTTTATATTAAGGAATAACCAGCAGAAGAAAGCCAATGATAGAGCAATCTGGATGAGAGAAATGGAGACCAAAGAAAAAAGTAGATAAATGACGATGAAAAACCATGCAATTCTCTTCATCATAATTCTACGATGGGAGTATGGGTCGAAGCTGCGATGTGCATCGGTCCGCTATCAGGGCCCATGTACAAGCTGAGTCAATTTTTTGTTTCTCTGTCGGGCTCAATGGATGCCTCATCGATGAGCATGATGGGAATATCTTCTTTGATCGGGTAGATCCTGTGGCATTTGACACACTTTAGGCCCTTCTCATCAGAGGTGAGTTTGACATCTGTTTTGCATAGCGGACAGGCAAGTATGTTTAGAATTTTTGGGTTTATGGTCATCAATTCAATCCAATCTTGATATGATATATTATTGTGTTCCAAATAGTCAATAATCAGAGTCCGATTGACAGGTTGGGATAAGGGGTGCTATTTTACTCGATGTGAAACTCCCAAATAAAAAGTTTGGCAGGCATCTTGATTTAATGTCCTATAAAGGGCGTATCAATCCGGACTTTTATCAGCCTGACTTTGTGGAAAAAATAAGCAAGTTCGAGCTTCTTCTAAAAGGGAATTCCCATCAGATTCTTTTTAGCGGCCGGAATCGGATCAGTGTGGTCCCGTTTCCTCTATCTGAGGGAAGAACAGTAGAAATCGTTGTCAAAGAATTTTTCACACGGGGCCTGAACAGAATGAAAAACATTTTTTTGCCTTCAAAAGCACAGAAGGCTTGGTGGAGAGGGGTTGCTCTGATGGAGCAGGATATTCCTACTCCTGTTCCAGTCGCCTATTTAGAAAGCAGTAGATCTCCGTTTATCAAGGAGAGTTGTTATCTCACAGTGTTGGAAAAAGGGGTTGACGAAATTCGGCATCTCTTTCGCCAACTTTCTCCAAAAGAACTCTGTTCGCTTGTTCAGGCCTTGGCCCATTATTTGCGTTTTTGCCACAAAAAAGGGATTCTCCACCGAGATCTTTCCGATGGAAATATATTGGTGAAGACAAACGAGCAGGATGAGTACACATTTTTTCTGATCGATATCAACCGTATCCGCTTGAAAAAAAGATTGGGCCGTTTGCAGAAGATAAAAAACCTAACCCGTCTCGGTGTTCCGGGTGAATACCAGCAACGTTTTCTCGAGGTTTATTCTGGATCGGGCAGGGTGAAAAAATGGGTATGGCTTTGGTACAGACTCAGTAAAAAAGCTTACACATGGCACATAAAATTAAAAAAAAGACTTCATATTAGCAGGAAGATCAAAACCAGGAATTCGGCCTAATGGACCAGGATTTCAAATGGAATCCGTACACTGATCAGCCCCATAACGTGATTCCCAAAAAACAGCGCTTCTGGTATCACTTCCGGTTCGCTCCCGGCTATTTATCTCTCCTTTCTTCCAATGTCCGAATGGCTCTCCCTGTAATATCTCGCTACCGAAAATATAAAAAAGCCATGTACAAGACACCGTTTCAGCTGCATCATGCGTTTGGCGTGGCGGTTTCTCCCTGCGTTCATAGAAATGAGGAGGTGTTGAACAGCCTGAAACAACTGGGTATTAAGAAGGCTTTGGTCCGCATTCCTTCCTGGGAAAAGGACAGGCTGGATTATTACGAGAATTTTGTTGGACAAATCAAGGAACGAAATTTGGACATTGTGATTTCTTTGCTCCAGCGAAGGGAAGATGTTCGAAATCCAAAAAACTGGGGACTATTTCTCGATGATATCTTTTCCCGGTTTAAACCATTCAGCTCCCATTATGAAATTGGACATGCTTGGAATAGAACAAAATGGGGAGTCTGGGATTATCGAGAATATATGAGACTCGCTGAGCCTACTGTTTCGCTGGCGCAGAAACACGAGGCCAAACTTCTCGGGCCTGCTGTTATTGATTTTGAATTTCATCTTTATCCAGTAGTTTTGAAGAAAATAGCTTTTGATAAGATCTCCTCCTTGCTTTACGTCGACCGGGTGGGAGCTCCTGAGAACACACAGTTCGGATGGAGCGCACCGCAAAAAGTAGCCTTGTTGAGGGCCGTGGTGGATGCTTGTCTTAAGGAAAAACGAGAGATCTGGATAACCGAAGTGAACTGGCCAATCGCTGGGACAGGTAAATATTCTCCGGCAGTTGGGGGAATGAATGTCTCGGAAGAGGAACAGGCGAATTTTTTAGTCCGATATTTCATCCTTTGCCTATCCACGGGATTTGTGGATCGAGTATATTGGTGGCAGCTTGTCGCTCCGGGTTATGGTCTAATCGACAGCCGCCCCGAAGAATGGCGAAAACGTCCCAGTTTTTTTGCCTTGAAATCCTTGGCTGAACGTCTGGAGGGAAGCCTCTTTACAGAAAAAGTGCCTCATTCTGAGGCGTTCATATTCCTGTTCCGTAAACAGGAAAGACCGTTTGCCGTCTGTTGGACGCAGCGCTCTTCTGTCGAGCACACCTTCTCCCAGCCTGTTTTGAGGGTAGAAAACCGGGATGGAGAAGGAGTCCCTTTTCAGCATAATCGAGTGCAACTCGGCCCCTCCCCCCAATACGTCTATTTCCAATAATTTGGGCTAAAAGTGGAGGCGGATTCCGATTTTGATACTAATCCCTGAAAAGTCGATCTGTGCTTTTTTGGCGCCGATGACTCCTGCCTCATTTGGTCTTGTTTCGCGGATAAACAGGATAGAGTGGGTTCTATCCTCAAGAACTTGTGTTTGAATGAGATAGAGCGTACCCTCTTCCGTCGAAATTTCCCCAGAAGTATCCTGGATATCTTCTTTCCCTGTGAATCCACGCATTTTTGCCAGACGGCCTGCTATTTCTGCAAAAAAGCTCAGGTTCGGAGAATAGTTTTTCAAATAACCTATACTTCCCATCAGGCCTAATCCTCGAGCGTTTGCTTTCCCGTCCCATTGTTGTGTCAAATTATCCGCTTCGAAAAGATATGTGTAGGAGCATCGGGCAAAATAGTACGAGATGCCACCTTTAACATACAGTTCGGAAATCGGATTGAAGGATAGGAATACACTTAAAGGAGTAGCGCGGAGATTCGGTCGTATGTGGAGTACAGAAGAGGATTCCCCTTGAGAATAATCCACCTGGCTATTGTTTTTTCCCTGGAAGTGTTCTGCTCCGATTCCCCAGGATAGCATTTCGGATAGAGGGAAGGAAACCTCTAAGCCAAGAACATATCCTAGGTGAACAGAGCCAATTTTTCCCTCTCCTTGAATGCCGAGGGTATCTTCGTATAAGTTGGCCAAACCTTTGATCCCTAAATTTAAATCTCCAATCCGCGCATAATTCCCTCCAACCGTGATGGATAGAGTAAATCGGAATGGAGATGTTGGTTGATCTTCTTCAGGTTCGATAGGCCTTATCTTTGGAATGATAGGTGGTTTTTTTTCTTCAGGGGGAGGATCGATCGCGATCACCAAGCTTTTATGCACATATCCAGAAACAACTGCTCCCTGTTTTGATGTGAGTTGGACGGAAAACCATTCTTCCTTTTTTTCTGTGGCGTTCAAGATTGTCCCCTTGGGAACTTGACGGATGATAATGCTGGAAATGTCTGGTTCTAAGCGGATGTTTGCCTGGTCAGCCATGACCTTAAGCCTGATGAGTGTTTCTTGACCGGATGCTTTTTTAGGGGGAGTGAAAAATAGAATAAAAAAAAGAACAAAAAAGACGACGCTCTGTTTAGCAAAAGGGTCTTTTTTCTGTCGATTCACCTCATTTCGATTATAGAAAAGGGCAGGAATGCTGTCAAGAACAACCATTCTGTGCCCACTCACCTCAGGATTCCTTTCTCTTCAGCTTGCCTGACTTAACTTCGACTAAATTAACCTGAATTATTCATAAACATGATTTTTTTAGAGGGATTTTAAGCTTGTATATGAATAATTCAGGGTAACTTGGATAATTTATGAATTATCCAGGTTAAGTGAGATATATTTTTTATTAATTTCTTACATAGAAAAACATAAAAGATGAATAGAATAATAATGAGGGATTCGGATGAGAATATTAGAATCGGAGTTGCGTCGTTTTCTGTATAGGTTATAATAGCAATAAAACAAAGAGGAATAAAGACATGAAAAGACAGCCTTTTGTTAGACAGTTTTCCATTATTCTTTTTCTTTCGTTGTTTTTGATTTTTGGCCTCGGTGCAATTTTTGCGAAAGAAGGCCCTCAGGTAAGGTTTCAAGAAGAAAAATGGGATTTTGGTAAAGTGAAAGAAGGCCAGGTCAAATCACATGTGTTCGTTTTCGATAACAAGGGGGATGCCCCCCTTCTTATCAAGAGGGTGAGAACTTCATGTGGGTGCGCTGCAGCCATCATTTCTGATAAAAACATTGAGCCGGGAAAAAGAGGAGAATTGAAGGTTACCCTTAACACTCGAGGTTATGAAGGCGATATAACCAAACATGTTTATGTCGAATCGAATGACCGGAGCCAACCTGTAAAGCAGCTGCAGATTTCTGCCACGATCGAAGTCCCCCCTCGGCCACGAATCGACCTCGAGCGATATAGCGTCGATTCAGGTTTGATTCTTGAAGGTGAGCCTATTCCGGCAAAAGCTCTTATCAAGAATAGGGGGGAACGGGAGTTGAGGATAACTTTTTCTCACAGGGATGCCACATATCTCCATAAAGGAAAGCCGATTGATTCTGATCTTCGTATCGCTGCGGGAAAAGAAGCTGAGGTTGAGATAAATATTCCCCCACGGTCTAAAAAAGGTTTGATCCGAGAATATATACTTCTGAAGTCCAATGACACACGCCGACCTAATCTTTCCCTGTATGTCAGCGGTTATATCGTCACAAAAAAGCAGCTTAAAGAATTATTTGCAAAGTACGAAACTATAGTCGGAAAATGATTTTTTTTGCCAACTTCTTGATCGCAATTGCAAAAATCCTTGACATGGTCTTGTTGATCTCTATGTGGGTCCTGATCTTTCGGGTTGCCCTTTCATGGGTCCGTATTCCCTCACTTTATTCTGTTTCTGTCATCCTGTATCATTTGACAGAGCCGATTCTGAAACCGATCCGGAGATTTGTTCCTCCTCACAAATTTGGAGGAATTGACTTAAGCCCGATGATCGTCATTCTTCTGCTGGTGTTTTTCGACATTTTTTTGGTCAGGTCGCTTTCTCTGTATGCGCATCAATTGTTAAAGAGCATACTTTAGTGTATTAGCCTGGATTATTCAGGGGCCAATTCGTAGATCCCAAAGAAGCATCGCCATTTCCGTGATAAATTGGGCTTTTGGGGATGGTTGAAGCGACCATTGAAGATTTAGCCATTACGACCCGTTCTTCGAGGGAATCTGACGCAGTCAGACGGTGAGGCTGTATCGAGCACGACTTTGCTAAAGGATTAGAGATGCGGGCAAGCACGGGAACAGAGGTTGGGGTGGAAGAGATTGGGTGTTAACGTGCGTAGTTCAGAGCCGCCGAGAAGGGCGGTGAAGAATTGCGTAAAAAATCTTCACGGGAGCAAAGCCATTCCTAAAAGCCAATATAAAGCCTTTTGGCATCACGGAAATAGAGATGCTTATCCCCAATATTAAGATGTACATAAGCTCGAAAAATGGTATCATTGTGAATGAAAGATGGCATCGGCATTTTTTATAAATAATTCAGGTGGTTGTCAGGATAAAAACAGGTGAGTTCCGAGACTAACATTTGCCTGAAGGTCAAAGTCCAGCCTCGAGCTCGTCAGCAAAAAGTGCAGAAAATCGGAGAAAGGGAGTACACAGTTCGTGTCCTATCACCTCCTTCTGAAGGAAAAGCCAACAAGGAAGTGATAGCACTCCTTGCCTCCCATTTTCATCTCCCTCCCTCTCGAGTTAAAATTCTAAAGGGGAAAAAATCACGGCAGAAAATCATCATTCTAGAGGAGGGTGCATAAGATGGATATTTACAACCTTATCAGCTTCTTCGGGATTTTTGTTTTGGCTTTTTTTGCGTGGATCTGCTCGGAAAATCGAAGAGCCATCAATTGGCGGGTCGTTTTCTGGGGTATAGGGTTGCAGCTTTTTTTCGCATTTTTTATTTTTGTAGTCCCTGTGGGATCAAAATTTTTTCTGTTGGTGAATAATGCGGTTCTGGGTGTTTTGGACACTGCAACCGAGGGAACCAAGTTCCTGTTCGGCCGTTTGGCTCTTCCATTGGGAGCAACGAATGAATACGGAGAAACTTCCCTCGGGAACTTCCTTGCTTTCCAAGGATTGCCCACGATCATTTTTTTTGCTGCACTCGTAGGAGCATTGTATTATTTGAAGATCATGCCCCTCATTATCAGGGGTTTTGCTTTTGTGTTTACCAAGTTGATGAGGATAAGCGGCGCAGAGGCTCTTTGTGCCTCGAGCAATATTTTTGTAGGAGCCGAATCTGCCTTGGTGATCAAACCCCATCTTGCGGAAATGACGCGCTCGGAGCTGACCACGATCCTCTCTGCGGCAATGGGAACCATCGCTTCCACGGTTTTGGTTATATATGTGATGTTCCTTCAAGGTCAGCTTCCCACCATAGCCGGGCACTTGATTTCCGCCTCGTTTCTCTCAGCTCCCGCTGCTGTGGTCATGGCCAAACTCATCGTTCCGGAGACAGAAACGCCGGCCACGCTTGGTTTGAACATCAAGCCTCATTACGAGAAAGAAGACAACCTGATCATGGCTGTGGTCAACGGGGCTTGGAGCGGGCTCCGGCTGCTGGGGGGTATCATCGTCCTTTTGATCGCTTTTCTTGGAATTCTGGCCTTGTTGGATCTTCTGTTTGGCGTTTTTGGAGGCGTCGTGAACAAGTGGTTTCATATTAACTTCGATTGGTCCTTCAAATCGATCCTGGGTTATGTAGCCTACCCTTTCACGTTAGTCCTCGGTGTTCCTCCTTCAGATGCGTTTGAGGTGGCTAAGCTTATCGGGGAGCGAACGGTTGCCACTGAACTCGTCTCCTACCAACACCTCTCCCAATTGATAGAGCAAGGGACCCTTGTTCACCCTCGATCTGCGATCATCGCATCTTATGCCCTCTGCGGTTTTGCCCATATAGCCTCTTTGGCCATTTTTGTGGGCGGGATAGGAGCTCTTGTCCCGGAAAAATACAAAGACCTCACACGGGTTGCTTTCAAAGCCCTTTTGGCTGCCACTCTTGCCTGTTTGATGACAGGGGCAGTCGCTGGACTCTTTTATTCCCATGGCTCAATTCTCTTGGGTAAGTGATTGTTCTTGTGTTTTTCATTTTTCCTGATAGAATATGCGTAATCTTTGAGATCGAGTGCGGAATGAGGAGATAGAAATGGCAGGATTTATAAACAAAATTCTTTGGTCGACCGATTTTTCTGACGAGGCACAGGAAGCTCTCCTGTATGCCGATGCGTTTGCCAAAACGTTTGATGCCAAGATCGTTGCTCTCCATGTTGTGCCGGACATCTCTCCTGCGTTGTACGATGCGGCTCTTATCGTGAAAGGAGAGCTGGAAAATAGAGTGGCCTTTGTGAGAGAAGAAGCACAGAAGAAATTTGATTCTTTTAAAAAGGCCAAAAACCTGGAGTTCGAAGCTCTTGTCAAAGAAGGGAATGCGGCAAAAAAAATTATCGAGACAGCGGAAGAAGAAAAAGCGGATTTGATCGTTTTAGGAAGAAAAGGTTTGTCAGCGATAGAGAAGTTATTCATCGGAAGTGTGGCCAATCAGGTCCTTCGCAGTTCTCCGATTCCTCTGCTTCTGACAAAAAAGAAAACGGGCAAATCCCGGTTTAAGAAAATTTTGGTCCCGACAGATTTTTCCGAACAAGAAGAAGTGGAGAGGGATTTTGCCTGGAAATTGGCCAAAGGATTTGATTCTGCATTGACTTTGCTGCATGTTCTCGAACTGCATGATTATGAATTCACTCCTCGTGCACTGGATGAAATGTTCGATGCTGTGGAGAAAAGGTTCAAAAAGAGAGAAAAAAAGGAAAAAGAAGATATCCCGGTATCCGAGGATGTGTATCGGGCGATAAATGCCGCAGTAGGCATCGTGGATTATGCAGATACACACAAATTTGATATGATCGTTATTTCCACTTGTGTCCAGAGTAAGATTGAGCGGTTCTTTTTGGGAAGCACAACGGAAAAAGTGATCTCCTATACCCAAGTCCCTGTTTTTGCCATCCCGCCTTCCTCCTCTGCGCGATAAAATTGGAACAAGAGCAGAAATACTGGATCGCTCTCAATTTTGTCTTATCCGAGAGTCTGAGGTCAGCGAGAATCATCACCCGAAATTTTCCTTCTGTGGAGGATGTTTTCCGCAGCTCGAAAAATGATCTACGAGCTATAGGGTTGGAGGAGGAAATTACTGATGCCCTGTCGTCTCAGAATCTGTTGGATCGAGCCTGTCGAGAGATCGACAGGCTGGAGAAAACAGAATTTTCGGTTCTAACAATACAAGATAAACACTACCCTAAACGTCTACGAGAAATTTTCGATCCTCCGCTCGTCTTGTATTATGCAGGAAAAATGGATACCCTGAGTAAACCGGCAGTATCTATTGTTGGAGCGAGAAGGCCGACTCCGTATGGAAGAGCTGTGGCCGAGAGATTGGCCCATGATCTTTCAGCAAAAGGATTGGTCATTGTCAGCGGAATGGCTCGTGGGATCGACTCCATCTCCCATTGGGGAGCTTTGAAGGGAGGAGATACGATCGCTGTGCTTGGCTCTGGCCTCGAGAGGATCTATCCCAGAGAGAATCTGCCTCTATTCGAGAAAATCATCGAAGATGGGCTTGTTCTCTCGGAATACTCGCTGAAAGCGCCACCGTTGAAATATCATTTTCCTAACAGGAACAGGATAATCAGTGGGCTTTCCATCGGCGTGGTTGTCGTCGAGGGAACAAAAAAAAGTGGCTCCCTCATAACGGCTCGATTGGCCTTGGAAGAGAACAGAGAGGTGATGGCTGTGCCCGGCAATATTACCTCGGAATTAAGTCAGGGTACGAACTGGTTAATCAAAGATGGAGCAAAACTTGTGAATGACTGGAAAGATGTGGCGGAGGAATTCCCTAGTCCGTTGAAGGAAGAGATCCTTTCGAAGGAGAAAAAAAGGAGAAGGGAGCCCCCCTCACTCAGTAAGGAAGAAAAAAAGATTTATGATCTTCTTTTTTCCGATACATTAACATCCGTGGATGAACTTGTCGAGCGGGGCAGTCTTTCTGTATCTGAGGTTCTTTCCATCCTGTTGAGTCTGGAGATCAAAGATTTGGTTGCTCAGAGACCGGGAAAATTTTATCAAAGGAAGTTATGATGGCAAAGCGATTGGTAATAGTAGAGTCACCGGCCAAAGCTAAAACCATAAACCGTTACCTGGGTGAAGGGTATTTAGTCAAGGCTTCGATGGGGCATGTTAGAGATCTGCCAAAAAAAAAGTTGGGAATCGATATCGATCATGATTTTCAGCCTGAATACGATATCATCCCGGAAAGACAATTGCTTGTGAAGGACCTGCAGAGTGCAGCCAAAGAAGCCGAATCCATTCTTCTGGCAGCAGATCCTGATAGAGAGGGTGAAGCCATCTGCTGGCATCTGTCAAAAATTCTCGAGAAATACAATAGCAACATCTTCCGCGTTCTAACGCATGAGATCACACAGAACGCTGTTCAAGAGGCATTCCAGAACTTGGACAAACTTGACCAGGACAAAATCAATGCGCAACAAACGCGGAGACTTTTGGATCGACTTGTCGGATATCTCATCAGTCCGCTGCTATGGGAAAAAGTCGGGCGAGGATTGAGTGCCGGTCGGGTGCAGTCCATCGCGTTGCGTCTGATATGCGAACGAGAAAAGGAAATCAAAGACTTTATCTCTGAGGAGTACTGGACGGTATCTGCCAATCTCGAAGCTTCCTTGCCCCCTTCTTTCAAGGCAAACTTGGCCAAGATCGATGGGAAAAAAATGAAAGTCAAGGATGAGAAAGAGGCTTCTTCCATCGTTCAAGAACTGTGGGACCTTCCGTTTATTCTCAAAAATATCGAGGTCAAAAAGAAAAAGAGAAATCCCAGCCCCCCTTATATCACGAGTACGCTCCAACAGGATGGATTCCGCCATCTGCGGTTCCCGGTGAGGAAAACCATGTTTGTTGCCCAAAAGCTGTATGAAGGATTGGAGATCGGAGAGAGAGGGCTGACCGGATTGATAACGTACATGCGTACTGACTCTGTTCGTATGTCTGGTGAAGCCGTACAATCTGCACGAGAATTCGTAAAAAGTCATTTCCATGCAGAATATTTGCTGAACAAGCCGAGAGCCTATAAGAACAAAAGAAAAGCGCAAGACGCTCATGAAGCCATTCGCCCCACCTCTTTTGACCTCCCTCCCGATGTGGTCAAACCCTATCTGACGGAAGAAGAGTATAATCTGTATCGATTGATCTGGAACAGGTTTATCGCCACCCAGATGAGCCCAGCCCTAGTGGAAGAAACGGAATTTCAGGTTGAGGCATTCCGATATATGTTTGTTGTCAAAGGAGAGGTGCTGGAGTTTGACGGCTACCTTGCTCTTTATCCCAAGATGAAAAAGGAAGATAATATCCTGCCAAAAGCCCAAGAGGGAGAAAAGCTTAAGTTGCTGGATATTGAATCCAAACAAAACTTCACCCAACCACCATCCCGATACACAGAAGGCAGTTTAGTCAAGGAATTGGAGGCCAAGGGAATCGGGCGCCCGAGCACTTATGCCCCGATCATCTCGACTCTTCAGGGCCGGGTTTATGTTTTCAAGGAAAACGGGAGGTTTATCCCGTCCGATCTTGGGTTGTTTGTCACAGATTACATGATCAAGAATTTTCCGGACCTGATGGATTTCGAATTTACGGCCCGGTTGGAAGCTGATCTCGATCTCATAAGCGAAGGCAAGCAAGAATGGTTGATGTATTTGAAATCTTACTATTCCCTTTTAGAAAAAGATTTGAGAGAAGCGATGAAGGGAGAAAGCATTAAAAAAAATGGCATACCTGTGGAGGAGAATTGTCCGGAGTGTGGCAAACCGCTGGTGATAAAAGAAGGGAAATATGGGAGATTTCGGGCCTGTTCCGGATATCCGGATTGTCGATTCAAGGAAAGTTTGATTAAAAAAGAAGTGAAGCCTCTGGATGAAACCTGCCCGGATTGTGGAGCTCAATTGGTCATGCGCAAGGGAAAATACGGGACATTTGCGGCCTGTTCGAATTATCCCAAATGCAAATATATCAAAAAGGAAAAAAAGGATACCGGAATTCCCTGTCCCCTTGAGTGTGAGGGAACATTGATCAGAAGAAAGACCCGTAAAGGGAAAATTTTTTATGGCTGCAGCGAATTTCCCAAGTGCAAATTTGCCACGTGGGATGAGCCTGTATTCCAACCATGTCCGGAGTGCGGGAGGCATTTTGTATTGAAAAAAAATATTTTCAAAGGAAAACCCTTTCTTTACTGCAGCGATGAAAAATGCTCTTTTAAAGAGACCATAACAGATGGTGAGGGATAGATTGATACCATGTTCACCAAGGAACTGGAAGAATTTATTGCCTATCTGAAACACGAGAAAAACGCCTCTCCCAATACCATAGCCAGTTATAAAAGTGATCTCCTTCAACTGGCACAATTTCTGGAAAACAAAAAATTGATCTTAAAAGATATTGATAATATCGTGCTTCGGGGATTCCTGGCAGTTTTGTATGACAGGGGGGAGAAAAAGTCCACAGTCGGAAGAAAATTGGCGGCCATCCGCTCATTTCTCCAGTTTTGTGTGAGAAAGCATTGGATGGTTGATAATCCTGCCAAAATGGTCTCCACACCCAAGCAAGATAAGCCCGTTCCTTCTTTCCTAACGGAAGAAGAAATGCAGAAGTTCCTGGATTTGCCCCAAACGGCCAAACCTCTGGATAAAAGAGATAAAGCCATGTTGGAGCTTCTTTATGCAACAGGAATTCGTGTCAGCGAGCTTGTGGGAATTTGCCTGGAGGATGTGATATTCACCGAGCGGTTGATCCGGATAAGAGGCAAGGGCAAAAAGGAGCGATTGGTTCCGTTTGGAAGGATGGCCGAAATAAGTCTCCGATCCTATCTTCGAATACGATCCATGATAAACAAGGGGAAAGTGGAAGAAACCCCGTTGTTTCTCAATTATCGTGGTCAAAAGCTGTCTTCACGCTCAGTAGAACGGACGGTAGACAAGTACATCCGACGTTCCGCTCTTAGGCAAAAGATAAGTCCCCACTCCCTTCGACACTCCTTTGCTTCCCACCTGCTGAGCAGGGGAGCGGATTTGAGAGTTATCCAAGAGCTCCTTGGCCACGAAAGCTTGGCGACGACACAAAAATACACACATCTTGATCTTAAACATCTTTTAGAAGTCTATCGAAAGAGCCATCCCCGCTCCTAGGGGATTTTCCCGCCCATTCTGCAAACTAGAGTTGTCGAAAAATACGGAAAACGTCTACTCTTGTGCACCTGTTTCTTTTGTTCAGTGTTTGTAACTTATTGAATATAAGCAGATTAGTATATTAATAAAACTGGCCCCGATATTGCAAATAGGAAGGATGAAAGGAGGTTCATATGAAAAGTTTTTTGGTGAAAGGATTTGTTTTTCCATTGGTCTTGGCGTTTGCTCTGATGTCGGTTTTGGCGGTTCCGTCTCATTTGGAAGATACCGCTGCAAAAAAAATCGACATCAATTCGGCTTCTGTTCAAGAACTCCAAAAACTCCCCCAGATCGGAGTTGCTGTAGCCCAGAGGATCGTGGATTATCGAGGAAAGCATGGGAAGTTTTCGAAAATCGAGGAGATCATGAAGGTTAAGGGGATAGGAGAAAAGACGTTTTTGAAGATTAAGCCTCTTATCACGGTGGAGCAAGAATCTAAGTCGAAGAAAAAAGAGAAGGAAGAGAGGGGGCTTTAGCCCCCCTCTCCCTCAGGAGCACTACCTTGCAGCATTGTTGGGTAGGGTGAGTTGATGCAGTGAGATTGGTTCGCCCGAAGGGTAATTCAGGTTAGATAATCGAGGAGAAATGCGTATAATTTGTCCATTGCTCGACCGCGATGGCTGACGGCATTCTTTTCATCGGGGGACAGTTCGGCAAAGGTTTTATCAAGAGGGGGATAAAAAAATATCGGGTCATAACCGAATCCCCATTGTCCTCTTTTTTGTGGGGTGATCAGCCCATTGGCATGTTCTTGGATTTCTGTGATGATTTGTCCTCTACGGGATAAAACCATACAGGAGGCAAAACGAGCTTTCCTTTTATCGGGTGGGATTTTATCCAGGAGTCGGAGGACTTTCTGAAGATTGGCTTCGTCTGTTGCATTTGGTCCGGCAAAACGGGAGGAATATACTCCCGGGGCCCCTTTGAGATGATCTATTTCGATACCGGAATCTTCAGCCAATGTCAGGTTTTTCCAATATTGGCTGTAATATAGGCTTTTGCCTCGAGCATTGGCCAAAAAAGTCTGTCCCTTCTCTGGGAAAACTTGGGTAAGATGGAGCTCATGGAGGGAAAAAATGCCCAGTGGAAGGCTTCTCAAATGGGTCTTGAGTTCCTTTATTTTGCCCTGGTTTGTGGTTGCGAGAAGAAGACCTTCTTCAGTCAATCTTTATCTCGAGGATGCCATCAAGGTTGAGGAGACTCCATTTGAATTTTTGCTCCTTATCCTCGGCTGCGGGAAAAGAAAAATCAATCGTGTAGATATTTCCTTCTTCCTCATGGGAGATATCCTTAAACTTGATGCCTTCATGGAGGGCTAATTTTTTAATGTTGAGCAGGATATCCTTTGAATATTTTGTTTTGAGGTGATAGTGATAAAGCGTGTGTTTAAAGTATTGTGATTCCAGTTGGCGAAATATGACTAAAGTGAGAATGATGATCCCTGTGAATATGATGGCTATCAGATAATAGCCGCCACCGATAACCAATCCAAGACCTGCTACCGCCCACAGAGTGGCAGCCGAAGTTAGCCCTGCTATTATTCCCTTTGCTTGGATGATCGTACCGGCTCCTATGAATCCGATCCCGGTAATGACTCCTGCGGCGATCCGGGTCATGTCGCTGCTGCTTGATTCTTCTCCTTGCAAAATAAGCTGGGAAAAGATCATCATCATGGTTGCGCCTATACAAATCAAAATATTTGTCCGGAACCATGCCGGCTTCTGGCTTGATTCCCTTTCAAACCCTATCAGCCCTCCAAGGGCAACGGCCAGTATGAGCTTGAGTGTAATTTCTGCGATATTCATCACATGTTCCAGAGTTTAGATTTGCTGTTAATTTACCATAACTCCAACTCATAAAACAAGATTGAAAAAATGAGTGAAGGCCATGACGTTCCAAAACCCCTCAAAGACAGAGTGGGCATGGTTTCAGCGATTATTTTCCAATTGTGTCGACAAAATAGGTGAGGTAAAACAGCAGGACAAGGAGAAAGGTGTAGATCGTGAACTTGGGCTGTTTGAGCAACCGTTCCGGTTCTTCCATGGCCTCTTTTTCCCTGAGCGTTTTCCAAAAGATCAGGAAAAAATAGAAAAAGACTAACGGAAACAAGCAGATAAAAGATTCAAGCTTATACGAGAATGCAAAGACAAAATAGCCGATAAAAAAGAAAAGAGCGCTTAGGGCAATCCCGAAGATTAAAGATTTAGTCGTATACTTGCTGAGAGAAGATCTGTAGTTTTCTGCCTTGTCTTTCAAAAGCCGGAATTCCGAAAGCCTTTTGGATATCATCAGGAAATTTCCAAAAATCCACCAACTCAGCAAAAGGGAGAGAGGAGGGAAAATGTGAGGAGAAGAAAAGGCGAACCAGCCGATTAGGAATCGGATTGGATTGTTTGCGGATTCAGATATGGAATCCAGAAAAGGGACATCCTTTGTCCGGATAGGTTTGATATTGTACAAAAATCCGGCGAAAAGAAGAGAAAGGAGGGAGAGAAAAAACGGAAGGGGAAAAAAAAGATATGCTAGAGCGAGACTGATTAGGCTGAGGATGATTCCATACAGAAGAAAAGGCGTTTTTTTGATTTCGCCTTTTACAAGGGGTCTGTGGCGCTTTGACGGGTGGTGTATATCAAACGGAGCATCGGCTATTTCATTTATGATGTAATTGGCAGTGGAGATCGCCCATGTGAGAAGAAACACGAGCAAGGATTTCCCGGCGGCGGATAAGACCGAAGTGGTGGAAACCGTTTCCCGGTTCAAAAAGAAAAAAGCCGCGATTCCTGAAAAGATGGCCAGACTTCTGGGCCACCTCCCCAGGCGCATCGCTTTAAGATAAGGATTCATTTTGCTTGTCTTTTGTGGCGTATATTTCGAAAGAATCTTGAAGGACCAATTTTATCGGAATTTTCTTCCAGAAAGAAGATAAAATATGATTTTTAAGCAAAAAATTTAGACCTGGCTTACGGGATAGCAGATAGTGAAGACTGAAAGTCCAGGAATACTTGCGCAATTTTAAGATCCGAAAGCCTGCCCTTTGTAAGAGAAAATCCAGGCTTTTTTTAGAAAAATAGCCCAAGTGACCGGGCCGATAATGCCACCATTTTTGTCCTAAGATTTTTGCCGCCATGCTGTTTATATCGGGAGTAACAAGACAAAGGGTACCCCCTGGCAAAAGGATTTTTTGAGCGATGGAAATAGCGTCCAAAGGATGGGGGATGTGTTCGATAAAGTCCACCATGGTGACCACAGTATAGTGTTCTTCTTGAAGATCCGCTTCTTCGAAAACATCCTCTCGAATCTCGAGATTGTACCTATCTCGGGCGACACCGATGGCCCACGCGCTGGGTTCGATGCCCTCCACTTGCCATCCCCGTTCCCGTGAAATATCGAGCAGAATGCCCGTTGCCGCTCCGACATCGAACAATATTCCTCGTTCCGGATGGATCTTATTCAAGGATTTGAGAATCCTGATGAAGTTTTTTGAGCGACCTTGAGCCTCCTCTTGATAAACAGGATCCTCAGTCTCACCGTAAAGGGATTGGATGAATTCTGGGGAGGGACAAGGATTGGCAAAGATATGGGCGCAGTTGTCGCAGCGACTGAGATCCCAGATTTTGCCATAATCGTTGTCTGTGATCTTGATATGGTCTTTGCTCAGGCTGGACGCGTCAAACGTCCGTTTCTTGTAGGGATATAAAGCTGAGCTGGAGCACACCGGACACGTTTTGAAATGTTCAAACTTGTCCAGTCTTTTCCTCCTTACCGGTTCAGAAAGTTTTTAAACCAGAAGTCGATGTAATGGCGGTTTGAATGTTCTCTCTTTTTTCCCCTTGTCCCGTGTTTTTGGTCAGGGTAGACCATAAATCCGAACCTTGATTTTTCCAGCTCCATAAGCTTGTCTATAAGCTGAATCGTGTTTTGCATGTGAACATTGTCATCCAGGTTTCCATGAGACATGAAAAGAATTCCTTTAAATTTGGCGGCATGGGTCATGGCCGCTCCGAATTCGTATCCTTCCGGGTTGTCGATCGGTCTATCCATGTATCTCTCTGTATAAACTGAGTCATACAGCCGCCAATCAGTGACCGATGAGCGGGCAAATCCGTGAGTGAAATAGTCAGCCCCATAGGTCAATGCCATGCAGGTGGTGTATCCTCCGTAACTTCCGCCCGTTATCCCGATCCTGTTCTTATCCACGAAGGACTTTTTGTGGAGCCACTTGACACCCTGAATAAGATCAAGCATTTCCCACTTCCCCAAATTGCGGTGCATCAAGGCCTGGCCTTTTTTTCCAAAATGGCCGGAGCCCCGGTGGTCGATGGCAAAAACGATGATCCCTTCTTGGGCAAGATAGAGTTGGGAGAGGCGAGGGTAGGAATTGGATACATCGCTCGATCCAGGGCCTCCGTAAATAGTAAAAAGGACAGGATAGATCTTGTTCTTGCTAAAATCGGGAGGGAGAGTCCAGCATGCCGGAAGAGTGGTGCCATCTTCGGTGGTTATGGCAAATATTTCTTTTTTACCGATGGAGTACTCTTCCGTCAGGCTTGTGCGGCTGTCAGCGATATTCCGGACAAGCGTGCCATTCGATCGCAACAGGTCAACACGCAAAGGCGTGGAGATGTTCGAGAAACGATCGATGACAAAAGTTCCCCCTGTTGAGACATTGCCGCGGTGAGATCCTGCTTCTTGGGTGAGGCGTGTCAAGCCGCTCCCATCCAGATTTACCCTATAGAGATGCGTCTCTGCCGTTAGGCCTTTCCTCGCATGGAAAAAAACCCGCTTGTTGTCCTCATCCACAAGGGATATGTTGGTGACAGTCCATTTTCCTTGGGAAAGCCTCTTTCTAAGATTCCCCTCGAGGTCGTAGGTATAGAGATGACTCCATCCATCTACATCGCTCTGGAGGAGAAATCCGCTGCCGTCTTCGAAAAAGTGCAGATTTTTGAAAAAATCGACCCAGGCGGACTGTTTCTCGTTATAAATTTCCTTTTTCGTTCCGGTTTTGAGGTCAACAGTGTAGATCTTGATGTTGTCCTGCTCCCGGTTCATCCATTGGAAGGTCAGTTTCGAGGAGTCGGTAAACCAGATGGGAAAGGCCACATAGTGGTCGGCCTTTTCCTCCACATCGGTCCAGACGATTTTACCGCCAGAGGCGGAAGCGATTCCCAGTTTGACGTAGGGATTGGGATCGCCGGCTTTGGGATAGTGTTCGATTTCCAGCTTGCCATGATCTCCTTGGGAACTGAAAAGAGGGAAGGTTGGCACCGGGCTGTCGTCAAAGCGGAGGAAGGCAATTTTCTGGCTGTCCGGTGACCACCAGAAGGCGCGGTAACGCGATCTTCTCCCGAGAATTTCTTCATAGTATACCCAAGAGGCCCAGCCGTTGTAGATGGTGTCTGATCCGTCCGAAGTCAGTTGGTATTCCAGGCCATTTTTTATATCGAAGGAGTACAGGTTGTGGTCACGTGTGTAGGCGACAAATTTTCCGTTGGGGGAAAGGCGGGGATGGTTTTCCTGGCCGTGTGTGGCCGTCAGGCGTGTGAATGTATTATTTGCCAGTGAGTAGTAATAGAGATCCCCCTTATCTGTGTAAAGAAATCCGGTATAGTCTTCGGTGAGATCCACGTGTTGAGAGGCTCTGATCCTTTCTGGCAGAGCTTTCTGGATATAGTCATAATCCAGGAAAAGAGTTTTTGTGTTTTTGGCTGCATTCACTTTGAACAATTTCTGTGAATTGTTCGTTTCAACCTCTTCAACGAGGAGATAATGGGTGTCATCCAACCACTCGCGGATAGAAAGAAGAGGCTTGAACAATCGGGGCTCGGCATTCGAATAGGCTTGGTCATAGGTGATTTTTTTTCTGTTTTTTTGAGCTTCTGATATTGGAAGTGTGGAAAGAAAAATAAAACAGAAGATAAAGATTCCGGGTAATAGAAACTGCTTTTTGTGAAACATCAATATCGCTCCAATATAAAATTATTAAAGTATTTAACACTCCAAAAGGCAAAAGTCAATCGGATGGGTCTCTGCGTATACATCTCTATTTCCAAGATAAATAGGGCTTTTGGGAATGGCAAAATCTTCACGGAAGCAAGACCATTCCTAAAAGCCGACACGAAGCCGTTTAATATCACGGAAATAGAGATGCTTCGGGTCTTTGCCTAAAGCTCCAGCTCCATTTTTTGCAAAAAAAGTTCTTTTCCGGTGAGAGTTTTTAGATCTTGCGATCCACAGTGGAGGCAAATGAAAACAAAATCATCGCTGGTCGTTATCTTACCGCATGTTTTGCACTGAATGGTAAAAGGAACTTCTTCGATTTCCAGCTCAGCATCATTGGCTATTGTGTCTTTTTTGTACATGTCAAACGCAGAGAGCAAAAACTCAGGGACCACTCCAGAGAGTTTGCCGACTTGAAGTTTCACGGAAATTATTTTCTTTGACTTATTTTCTTGAGCTTTTTCCTCCATGATTTCGAAGAGGCTGGCTACTATGGATAGTTCATGCATTTTGAATAAGAAGTTTTTGACGGGAGGCGATGAAAAATTCGATAAGTTCATCTATCCCTTTATCTTTTAGGGAAGAAGTTGTAAAAATTTGGAGCTTGGGATTGACCTCCTTTGCTTCTTTCTGAGCCAGTTCGCTGTTGAAAGGCAAAAGGGAAAGGAGGTCTGATTTTGTGAGGATGAGGCAATCTGAGGTGGTGAAGGCTTTTGGGTATTTTTTCGGCTTGTCATCTCCTTCAGGAACAGATAACAGGACACATCGGATATTTTCGCCAAGATCATAACTTGCAGGACACACGAGATTCCCGACGTTTTCGATAAAAAGGAAATCCAGGTCCGGTGGAATTTCTGAAAACAGCTTGCCGATCATTTTGGCCTCCAGATGACAAGCTCCGCCAGTGATAATCTGCCAAGCAAGAATGCCTTTTGCCCTTATTCGTTCCGCATCCCTTTCCGTTTCTATATCCCCCTCTATCACAGCCATTTTATACTTAGGTTTTAAGTGTTCGGCTATTCGTTCTAGAAGAGATGTTTTTCCAGCTCCTGGGGAACTCATGAAATTGATGGTTAAAATACCCCTTTGTGTCAGATTGTTCCGAATCTCTGAAGCAATTTTTTTGTTCGATCCCAGAAGGTCCTCTAACACCAGAATTTCTTTTTTTTTCATGGTCTTGGTAAATCCTAAACAAAGATTATACATGTTTTTAGCTCCGTCGGCTATGATTTTTAGGCCTCATCTGTTTAAAATCGTGAACTTAGTTATATTCTTAAGTGTGCCCCATTTTATCGTTAAGTGGAGGCTTAAAATATTTTATTTTTTTATTGACAAAAATAAAATTTCACCATAGAATACAACGTAATTATAAGGCAAATCATATTATTCCTATAGTTACGGTAGGTTTAATGCCAAATGTTGTGTTTTACTCATAAAATAGAGTAAAAAAATTCTATCCGCCGCCAGTCTTGTAATTACGCCTTTTTAGTTTTGGCCATGAAAATACTTATGCAAAAAAACGAAATAAATTTCCTCCCACGGTCCTCAAAGAGTTTGCTCTTTTCCTCCTTATTTATTTCCAATTTAATTTATTCTCCAGCGGTGTTCTTTTCGAAACCGAAAAGGACATCTATGGTGTTATGGTGAAAGTATTATGAAAACGAAAAGTGATCCTAATTTACTGAATGAAATTCGGGAGTATGGCCATTTTAACACCAACGCCTGTTATCAATGCGGCAGTTGCACGGTTGTATGCGATTTAGCCAAAAATTCTGCATCATTCCCGCGCAAGATGCTTCAATATGGCCTGTTTGGCTTGAGAAAACCGTTGAGAGCCAGCATAGAACCGTGGATATGTTATTATTGCGGCGATTGTACCACGACCTGCCCGAGAGAGACCGAGCCGGGAGAGGCGATGATGACACTCCGGCGCTGGCTTACGGCGCAGTATGATTGGACAGGTCTCTCGGCGAAACTGTACAAATCCAAATTATGGGAACTGGGAGCTTTGTTTGCGGTCGGCGCTTTCATGGCATTCCTGATATTTATGTTTCATGGTCCTCTTGTAACCGAGCGGGTTGAACTCAACACTTTTGCCCCTGTTCACTTGGTGCACACTTTCGACCTGATCATGTTTGCTGTTCTCGCTTTCTTTTTATTCACCAATGCTTTCCGCATGTACTGGTTCACCATGCATTCAGACAAAAACGCAGGCATCTTTGATGTCATCAAGGGTTTTAAGGAGGATGGCTTTGGGTTTGTCGAACACAATGGCGAAAAAGTAAAGATTCCCCTCTCTATGTTCCTTGCAGAAATAAAAACGATTTTAGTGAATTTCGCCACCCAGAAAATGTTTCTAACCTGCAAAAAAAACACATGGCGGTGGCTCTTACATTTTTTGCTTGTTTCGGGATATGTGATCATGCTTATTCTGGTTGTCGCTTTGCTGATGTGGTTTCAAACGGACAACATTTACCCGATTACGCATCCTCAGAGATGGGTGGGGTATTATGCGACAATTGTTCTTCTCTTTTGCACAGTAGAAATTATCGTCAGCCGAATAAAAAAACGGGAACAGATCCACAAATTCTCGGATTTTAGCGATTGGATGTTCCCGGTTCTTTTGTTTTTGACCGCGTTAACGGGGATATTGGTCCATATTTTTAGATACATGGGATTGCCGTTGGCCACCTACTACACCTATGCTGTTCATCTGGTCATAGGTGTATCCATGCTGGTGGTGGAGGTGCCTTTCGGCAAGTGGGCACACCTTTTGTATCGTCCACTGGCCATTTTCTTCCAAAAAGTCAGAGAAAGGGCCCTGCAGCAACAACAGCAGGTGCCTGAAAAGGCGGTTTTGGAAAATGTTTAATAACAAAACAGAAAACAACAAAGTTGGTGCCGCTATGGTCATGGGCGGTGGAATCGGCGGTATGCAAGCAGCTCTCGATCTAGCTGAAACTGGCATTAAAGTTTACCTGGTTGATAATAAACCCGCTATAGGTGGGGTCATGGCCCAGCTTGATAAGACCTTCCCGACAAATGATTGCGCCATGTGCACCATGGCTCCCAGATTGGTCGAAATCGGCAGGCATATGGATATCGAAGTGATAACACTCGCTGATGTTGAAAAAATATCGGGGAATGCTGGGAATTTTGATATAGAAATAAGAAAGCGACCCCGGTATATAGATGAAGAAAAGTGTACGGGTTGTGGTATGTGCGTTGAGAATTGTCCCGTCCAAAATATCATATATGTTACACCTGAAAGAGATAAAATAGATATATCCGTTAAAGACATGGAAATCGTGCAAAATATCATTAAAGATTTTGAAATATCGGAAAGGTCTTTGGTGTCCATCTTGCAAAGAGCCAATAATACCTATAATTATTTGCCAGAATCGGTTTTAAGATACATCGCTGATCAATTGAATATGCCGTTGAGTATGGTGTACCGGATCGCGACTTTTTACAATGCTTTTAGCCTGGAACCCAGAGGTAAACATATCATAACTATCTGTTTAGGAACGGCGTGCCATGTGAAAGGTGCCGAAAGAATTGCGGCGACATTCGAAAGTGAACTCGGGATTAAAAGAGGAACGACGACGGAAGACATGATTTTTACTCTTGAGGCCGTACGTTGCATCGGGTGTTGTGGATTGGCTCCCGTGTTAAAGGTTGGGGAAGAAATCCATGGTTTGATGAGTAAAGGCAAAGTTCCAGAAATATTAAAACAATATCAAAACGCATAAGGATAAAATCTATGCCAAAATTGAAAATCGGGGATTTAGAAAAGATCAGTCAGAAGGTAAGGAAAACAGTTCTCCTGCGTGAAGGGGCAGGGAGCGCAAAAATCACTGTCCATATGGGAACATGTGGAATAGCTGCCGGAGCGAGAAAAATCATGAACACGTTGATGGAAGAAGTTGAGAAGAAAAAACTTGATGATGTTATTCTGACTAACTCAGGCTGCGCTGGGTTATGCAGCAAAGAGCCGATGGTGACTGTGGAATTAAAAGACGAGGCTCCGGTGAAATATGTCGATTTGACGCCTGAGAAAATTCGGCGGATACTATCGGAACATGTTATAGGTGGAAAAGTTGTGGAGGAATATGCCTTGGCAAAGGGTAGTGAGAGGATGTCCTGAAAAGTGACGGGGAAAATTATAAATAAATTATAACCCCTAGGATAAATTAAGGAATTTAATAAAGGTCAGGTAGATTATGGATGAATACAACACGGATAAATACAGATTACATTTAATGCTATGTGCGGGGACAGCCTGTGTTTCAAATAAGTCTTTTAAGATTAAGGAAGTTCTAGAAGAGGAGCTGAAAAAGCAAAAGCTGGAGAACGAAGTCCTGGTTGTGATGACGGGTTGCAATGGATTTTGTGCGGTAGGCCCTGTCATGGCCGTTATGCCGGATGGAATATTTTATCAACGCTTAACGGAAGACAGTATCCCACATCTCGTTGAAGAACATTTCTTAAAGGGCAGGCCAGTGCAAAAACTCATGTTCACACCAGGAAAAGAAGAGATCGTTATCCCCAAGATGATGGATATTGGCTTTTTTTCCCGTCAAACACTGATCGTTCTCCGAAACAGAGGCATGATCGACCCAGAAGTCATCGATGAGTATATAGCGAGAGACGGATATAAAGCTTTAGCAAAAGCTTTATCGGAGATGACCCCCGAGGAGATCATAGCTGAAGTGAAAAAATCCGGTCTTCGAGGCCGAGGCGGGGGAGGATTCCCCACCGGTTTAAAGTGGGAACTGTGTAGAAAACAACCAGCTGATACCAAATATATCATATGTAACGCCGATGAAGGGGATCCAGGGGCTTATATGGATAGAAGTGTTGTCGAAGCGGACCCCCATTCTGTTTTAGAAGGCATGCTGATCGGAGCAAGGGCTATTGGTGCATCCGAAGGGTACGTTTATATCAGAGCCGAATATCCGCTCGCCATGGAAAGATTGAAGATCGCCATTGAGCAGGCAAAAGAGTACGGACTCATAGGTGAAAACATATTCGATACGGATTTTAGTTTTAACCTTCATATCAAACAGGGAGCAGGCGCTTTCGTGTGTGGGGAAGAAACATCCCTTATGGCTTCTATTGAAGGCCGACCGCCTGAACCCAGGCAAAGGCCCCCCTTTCCTGCTGAATCAGGATTGTGGGGAAAACCTACCAATATAAATAATGTGGAGACCTGGGCAAACATTCCCCCGATAATCAATAGAGGTGCAAAGTGGTTTTCAAGTATCGGGACGGAACTAAGCAAAGGAACAAAAGTCTTTTCTCTTGTCGGTAAAATCAACAACACGGGTTTGGTTGAAGTCCCGATGGGAATAACTTTGAAAGAGATTGTTTATGACATCGGGGGTGGAATTCCCAAAAACAAAAAATTTAAGGCCGTCCAAACCGGTGGGCCTTCGGGTGGATGTATTCCTGCCAGTTTGATGAATTTGCCTGTAGATTATGAAAAACTGACCGAAGCCGGTTCCATCATGGGTTCGGGCGGATTGATCGTGATGGACGAGGATACGTGTGTGGTCGATGTCGCCAAATATTTTATCGACTTCACGAATGATGAATCATGCGGAAAATGCGCTTCTTGTCGAGAAGGATCCGCCGTTCTGCTCGAAGTGCTTCAAAAAATATGCAGGGGAGAGGGGGAAGAAAAAGACCTGGAAATCCTCGAAGATTTTAGCGAAACCATAAAGGATGCCTCGATGTGCGGATTGGGTCAGACATTGCCCAATCCCGTATTAACCACGCTAAAATATTTTAGGCAAGAGTATATCGAACATATCAAGTATAAAAGATGCTCCGCTCTGGTGTGCAAAGGAATCATTTCATCAGCCTGTCAACACTCCTGTCCGATTTCACAGGATGTCCCCAGTTATATCGGGTATCTGGCTCAGGGAAAATTCGAGGAAGCGGTTAAAATAGTCCTGAAAGAAAATCCTCTCCCCCTAATCTGCGGGCGTGTCTGTGATGCTCCCTGCGAGCAAAAGTGTGCAGCCGGGGAATGGGACGATCCGATAGCGATCCGAGCTCTCAAGCGTTTTCTTGCTGATTACGAAATGAAACACGGAGTTGAACCTGACCAAAAGCCAAAACCAGAAAGGGAAGAATGTATTGCTGTTGTAGGCTCTGGACCTGGAGGGCTGACATGTGCTTATTACCTTGCCCTT
Source organism: uncultured Eubacteriales bacterium (assembly GCA_964410125.1). GTDB lineage: Bacteria > Acidobacteriota > Aminicenantia > Aminicenantales > Aminicenantaceae. Next base: position 4,891 of record CAYPGQ010000027.1, on the reverse strand, counting down.
GAAGGTTACAAAGTCACCATATTCGAAAGCCTTCCTGTTGCGGGTGGTATGCTTGCGATCGGAATTCCGGAATTCAGATTGCCCAAGGACATTTTGGAATACGAAATAAACAGGATAAAAAAATTAGGCGTTGAAATTAAGACGAACTCAACCATCGGAAAAGATATCCCGCTTGAGAAACTCAAGGAAGATTACAAAGCGGTCTTTATCGCAATCGGGGCTCATAAGGGCTTGAAAATGAGAATCCCTAACGAAGATGCTGAAGGGGTTTTGGATGCTGTGGAATTCCTGCAGGATTATAACTTAGGTAAGGATGTGAAAATTGGCGATAAAGTCATCGTTGTTGGGGGAGGGAATTCCGCAATTGATGCTGCCCGAGTGGCCAAACGGTTAGGAAAAGACACGAGTATTTTGTACCGAAGGACTAAGGTAGAGATGCCTGCGATTAAAAGTGAAATTGAAGAGGCTTTGCTCGAGGGCATCGACATACAATTTCTCGCCGCTCCGGTCAATGTCCTGTCGAATAATGGAAAAATCGAAGGGATAGAATGCATCCGGATGAGACTCAGTGATATGGACGAGAGCGGCAGAAGAAGGCCGGTTCCGATTGAAGGATCTGAATTCGAAATAGATGTCGATACTTTGATCCTGGCTATTAGCCAGGAGCCGGATGTCTCTTTGCTCGCAGGTGAGAATGGACTGAAGGTTTCCTCTTGGAGCACACTCGAAGTCGACCCGGAGACTCTTGTTACAAATGTGGAAGGGATATTTGCAGGAGGTGACGTTGTGTCCGGTCCGAATACAGTGACGGGCGCGATGTCTCATGGAAAAATTGCCGCTCAGATGATCAACAAATATGTGTGCGGAGAGAAATTGGAAAGAAAATATGAAGTAACCCGTCCTGCAGCTCGTGTCGAAGCTATGGAACTTTCCGAAGAAGAAGTCCAGTCCCTCAAAAGGCCCGAAATGCCAGCCATCCCTATCGATCAAAGAGCAGCAAGCTTTAAAGAAGTTGAATTGGGATTTGGAGAAGCCGCTGCCATTGCCGAAGCAAAGCGTTGTCTGCGTTGTGATTTGGAAGTCAAAGAGGAATAGTGGAGGATCCGAGATGAACATGAATAATTTCAATATAGATGGAGGGTTGGCGTGATTAAGCTGACTATAAACGGTACTGTGGGAGAATTCCCCGAGGGTAAAACCCTATTGGAATGCATCGAGAGCACGGGATTGAAGATCCCGACTCTCTGCCATCATAAAGCACTGGCTCCGTATGGAGCGTGCAGATTATGTTTGGTGGAAATTGGAAGAAATGGCAAGTCGACAATACAGACTTCATGCACTTATCCAGCCCTAGATGGTTTGGTCGTTCAGACTGAATCCGCAAGAGTCGTGAAAGCTCGGAAGAATATGATCGAGCTGTTATGGGCCTTGTGTCCCGATTCGAAGGTAATCCAAAATATAGCCGAAGAATATGGTGTGAAAGAAACACGGCTGAGAAAGAAAAACGAGGATTGTTTCCTCTGCGGGCTTTGTGTGAGGATGTGTGAAGAAAGAATGGGCATCAAGGCGATAAGCTTTGTTAATCGTGGTTCCAAACGTAAAATAATTCCGCCGTTTGATGTGCAATCGGATGTATGCCAGACCTGTGGGGCATGTGCTTTTATTTGTCCGACAGAAAGGATTAAGCTCAAGGAAATCAGCAAGCATGAAATCATACCTATAAAGGATGAATACAACGAAAGATTGAGCCAAAGATCGGCTGCTTACATCCCTTATCCGCAGGCTGTTCCCAACAAAGCAACAATCGATGAACGATATTGTGTCCAGAAGCTCAAGGGAGAATGCAAAATCTGCGCAGAGGTTTGTGAGGCAGATGCCATTGATTATGAACAGGAAGAAAAGAAAATCAATTTGAATGTCGGTGCAGCCGTTTTATCTCCAGGATTTGATTTGTTTGATGCAAAAATTAAGGAAGACTTGGGATACGGACAATATCAAAATGTTGTCACATCGATTGAATTTGAAAGAATTTTATCTTCTACAGGACCGTATCTCGGCCATGTATTAAGACCTGGTGATCAAAAAGAGCCAAAAAAAATAGGATTTATTCAATGTGTCGGCTCACGCGATTGTGAAAGGGATTATTGTTCCTCGGTCTGCTGCATGTACGCCACGAAAGAAGCCATCATTGCTAAGGAACACGCAGGCGCGGATTTGGAATGTGATATTTTCATTATGGATATGCGCGCATTCAGCAAGGGATTTGATGAGTATTATGAAAAAGCTAAGAAACTCGGAGTTAATTACATAAGATGTCGTCCCCCTGTTATTGAAGAAATACCTGATACAAAAAATCTTGTGATTCCATATGTGGATGAAAATGATCAAAAAGTTTCTCGTGAATATGACTTAGTTGTTTTATCTATCGGTATAGTACCCCCAGAATCTGTAGAGGAAATTTCTCAAAAATTTGGTATCGAGTTAAATGAATTCAATTTTTGCAAAACAGATCCCTTTAGACCTGTTGAATCGACACGTGAGGGAGTTTATGTCGCCGGGCCGTTTACAGAACCTAAAGACATTCCTGAGACCATAATGCAGGCGTCAGGTGCCTCGTCTAAGGTTTTGTCTCTTTTAAAGGAAAAGAAAGGAAGCTTAATCACTATAAAAGAATTTCCACCCGAAATAGACATTAAAGGGCAGGAGCCTAGAATTGGAGTATTTGTATGCCACTGCGGCACAAATATCGGCGGAGTCGTTAATGTTCCTAGCGTGGTTGAATATGCAAAAACACTCCCTAATGTCGTTTTTTCAGATGATAATTTATATACCTGCTCAAATGATACTCAAGAAATAATAAAAGAGAAAATAAAAGAATATAAGTTGAATCGTGTAGTCGTTGCCTCTTGTACTCCCAGAACTCACGAACCTCTATTTAGAAATACAACCCGTGAAGCCGGATTAAATCCATATATTTTTGAAATGGCAAATATTAGGGATCAATGCTCGTGGATTCATATGCACGAACCTGAAAAAGCTACAGAGAAATCCAAAGAGTTGGTAAGAATGGTAGTAGCTAAATCACGATTATTAGAACCTCTGCAAAAAATGTCAGTACCAATAAATAAATCTGCGCTTGTTATTGGGGGCGGGATTTCTGGAATGACATCTGCAGTTGAACTGGCAAATCAAGGATTTAATGTATATTTAGTGGAAAAAGAAAAAGAGCTGGGTGGAAATCTGAGACATATTCACTATTTAGTAACCGGAGAAAATGTGCAAGATGAATTAAATGAGCTTATAAAAAAGGTAAAAAAACACGAAAAAATCCATGCGTATCTAGATACCAAAATTGAAAACATTGAAGGTTCAGTTGGGAATTTCAAAACGACGATATCCAGAAACGGGAAATCGGGAGAGTTGGAACATGGAGTTGTGATAGTCGCCACCGGTGCAAAAGAGTATCATCCCAATGAGTATCTTTACGGTCAAGATAAAAAAGTCGTAACACAGATCGAACTGGAAGAACGCTTGAGGCCAGGTGGGGAATGGTCCTCTCCTGGAACAAATTCCTTCCCAAAAAACATCGTGATGATACAGTGCGTGGGATCTCGGGATGAAGAAAGACCCTATTGCTCAAGGGTTTGTTGTACAGTAGCTGTAAAGAACGCCTTGAAAATAAAAGAATTTTCACCTGAAACAAATGTATATATATTATACCGAGATGTAAGAACTTATGGATTTAACGAAAGCTTCTACACAAAAGCAAGGCAACAGAATGTTGTGTTTATGAGGTATGATGAAGACCGGAAGCCAGAAGTTTCAAAAAACGGAAACGGGTTGCTGGTGGAAGTCATTGACCAGACTTTAAAAATACCGATAGAGATTTCTGCGGATTTAGTCGTATTGTCAGCAGGTATAGTTCCAAATGATGACAACGAAACAATTTCTCAGTTATTAAAAGTTCCGTTAAACGCTGATGGATTTTTCCTTGAGGCGCATATGAAACTGAGGCCAGTCGAGTTTGCCACCGACGGCGTGTTTCTCGCGGGGATGGCCCACAGCCCGAAGACGATTTCGGAAAGCATTGCCCAAGCAGGAGCTGCCGCCTTACAAGCGGCGACAATTATAACCAAAGACGAGTATGAAACCGAGGCCACGATTTCTTCAGTAAATGAGGAAATCTGCAGCGGGTGTGGCACCTGTGTTGAAGTATGCGAATTTAACGCTCTTGAACTTGTCGAAGCACCGGAAGGTGAGATGGTATGCAAAGTGAACCAAACGCTTTGCAAAGGCTGCGGCTGCTGCGCAGCGGCGTGCCCGAGCGGGGCAATAGAGCAGAAAGGCTTTACAAGAGAACAAATACTTTCCGCTATTGATGCGGCAACGATTTAAGGAGAAAATAGTGGCAAAAGAATTCGAACCCAAAATAGTGGCATTTCTCTGCAACTGGTGCTCGTATGCCGGTGCCGACCTAGCTGGTGTCAGCAGGTTGCAGATGCCCCCCGCGTTCAGGGCTATCCGTGTGATGTGTTCGAGCCGCATCGACCCAATGTTTGTTGTCAAAGCGTTTCTTGGAGGCGCAGATGGCGTAATCATAGCCGGATGCCACCCGGGGGATTGCCACTACATAAAGGGGAATTATTACGCACGCCGCAGGTTTGCGGTTTGGAACAAGACTTTTGAGAGTCTCGGATTGGAGGCCGAGCGTATCCGACTTTCATGGATTGCGGCCTCTGAGGGGCCGCGCTATGCGGAAGTTGTCAAGGAGTTCACAGAGGAGATACGCAAATTGGGGCCTAACCCAGCTAGAAGAGAAGTGTTTATATAAAAAATCAGCATGCTAAGTCGAAAAGACACTTCATAACTAAAAGCAATATAATTGGCTATA